>NZ_JBHSHZ010000006.1:0-929909 GCF_042653365.1 Flavobacterium sp. GCM10023249
GGTCCGTGTCTCAGTACCAGTGTGGGGGATCTCCCTCTCAGGACCCCTACCCATCGTTGCCTTGGTGTGCCATTACCACACCAACTAGCTAATGGGACGCATGCTCATCTTGTACCGTTGGAACTTTAGTAACAAAAAGATGCCTTTTCGTTACACTATGGGGTATTAATCCAAATTTCTCTGGGCTATCCCCCTGTACAAGGTAGATTGCATACGCGTTACGCACCCGTGCGCCGGTCTCAAAGGAGCAAGCTCCTTCTACCCCTCGACTTGCATGTGTTAAGCCTGCCGCTAGCGTTCATCCTGAGCCAGGATCAAACTCTTCATCGTATAATTTTTAAAGCTTGCACTTAATTTTGTAGACAAAGTGCTAGGTTATTCGAATCTTACGATTCCTCTTACTCTCATTTTATTTGCTTCAAACATCTCTGTTTAAAGCGGCTGTCAATTCAATATGTCTATGAACGTGTCTTCTTATTTTTTCGCTAAACATCTTTCGTTGTTTGCGGGTGCAAAGGTATAAACTCTTTTCACATTACCAAAACTTTTTGAAACTTTTTTTTGAGAAAATTTTCTTTCCGTTTTTAGTGTCAATATTACTTAAGAACCTCTCCGTTGCGGGGTGCAAAGATAACATCTTTATTTTCTTCTTTCCAAATCTTTTTGCGATTTTTTTTAAGTTTTTCTCTCTCGATTCAAACTCAATCACTTAGACTTTTTAAGAACATTATTATAAAGAACTTTGCGGTTTCGCATGTCACTTGTTGTTCAATGCGGGTGCAAAAGTACCACTTCTTTTTACATTTCCTAACCTTTTCATAACCTTTTTTGTATCTTTTTTTTACTTCATCTGAACCTCAGCAAGTTAGCTACCAAAGTTTTTTACAGCTTTGTAGCACATCCGCTAAACTACCCTATCCCCATTGCACCATACAATACACAAAGTAAGCTTTTAGCAGGAGCGATGGCATGATTTTATATCCTTTACTAGTAGCCCAACACTACCTTTATATTACTTTGATACTACTTTGATATTACTTTAATACTACTTTAATACTACTTTAATACTACTTTGATACTACTTTGAACAATTCGATACAAACCTTATACCCTATTTAGGGATTATCATCATTGTAATTCTTGTGGCAGGCTATTGAAATCACCGGCTTTACTAAGTTCTACTTTTGGAAGCAACCGCTGTCAGGATTGGAAACCGCTGACAGGGTTAACTACTTAGTTGTTTCGAATTCTACACACCTATATATTTACTCCTATATATATAGGTGTACTTTCTTTGAACCCAATACTTGCGTGAGCGGGTGAAGTGGCATCCTTTTATGGTTGACTGAGGCTCACGAAGACAACAATAAAAGATACAACGGAACACGCGACCCGAAGGGACGAAGGGACACGCCATGAATTGGATTATACCTGTAGTAACTAGGTAAACTTGATTGCTTTAACTGGAGATATTTGGGTGATAATATACGATGGAATCAACAACACAAATAAGCAGACAAAGATTGTTCCAAGGTTGAGTCCTATTATATAAAGAGGATTAATATCGACTGGCGCTACGTTTACGTAATAATTTTCAGGATTCAACTTGATGATCCCGTAGTATTTTTGAATGAGAAGCAGACCAATTCCGATGACATTACCCCACAAAAGTCCTTTTGATATTAGATGAAACGCATTGTATAAGAAGATTTTTCGGACCGACCAGTTGTTCGCGCCCATCGCTTTTAGGATTCCGATCATTTGTGTTCGTTCCAGAATAAGCACCAATAATGCGACCACCATATTGATGGTTGCGACAATAATCATAATAATTAGGATAACTATAATATTCGTATCGAACAATTTGAGCCATTCGAAAATATAGAAATACTTTTCGGCGATAGTTTGCGTGTTGAGCGTTTTGGTCGGATCGATTTTGTTTTGTGTGTTATTGTACACTTCGGTTCCTTTTTCTTCAATTTGGTTGAAATCATTAAGAAAGACTTCGAAAGAACCCACTTGATCTGCCTGCCATTTGTTGATACGTTGAATATGTCGGATATCACCGATTAGAAAAGTCGCATCGAATTCCTGGAATCCAGAGTTGTAAATCCCTACTATTTTAAAAACACGAAGGTTGGGCAGTTTGTTTTCACCTTCCTTCATGAAGAACGTATTGCATTTATCACCCACTTTCAATTCCAAGCGATTGGCTAGGTATTCAGAAATAACAATTTCATTATTCAGTTCCGATTTCAGGTTAGGTATTTTCCCTACCTTAATATATTCTTGCAAGTTTTCCCAATCGTAATCTTTCCCCACTCCTTTAAAAACAATACCCTCGAATGATTTTTCGGTTCGAATAATACCTGCTTTACTGGCTACCGCCTGAATATGTTTGATTCCATCAACAGCCGTAAACTTAGGATAAAAATCCTGATTAGTAGAAACCGGCTGAACACTGGCTTGGGATTGATTGTCTTCTAAGTTAGAGATAATAATATGTCCGTTAAAAGCAGAAACCTTTTGGCGTATTTTTTGCTGTAAACCAATACCGGTTGCTACAGAAACCATCATCATCGTTAGTCCGATTGCAATAGCAGCAATGGCAATTTTTATAATTGGTGAAGATATGCTACTTTTATGGCCTTTAGCTTTCGTTAATCGGTTAGCAATAAAATACTCTAAATTCAAAAGACAATGGTTTATAAATTGGTCCTCAAAAATACATTTTTATTCTTGTTTCTAACAATAGTGTCATGCGGAAATTGCAAGAAGACAACAGAAACTAAAAAAGAAGCGATAGATTCTGCCTCAGTTGTTATCACAGAAAATGTTTCGATTGCAACTATACAAACCGGAGCCGACAATTACAAAGCCTATTTACCTGTATTGAAAGGTAAGAAAGTGGGCATTGTAACCAATCAGACCGGAATTTTGAGCAATAAAACCCATTTGGTTGATTTTTTGTTGGCACAGCAAGTCGATTTACAGAAAATTTATGCACCCGAACATGGCTTCAGAGGAACGGCTGATGCTGGAGAATTGATCAAAGACGGCAAAGACACCAAAACCGGATTACCGATAGTTTCCCTTTATGGCAACAACAAGAAACCGAAACCTGAGCAATTAGTCGGGATTGATATCTTGATTTTCGATTTACAGGATGTCGGTGCGCGTTTTTACACCTATATTTCCTCATTGCATTATGTGATGGAAGCCTGTGCGGAGAACAACATTCCGTTACTTGTTTTAGACAGACCTAATCCGAATGGCGGAATAGTTGACGGTCCGATATTAGAAAAAGAGCATACTAGTTTTGTGGGAATGCATGAAATTCCGGTATTGCATGGAATGACTATTGGTGAATATGCTAAGATGATCAATGGAGAAAGATGGTTGAAAAATAATGTACAGTGTAAATTGGAAGTAATACCATGTTTGAATTACAACCGAAACATGACGTATAGCTTATTAGTAAAACCCTCTCCGAATTTACCGAATGACCAATCGATTAATTTGTATGCCAGTTTGTGTTTTTTTGAAGGCACCAATGTAAGTGTAGGGCGCGGAACGGAGAAGCAATTCCAAATTTACGGTTCGCCTTATTTAGAAAACCATGGATTTTCGTTTACACCGAAGCCAAATTTTGGTGCGAAAGATCCGGTGTGGAACGGAAAAGAATGTTTTGGAGAAGACTTAAGCCAAATTAAGAAAGTGAATCGTTTGGAATTACAATGGTTGATTAAAGCCTATCAAGAAAACAGTAAGACGAAAAATCCATTTTTCAATGACTTCTTCACCAAACTAGCTGGCACTAAAAAACTGCAACAGCAAATTGAAAGTGGCGTTTCTGAAACTGAGATTAGAAATTCATGGACAAAAGGTTTGGAAGATTTTAAAGCGAAACGAAAGCAGTATTTATTGTACCAATAACTAAAAATGCCTTTTACAAAGGCATTTTCTTTTTCATTTCTTCCACTATATTATAGGCTGCGGGACAGATAGCCACGTTTTTTAAAGTCAGATTAGATATTTGCTGAAACTTTTTACGGTCGGTATGCGGGAATTCTCGGCATGCTTTAGGGCGGACATCGTATATCATACAGTAATTTTCGGCATCTAGGAATGTACATGGAACGCTTTGCAACACATAATCATTGTCTTCATCAACACGCAAATACTGATCAATGAACTGTTGTGGTTTTTGACGGAAGTGTTTCGCAATGCGTTCGATATCGGCAGAAGTAAATAAAGGCCCAGTAGTTTTACAACAATTGGCACATTGCAAACAGTCGGTACGTTTGAATTCGGCATCATGCAACTCCTGCATAACATAATCGATATTCTTCGGAGCTTTCTTTTTCAGCTTGTCAAAATACTTTTTATTTTCGTTATGCTTATCTTTGGCTAACTTTTGTAATTCTTGTAATGAAGGCTTCAGCATGTAATTCGGTTTCAGAATGCAAAATTACTCAAATCAAGTCAAGAAACAATCAAATTAACACATCATCATTATGAAAGATCTTTTCGGGAAAGCTATTTTAGATTACCAAACCAATAATTCACCTGAGGATTTGATTACCGAAACGAACATTTCTGAGGCAGATGTAATGGATGTTGCGTATTTGTTTCGAGATTTTTTAGAAATGCCAAAACTGGAACAAAAAGCGTTACAACTCGCTAAAGGAAAGGTATTGGATGTGGGATGTGGAGCAGGAAGTCATGCCTTATATCTTCAGGACAAAAGACAATTAGACGTTCAAGCCATTGATATTTCGCCTAATGCGGTTGAAGCCTGCCGATTGAGAGGTGTGAAAAACGTCCGAGTCCAAAATATTCTCGAGGTTGAAAACGACACATTCGATACGATTATCTTATTAATGAATGGCACAGGTATCTTTGGGACTTTGGAAGAAACAACCAAATACCTTCAGAAATTAAAATCGCTACTCAATCCACAAGGTCAGATTTTGATTGATTCATCTGACATCATTTATATGTTTGATGAAGACGAGGATGGCGCATACCTGATTCCAGCTGATGGTTATTATGGCGAATTGGTCTTTACAATATCCTATAAAGAAGAAACCGAAGATAGTTTTCCTTGGTTATATTTAGACTACAACACCTTACAAAATGCAGCTCATGCCAATGGTCTGAACTGCAAATTGATTATGGAAGGTGAGCATTTTGATTATTTGGCAAAAATCACACTATAATTAAATCGGTTGTTTCGATAATTTCTTTCAACGCATTATACAAACGATCTAAATCCTCTTGAGAATTATAAGCATTGATAGAATAACGGATATAAATTGCATCATTCAAAGGCATTACCGGTATTTGAATTTTGTATTTGGTATATAAAACTTCCTTTAATTCTAAAGGTTTTGTTGTTTTGATGGGAATACTTGCCATTTGCCCCAAGAATTCTGAGGTAACTGGACAAATAGGATTCGTACCTACTAAATCGCAAAATTTTTGATAATTCTCCAATACAATTTGCTTACAAGTTTGTGAAATCTGTTTCCAATTATAGGATTCTAAAAAATCAACAACCTTAGGCGTACACAAATACGCCGAAATTTCATTAGTACCTTGATATTCGTGATAATCCAGAAACTGACTTTCACCCGGAGCTACACTTTCGTAACCCCAAGAAACCACTAAAGGTTCTAAGTCGTTTTGAAATTCCTTTTTCACATATAGAAAAGAACTTCCTTTGGGTGCCAACATCCATTTGTGCAACGTTCCTGTGTAATAATCAGGATTAAGATCTGTTATATTTAAGTCGATATGTCCCGGAACGTGGGCACCGTCAATAATGGTAATCAACCCTAGCTCTTGAGCCTTATCACAAATTTCTTTAACAGGAAAGATCAAAGCGGTAGCACTGGAAATATGATTTAAGAAAATAACCTTTGTTTTAGAAGTATAGCCACTCCAGAATTCTTCCAGTAGTTTCTCTTTAGAAACAACAGGTAGCGAAATAGACTGACGGACATACTTTGCTCCGACTTTCTTGAAATAGAAATTCCATGTACGATCCATGGCGCCATACTCGTGATTTGTACTTAAAATCTCATCACCAGGTTGTAGGTTTAGACTACGCATTATGGTATTTACTGCAAAGGTTGGATTGGGTGTAAAGTACAAATCTTGTGCATCACAGCCCACAAATGGAGCCAAATGTTCACGAGCTGTTTTTAAATATTGAGGTTGTTTTTTTTGGATAAAGACGACCGGATCAAATTCGAGTTCGGATTGAAACCTTTGGTATTCGTCGAAAATTGGTTTTGGACAAGAACCAAAAGAGCCATGGTTCAGAAAAGTAATGGAGTTATCTAACTGGAAAAGTGATTTCATTATATTGTTATTTCCAGTAAAAATAAAAAATCCCAACCGAAGTTGGGATGTAAATTATTTTATAATGATAGGAAAATTATATTCTACCGATACATTTTGCCCTTTCATACGACCGGGAGTCCATTTTGGACATTTCGACAGAATACGTTTTATTTCTTTACCTGCATTACCTACATCACGCAATATATTAACTTGAGATACAGAACCATCAGCACTAATAATAATACTAACCTGTACCGTTCCTGTTGGTATATTACCTTCTTCATCTTCTTGAATTTGGAAATTTTTCATCACAAACTGCATAAACTCAGACATGCCACCTGGAAACAATGGTTTCACTTCCACTGCGTCATACTGAATAGGAACTTCGATACCGTTAATTAGAGCTTTAGAAAAACTTAAATTAACACATAACATACTCAAGAATACTGCAATAATCTTTTTCATAATAATCTATTTTATGTGTTACTAATTGGGGACTAATCAAATAGCTTAAACAATAATACAAAATTGTCGTCAAAGGATGCAATAAAATCGATAAAGTGTTAAAAAAAGCTTAAAAAATACAACAATACGTACAAAAAAAACCTTTGCCATATTAAGCAAAGGTTTGATTGTCAGTATTTTATGTGTTATTTAATTTCGTAAAGTAATAGGAAGTGTATAAACTACACTTACTGGTTTTCCATCTTGATCTCCTGGAGTCCATTTAGGTGATAATGAAACCACTCTTTTGGCTTCTTCTCCAGTTCCGCTTCCAAGATCATTCAAGACTTTAATATCGGTTACAGCTCCGTTCGTATCGATTACAAAACTCACTTTAAGCACTCCACTCAGTCCTTCAACTTCAGGTGCTTTAAAATTTTTTCCGATAAATTTAATGAATTCATTAATCCCTCCAGGATAAAGTGGTCTATTTTCAACAGATTCGTAAGGAATTGGTGCATTTTTACTGATGGCACTGATTGGCGCTTGTGAAAACCCGAACTGAGTCACAAACAATACTGCGATTAGAAGTAGTTTTTTCATATTTACTGTGGTATTTTTAATTAGTAAAATAAACCAATACAGTATCTAAGTTTTTTGTTTTGGGACAAATAGCTTTTGAAAACTTCGCGTAAATGTATATAATTAATTTTTTATTAGCAAAATATTAACATTTATAATTTACACATCATTGCAATCAAAAGAAAACTTTAACAAATCATTGGTACGATAGTGAATTTTACATCTCTTTGAAACCATACTAAATAAAGGCTCTAGCTACTTCTACTCTCAACAACTATTTAGAATTAAAAAAAAAGGTTGAATTCTTGAATTCAACCTTTTGCTTTAGTTCACATTAATGTTAATAGGCAACAAAAATCTTGATCTGACTATACGTCCATTTTGTTCTCCCGGTTTCCAACGTGGAGATGCTTTTAAAACCCTAATCGCTTCCTCACCTGTACCATATCCAACATCACGTAACACCTTAATATCTCCAAGACTACCATCTCTTTCAACTACAAATTCGACAACAACCTTACCATTCAAGCCTTTTACATTTGGGTATTTGTAATTTGTACTTATATATTTACCGAATTCCGGAATACCTCCAGGATATTCAGGCATGACATCTATTCCAACAGAACTGTAAATGTTATCATCGTCTTTTGTATTATTTTCCTGAGCAAAGAAAGCAGATGAAAGAAATAGACATAGGATTAAGAACACAAACTTTTTCATTATGGTATATTTAAATATTTATGGGTTTGAAGTGAAACTCGCCATTTCGGGTTATTCATCACATAATCCACAATCAAAGGGGTTATCTCCTCTTTTTTACTCCATTCCGGTTGTAAAAATAAAATAGCATTCGGATTAACTTTTGCCGCTTGTTCTTCTGCAAAAATAAAATCATGTTTATTATACACTATAACCTTTAGCTCATTTGCAATATCGTAAGCCTCTTGAACAGGCAATTTGTTTTTCTTAGGTGACAAACAAAACCAATCCCAATCTCCCGAAATTGGATAAGCGCCAGAAGTTTCAATATGAACTCTTAAATTTTGGCTTTTCAAACGAGTGGTCAATTGGGTCATATCCCATGTTAATGGCTCCCCTCCTGTCACCACAACTGTTTCAGCGTATTTTTTGGCATTATCCACTATTTTGTCAATGCTTGTTGGTGGATGAAGTTCTGCATTCCAACTCTCCTTAACATCACACCAATGACAACCTACATCACATCCGCCGATACGGATAAAATAAGCGGCTGTTCCTGTGTGGTATCCTTCTCCCTGAATGGTGTAGAACTCTTCCATCAATGGAAGCATTTCACCTTTCTCTACTGCTATTTGTGTTTCTTTTGTAAGCATAATATTAAAATAGTCTGCAAAGATAAACAATTGATTTTAGTTTTATGCCGACAAAGTATTGCATAAATTGATGCCATCATAAGATAAAAAAACCGCTCCATATTGGAGCGGTTCATATTGCATTATAATTTAATATTATTTCAATGCTTTTTGAAGTGTTAACGCATCTGCATCAGCAGGATCTAACGCTAAGGCTTTTGTTACAAAATCCAAAGCTTTTACTTTATCCGTTTTACCGAAATATCTAGCCAATTCATTGTAAGATTCAACCATTTTACCTTTGAATTTCTCAACAGTTTCAGGGCCTTTAGTGATTACCACTTTTGTGTACTCTTCATATGAAGCAGCCATTTGAGCTTTCGCTGTAGCATCTGTCAACAATCCGTTTACTCTAGCTCTGTATAAATGAGCATCTTGAGTAGTTGGAGAAGCAGCAATCACATTTCCAAAAGCAACATCAGCTTTTTGTAATTCAGTAACATTCATATCTTTTGCATTCTTTTCAACGTTATTGAAATACAAAGAATAACCTAAGAAGAAATTATCATACAATCTGTTTTTTGATTCAGGATTCAACAAAGCAACTTCACAAACAGCAGCTGCTTCTGCATATAATTTCTTTTCAAATAATGCTTTACCATTATCACTTAATTCTCCAATTTGAAGTTTATCAATTGCAGCCGCTTTTTTGAAATTTTCCACACTCGATGCAAAAAGCGCTTGATCAACAACAGGCTTATCACTTGGAGTTGCACCATCTTTAATCGCTAATTTTTGTTGTGCAAAACCTAAATACATATAAGGACGTGCAAATTGTTTAGCTGCTGGGTTGTTTACATATTTTTCCAAATCTGCAACAGCTTCAGCATATTTACCTTTTTCATACGCGGTATAACCTGAGAACAATACAACTTTTGGATCATTCACACCTTTACTTTTCAGATCAGCAGTCGCTTTTTCCAATGCATCAAATTCCTTAGTTACAAACAAGAAATCCATTTGACGTAATTTGGAAGACAAAGAGTAATCTGTAAGACTCATGTACTTTTCATAATTTTCCAAAGCTTTTTTCTTGAAATCTACACTATTCGCTCTATCGAAAGTTGACCATCCAAAATACGTTTCAGCTAATTCTCTATAAACAGGACCATAAGACGCATTGATTTTCACTACCTCTGCGAAGTTTTCAACTGCAGCGCTAAAGTTTTTAGAGTTTTTCAATAAAACTCCTTGTTGCATTTTTGCTCTAAGGAAACTGTTATTCGCGTCGAATGCATTTCTATAGTTTGCATAGGCGTCGTTTTGATTTTTATCAGCAGCATAAGCATCTCCTAAAGCTAATAAAGTTGCTGGATCATTTAGATTAACAGCTTTTGCTTTATTCAAAACCTCGATCGCTTTTTTATAGTTTGGATTTGCTGAATTGGTATACGCTTGTCCAATATAAACCAACTGTTCAATATCTTTCTTTTTCATTCCGGCTGTAGCCTGATCAAAATTGAATTGCGCTGCTTGTGCATTACCATTATCCAAATCAATCTGACCTAAACCAATATAGTTGAATACACCGCCTTCTTTAGCAGTTATCCCTTTTTGAAAAACAATTTTTGCAGAATCCTGCACATTTTGTTTTAGATAAATATTACCTAAGAAGAAAGCGGCACGTCCGTTTTCAGGAGATGTACTTACAATGTTTTTTAAAATAGATTTTGCTTTTTCATATTGTTCAGCATCAATGGCTTTTTTTGCTGACTCAACATCTTGAGCAAAAGCAGCATATCCTAGTGCTAAAAATGCAACGCTGAAAAATTTAGATTTATTCATTTTTATAACTTTTTTATTAGTTTTCTTTTACAATTTCTTTTCGGATGATTAGATTTCTGCTTGGCATTCTTTCAGGAACTAAACCTGATTTAAGAATTATGCGTTGTCCAATCTCTCCTGCAACAAATGAAGCAAATCCCATGCCTAAACCGGAATAACCTTGATAATTTAACATTTTAATTTTTCTTGTTACAGGATAAAGTCCCGAAGCCATATGATCTTGAGTAGGCAAAGCAAATGTACCATTAATTGCTTTTACTTCCAAAACACTCACTTTATCAACAGTACTTTGAAAGTCAGGCAATGGTTGCATCAACCAATTCACACCAACAATCCCTATAGTACCTGGGTTCTCAGAGACAAATTTAATTACCTCATTATTTGTATTGAAAGAATAAATATTTTTAGTTGGCAAAGTAGTTACTTTGGCCATATCCATAAAATGCTTCACCGTACTTGAGTTGGCATTATCAAAAACCAAACCCTTAAATTTATTACTATCTCCCTTCATAAATTCAATTACGTCCTTCAAGTCAATTTTGGTACTCGAATTCCCTTTATCTGAAATAAAAGCAATTCCATCTGTAGCAAACGTTGTAACCTTAGGAGTTATTTTCTTTTGTTTGAAAAAATTACCTTCATTAGAACTTAGCTCTCTAGTCAAAATTGCCAAATCATTTTTCCCTTCTGATAAAAGTTTTACGATTTCGGTTTCCGATTTACCGATTAGAGTCACTTTAGCATCATATTGGTTTTCGAAAACCATCACTTGCTCTTCAATTACTGGTAAGATAGTTTCATCTACAAGTATAGACACTTTACCGGTTAAAATCGTATCCTTATCATTTTTAGCATTCTCCTTTAGATTACAGCTAAAAGCGCCGATAAATAGAACAGCTACAACAACCAGTACATATATTTTCTTCATATTATGATTTTTGAAAAAAGCGAATGAAACGCAGAAAAGCGTATCCTATAATAGCCACACCTAAAACCATACGGTAATTTTGAGGCATTTGTAACGGGAGTTTGTCCCAAAATAAAACAGCCAAGCCCATGGCAAGGTATATCAGAAAGAACAGTATACCTATAACGAGAAGAAATCGCTCTTTAAGCGATTTCTTCTCTAAATTATTTGAATAATTATTCATCTATTCAGCAGTAATAGTAACTGAGATTGGTAAGCTAAATCTAGCACGAACTTTTTTACCGTTTTGTTCACCCGGTTTCAATTTCGGCATTGTTTTTAAAACTCTGATTGCTTCATCTCCTGTTCCGTAACCTAAATCACGGATCACTTTAATATCTGTTAAACTACCGTCTTTTTCAACAACGAATTCAACGATAACTCTACCTTTCAAGTCCTGACCTGCTTTTTCAGCAATATCTTCAGTTCTATACTTAGAAGCTACATAAGCACCGAATTTACCCCAACCTCCTGGGTATTCAGGTTGTACTTCCAAACCAGCCGAGCTATATACGTTATTATCCACTACTTCTGCGGGCTTATCAGAATCTCCAGTTGGTTGATCGATAGTTACTTGTGCATCTTTATTCCCTTTTTGGTCTTTTTCTGCAATCGTTTTATCTTTCAATTCATCCATTGTTTTGATCTCTTCGGTAACCTTAGCAGCTTCAACTACTTTAGGTTTCACGAATTTCACCTCGTCGATTTTCGGTTTAGGTGGCTCCACTTTTTTAGGTGGTGGCGGTGGTGGAAGATTTTCTTTTGGTTTATTCAAGTCAATCAACACCACTTTTTCATCTATAGTGTTATCAGCAGAATCGCTACTAGGTAATAAATCTACTAATTTTGGTGCGCTTACAGCAATTGCAAACACAAATCCACCTAACAATAACGAACGTAATGCCGTTTTAGGATTATCTTTACGTAATTGGTATGCACCATACTTCTTATTACGTCCTTCAAACACCAAATCCAACCACTGCGTTTTAAATAAATCTAATTTCATTTTAAATAGTTGTTAGGATTATTATTTAGAAAGCAAAGCTTTCTCTTCTGGTGAAATATCTACTAGTGCATAAGTAGGCACTTTTGCAATTGCCATCTCATCCAAGATATCCACCATGTTTTTATAATTGGTTTTCTTGTCCATCTTGATGATAACAATTAACCCTTTGGTTTTATCGTTATATTTTGCTGGAACAGACTGCACCTTTTTCAAAATTTCCTGACGGATTCCTGCTCTACCATAAGTAGATTCACTTGGACCTTCAATTGGACTATCAACTCTTCCGTAGTACCATTTTACTTTATTGTTTTCTCCCAATAAAATAGTCATAGTTCTATCGTCTGCAACATCGATAGGTTTTTCATCCTCAGGCTTTTCTTCTTTATCAGGCAAACCTAAATCCATTGATTGTGGCTTTGATAACGAGGTGGTTAACATAAAGAACGTAATCAAAAGGAAAGCTAAGTCAACCATCGCTGTCAAGTCCACCTTGGCATTCGACTTTTTACTTCTTACCTTCTTGTCGCCTTTTTTGCCACCACCGGCGTCGGTATTTAATTCTGCCATTTCTTAATTTTTATACTGTTAGAAATCTTTCCCACGTAAACCAGTTACCAAATTGAAACTGTTTACATCTTGGTCTTGTAAAATATCCATCACTCGTTTGATTTGAGGATATTCTAATTTAGCATCACCCTTGATTGCGAACTTCATGTCAGAGTTTTTTAACTCTGCACTAGCCGAACGGGCGTTATAAATCCATCTTGACAACTCATCCTTTTTCTTGTCAATAGAGTCCATTGGAATACCAGGTTGAAAACCTTCTTTGTTTCTGTCTGATCCACTCATTGCGATAATTTGTTTCAAACTACCCACTGGAACACCGAAACCATCGATTAAAGAAAAACGTTTTTTCTCTTCCTCAGAAAATTTTATATTGTACTCTTGTCCCATAAGTTCAAGAGTTCTTACTCTGATATCTCTGTCAACTAATCCAAAGAATACTTTTCCTTTACCTACTGTTAACGTAGCTAATCCTGTTTCAGGTAGTTTTGTTTGCACAGTTGAATTTGGCGTATCTACAGCCAAAGGCTCAGGTTGTTTTGCAGTAGCAGTCAAGATAAAGAACGTCAACAAAAGGAATGCTACGTCACACATAGCAGTCATGTCGATTGCTCCTGCTTTTTTTTGCGTTTTTACTGCCATATTATTTTTTTTATAATGCCGTCAAATAAATAACGACAAAAACTTGTTAGTTATTATTTTAAGCTTCCTTTGAAACGTCTGTAAGTATTTACAATCGTGTTTGCTGCTTCATCAATTGAATACGTTAATGTATCAATTTTAGAAGTAAAGAAGTTATAAACAACAATCGCCAAAGACGAAGTCGAGATACCTGTAGCTGTATTGATAAGTGCTTCTGAGATACCGTTTGCTAAGGCAGCCTGGTC
Organism: Flavobacterium sp. GCM10023249; assembly: GCF_042653365.1. Classification (NCBI taxonomy): domain Bacteria; kingdom Pseudomonadati; phylum Bacteroidota; class Flavobacteriia; order Flavobacteriales; family Flavobacteriaceae; genus Flavobacterium; species Flavobacterium sp. GCM10023249. The sequence continues at coordinate 13,978 of NZ_JBHSHZ010000006.1, forward strand.
AGGAGTACCTGAAGTTGCTAACGCACCAAACGCCTTGATCATACCTGTTACAGTTCCTAATAATCCTGCTAACGTACCTAAAGATACTAAAGTAGATAAGATTGTTAAGTTTTTCTCTAACATTGGCATTTCTAATGAAGTAGCCTCTTCGATTTCTTTGTGAATAGTTTCAGTAGCTTCTTCTGAAGAGAAACCTTCTGCTTTCACTTGGTTGTATTTTACTAAACCTGCTTTGATAGCATTAGCTACAGAACCTTGTTGTTTATCACAAGCTTCGATAGCAGCATCAATATCACCACCATTAACAGAAGCTTGCACTTTTTTCATGAATGTATCTAAACCACCTTTACCAGCAGCTTTGTTGATAACGAAGAAACGCTCGAAAGAAAAAACAACTACCATTAATAATAATCCCATCAATACTGGTACGATACTTCCTCCTTTGTAAACCATTCCTAAATAATTCCCTGGTAGTGGATGACCTTCTGGATTACCACCTTCGAAGTTAGAAGGGTCTCCCATAACGAATTTCCATATTAACCAACCTACGAAAATACATGCTACGATTACAAGACCAGAGAAAATATCTCCTCCATTTGAACCTTGTTCTTTTTTCTTTTGAACTTTAACGTTGTTTGCCATTTTTAATAAAATTTAAATTTTTTTTAATTGATTAATTCTATTGCTTTAAATAGTATAATGGGAGCAAATTTAACCTAATACTTGTAATAAAAAAATCTTTTTTAAACTTTTATAACACTTGAAATTATGATTTCTCAAATAAAACATACTGCTTTATTGAGAATAATTAAATTTTAAATCGAAAAAAGAGAAAATAACAGATTTTTTTATTGTTCAAAAACCACATCACTGAAAATTTTTCAAGAAAGGCCTATTTAAAAACAATACAAATAAAATTTGTTTTATTTCTAAACACCCACAAAAATCAAGCCATTAAGCACTTGAAATACAAGAAAAACACTATATTGCATCTACTATTTTACATTATTTATGGAACGTATAAACGAATTTAAAAACGAAATAACACAAGGATATACCTGTAAAGGAGCATCAATCAACCTAGGAGGCGCCATCCTTGACAATGAAGCGCATGCAATTCCTGTTACTATCCCATTAAAAACAATGAACAGACACGGTTTAATTGCCGGAGCTACAGGTACCGGAAAAACCAAAACCATACAAGTGCTTTCAGAACAATTATCTCAAAACGGAATTCCCGTTTTAATGATGGATATTAAAGGTGATTTTTCCGGTATTGCCAAAGAAGGTGACGTTAAAGATTTTATTACTGAAAGACATTCTAAAATCAATATCCCATTTTCACCAAAAGCATTCCCTGTTGAATTATTGACACTTTCAGAACAAGAAGGGGTTAGACTACGCGCTACAGTCTCTGAATTTGGACCTGTGTTGTTTTCCAGAATCTTGGATTTAAACGAAACACAAGCGGGTGTAATCGCTGTCATATTCAAATATTGTGATGACAAGAAAATGCCTTTATTAGATTTGAAAGACATTAAAAAGGTAATGAATTACATTACAGAGGAAGGAAAAGAAGAAATTTCAGAACTCTACGGAAAAATTTCAACCGCTACTACCGGTACTATTCTCAGAAAAATAATAGAATTGGAACAACAAGGTGCCGACATCTTCTTCGGAGAAAAATCATTCGAAATTGACGACTTGATGCGTATTGATGAAAATGGATACGGCTACGTTAATATTGTCCGTTTGAATGACATTCAAGATAAACCGAAACTATTTTCAACGTTCATGCTAAACCTTCTAGCAGAAATTTACAACCAAATACCTGAAAAAGGTGATGTAGAACAACCCGAACTCGTCATTTTTATTGATGAAGCGCACTTGATTTTCAACGAAGCCAGCAAAGCTTTATTAGATCAAATCGAAACTATTATCAAATTGATTCGTTCCAAAGGAATTGGTGTTTATTTTATCACTCAAAACCCAACCGATGTACCAAAAGAAGTATTAGCACAATTGGGTCTGAAAATTCAACATGCTTTACGTGCTTTCACCGCTAATGACCGTCAAGCGATAAAACAGACATCCGAAAATTATCCGCTTTCCGATTTTTACAAAACAGACGAGATTATCACGTCACTCGGAATTGGGGAAGCATTGGTCACTGCACTAAATGAAAAAGGAATCCCAACTCCTTTGGTTGCGTGCATGATGCGCGCTCCTGAAAGCAGAATGGATATTTTAACCGATAGTGAAATTGACAAAATCAATTCCAGTTCCAAACTTGTTGCAAAATACGAAGAAGAAATAGACCGAGAAAGCGCCTATGAAATTCTCAATAAAAAAATAGAGGAAATTTCGGAAGAGGTTGCCGAAAAAGAAGAGGAAAAAAGAGCCAGTAAAGAACCCGGCATGGGAGAAGTCATTGGAAAATCGGTTGTAAAAGTAGTCACCAGTGCCAGTTTTATTCGTGGTGCGTTTAATGTGTTAATGAAAGTCCTGAAAAAATAAAATGAAAGCATATTTAACTATTGGCCTTTTGGTTTTATCCAATATTTTCATGACACTCGCTTGGTATGGACATCTCAAATTCAAAGAACTGAAATGGTTTGAAAATGCAGGATTATTCACCATCATTTTAATCAGCTGGGGATTGGCCTTATTTGAATACTGCTTTCAAGTTCCAGCCAACAAGATAGGATTTCAGGGCAATGGTGGTCCCTTTTCATTATTAGAATTGAAAGTCATTCAAGAAGTGATCACCTTGATCATTTTCGTGATTTTCTCCTTGCTATTTTTTAAAAATGAAAGTTTAAGATGGAACCATCTGGTTGGCATGTGTTTTTTAGTGCTAGCAGTGTATTTTATTTTCAAAAAATGAGTCTATGAAAAAATTAACATTACTTCTAAGTACTGTTTTACTAATTAGCTGCAATCAACGAAGCAATACTGAAGCGGTTAAAGAAGAAATTAAAAATATCGAAAAAGCATTTAATGATTATGCGTCAACAAAGGGAATTGCAGCAGCTTTTTATGAATTTGCAGCAGAAGACGCAGTCATAAAAAGAGAAAACGACACCTTGATTAAAGGAAAAGAAGCCATTAAAAATTATTACAGTAATCCAAAGTATTCCAAAGCCAGTGTGACTTGGAAACCTGATTTGGTGGATGTGTCAGAAGATGCAACTATGGCGTATACTTATGGAAAATACATCTGGGTAGCGACTGACTCATCAGGTACTAAAAAAGAATTTAAAGGCATCTTTCATACCGTTTGGAAAAAACAAACCGACGGAGATTGGAAATATGTTTGGGATTAAAAATCAACAATCATGAAAAAATATTTTATACAAAAATCACCTTTTGTGGTTCCTACCACTGACGGCAAACTAATTGAAGAACATCATGGTTTAGCGACTACCAATAACAGCGAGATATCCATAGCACATATGGTAGCACCTCCAGGTTGGAGCGAACCTTTTCAAACACCCGAATTTGACGAATACACGTATATCATTTCCGGTAAGAAACAATTTATTATTGAAGAAGATGTGGTAGTTTTAGAAGCTGGTCAATCGATCAAAATTGACAAGAACACACGAGTTCAATATTCCAATCCGTTTGATCAACCTTGTGAATACATTGCCATTTGCAAGCCAGCTTTTTCAATGGATTCGGTAAACAGAGAAGAGTAAAAAAAACTCCAAATTTCTAAATTGAGATTTGGAGTTTTTTTTATGCATTTAGTAATTCAATAATTTTATCTTCTACTTCCTGGCTGTCCCAGATTTTTTCAATTTCGGGTATTGCCATAATTTGCTCCATAATTCTATTCTGAAACTCACCAATAGCCAAGGCTTCGGCATAAGGTTGTGTACTAAAAGTCACTCGGCTATACAATGGCATCCACTGCTCAGGATGTTTATCCGAAAATCTCTTTTCAATTTTTTTCTGAAGAAGAAAAGCAGAATCTGCAGTTTTGGTGCTCATTTCAATAAAGTTTCGCAATGATAATTCTGCGATTGCATCAGCATTGGGTTTTCTGGATTTTTCATACTCATTAAAAATAGTATTCCAATCATCCCCATATTGAGCAATCATTTCCATTAAAATGGTTATATCTTCAAAACCGGCATTCATTCCATGACCATAAAACGGAACAATCGCATGTGCGGAATCGCCTATTAATGCAACTTTGTCTTCAAATGTCCAAGGATAACACTTCATCATCACCAAGTAGCTTGTAGGATTCTTAAAAAAATCTTCCACCAAATCCGGAATTACATCGGCTGTATCGGGAAAATATTCAGCAAAAAACTTTACTAATTTGGATTCATCATTCAATTCATTAAACGAATTTTCTCCTTCAAAAGGCATAAAAAGTGTACAAGTAAAACTTCCATCTAAATTTGCCAAAGCCATCAACATAAAGTTACCTCTAGGCCATATATGTAAAGAATTCTTATCGATTTTATGCGTTTTGTCAGGATTGGCCGGAATATGCAATTCCTTATAGCCAATTTTCATAAACTCTTGCGAATAATCAAACATACTTTGTCGCTGCATGCGATGTCTGATTCGAGAGAAAGCACCATCTGCACCAAAAACCTTATCGTACTTTAACTCTGTCCACTCCCCTCTTTCCGAATCACCAATATGCAAGGTTGCATCCGCTAAAGTCACATCCCAAATTTTATGTTCAAATTTAAATTCGACTCCAGCTGCTTCAGCCAAATCAATCATTTTACGATTGAGAACACCACGCGATAAGGAAAATATGGCTTCACCTTCTTTACCATAGTTCTGGTAATTCAATTGACCGTCTTGCAAATGAATGGCTCTCTTATCTACAGGAATTCCGATTTGACGAATTTCCTCTTCCAATCCAATATCTTTCAACGCTTTCCAGCCTCTATTTGACATCACCAAATTAATGGAGCGGCCGGAAAACTCAACCGTTCTGATATCAGGACTACGATCGTACACATGAACAGTGTGACCTTTCTTTTTTAAATAGATTGCCAATAAGGTTCCAACCAATCCGGAACCTACAACAGCAATTTTCTGAGGACTTTGCATTGGTTTTTATTAAAGCGGTTTTGCAAATTTAGGGTTTCACAACGAATACGCACATGATTTTAAGTATTATTTTGGCTCAAAAACCAATTTCGTTGAAGAAGCTTCAATTTCTTTTTTATTCAATTTCATTTTTCGGAATTTCCCTTGAACATACAGTTCAGCCTGATCATTATAATGCGGACTCATTGGGTTACCGGACTGCCCAGAAGGCAAAACACTCCATGAATTCTCAATATCCGAGAAATCAATTACACGTCGTGTGGACGGACCAGATTTCACCATATGAACGGGCTCATCCGACAATTCAAACATCGTATTATTGATTACTTCATTTCCTCCAGCAATTTCAAAAATACCAACATTGAACAAAGGACGAAGTATAGAAACACTACCCAAAGGATGCTTGTACTCTATTTTATGCACACGATTCCAAGTCCATCCCTTCACATCATCACCTAGTTGATTTTGAAGACTTCTAACAGCTTCCTTAAAAGCTTTGGTCAAAATTTCAGTACGAGTTTCTTTTTTATTTTTGGTTGCGATGTTGTCCCACCATAACGACTTTTCATTTTTAGATTGATACGCAATCGTCTGTTTCATTACATAAGTCTTGATATATTGCTTGAAAGCATCGTCCCCCATCTCATCCTTAAATGTGTTAACCAAATAAAAATAAAGCAGCTTGTTATATATAGCTGGCGATACTTCCGACAAATCATTGTTTCCTTTCCATGACTTCAGCACTGACAATGCTTCTTGTTCTTTTTGATTCAATTCAGAAACATTAATAGCTGAAACCATATTTTTAGCTACTTCTTGCGATTCCATAGAAGTATTGTCATTGATCATACTGCCTATTGATTCTTTATCCCATTCGTTCTTATTATCCAATAAATGAGTAATTCTTCGTGCTCTGTCTTTAGGCAAATAATATCCTTGATAGTTGTATCCATCTATAGCTTCTGGCATATTATTCGCAGAATACACATACCCCCAACTTGGATTTTGTGCATGTGGGTTTTTGCTGAACTCCAAAAAGGTTTTCTTATCATCTCTTCCGTTAGTACCACTTAAAATGAAATTAGGATTCACTTCTTTCTCCAGTTTGTATAATTTTCCTGAGGTAAACCAACCCACATTATTCTTAGCATCTCCATACATAATATTCAATCCCGGAGCGGCAATCAATTCAATGTTTTTATGAAAGTCTTCGATATCTTTAGCATGACTTAAACTATAAACCGCTTCTAGAATATGATTCGGTTGCTGTGTATAAATCCAATGAAACGATACTGGTTTTTGTGGTTTGAAATCTTTCAAAATTCCGTTCATAACTGGCCCATGATCGGTTTCATTGATTGTCAATTTCACCTCAGCACTGTCTTTAATCTTGATTACTTCATTACGAACTTTAAAATCAGAATAACCTTTGGCTGTTTTGTATTGATTTACATTGGATGGATTATTTTCTTCTTGAAAAAAATCAGCATCGTCATTTTCGAACATCGTTAATCCATAAGCATAATCACGGTTATGCCCTAACAATGGGAAAGGTGTTCCTGCCAAATAATACCCATACATTTCATAATCCTGACATGATATATGCGCTTCATACCAGGTACCAGGTTGCGAATACTCAATGTGTGGGTCATTGGCAAAAATTACTCTGCCATTTTTGGTCTTTTGCGGACCTACCACCCAACTATTGCTTCCAATAAAAGGTGGCACAGGTGAACTTTCCATTAAAGCCGTTACCGCTTTCGAAGCCTCTATATACTGTTGTGTTTTATCTTCAGTAACTTTAATCTTTACCGTATTGAAGGAATAATCAATACCTAATTCTTTTAGATATTCATCACCCCATTTATTTCTCAAATCGGTCAACAATGGATCTGTACGCTGCGCCATAGCAAAACTAAAAGCCATATACCCGAATGTATTGTAAACATCTTTTAAAGTGAATGGTTTTTTCTCGATACCGAGTAGAGTAAACTCAACCGGAGTTTTACCCTTTTCAATATATTGATTAATTCCATCCAAATAAGCATGAGCCAATTGATAGGCCGGACTATTCTTATCCAATTTTGCTATAGCTTCATCAGAATTTTTATCGATTCCCAAAGCCAAAAACAACTTATCATTATCCAAAGCTCTAGAACCAAATATTTCGGACAATTTTCCTGGCGCGATTCTTCGTAACAATTCCATTTGCCACAAACGATCTTGAGCATGAACATATCCCAAAGCTGTTAAAGCATCTTTTTGATTTTGGGCATAAATATGTGGTATACCATAATCATCAAAATAAACCTGAGTTTCGGCAGTAAGGTTTTTCAATGACAACTCTCCTTCATAACTTGGTTTAGTGGAGTGTAAATAACCATAAATTCCGATGGCGATTAGTACAATCAAAGCCAACATCAAGAGGAAAAATTGTTTAATTCTTTTCATTTGAAAAATTTTGTATCCAAATTTAACGAAATAAACATCGGTTTATAAAAAAAGTGTGCCTAATTTATTTAGACACACTTTTCCAACTTGGGTTAAAGTTTGTGGTAGTTATTATTTCTTACTTTCATCAATAATGGCACCTGTACCAGCACCTACACCAGCTCCAGCCAATCCGCCAATAATCGCACCTTCTCCTTTCTTATCACTAACAATCGCTCCGGTAACCGCACCTACACCAGCACCAATCACTGCTCCTTTAGCTGCACCACTCCATTTTTTCTTCGCAGGCGCCTGATTCACAACAACAACTTCTTTCTCAACCGGACGTGCCACTGTCGCACTTACCGCTTTCATCGAATCAATAATCCTTTGCTTTTCCATTTCCATTTTCATTGAATCAATGGTTGCTTGTTTCGCTTCTACTTCAAGATTTTCAACTGTTCCTTCCCTATCCGAATCCTTACATGAAATCATTGTCACTACTGTCACTATGGTTAAAGCTAAATTTTTCATAACATCTTGTTTTTAATTTATACCAACAAAGTAACTACGAATTAATATTCAGCGTGTTACACAATTTCAATTAAAGTTTACAGAATCTCAATTACATAAAAAAAGACGAGCAAAACTCGTCTTTCATTTATATTGAATCCTATCATCTATCCTCTTGGAAAACTGATTTTATTTCCGGTGTTCAATCCATTGTTTTTGGCCAAAACTCCACACATGTGGAACAACATTCTTGCACCTACATTTCCATCCCAATCACTACCATCTTCACCTGGAGCAACCTCAACTAGATCGAAACCAATGATTTCTTTTCCGCTTTCTGCTAATTTATTGAATAAATAAGTTGCTTGTTCGAAAGAAAAACCACCTGGAACCGGCGTACCGGTATTAGGACAATACCATGGATACATTCCATCGATATCGAAAGAAATACATACTTTTTGCGGTAATGACGCTATGATTGCCTCACATTGCTGTTCCCAAGTTTTTCCTTGGAATGCTTCCGCTTTTAAGTCGGCATCTGTGTTAACTAAAACTCTTCCGTTCGATTTTTGCACCACATCCACTTCCTGTTCGCAGAAATCACGGATTCCTACTTGAACAATTTTAGTCACTTGAGGAATTTGAAGTGTATTGTACATGATTGAAGCATGCGAATACGTAAATCCTTCGTAGGCAATACGCAAATCCATGTGCGCATCTAAATGTAGGATACCATAGTTATCATGTTTTGAAGCCAATGCCTCATAATAACCAAGCGGCGTAGAGTGATCACCACCCAACAACACTACTTTTTTTCCTTTGTTCATCCAATACAGGACTTTTTCTTTCACCTCAGAGTGCAGTTCACGGCATACTTTGTTGATTTTATCCAAATCCGATTGCAGTGCAGGAAACGTTTCAATATCTTCTCCACCTTCTAAAGCTTCAATGATAGGCTGTGCCAATGATTTGTATTTATCAGAATTGGATTTCCAATGTTTAGGCGCTTCGTCCATATAGATACCCAACTTCCATAATTCAGGGAAATCCTGATGATTCAAATCAACTTGAAAAGAAGCATCCATAATGGCATCCGGGCCTTCTGATGCGCCGGCACCATAACTTACAGTTACTTCCCAAGGCACAGGGATTACAATAATTTCAGAATCTTCAGCTGAAAAAGGCAATCCGAAAACGGTAGCATCTGCCAAACCCGGTTGTGACGGATCGAAGCTTTCTATAATTTGTTGTTTGTTCATTGTATTTTAAAATTTATTTTTTATCAATTTAAAATTGCCCAAAAAAAGGTCACTAATAAGAAACAAAAATAATACATAAATTATTCCTTTCATAGTATCAAAATCGGAAGTGAGGGCATACTCAATGACTTCATACGCATAAAACAGCAGAATCAGCAAATTGACACCAAAGAGAAATCTGTATTTACGATTTTCTCTGATCCGCTTAAATAAAGGAAGTGACAGCGTTACCATTTGAAATACAGAGAAACCCCAAAAAACAAAAATGCCCCATGGAGTACTTTCATGCTCTTTCATTCCCAGTGCAAAAATTGAAACAAACAGAGTTGCAATCACTGAAAGAATTAGCATTATCAGGTATGCCAATCTGTATTTAGCAATATTGATCATTTATTTTAACGCCAAGATTCCTTGTTTCAGGATTTGTCCGAAGTTGTACATATCTTCAAAAGAGCAGTACAAAGGCACCGGAGCTAGACGGATTACATTCGGTTCGCGCCAATCGGTAATAACGCCGTTTTTCATTAGGTAATCAAACAGGTTTCGGCCTTGTCCGTGAAGGAAAACCGACAATTGGCATGCTCTTTCCTTAGGTTCTTTCGGTGTGATTACCTCAAATTCGGTTCCTTCGATTTCGTTATCAATTTCGTGCAGGATGAATTCTAAGTAGGCTGTTATTTTATCACGTTTTGCGATTAGTTTCTCCATACCCACTTCGGCAAACATTTCGGCGGAAGCCAAATAAGGAGCCAAAGACAGAATAGGAAGATTACTTACCTGCCAACCATCGGCGCCGTGAACCGGATCGAAATCAGGTTCCATTTTAAAGCGGCGTTCCTTGTTATGTCCCCACCAACCTGCAAAACGAGGCAAGTTCGTTTGGTGGTGCTTTTCATGCACGAAACAACCCGAAGCATTACCCGGTCCAGAATTCATGTATTTATAACTACACCAAGCGGCGAAATCAACATTCCAGTCGTGCAATTCCAATTTGATATTTCCGGCAGCGTGAGCCAAGTCAAAACCAACGAATGCACCTTGTTTGTGACCGGCTTCGGTGATGGTTTTCATATCGAAAACCTGTCCGGTGTAGTAATTCACTCCTCCGAAAAGCACTAACGCCAGTTCATCGCCCACTTCATTGATTTTAGCCAAGATATCTTCCAGGCGGATATTATGTTCTCCATCGCGACGTTTGATTTCGACGATAGCCTCTTTAGGATCGAAGCCATGGTGTCTTACCTGACTTTGGAACATGTACTGATCTGAAGGAAACGCTTTTTCTTCGCAAATGATTTTGTAACGAGTCGCAGTTGGGCGGTAAAACGACACCATCAATAAGTGAAGATTAATCGTTAAGGTATTCATTACGGTAATTTCGGAAGGTTTTGCCCCAACGATACCACTTAAAGGTGCCGCGAAACGTTCTTGATAATCCCACCAAGGTTTTTCGGCATAGAAATGACCTTCCACGGCAAGGTTTGCCCAATCGTTCATTACCTCATCGACATATTGTTTTGTTCTTTTAGGTTGTAATCCTAGAGAGTTACCGGTAAAGTAGATTACGTTTTGTCCGTTGTGTTGCGGGAAAATGAATTCGTTGCGATAGTTTTTTAATTCGTCTTGTGCATCAAGTTGTTGCGCGAAAGCGAGTGTATTTTGAAATGTCATTTTGGTTGTGATTAGTGCTGTAAAAGTATTGAAAAGTTATGAATTATGAATTATGAGTGATGAATTATGAGTGATGAGTGATGAGTGAGTAGTACCAAGTCCATAGTCCTTAGTACCGATAAAAAAATGATTAGTACCAGTTAAAAAGTCTTTGGTACCACCTAAACAATCATCTGTACCACCTAAACAATCATCAGTACCAGTTAAAAAGTCTTTGGTACCACTTAAACAACGACTAGTACCACTTACATAATCATCAGTACCAGTTAAAAAATCTTTGGTGCCACTTAAACAACGACTAGTACCACTTACATAATCATAAGTACCACCTAAACAATCATCTGTACCACTTAAATAACGACCAGTACCACTTACATAATCATCAGTACCACTTAAATAGTTCATAGTACCAACTAAACAATCATCTGTACCACTTAAACAATCATCAGTACCAGTTAAAAAGTCTTTGGTACCACTTAAACAACGACCAGTACCACTTACATAATCATCGGTACCATTTAAACAATCATCGGTACCATTAGGAATAAAAAAAATCCCAACCATGATGATTGGGATTTTAACTATTTAGTTGATGAACTCTATTAAAGAATTAACATTGCGTCTCCGTAAGAATAGAAACGGTATTTTTCTTTGATCGCTTCATCGTAAGCTTTACGCATCAAATCGTGACCACAGAATGCAGAAATCATCATTAACAACGTTGATTTTGGAGTGTGGAAATTAGTTACCATACAATCGGCTACGCTGAAATCATACGGAGGGAAAATGAATTTATTGGTCCATCCTTCGTACGGGTTCAATGTTTTGTTTGACGACACCGAACTTTCCATAGCACGCATGGTTGTAGTACCGATGGCACACACACGTTTTTTATTCGATTTGGCTTTGTTTACCGTATCACAAGCTTCCTGAGAGATACGTACCTCTTCAGAATCCATTTTATGTTTCGACAAATCCTCAACTTCAACTGGGTTAAAAGTACCCAAACCAACGTGTAGCGTTACTTCAGCAAAATCGACACCTTTAATTTCAAGGCGTTTCATTAAGTGTTTCGAGAAGTGTAAACCGGCAGTTGGCGCAGCAACAGCACCTTCTTCTTTAGCATAGATAGTTTGGTAACGATCAGCATCTTCTGGAGTTACTTCACGGTTGATGTATTTTGGGATTGGCGTTTCACCAAGGTCAACTAATTTTTGGCGGAATTCTTCGTAAGAACCATCGTATAAGAAACGAAGAGTTCTACCACGAGACGTTGTATTATCGATTACTTCAGCCACTAATGAATCATCATCACCGAAGTACAATTTATTACCGATACGGATTTTACGAGCAGGATCTACCAAAACATCCCAAAGACGTTGTTCTGCATTTAATTCTCTCAATAAGAAAACTTCAATACGCGCACCCGTTTTCTCTTTATTACCGTACAAACGAGCTGGGAATACTTTCGTATTGTTCACCACCATCACATCCCCTTCGTCAAAATAATCCAAAATATCTTTGAATAATTTGTGTTCGATAGTTCCTTTTTTACGGTCAACTACCATTAAACGAGACTCGTCACGATTTTCTGCCGGGAATTCAGCTAGTAATTCTACCGGAAGATTGAAATTGAAATTAGATAACTTCATTCTTTACTATTTAGAAGATTAACGTTTAAAGGTTTTGCGGCAGAGCCACTTACTTTTAAACAAGGTGCAAATATACTATCGCAGGATAGGCGTTGTCAAGTGTTTTGCTATTTATTTATAGAAAAGTTGGAAAGTTAGAATGTTCAAATGTTGAAATGTTAGTATTCTCGGTACTTTCAGACCTCTGTCATTTTAAAACCCACTTGTTGTAAATCCTTCCAAAAATCAGGATACGATTTTGAAACTACTTCAGCTTCTTCGATGATAATTGGAATACGTAGAGCAAGCGGCGCAAAAGCCATGGCCATACGGTGGTCTTGATAGGTTTTGATTGCTAGTCCTTTATTGATTTCACCACCAGTTTCAAGGGTTAATGAATCATTAGTCACTACGATTGAAGCTCCCAGTTTTTCTAGTTCAGCCTTCACTGCTTCCAAGCGATCCGTTTCCTTGATTTTCAGCGTATGCAATCCGGTGAGATGGCATCCGACACTCAATCCGAAGCACGTAACCGCAATAGTTTGGGCGATATCCGGGCAATTGTTTAAGTTGTATTGTACCGTTTTCAATTGATTGTGGTTTATTTTACGAAGTGTGATTTTAGTATTTTCAAAAACAGTTTCCACTCCGAAATCCCTATAAATTGTTGCTAAAGCCGAATCGCCCTGCAAGCTATTTTGTTTATAGCTTGACAGCGTTACTTCTGTACCGATTTCAGATAGTGCCACCATGGAATACCAATAGGACGCCGAAGACCAATCGCTTTCAACAGTTAGCTGCTGATTGCTTTGCATTAAAGGCTTTGGAGCTACTGTGATTTTATTTTCCACGAAAGAAGTTGTCACACCGATTTCGTTTAACAAAGCCAAAGTCATTTTGATATATGGGATGGAAGTTATTTCACCATCGAGAGTAAGTTCCAAACCGTTTTCCAATTTAGGAGCAATGAGCAGCAAAGCTGAAATGTACTGACTACTTACATTTGCCGGCAACGTCACTTTATTTTGCATGATTTTTTGGCCTGTGATTTTCAAAGGCGGAAACCCTTCGTTTTCGGTGTATTCGATTACAGCACCCAATTGACGTAAAGCTTCTACCAAGATACTAATAGGACGTTCCTTCATCCGAGAAGAACCTGTCAACTCTACCTCTTTCCCTTCCTGTGTAGCATAATAAGCCGTTAAAAAACGCATAGCTGTTCCAGCGTGATGAATATCCTTTATTGAGTTGTCACTTTTTAATGCTTTAGTCATCACTTCCGAATCGTCAGAGTTAGACACATTGTTCAACGAGATCGTTTTGTATAAAGCCTGTAACAATAACAATCGGTTCGTTTCCGACTTACTACCTGATATTGCAATAGTCGATTGTTTGTGAAGTTGAGAAAGTTGAAGAAACAGTTTCATTATTTGGATACAAATTTCAATCCGATGATGGAAAGAATTAAGGTTGATAAAAAGAAAACGCGCCAGAACGTTGCAGGTTCTTTAAAGATGAATATTCCAACTAGCACACTACCAATAGCACCAATACCCGTCCATACTGCATAGGCTGTACCGATAGGCAATTCTTTGGATACTTTCACCAACAAAACCATACTAACAGTCAAGCACAGTAAGAATCCAATGTACCATAATATAGCGCTGTTTCCTGAAGCTTCTTTAGCTTTGCCGAGACAAGTAGCGAAACCCACTTCAAAAAGACCCGCGATAAATAGTAGTATCCAGTTCAATTTATTTTAATTTTTCGTTGTTATGATGGCGGTCGTGATCCCGTTTAGTTTTCAGGTCCATTTTTTTATCGAAAGCAGCTTGTAGATCGACTCCGGTTTGGTTGGCCAGGCACAGCACTACAAAAACCACATCAGCAAGTTCTTCCCCTAAATCTTTGTTTTTGTCGCTTTCCTTTTCCGATTGTTCTCCGTAGCGTCGCGCAATAATTCGGGCCACCTCACCTACTTCTTCAGTAAGTTGCGCCATATTGGTCAGTTCGTTAAAATAACGAACACCATGGTTTTTAATCCAATTGTCTACATCAAGTTGCGCATTTTTCAAATCCATAATTATGCTTTTTTAAGTACTACTTTTTCGGTTTGTTTTTTGATCATTTCGGCGAAGAAACTTTTTAGTTCATCGTAATCCTGAGGAGCAACTATACTCGTATTAATATCGAAAGTTGAAGAAACTTGAAGTTGCTTTCCCGTATTACTAATCATAAACTTATACGATAACGATTTATCACTTAATGTCAAACTCAACGATTGAGGTATTGATTCAACGACATACCCTTCAGGCAGATCAATTGTAAATAACATTTTTTCCTGATTCGGGAAATTAAAATCTATAGGATAGACCCTTTTTTCTTCCTTAAATGGATTTTCAGTATATGCCATAAATCCCAGAGGCAAAAAATAAATTTTATCTCCAATAGATTCATAATATCCATCATTCTTAAAAGAATACATTTCCACTATCGGTTTATTAACATCCTGTTTATTCTCTATTTTATAATCACTAATCTCTGTACCTTTCCAATCTTTTTCTAATTCAGCCAGATATGCATCTTGACTTTTCAACCCTTCATTTTGTCTAAACACCAATGCATTATAATCTGCGCGTACTTGTCTGACTTTCCCAGACACCGAACCATCCTTTTGGAACGTTCCAATCAAACTAACACTTTCTTTTGAGATTATTTTTGGCATCAAGTCTATTTCAACACAAGTCCCATCCTTTTTGATTAATTGACCGTTCCAGTTCAAATTATTAACTGGAAGCGAATAAATCGTTGTGTATTTGTCCGTTGCGTCCAGAAGAAATCGTTCTGTACCAATTTCAACTGAGGCTATTACAAAATTAATTTTTGATTTGTTGGGAAATAATGCAATGCCGTTGTCTTTCGTACTCAATAAAACAGGATTCGCATTCAATCCTGCCGTTCGCAACATCGATACCAATATCAGATTGATTTCTGCTGCATTTCCAACTTTTGATTCGTAAGCGTAATTCAAAGGCTGTTTTGGCATGTAACCATAGCTTTTATTCCAATTCATTCTGGCTTGAAGAGACGTAAAAATTTTTTCAAGCTTACTTTTTTCGGAATCCAATTGAGTTAGCCAACTTTTCAAATCAGTATTATAATACGATTGTTTTTCAATTTCTTTTCCGAATTCACGCTTTCCGTAAATGGACAAAGCAACGTCTCCCCAAGTTTTGGAAATTTGCTCCGGCTTTTCATTTGGCATTCTAACTGTTTGGAGTTCATGTTCGATTTTGCCATAGTAATTATGAATATTCGTAACAAAAGCCTCCTCTTTTAATGCAGGAATATTTTTTATCGTATAAACCGACTTGATTTGTTTGTGATAGAATCCTGCTGAACTGTTATGTGAATCAATATATTTTGTGGCCGTTTCTTCAATTGTCTCTTTTAGGTCGACTTGCAAACTACCGTTCTTAATTCCTTTATAGATATAAAACTCCGGAATCTCGGTTATATACTCCGCAAAATCTACAGGAATATCATACTGAAACTGAAAATCTGGCAGCACTGCTGCATTTTGTGATTTAAGTATATACTTCAATTCTAGAATTGAGCCTTCCTCTGCATTAGGAAACAATACCGTTTTCGCTTTCCAAAATTCATTAACCTTCTCTTCAATCTTTCCTGTCTTTGTTACTTTTTCTTTCGTAATCTGGTTGTTTTTAAAATTGTATGTAAATGCCTTAACAATTTCCACAGTTTCATCTTCTAAATTATCGTATCCTACAAAATAGGGAATTTTAAAATTTGCCCATTCTAGACCTTCTTTCTTAAAAATCTTAATTTTCAAATCAACTTCGGTAAAGCTTACATATCCTTTATCTGCAAAATATTTGAATTTAGTCGTCGCCTTTTTAAACAAAATCCCTGCAGGTGCATTTGTCTCAGTTTGGTGAACTTTTTGATTTAATTGTTCAACAGTAACGGCATCGAGCTCTAGTTTTTGAGCCGATAAAGATGGACAAAACGAAACTACTAATACTGCAATAATTGCTTTAAAATTCATTTTTACGCTTTTTTAAGCACCACTTTTTCGGTTTGCTTTTTAATCATTTCGGCGAAGAAACTTTTTAGCTCTTCGTAATCTTCTGGTGACAACACACTTGTTTTAACATCAAAAACAGAAGAAACCTGAATTTGTTTACCATTCGAACTGATATTGAACTTATAACTCAACAACTCATCTGAAAAAACAATGGCTACTGCAGTAGGCATAGATTCTACTACATACCCTTCTGGAATATTGATGATATTTAAATATTTTGACTGACTTGGGAATACAAAATCAATTGGATACTCTCTCGTTTCCTGTTTAAAAGGATTTTCAGTTTGGGAGAAAAACAATAACGGAGAAAAGTACAATTTATCACCAATTGCTTCAACTAAATTGCTGTTTTTAAACGAATAAGTTTCAACAATAGGCTTATTCAAATCACCAGTGTTTTCAACTGTATATTCTTCAACGACAGATCCGTCCAGTTCCTTTTCTTTCTTCTCAAGGTAAGCTTCTTTGGCCAACTTCCCATCGTTTTCTCTAAATAGAAAAGCATTGTAATCAAAATTTTGTGTTTTGATTTTTCCTTCGAATTCACCTTTCGAATTCATACTTGCCATCAAGTTTGTGATTTCTTTTGATATAATACTAGATGACAAATCAATTTGTGCCGAAGTTCCGTCTTTTCTGATAATTCTACCCACCCAATTTAAATCGCGAATTGGCAAAATATTAGGCAATGCATTTTTATTCGTTGCGTCCAACAAAAGAAGCGTATCAGGCAATTCGACACCCGCAATAACATAGTTAAAAGCACTTCTACTTGGATACAATGCGATACCATTGGCACGTGTACTCAAAATAACCGGACTTACATCGATACCTGCATAACGCAACATAGCCACCAACATCAAATTGATTTCAGCTGAATTTCCAATTTTATCATTATATGCTGCAGAAACTCCTTTATCACATGAATAAGAATGCATACCGTCCCAATTCATGCGTGACTTTACATAATTAAAAATAATTGCAATTTTTTCATTTTTATCTGTTATACCTTCTAACAAAGCTTTTACATCATTGTCAAAATAGCCTGTTTTGTTCAATTGCGGACCGAAATCAGTATCTTCATAAATCTTTTTCACCACATTATCCCAATCTGTGGCAAAAAACTCATATGGAGCCTGAGGAAACTGAACACTTTGCAATTCGTGCTGAATGCTTGACATATAATTTTCAATGTTGTTCACATACGATTCGTCTTTAAGTGCCGGAACATTTTCTGCGATGTATATCGTTTGATCTTCATTATAAACAAAATCATATGCATCTCTAGAAGAACTAGTTACACTTCCTTGAAAATTTGCATGGGTTCTTGATTTGGAAATAAGAGCAACTGTCTTACTTGTTTTATTCTTCGTTTCTATAAGTGGCACAGTTCCTTTTCTGTACACATTGTATTTATAATATTCTGGAATACCAACTTTACATTCCGAGTACAGTACTGGTATTTCTCTTTGAAAACTCCACTCTGGCAACGTTGAAATATAAGGTGATCTTAATGTATACTTGTACTCTATAATTGAGCCTTCTTTTACATTAGGCAACGTAATTTTTTTAATTTTCCAGAATTTATTTTTTTTCTCTGTGAATTCACCTTCCGACTTCAGTTTTGTTTTCTCAATTTTACCCTCAACCAAATTGTAGGTTACTGCTTTAGAAATCATTACCGACTGATCACTTTTCCCACCAACATAATAAGCAATTTCTTTGTTCGCCCAGTCATAACCTTCTTTTTTGTAGATTTTAATCTTAGCTTCTACCTCAGTAATTACATCGAAACCTTCACCTTGTTTGTATTCGAAATAGGTACGCCCTTTTTCAAAAATAACCGAAGCTACTGCCGATGTATCTTTCGCATATTTTGTCTCTTTTAATTCCTCAATGGTTACTTCACCCAATTCTCTTTTCTGCGAAAAAGCCTGAAGCGAAATGATCGATAGTACAGCGATAAAAATGTTTCTCATATGTGTATGGACTTATTGATTCTCTTGTAAAATTATTTTAGAATTGTCTTGTTTTGCTATTTGCTCTCTGAATTTTCTATACTCTTCATATTCAGTTGCGGTGTACATTCCTTTTTTAATTAACAGTGTTCTTTTGTACTGTAATGTATTAGGATTCAAAATTGAAACTTCTGCCTTATACGTCCCAAACTTTGTCTCGATGGTAGTGTTTTCAGGTTTAGCAGTTAATTTATTAGAAACAGGAAATTCAATTTCGATGGTATCTTCATCATAAAATCCTCTTTTAATTTCGAATCCGTTTTTTCTATTTCTATAGCGTTGCGGAATGTTATGATTCTGATTGAGAAGATTAATGTTTACCATTTTTTCCGAACCTACTTTCTGTACAAAACCTGCAGCACTCAATTTCACTTCCTCCTTGAATTCTACTTTTTCTTTATTATTTGATAATTTCACCTCATCAACGAGTAAATTATTGATGTGTGACCATCTTTCTTTATAATTTTCCTTAATCTTATCGGGAGGTAGTTTTTCAATAGGCGCAACGTTATTATACTGAATCCCAGTATAGTTTACAGTTGCAATGGTTTGCATTGAACCATCATTGTTGATTTTAACTTTACCTGTAGTAATTTGGGCATTATCTGTATTGCTATATTGATTCGTTTTCACGATTTCACCACCATCAGGTTTGATAATTAAAGCCAATCGATCATCCGTAAAATCCCCTTCAAAACCGAAAGCCTGCGTTTGACTGGTACATTCTAAAAATGTCAATTTTTGATTGTGAGGAATGGCTAGTACGGCATGATTTCCTTGCATCGAAACAAAATCTTCTAAAATATCTCTCTTCTCATCGTCTCCGTAAATAATCGCATAGTAGGATGGCACTCCAACCAATTCCAGTAATGATTTTGTATAATTACTCAATGCCTTACAGTCGCCATACCCCAATCTGTCGACATCTTTAGCCAACATGGGTTTCCAACCTCCGATACCCATTTGAATGCTCACGTACCGTGTTTTATCCTGAACGTATTGGTAAATTTTTCTAGCTTTTTTAATCGGATCGGTTTCATCGCCAACTAAAGCTTTGATTTTATTTTGTGTCTCTAAAGGAATTTCATTGCTCCCTTTCAATAATTTTTCATTCATCCAAAGACCGAAATCCTTCCATGTTTTCGCATTCCCCTCTACGCCCTCCAATTGAAACTTTTCCAATCCGAATAACACATGGGTAAACTTAAATGGCGCTTGTTCTTCTTCTCTTTCCGCAAGTAGATTTTCGACAACATATTCTATAGAATTTGCGGTTTGTTCTTTGACAATTTTTTTTCCATCAAAATTTACTTCCTTGAATTTGAAACCCAAATCAGAAGGATAATTTATTCGAAATTTTGATTTTTGGATACTTTCATTAAAATCATCAACGGGATACCATCTTGGTATAAAAGCCGTGTTCGATGTTTGCGTTTCACTTTGATAAACAATTGTAAAAGGATATTCAGTTGGCACATAGTTTAGTGATAATCTTCTGGAATCATTAATTACAGAAAAACCGTCAGCTACACTTTGGTCAAAGAAATCCTTACGTCGCAACTTTTTAATCTCTTTCCCAAAAGCATTGTAAATAGTTGCTTCAATAGCATTAACACTTTCCGTTTTATCATAATGTTCGTAGGCATCTACGTTACGCAAACCTTTTTCATTATAAACTGTTACCACTTTTTTGGTCTTAACAATCATATTGGAAATCGATTTGATTTCAATTGAAATTTCCTGAGAACGAACAACACTATTGGCATTTTGTGAGAGTTCGGCTGGAATTCCAATCACTAATAGATCCATATTTTGCGCACTTAGTCTATTAAAAGACAGCAGAACTATCAGTAAAAAAAAGGAATACAAACTCTTCATCTATTCTTTATTTTTTGTGTCAATTATTATTGTTACGGGACCATCATTAATCAAACTTACTTGCATATCTGCACCAAATTGACCTGTTTGTACTGGCTTTCCGATTTCTTTTTCCATCTGACTTACGAATTGCTCATACAATGGAATTGCAATTTCTGGTTTTGAAGCTTTACTATAAGAAGGACGGTTCCCTTTTTTGGTTTGTGCGTGCAATGTAAATTGACTCACCACGATTACTTCTCCATCACAATCTTTCAATGACAGGTTCATAACTCCATCAGTATCGGCAAATATTCTCAAGTTCGCAATTTTCGCAGCCAACCAAATGATATCTTCTTGATTTGATGCATCTTCAATTCCGATTAAAATTAACAATCCTTTACTGATTTCAGCAGTTTTTTTCCCCGAAATCGAAACAGATGCTTTTGAAACTCTTTGAATAACTGCTTTCATTATTCTACCTCTTCGTTATTTTTTCCTTCTCCATAAATATCGGTTCGGTAATGTTCTTCATCTCCTTCCAAAATCTGAATATAACTCTTATATCGCGACCATGCAATTTCGTCTTTATCCAAAGCGGCTTTAACAGCACAATGAGGTTCTTCTTTATGCAAACAATTATTGAATTTACACTGCTCTTTTAATGCAAAGAATTCGGGAAAATAATCCCCGATTTCCTGTTTTTCCATATCGACTACACCAAACCCTCGAATTCCGGGTGTATCAATAATTCGAGCATCAAAACTCAAATCAAACATTTCCGCAAAAGTAGTGGTATGTTGTCCTTGGCTATGTGAATCGGAAATCTGTTTGGTTTTCAGATTCAATGTTGGTTCTAAAGCATTGACTAATGTCGATTTTCCAACACCGGAATGCCCCGAAAACATCGAAACCTTCCCTATCATCATTGCTTTAAGTTCTTCCAAACCTTTCTTTTCCTGCGCTGAAACTCGTAAGCATTTATAGCCAATTGTAGAATAAATGTATTGCAGGTACAGTTGTTCATCCAGAATGGCTTCATCAAAAGTATCAATCTTGTTGAATACCAAAACCGCTTCAATGCCATATGCCTCGGCTGTCACTAAAAATCTATCGATAAAACTAGTTGTCGTTACCGGATTATTGATAGTTACCAACAGAAAAACCACATCAATGTTTGACGCAATAATATGTGTTTGCTTCGACAGATTAACAGATTTACGGACGATATAATTTTTTCGGTCATGAATCGTAGTAATCACACCAACGGTCACATCGGCAGAGGTATCCAAATCATAATCCACAACATCTCCAACCGCAATTGGGTTGGTACTTTTTATTCCTTTAATTCTAAATTTCCCTTTAATACGGCATTCTAAAAACGCATTGTCTTTGGTTTTTACAGTATACCAGCTTCCGGTAGATTTATATACGATTCCTGTCATGGGGCAAATATACAAGAAACAAATTTTTTATTATTTTTATTACGGCTTAAAAACAAACTAACTATGAAAAAAATCGTATCACTCTTTGCGTTTATTTGCTTTGTTAATTCCATTAATGCACAACAATATGAATTTAAAGTTGTCACTTGTGTTGAATCTATTGTTCCAAACGGATTAGGAAGATCCCGATTGATTGATGTTGAAGACAAAAGAAACCACAAAGATTTTACTTCTCAACATAGCGAAGGAAGAAACAAAAGTGATCGAGGCGACATTCGTGTTGAAAATTTTGAAGAAACGAAACTTTTAAATTTTTACAACATAGGCGGTATTCGATTTGAAAACATCGCGGCAAATGATGCCTTAATCACCTCTAAACTTAATGAATTATCCAATGAAGGTTGGGAATTATTCCAAGCCTTAAGTGGTGTGGAAAGCGATTCAGGAGACAAAGACGGTCAAGGGATTTACATTACCCGATTCATTTTTAGAAAATTGAAAAAGTAAGATAAAGCCGCTATTGGCTTTATCTTATTTATAAATCTTTTCTTGGTGATTGATACTTTCTTGGTGTATTGCTTTGAAAATTTTCAAAACAAATTCTTCACTTAAACCTTTTGCTTCACCATCTAAAATCATTTTTCCCAATATTTCATTCCAACGTGTATTTTGTAAAATAGCCACGTTTTTTTCTTTCTTGAGTAAACCAATTTGATCGGCAACTTTCATTCTTTTCCCTAGAATTTCTAAAAGTTTACCATCAAACTCATCAATTTGTGTTCTCAATTTTGAAATACGCTGATTGTAGTCATCTGTTTTATCATCTTCTTTACGAACTTTTAAATCCAAAAATATTTGCTTCAATGTTTCTGGAGTTACCTGTTGTGCAGCATCACTCCATGCTTCATCCGGAGTACAATGTGTTTCAATCATCAAACCGTCATAATTTAAGTCCAAAGCTTGTTGTGATACTTCTTCGATCATATCACGACGTCCCGCAATATGTGAAGGGTCGCAAATAATAGGTAAATCCGGAAATTTATTCTGAAAATCGATAGCAATTTGCCATTCTGGATTGTTACGGTATTTGGATTTATCATAGGTCGAAAAACCACGATGTATAACTCCTAATTTCTTAATTCCTGCGTTATACAAACGTTCTAAACCACCCAACCATAAAGACAAATCAGGATTGACAGGATTTTTCAACAACACAATTTTATCTGTATTTGCCAACACATCGGCTATTTCCTGTACCGCAAATGGATTTACAGTAGTTCGCGCTCCTATCCACAACACATCAATATCGTGTTCCAGAGCCAATTTTACATGTTCCGCTGTAGCAACTTCGGTGGCAACTAATAGTCCGGTTTCCTTTTTTACTCTCTGCAGCCATGGCAATCCTATTGCTCCTACTCCTTCAAATCCCCCGGGGCGGGTTCTCGGTTTCCAAATCCCAGCTCTGAAAATAGACACGTCAGAAGCTTTCAATTCATTGGCAACAGCCATAACTTGTTCTTCGGTTTCTGCACTACATGGCCCGGCAATCACCAATGGATGTGCCAGTTTGAAATCATCTAACCAAGTATGTAGTTCTTTTTTATTTTCCATAATATCAAATGATTACACAAATGTAATCGGTTTTAAAATCTATTAATTACTTCTTGTATTTTTTCTTCATCGACACAAAGCGAAAAACGAATATACCTTTCCCCATTCGTGCCAAAAACAGTTCCTGGAACGATAAACAAATCGTTTTCTCTCAAAATTTTATCTACAAAAATTTCGGATGACTCTTCAGTTTCAGGAATTTTAGCCCATACAAACATCCCAACACTTTCTTTATCACAATTGCAACCCAATTTTTCTACCAATTCATAAATTAGTGTTCTTCTTTTCAGATAAATTTGATTTTGCTTTTCAAACCAATTTTTACCCAATTTCAATGCTTCGACCGCGCCTTTTTGAATACCGTAAAACATGCCACTATCCATATTGCTTTTTACTTTCAAAATAGCTTCAATCAACTTTTCACTACCCGAAACCATTCCCACGCGCCAACCTGCCATATTGAATGTTTTACTTAACGAATTGAGTTCCAAAGCCACTTCTTTTGCTTCTTCAATTTGTAAAATTGACATTGGATTGTCATTCAGTACAAAACTGTAGGGATTGTCGTTAACTATCAGAATATCATGTTTTTTGGCGAAAGCAATCAATTTTTCAAACAACTCTTTACTTCCTCTTGCACCGGTAGGCATATGAGGATAACTCACCCACATTAATTTTACTTTTGTCAAATCTCCTTGCTCCAGTGTTTCAAAATCAGGTTCCCAGTTATTTGCTTCATACAAATCATAAAAAACTGAAGTCGCTCCGACCAAATTGGATACTGATTCATATGTTGGGTAACCTGGGTTTGGAATCAACACTTCGTCACCTTCATTCAAAAAAGCCATAGAAATATGCATAATTCCTTCTTTGGAACCCATTAACGGTAAAATTTCCTTATTAGAATCTAGTGAAATCCCAAAATGCACTGCATAAAAATCAGCCATTCCTTTTCTCAATTCTGGCAACCCCTGATAACTTTGATACTCGTGTGCTTTTTCATCAAATAAAGCCTTCTGAATAGCCAAAATCACTTTATCAGAGGGCGCCAAATCTGGACTTCCAATTCCCATGTTGATGATGGGTTTCCCATCCAAAATAAGTTGACGAACTTCTTTTAATTTCTGAGAGAAGTAATATTCATTGATACTCTTCAATCGATTCGCAGTTGCAATCATACTCTTCCGTTTTTATATTCACCTAATACTTTAAATTCTTTCGTTTTCAACTCCAAAATGGCTTTCGCCTTTCTATACTGATCATATTTATCAAACGTCACATCAATAAAAAACGAATATGTCCAAGGTTTTTCAATCACTGGCATGGACTGGATTTTGGTTAAATTCAAGCCACATTGATTCATTTCATTAAGTATATACGCCAAATTCCCTTGTTCGTCTTCCAACTCAAATTTCAATGAAGCCTTATTAATTTCGGTTTCAGGAATGATTTTATTCGTTGTTTTGACAATTACAAAACGAGTCGTGTTATTTTTAATCGTATGAATATCTGATGCCAACACATCTAAATCATACAATTTTGCCGCTACCGGACTCGCTACTGCAGCAATTCCTTTTAACTGATCTCTTTGAATTCTTTGTGCGGTTTCAGCAGTATCGGCACTTTCAACCAATTTGATATGTGGATATTGACTGAAGAAAACACCACATTGCAGCAAGGCGATTGGATGAGAATGTACCTCTTTAATGTCGGCGATAGTTTGTCCACTTAAAGCCATCAGTGTCATATTGATTCGGAGATAATATTCACCAATAATATGAAGGTTGTTCTGATCAATAAGCGCATAATTGGGAATGATTGAACCGGCGATAGAATTCTCCAAAGCCATCACTCCTTTTACTGCTTTTTGATGCAATAAACTTTTGACCAAGTCGCCAAATGACATACATTCCTCTAAAGCAACTTCACTATCGAAATAGTGCTCTGCCACTTGATGGTGAAATGAACCTTTAATACCCTGAATTGCGATTTTAGTTTCCATAGGACAAAAAAAAATCCCGATGTAGGTTTTACATCGGGATTGTATTGTATAATTAACTTTATTTGTTGCTTTAATTTAAGTTTACATAATAACAATCCCGCATCTGATACCAGAAGTAAAAGAAAAAATTGTTAAAATATGTAAATAAGTTGTTCATTGCTTTCTTATTGTATTTGACAAATATATAAAACTAATTTATGAATCTTAAAAAAAAATTACATTTTAAGATAATTGTGTAATTCTGTGATTTTTTGATCATTTTGAAAAACACCATCATAAAAACTAGTTACTGTTGCCGAACTTTCATCTTTAATTCCACGGGAAGACACACATAAATGTTTGGCATCTACAATAACTGCGACATCTTCCGTTTCTAAAATTTTTTGTAACTCCAAACCGATTTGCATCGTCAATCGTTCCTGAACTTGAGGTCTTTGAGCAAAATACTGAACAACCCTATTAATTTTTGATAGACCAATCACTTTACCTTTTGAAATATAGGCGACATGAATTTTACCATAAATAGGCACAAAATGATGTTCACAATTGGAATAAAACGTAATGTTTTTTTCCACCAACATTTGATTGTATTGGTATTTATTTTCAAAAAGTGCTACTTGGGGTTTATTCGCGGGATTTAATCCACAAAAAATTTCATCAACATACATTTTTGCAACACGTTGTGGTGTTCCTTTTAGAGAATCATCGTTCAAATCAAGACCTAAAACCTCCATAATTTCCCTAAAATGAAAAGCAATTTTTTCTTTTTTTTCTTCATCAGCCATAACAAATGCATCAGGCTTCATGGGTGTCTCAACGCTAGTAAACAAGTGATTGTCTCCAATTTCATCAATTGAAAAAGAGACTAACTTTGATTTATCTATTTCTGGATTTTTTGTCATGGGATATAGATGTATTGGTTTATAATTAATTTTATCTTTTTGCTATTTTATTTCCTGTGATTTGTCTTTGCAGGCTGCATTTAAATCGGTTAATTTCTGGATTGCGTTTGCGCAAATGTTTTTGGCTTACTCCTGAGTTTACTCTCTTGCGCCATAAATTAAATGACGAACGTTTTAATTCTTTTCGCATCAATTGAATTACCTCTTTTTCGGGTAGTCCAAATTGATATTCAATGGCTTCAAATGGTGTTCTATCTTCCCACGCCATTTCAATAATTCGATCAATTTCAGCTTCCTTCAACTCAGAATTTATTCTAGGCGCAATAATTTTCTCTATATTCATTTCATTTAACAATTTCTGGTTTGAATTAAAAATTGTGCTCTTTGATTTATTTTTTCTAATTCGTTTTTATCCATTTTGTTCAACAAGGCATACATCATTTTCATGCGTTGATTGTTTTCAAATCGATTTCTATTTCGATCTAAGAAATGCCAATACAAACTATTCAATGGGCAACTATCCTCCTCAATTTTGGTTTTTTTATCATAGGTACAATCCAAACAATAATTACTCATCTTATCAATATAATTACCAGAAGAGATATAAGGTTTGGTCGCCACAATTCCACCATCTGCAAACTGGCTCATTCCTCGTGTATTCGGCAACTGCACCCATTCTATTGCATCAACATACACACCAAGATACCAGGCATCGACTTCATCCGGATGTGTTTCCATCAATAGCGCATAGTTACCCAACACCATCAGCCTTTGAATGTGATGTGCATAGGAATTGTCCAAGGAGTTTTGCGCACATGTTGATACACATTTCATTTTTGATTTTCCTGTCCAATACACGGAAGGTAAAGGATAATTATTTTCTAAAAAATTACTGGTTTTTACTTCTTCAAATTTATTCCAGTACACCATTCTTACATATTCACGCCAACCTAATATTTGGCGAATGAATCCTTCTACCTGCGCTAATGCGATTGTATCTTGATGTTGATAAAAATAGTTTTCGGTTTCTTGGACAACTTCTTTAGGACTTATCATTTTCACATTCAGTGCAAAAGACAAATTAGAATGAAACAATAGCGCTTCCTCCGTATGCATAGCATCCTGATACGTACCAAAATGAGGCAATAGAAACTTTAAAAAATAGTTCAATTGTTCTAATGCTTGTTTTCTTGATTTAGGATAATTTGAAACGGGTAGTTGCTTTCCAAAAGTGGTAATTTCTTTTTCCTTCAAATCATCTAGTATATCTGTCACTTCATTTTTAAAAAGTAATGCGCTAGGAATAGTCACTTGGTTTTTCCATTTGTTTCTATTTTCCGAATCAAAATTCCATTTGCCTCCTATAGGTTTATCATTTACCACTAAAACATGGAATTTCTTCCGTAAGTACCGATAAAAATTTTCAAGCAAATAGAATTTCTTTTCCGCAACTAAGTCCGCAATTTCTTTTAAACTGCAATAAAAATGTTCGCTTTCAAATGCTTTAACTTCAAATGGAAAAAGTCCTTTGAAATTTTTAAATTCCTGATACAATCTATATTCATCCGGCAATTGATAATGCAGCGCATCTACTTGAAATTGGGATTGTAAAAACTGAATATTCTTTTCAAAAGAATGATGATTAACCGCATCGTTAATTTTAAAATAATATACTTGAAAACCTTTGGATCTCAATTCTTCGGCAAAATTGCGCATCGCGGCGAAAAAAGCCACCACTTTCTGATGATGATGTAGCACATATTCTGTTTCAGACTTTACTTCCATCAAAACATACAAATAGCGTGACACATCCTCTTCTTGAAACCAAGAATGGTTGCTATTCAATTGGTCGCCTAAAATCAATCGCAAAATCATACTTTGACTATTTTATTTAATAAATCAAAAATTTACTCCAAATGATTTATTACTTTGCTTTTTCTACATGAATCGCTGCAATATTTTACTTCTTCCCAATTTTTCTCCCATTTTTTTCGCCATGAAAATGGCTTGCCGCAAGAGCTACATATTTTGGAAGGCAAATAGGATTTATTTCCTTTATGATAAGTATTTTTCAAAGTCGTTGATTTTAATTTTCGCTTTGATATCAAACATTAAATTGTACAAGCCAAAGAAAGTTCGGTTTACATAAATAAAATGTTTTGAACCTCTATTCCCGTTCATTTTACGAAGTTGTTTGTCATTAGCAAATTTTTCACTTAATGAAGCAATTTTTCCAAAAAACTCTGGATTGGCAAAGTCAAAATCTACTTTATGAATCGGCTCGGTAAACACCGTTAACAATTCGTGAAACATGGCCGTAAAAAAATCCATTTCTGTAGGCGTATCGGTTGACTTTAAAATTTCCAATTCGAATAATTTTTTCTTAAAATAGTCCATATCCGCTAAAGCATTTGGTGTGGAAACTTCAAAATAAGGTTTGTAAAACCCTTCTGGAATTTGTTTCATACAACCAAAGTCAATGGCAATTAAATTCGCTTCTTCATCTACCAAAAAATTACCCGGATGTGGATCCGCGTGAAATTTTTTCAATTGATGAATTTGATACATATAAAAATTCCACAACGTCTGTCCCACTTTATTCCTTTTTTCTTGTGAAGTTTCAGTTGCACAAAACTCAGACAAATGCACTCCATTCATCCAATCCATTGTTATAATCTTATCAGAAGAAAATTGCGGATAATAACTTGGTAGTTTTAAATTTTCAATTTGCTGACATTCTTTGCGAACAGTTTCGCTTTGTTGCAGTTCCAACTGATAGTCAGTTTCTTCTGTTAGTTTATCTTCCACTTCCTGAAAATATTCATCAGATGTACCTTGCAAATTGAACATCCGAATGGCAATTGGTTTGACTATCGCAATATCAGTACTGATACTTTCTCTGACTCCTGGATATTGAATTTTTACAGCGAGCTCTTTTCCTTCTTTTTTGGCTCTATGTACTTGACCAATACTTGCTGCATTGATAGAATCTGCAGAAAATTCATCAAACAAATCTTCTGGATATTTTTTAAAATAATTTTTAAACGTTTTGCGGACTAATGGGGCAGAAAGCGGCGGTACAGAGAATTGTGACAAAGAAAATTTTTCCACATACGATTGAGGAAGTAAATTTTTCTCCATACTCAACATTTGCGCCACTTTTAGAGCACTACCTTTTAATTCTTTAAGTCCGTCGTAAATATCAGAAGCATTGTTTTCATGTAGTTTTTCTTTCGTTAAACTAGGATTAACCACTTTCTCACCGTAATATTTAAGGTAATTCCCGCCAACTTTTACGCCAGTAGTTACTAATTTAGCTACTCGTTCTACTTTGTTCGTTGGAATTGAATCTATTTTTTTCATTTTCTCGAATTAAAGTTTCCAAATTTTTCCTTCCAGATGAATTTTCCGAAATCCAAAATACTTTCAACAGGTACATTGTAAACCATGTCGAAACTTGCTTTTATCGATTTCTCTATGAAAACATCTGTCTTTTCGAAACTAGGCGATTTATCTTCCGTCCAATAATTGAAAATAGATAAAAATTGTAACCACACACCTTCATGTATCACCCTATTTTGAAGATCTGTAATTCTTTGATTTTCAAATTTAAAAGGTGTATCCAAAACTGTTTTGACATAATTCAAGAAATCTTTTCTTAGGGTTTTAAGCTTCGATAGATTTTTTAGTGGCATTTTTTCCTGATGCAATAAATTCATTACAAAGCTTCTATTTGCTGTAGCTACTTCGAAGAACGTAAAATAAAAACAGGATAATTTTTGAGGTGCGTCATATTGCTCATACTCCGAAGTAGTAGACAATAATTCCAATGTATATTGCAACATGTCGGAGAAAAACTGTTCTTCTAAAGCTTCAAATGAGGCAAAGTACTTATAGAACTCTGCTTCTTCCAAGCCGATACTTTTAGCAAAATCATAAACTGAATGCGGTTTCTTACCCTGCGTCAATACATAATCGGTGTAATTTGACACTATGGTATCCTTTGAAATTTCTACTATCTTTTTCTTTGCCATGATTTATTTATTTTGTTTAACAAATTTAATAAAACAATAAACAAAAAACCGTTAAAGAACCATTAATTTACAATCAGGCTATAATTAAAATTTATTACTTTTGCTCTAAATACATTTTCCATGTCAATTGAAGTTCAGAATATTTCTAAAAGTTATGGCGCACAAAAAGCGTTAGACAATGTTTCATTCAAAGTTAATAAAGGAGAGATTGTAGGTTTTCTTGGGCCAAACGGAGCAGGAAAATCAACTTTAATGAAAATTTTGACTACCTATATCAATGCTGACGAAGGCCTTGCCAAAGTGAATGATTTTGATGTAAAAGAGAACACAATCAATGTACAGAAATCGGTTGGTTACCTTCCTGAGCACAATCCACTTTATCTGGATTTATATGTAAAAGAATACCTCACCTTCAATGCCGACGTTTATAAAGTAGACAAATCCCGCATTGAAGAAGTAATAACCCTGACAGGATTGACTCCAGAATCGCATAAAAAAATTGGCCAATTATCAAAAGGATACCGTCAACGCGTTGGACTAGCCACTGCATTATTACACAATCCTGATGTTTTGATTTTGGATGAACCCACCACGGGATTGGATCCAAATCAGTTGGTTGAAATTCGAGATTTGATCAAAAATATCGGAAGAGACAAAACCGTATTCCTATCGACTCACATTATGCAGGAAGTAGAAGCCATTTGTGACCGAGTAATTATTATCAATAAAGGAAAAATTGTAACCGATAACACTATTGAAAATTTAGTTCAAGAAGTGGTAGAGCAAGTTATTGAAGTAGAATTTGACTTACCTGTGAATGCAACATTACTTGAAGAGTTACCCAACTTAAAGGCATCTAACAACACGACTGAAAACAACTGGGAATTGATATTTACTACTGAAAATGATATGCGTCCTGCTGTTTTTGACTTTGCCCAACAAAATGGTTTAAAAACTTTACAACTATCATTAAAAAGCAAAAACTTAGAAAGTATTTTTAGAGAGAAGACTAAATAATTTCATGAAGGAAAATCTCAGTAAAAACATAGCAATCACATTCTTGATTGAATTTTTATGTGGTACAGTATTGATTTCAAATGAATATACAGATTCTCCTGCTTTTACATTGTGGTTTTTTGCGACATTCGTAATCAATACCATTGCCTTATTTCTTTTAATCCGATTTAGAACCAGATTTTATATACCACTTGCTTTACTTTGTCTAGTAAGTATTATTACTCCTCCAGTCTTTATATTTTCGTCACTTATGCGAATGCAATGCTAGTACTCACAATCGCAATATCAAAAAAGGCTGCAACTGCAGCCTTTTCTATTTAAAAAATTTCTTTGGCTATCGCCTTAATATTTTCAGCTTTACCCATAGAATAGTAATGCAATACAGGGATTCCTGCTTTTACTAATTCTTTACTTTGATTGATGCACCATTCGATACCAATTTGCTTCACCGCTTCATTATCTTTAGCTTTTACCACAGCCATAATTAAATCGTCCGGTAAATCCACTTTGAATCGGTGTGGAATCAAATTCAGTTGCTTTTTGGTGGCAATTGGTTTTAATCCCGGTATAATAGGAACCGTGATTCCTGCGGCACGACATTTTTCAACATATTCAAAAAACTTTTGATTATCGAAAAACATTTGCGTGATGATATAATCGGCTCCATTCTTAATTTTTTGTTTCATGAAGTAAATATCACTATCCATGCTGGGTGCTTCCATATGTTTTTCAGGGTAACCTGCCACACCAATACAAAAATCGGTAGCATTAGAATTTTGTAAATCGGCATCTAAATACAATCCATTATTCAGATCACTGATTTGTTTTACCAATTCAGAAGCATAGGTATTTCCATCTTTTTCAGGTTTGAAATAAATTTCACTTTTTACAGCATCTCCACGCAATGCCACCACATTATCAATTCCAAGAAAATCCAGATCAATCAACAGGTTTTCCGTATCCTCTTTAGTGAATCCACCACATAAAATATGGGGAATAGCATCTACATTGTATTTATTTTGAATACCTGCACAGATTCCAACTGTACCGGGGCGTTTTTTTACAATTTTCTTTTGCAATAAACCATTTTCCAGTTCTTTGAATTCGTATTCTTCGCGGTGATACGTCACATCTATAAATGGCGGTTTAAATTCCATTAGGGGATCAATTCCGTCAAAAATACATTGAATATTCTGACCTTTTAAAGGCGGTAAAATTTCGAAGGAAAACTGTGTTCTTCCGTTGGCTTTTTCTATATGTTGCGTTACTTTCATTCTTGATTTTGAATTATAATTTATAAGTCATTCCAAATACTCAATCGGCGATATTTGGTGAAAGCCATTTCATAGCTTCCTCTTTACTTATATTTCTTCTTTTAGCATAATCTTCGACCTGATCTTCTTTGATTTTTCCGAGACCAAAATATTTACTTTGCGGATTGGCAAAATAATATCCCGAAACCGATGCGGCTGGCCACATCGCCATACTCTCAGTCAATGTAACCCCTATATTTTCTTCTACTTTCAATAGTTTCCAAATAGTCGGTTTTTCCAAATGATCCGGACAGGCAGGATAACCTGGCGCTGGTCGAATGCCCTTATAATTTTCTTTGATTAATTCTTCATTAGTCA
Organism: Flavobacterium sp. GCM10023249; assembly: GCF_042653365.1. Lineage (NCBI taxonomy): Bacteria > Pseudomonadati > Bacteroidota > Flavobacteriia > Flavobacteriales > Flavobacteriaceae > Flavobacterium > Flavobacterium sp. GCM10023249. The sequence goes on from NZ_JBHSHZ010000006.1 coordinate 47,192, forward strand.
GATTTTCATCGGATGCATATCCCCAAATTTCTTTTCTCACTTTTAAATGCAAGTATTCGGCAAAAGCTTCTGCTAATCGATCCCCCAAAGCCTTCACCAAAATTGAATTATAATCATCCAATTGTTGTTCGAATTCAGTCGCTTTTTCATCCACACCAAAACCGGTCGTCACACAAAAACAACCTAAATAATCCTGAACTTCTTCAATAGGTGCTACAAAATCGGCCAAAGCAATATTAGGAGCACCCGCCGTTTTTTGAGATTGCTGACGAAGCGTCAAAAATTGCACCAATTCTTTTCCATTTTCATCACTCACCAGGATATCATCGTCATTGACTTGATTGGCTGGAAAAATTCCTAAAATACCTTTAGCAGTAAACCATTTTTCGGCAATAATCTGAGATAGCATTTTTTGAGCATCTTCAAATAAGGAAGTCGCTTGTTCGCCCACTACTTCATCCGTTAAAATGGCTGGAAATTTACCATACAATTCCCACGATTGAAAGAAAGGTGTCCAATCAATGAAATCTACCAATTCAGATAAATCAATTGCTATCGTTTTAGCGCCAATGAAGTTAGGTTTAATTGGTCGATAACTTTCCCAATCCGTTTTGAACTTGTTCTTTCTAGCCTCTGCAATTGACAGAAAGTTTTTCTCACGACTTCTGTTCAAATAGCCTTCACGCAAGGTATCATATTCATCACGAAGAGATTTTGCATAAGTCAACTTTGTATCCGTTTGCAATAAATTAGTTGCAACCGTTACAGCTCGAGATGCATCATTGACATGCACGACTGTTTCCTTATATTCAGGAGCAATTTTCACCGCAGTGTGCGCGCGTGAAGTTGTAGCTCCCCCGATCATTACTGGTATTTTAATATTCAATTTATCCAATTCTTTGGCCAGATATACCATTTCATCCAATGATGGAGTTATCAAGCCGCTCAAACCAATGATATCCACCTTTTCTTTAACGGCAGTTTCAATGATTTTTTCAGGCGGCACCATTACGCCCAAATCAATGATTTCAAAATTGTTACATGCCAACACCACCGAAACAATGTTTTTTCCGATGTCATGCACATCACCTTTCACAGTAGCCATCAAGACACGCCCTGCACTCGACGACTTTCCATCTTTTTGTGCTTCGATAAATGGGAGCAGATATGCCACGGCTTTTTTCATTACACGAGCTGATTTTACCACCTGCGGCAAAAACATTTTTCCGCTTCCGAACAAATCACCAACCACATTCATTCCGTTCATCAAGTGATTTTCGATAACTTCTATAGGACGGCTCACCGAAAGGCGTGCTTCTTCCACATCGATTTCGATAAATTCATCCACTCCTTTCACCAAAGAATGCGTCAAACGTTCTTGCACCGAACCATTTCTCCACTCTTGTCCGGCACGTTCTGCTGTTTTTACTTCACCTTTTACACTCTCGGCAAAATCCAAAAGCCTCTCAGTTGCATCATCACGTCGGTCCAAAATAACATCTTCTACATGTTCCAATAAATCCTTAGGAATATCATCATAAATGGTCAACATTTCCGGATTTACTATCCCCATCGTCATACCATTTTGAATGGCATGATATAAGAAAACCGAATGCATGGCTTCGCGTACCGTATCATTCCCTCTAAACGAAAAAGAAACATTACTTACACCGCCACTGATATGTGCATGTGGCAAGTTTTCTCGAACCCATTTTGTACCTCTGAAAAAATCCAAAGCATTCAAGCGGTGTTCCTCCATTCCTGTTGCTACAGGAAAAATATTCAAATCGAAAATGATATCTTGGGGTGGAAAATTCACCTTGTTCACTAAAATATCATACGATCTTTGACAAATTTCGATTCGACGCTCGTAATTATCTGCCTGACCAACCTCATCGAAAGCCATCACAATAACTGCTGCACCGTATCTTTTAATCAATTTGGCATGTTCAATGAATGTTGCTTCTCCTTCTTTCAACGAAATAGAATTCACAACACACTTCCCCTGTACTACTTTCAAACCTGCTTCAATAATTTCCCATTTCGAGCTATCAATCATGATAGGCACTCTGGAGATATCGGGTTCGGCAGCAATAAGATTCAGAAATCGGGTCATGGCTTGTACACCATCCAGCATTCCTTCATCCATGTTAATGTCAATAATCTGAGCGCCCCCTTCCACTTGCTGTCTTGCAATATCGAGAGCCTCATCATACTTCTCTTCTTTTATTAATCGAAGGAATTTTCTTGAACCTGTAACATTGGTACGCTCACCAACGTTTACAAAAACACTGGTTGGTGTAATAATTAAAGGCTCTAATCCTGATAATAGTAAATTTCTTCTTTCCTCACTCATTGTATCAAACTACTTCTTGTGTTGTTCTTGGCTTATAGTTTTTAGCGATTTCTGCCATTCTTCTAATGTGATCTGGGGTTGTTCCACAGCATCCACCTATTATGTTCACTAAATTTTCTTCCAGGTATTCTTTGATAAATGCCTGAGTTTGTTCTGGAGTTTCGTCGTATTCACCAAAGGCGTTGGGCAAACCAGCATTGGGATGAGCAGAAACATTGAATGATGTATTGTGTGCTAATGTTTTCAGATAAGGTTTCAGCAAATCTGCTCCTAAAGCACAATTAAAACCTACACTCAATAAAGGAATGTGCGAGACAGAAATCAAGAAAGCTTCAACTGTTTGTCCCGAAAGAGTTCTTCCAGAAGCATCAGTGATAGTGCCTGACACCATGATAGGCACGTCTATATTTCGTTCCTCTTTAACCTCTTCAATTGCAAAAAGGGCTGCCTTTGCATTTAAGGTGTCAAATATGGTTTCCACCAATAGTACATCGCAACCACCATCCAACAAGGCTTCTACCTGTTGTTTGTAGGCAATTCGTAAATCATCGAACGTTACCGCTCTGTAACCTGGATCATTCACATCAGGCGACATGGATGCTGTTCTGTTTGTAGGCCCGATGGAACCCGCTACAAATCGAGGCTTATCGGTAAACTCATCAGCGACTTCACGCGCTATTTTTGCGGATTGGTAATTCAGTTCGTAGACTAAATCCTCCATATGATAATCAGCCATACCAATAGTTGTACCGGAAAATGTATTGGTCTCAACAATATCGGCACCAGCCTGAAAATACAAACGATGCACTTCTTTTACAGCTTCAGGTTGGGTCAACGAAAGCAAATCGTTATTCCCTTTTAACGGATGTGGAAAATCTTTGAAACGTTCTCCGCGAAAATCATCTTCCTCGAATTTGTAACGTTGCAACATAGTTCCCATGGCACCGTCGAGCACGAGAATTCTATTTTTAATTTCGGATTGAATTTTTGACATAATTTGTAACATAATAGGCAATACATGCCTGATTTGGGGCACACAATTCCATTATGTTATCTAAAAAGAGAGAGAAAACTACTCTAGTTATCTTTGCCTTACTGTACTAAAAAATAGCATAGAGGCTAGAATGCAGCACCTTCTACAAGCGTAGGGTTGCTAAGCGTTCACAGGGTCTATTCCCTCCCGCTTTCTTGATAACGATACTAAAATTATGAACGATGCAAAAGTACTAATAAAAAATGGAAAAAGAAATATTTTCCGTTTTTTACTAATAATACGATTTGAATTGGATTTTTATTCTATGCTTCTTTATTTAAATAGAAAATTACCCGTCAATTCTTTCGTATTCTAAAAAATGGTAAAAATACCATTTCTTGGAAGCACTACTTAAACAAAGTAGAACCAACGAATTAAGCATTACGAAAACAAGTAGCCAACTATCTATTTGATGACTGCAAAGCATCGTAAAGAAAAATAATCTGAAAATTTCAAGGTAGTAAATCCATTTTTTTTGTTCTAGCAATGCGCCGATATTAATTAACGTCACAATCACTATTCCTGTGAAATTAAACTTTTCAAAACCGTCCAAATCAGCAAAAGAAAATGTGATAAAAGTCAACAATAAGAACACAAAAAACAATTGGCTATTTACGTATTTCTTCAAATTCTCGCTCAAAGTCGTTTCCTTTCTTTCCTCAAAAAAAGTTTTCTCAATCTCAGGACGAATATTCTGATCCATCACTTCTGGGCTTCCAAAAATTATTCTCAACTTACCTTTAATTGTTGCTTCCCTTCTAACACCTTCAATAATTTCAAGATAATAATGAAAATGCTGCCACAAAAAACTGTATCTGTTTAAAGGATGAGTAATACCATAAACTGGCTTTTCCTCTTCTTGTTGAAAAGTCCCGAAGAGTTTATCCCAAAAGACAAAAACATCGCCAAAATTTTTATCTAAATATTTTTCATTCGAGGCATGATGAACACCGTGAAGTGAAGGCGTAATTAAAACATATTCCAACCATTTAGGCGCATTGATTACCTGAGTATGTGTAAAAAAAGAATACATCCCATGCAAAACCAAAACCAGCATTACCTGATCCGGATGAAAACCCAACAAAGGCAATAAACACCAGAAAGGCGTTCTGATAAACGCCTGAATGGTGGTGATACGGGTTGCTGCTGTAAAATTAAACTCATCACTATGATGGTGAACAATATGCGCTGCCCAAAATAAGTTGATTTGATGCCCGAATCTATGGTACCAATACCAAACAAAATCGGCAATTACAAGCAACGGCAAACAAACATACCACATTTTGGTAATTTCAAATAAGGCAAAGTTTTCATAAACAAATACAAAAACAGCATAAAATAACCCACCAACAAACAAATTGATGAAACGTTCGGCAATTCCAATAGAAATATTCGAAACCGAACTACCATATTTAAACACTTCTTGATTTCTTTTTTTGGCGATATAATATTCCAATAGAAGAAAAACCAAAAACAGCGGCGCTGCAAGTATCACTAATTTTGAACCCATTTACATTATTTCATTTACAATTATTAACTTTTATCGGCGATTCTTAAAATATCACCAAAAACGCCACGAGCAGTAACCGAAGCTCCTGCACCGGCACCTTGAATCACTATCGGGCGTTCGCCGTACGATTCCGTATAAATTTCGAAAATCGAATCAGAACCTTTCAATTGGCCTAAAGCGGAGCTTTCCGGCACAGAAACCAATTTCACTTCCAAATTCCCTTTGTCCTGTTGCAAATCACCTGAAAGTTCACCCACATAGCGCAAAACATTTCCGGCACTTTGTTTATGCTTTACCTCTTCATAAAACGCATCCAATTCAATAAGATTGCCTAGAAACGCTTCGGTTGAAATAGCGCGCAAGGTTTCAGGGATTAAATTCTGAATCTGGATTTCGTCAAACTCATTTTGCAAATCCAATTCTCGTGCCAAAATTAACAATTTTCTCGCAACATCGTTACCACATAAATCTTCTCTTGGATCTGGCTCTGTGTAGCCATTCAAAATTGCACCTTTCAACACTTCACTAAACGGCTTATCTTCCACAGAAAAATGATTAAAAATAAAGCTCAGAGAACCTGAGAAAACCCCTTTAATTTTGGTGATATTTTCACCTGACAAATGCAGCAATTTTATAGTATCAATCAATGGAAGCCCGGCGCCAACATTGGTTTCATACAAATACGACTTTTGGTTTTTTTCAAGTGCATTACGAAGTTTTTTGTAAAAATCATAACTCAGCGTATTGGCCACTTTATTGGAAGAAACCACATCAAAACCATTTTCAATTAATTCTACATAGTTTCGAACAAACTCTTTGCTTGCTGTATTATCAACAACAATTAAGTTTTCCAAATGATTTTCATCGGCAAACTTGACCACGTCCTGAATCGTGTAAGATTTTCCATTTTCGGCAATTTCGGTTTTCCAATTGTCACTCACTCCATTTTTTTTCAAAATTAATTGTGTTGAATTCGCAATAGCAAAGACATTCAGTTTAATCCCTTTTTTCTCTTCAATAGCTTTGGCAGAAGACAAAATTTGATCAATCAATGTACCACCTACCAATCCGTGTCCGAAAACAGCAATATTGATTTTTTTGGAAACACCGAAAATTTCACCGTGAATTACATTCAGTGCACGTTTCAGATCGGGTTTTTTAATCACCAAACTGATATTTCTTCCCGTACTAGTATTGTTCAACAAAATGGGAACGATTTTATTTCGAATTAAAGCAGTATATGGCTTATGAAACGTACTCAAATCCTGCCCAATGATTGAAATTACCGAAACATTATCATCCACAGTAATAGCATTCACATCGCGGGTATAAAAATCGGTTTCAAATTCTTTTTTTAGTCCTATTAATGCATCCGAAGCTCTATCAGCATTAACCACAATCCCAATTCCTCTTTCCGAAGAACCTTGCGAAATGATACTCACGCTAATTCCGTAATCTGCCATTACCCTAAAAATACGAGCATCGATACCGGTTTTACCCAGCAATCCTCTGCCTTCCAAATTAATCAAAGAAACAGTATCTAAGATCGACAAAGATTTAATACCTTCATCGGTTTGTTCGGCAGTGATTAATGTTCCCTGATTATCCGGATTGAATACATTCAGTATACGCAATGGAATATTTTTTTCCACCAATGGAATAATCGTCTTCGCATGCAAAATATTGGCGCCAAAATTAGCCAGTTCATTGGCCTCACTGAATGACAGTCTTTCAATTTTTTTGGCATCAGCAACTAAATCTGGGTTCGCGGTATAAATTCCGTCAACATGTGTGAAATTTTGAAATTCTTCTGCATTTAAATAATTAGCCAACAAAGAAGCAGTATAATTACTTCCATTGCGTCCCAAAGTAGTTGTTTCACCATCGACTGTAGAGGCGATAAATCCGGTTACAATCGAAATCGCTTCGTTATTTTCAAACGATTTTTGAATGTTTCTTTGAGTTAAAGAATCAATAGGTTGTGCATTACCAAAATTCGCATCGGTTTTAATCAATTCTCTCGCATCGACAAATCTCGCTTTCAAACCTTTTTCATTCAAAACAGAAGTCACATATTTCGCAGATAGAATTTCTCCAAAAGCAACCACCTGATCTTTTATTTTCTCACTATAATCTCCCAACAAACTCACACCTTCGAAAAGTTTTTCCAGAGTTGAAAACTCCGAAATAAACAAATCAGCATTGGTAGCGTTAGTTTGATATTCTTTAAATTCGGCAAAACTTAGCGAATAATCATTTCCGTTTTTGGCATTCTCCAAAATAGCCAAAAGTTGATCTGTGGCATTACCTCTAGCAGAAACAACTACAGAAATGCGTTCTCCGTCAAAATATTTTTTGGCAATAATTGCAATTACCTGTTCAATTCCTTTTCCGTTTCCAAGAGATTTTCCTCCGAATTTTAAAATTTTCATCGTTGCATTGTTTTAAATAGCCGGTAAATCAAAAAAAATGAACTTACCGGCTTATTGTGTTGTGTTTAGTTATTGTGTATTGTAAAAATGGATTTTAAAATAGCATTGAGCTGTTCGTATTCAATCAAAAAAGCGTCGTGCCCATGAATCGATTCAATTTCTGAATACTGAACCTTATCATTTACGGATCGCATTAATTGATAAGCATTTTGGTTTTCATCTGGCGTAAAAAAACAATCGGTTGTAATCGCTATTTGATGAATTACTGCATTCGTATTTTGTGCAAAAAACAATAAATCTTGCTTGTCGATATCCTGACCGATAGTTTTCAAAAGATGATTCATCAACTTATAAGATGACAGTGAAAAACGATTTTCTAATTGCTTTCCATGATGCAACAACCATGATTCCACCTGATACAAACCTTCATTATGACTTGTCTTGAATTTAGCCTGAAATGATTGTGGCGTTCGATATAACAACATTGCATGCAAACGTGCATCGTGTATTGGTTGCTTGGAATTATTCAGAATTTGATCCTGGACTAAAACATTTGCAATTAACCAATCTGTTGCTTTATAATTTGTCGCTATGGGTATAATGTACTCAATGGCTTGCGGTTTCAAAAATCCCATTTCCCAAGCAATCGCTCCACCCAAACTTCCTCCTATAACTGCATAAAGCTTTTCTATACCAATGTATTTCAATCCTTCCCAGAACAAATTTGCAATGGTTTTTGTTGTAAAATCTTTATAATTAACTAGTAAATTTTCTCTTTTTCCATCAAATCCGTTTCCAGGAATATTAAAACAGATTATGGTAAATTTTTCGGTATCTATAACTTCATTCTCACCAATCAAACTTTTCCACCATCCATTTTCACCCGCCACGTTGGAGTTGCCTGTCAAAGCATGATTAACCAACACCACTGGAGCCGTTCCTATCGGTTGACCAAAAATTTGGTAGGTAAGTTCAATTCCACCATTCACAATTTCCGATTTAAGCACGTAACTTTCATCTATGTAACACAAATCTCCCATACTTTTTTTTAAAAGACTGCCTTCGGGAGTAAAACCAAAGACAGTCTTAACAAACAAAAAACAAAATTATAGAGCTGTAATCATGAGATTACGGAACTTAGAATTCAAAAAAAAACCTCTGTTTTTAAGCAGAGGTTATATTGACATTTTATATAAAACAATTATGCAATAGAATCCTCTGCGGCATACAGCCACATCATGATTGTCATATAACACATTGTTGTTTTCATACCTAATTATTTACAGGGCAAATGTAGAATTATTTTCTAATTAAAAAAATATAATAGATTATTTTTCTAAATTTTACTTAAAAAATAATAATTTTAAGAATAATATTCTAAATTAACTCGTTTCAAACTAAAATAATTCTAATAATAATCCTTTTTACGTAATATTCTCTTTTACAACTTTCTTATCCTATTATGTTGACTTAAAAAATCACTCTTAAAAACCTATTCTGTGGCTCAATGTTATCGACAGGTTTTACAACAGTTGAATTTAGCTATTAGTTCCTCCAAAAAAATTAACCCAAATAAAAAGGGGTATATTTAGACAAAAAAGTTCTACAAATTGACTGTCTGAAAATCATTCATGGTTTTTTAGCTTGGTAACAATAAAACAAGCATTCAAAATAAAAAAAGTCAATTAATTCATTTTAAGGCTGTTTATTAATTATTTTGTAGTATTTTTATTACAATCAAATTTTTAAACAAAAAACAAAATGAAAACAAAATTGGTAAATGCCCTTAAGGCGTTAGTAGTGCTTTCTGCATTACTTCTGAACGGTTGTCAAGATGACAACAACTATTCGGCTCAAGAAATTTCTGTCGAAAAACAATTAATTGAAGGTTTAAAAGAAAAATTAACACCTGTAACCTCCCAAGAATTACCCGAGGCTGTTCAAAATCAGTTGAATCTCTCAAAAGCCAACCTTACTCGTTATCTAAACGACGAACTACAAATTACTGAAGTAGAAGTATTAGGAAAGATTTCCAATGCCGAAGGAATAACAACGGCACAAAGTGTTATTTCAAATGAGGAAAGCACAATCGCTTTTGGTAATATAAAAGATAAAAAATCAGTTGTTGTTGGAAAAATGAAAAAAATTCATTCTGGTAATGAATTAGCAACAACTAAAAAAAATATCAGCGAACAAATTAGTAAAGAAATACAATTGGAGGACAACCTACTAAAATTAACTTGGACAAGAAATGGCCAAAATTATACATCACTTTGTGTGTATAGAAACTCAGGAATCATTTGGGACAACATCTTAACCGGGTTAATTATGATGGATACTGAAGGAAAAGTGGAAACTTCCAACAATTCACAAGCAAAAATTACATCTAAATGGTACAAACAATGGTGGACAGCAAGCTGGCTTTGGGGTTCAGACAGAGGTGAAGTTGGTTATCAAATTACTATTTACTACACTGGATCAACCGTTTCTAACACAGATGTTAGCGACTGGGGCTATATGTCATTAGGATCAGCAAGAAGTGAAAGCAAAGTAACTAAAGAAACTGGCGCTTATGGTCAATGCCGATATGCTTTAGGTCTATGTACACCAACAGGTTCATTAAGCTTTAGCTACAGTTCTTTTTCGGTATCTTTTTCTGGACTAGGTAGTAACATTGTGAGTAACGGAAACAAATCACTATATCCTTGATTTATTTTAAACAAAATACGAAAAACTCCTGAGTATATACTCAGAAGTTTTTTATTAAATCGATGTAGCAATAATCTATCGTAAAAAACTACACAATTTTAAATAATGTTCTTACACTAAATACTATGACTAGAAAAGCCACTAATAATAATGCCGTTTTTTGAGGTAATTTACCCGCCAGCTTAGCTCCAATAGGCGCCGCAACCGAACCACCCAAAATCAACCCTAATATGATATACCAATGACTAATACCTAGCGATGCAAAAAAAGTAATGGAAGCAGCGAGTGTTACAAAAAACTCAGCCAAACTAACGGTCCCGATAACATAGCTAGATTTTCTCCCTTTAGCTAATAAAGTAGATGTCACAATCGGACCCCAACCGCCTCCACCAAATGCATCAAAAAAACCTCCATAAAAACCTAAAAAACCCGTATTTTTTAAAGGCTTTCTTTCGATTTTTTTTCTAAATGCCAGAATGATTAAACGAATTCCAATCAACAAAGTATAGCTCGCCAATAATCCATAAGTAATCGCTTCATATTTGTTTCCTAAATAAATCAACAACAAAGCACCAACTACCGCTCCGATTACACCAGGAATGGCTATCCAGAAAAACAACTTCTTGTTGACATTTCCAAATTTATAATGTGAAAAACCACTAATTCCACTGGAAAACATTTCGGCAGTATGAATACTTCCGCTAATTGCTGGCAATTTAATACCGAGTAACATCATACTTGTAGAACAAGTGACTCCATAACCTAAACCTAAAGCGCCATCTACCAGTTGCGCAAAAAAACCAACCAACAACATTCCAAAGAAAACATTGGGTATTTGATTAAAATAAGACGCTGCCTCATCGAACGTGATAAACTTCGAAACACCAAAACCAACAAAGAAAACCATAAACAGCAATGTAATCTCTAGAACCATTTTCTGATATTTCTTGGCCGCCTTCTTTTCCTTTTTTTTAGGTGATAGACTTTCAGTCACTTTATTTAAATCGGCCAATTTCTGACCAAAATCACCTTTATGTTCTTTTCGGTATAAATTCAATTGTTCAATACTATTATCAATTCCGTCTGGAATTACATCGGTAAAATATTCGCGCATTCTTTTGGCCAAAACCGGTGATTTGCCATTCGTAGAGATAGCAATTTTTAGCGCACCTTTATTCACGATCGACCCCAAATAAAAATCGCACAAATCCGGTTGATCTGCAGCATTCACTTTAATGCCTTTGCCTTTTGCTAGATCTCGAATCCTAACATTCAACTCAGGCACATCGGTAGCGATGATCACAAAGTCTTTCTCCTCGATATCCGTTTTTTCAAAAGGTCGTTGCAATAGTTCTACATTATCATTTTGGCTTCCAATTTCAAGCACTTCCGGATGAAAATAAGTGGCTACAATTGTGATTCTGACATTAGGATTTTGTCGCAACAAGGTTTCTGTCTTTTCAAGACCTACGTTTCCACCACCCACAATCAAAAAGTGAGCAGTTTCGGTTTTCAAGAATACAGGAAAAAGAGTGTTCGTCATTTTTAAAATCTATTATTGTTTGACAAATAATTGTCGAATTATTATTACTTCTACGCTTATTTAAATCTTATTCCAAAATATACTTCAACGTAATTCCATAAGTTCTAGGATCTCCCAAAACTCCGGCATAATGACCGGCATTACCAGCACCTGGCAACAACTGTTCATAGTAATCCTTGTTCAAAAGGTTTCGTGCCCAAACCGATACAGACAAACCATCTTGTGCTCTGAAACCGAATCTCCCATTGAAGAGTGAATACCCTTCAACATTCAAATACTTCGAAGGTGAAGGACTTGAAGAAAATCCGGATCTGAAATAAGAATCCAACGCTACAAAAAAACGGCCCTCCTTTTTAAGGAATTTCGCTTCTGTAGCATATTCAGAACCCAATGCACCCGACCATTTTGAAATTCCAGGAAGTTTTCCTCCTGAAACATCTTTAAAAGCTTGAGCCGAACCAGTTTCTTCCAAAGGAACTGGAGCATTTGTAAAAGAAACATACTTCCCATCAGTGTAAGATAAACTTCCCGTAAGGTTGATATTCTGCAACACTCTGACATTCCCTTCTAATTCTACACCTCTTACTCTAACCTTTTCCGCATTTGAGAGATACCCTCTATTTACTCCTAATTCTGCAGTCTGCACCTGTGTTTGATAATCCTTAATATTGGTATTATAAATTGTAACATTGAATCTTGAATTTACCATCGGATTTGTTTTTACACCTATTTCAAAGTGCTCCACTTCTTCTGGCTTGATAATAGCCAAATCGGTCAGCACCTCACCATTAGCTGTTGGCAATCCTCCTAAATTCACACCCACCGGTTTGAAACTCCTAGCGTAAGTAGCGAATGAATTCACATTCTCCTGAAACTTATAAACAACCGTTAATTGACCCGAATAATTACTATCGGAAACATTCGCATTAAATGCCTGATCAGAATACACCAACTTTTTTAAAGCTATCAAGTTAGGATCGCTCGTTTCAAGTCCGCCATACGTTTTCCTATTAAAATCAACTTCCTTTTCATCATAATTATAACGCAATCCTGGTAACACATGCAAATTTGACGTCAAAGCCCAATCCAATTGCCCGAAAATAGCCCCGCTAAACGTTTTTAATTTTGATTTTGTTCTGATTCCGTAACCTTCAAACAATCCGGGTGTTTCCCAATCCGAACTTGTGGTACTTTGTGAGAATCGCCATTGCGCATCTCCGGATTCTTCAATATGAAACGGATCTGATTTCAAATCCTGTCCGATGGCATACACTCCAAAAACTGTAGAAATCTTTTCAGACAAATTACCCGCATAGCGCAATTCTTGCGACAACTGTTGATGAACCGATGTTGCCTGAGATTTTCTCAATACGGACAATCCTGTAAAATCTCTATCATTGGAAGGATCCCAGTTCCAGTAACGCCAAGCGGTTGTCGAAGTTAATTTCCCTTCACCAATTTCACGTTCCACATTTAAGGAAACACCGCCTAAATCGTTATTGGATCTCCACGGCGTGTCGTGATCAATTTTTCTATCAAAGGCATTTAACGAAGGTAATTCGTACCCTAAATCCGCAATAATCTGATTGAACTGTCTGTAGGCGGCACGTTGTGTAGTTACCACTCCAGCAATAACCTGAGCATACCCATCCGGTCTTTGACGAGAAAAATCGGCTGATAACAAAAATTCTGTTTTTTCATTCGAAGCATACAATAATTGACCTTTAACCCCAAGGTTATTGATATCATTTACATACTTTCCGGTTCTGACATTTTCGATTACACCATCGCGTTGTGTTCCAGAAAAAGACAATCTCCCTGCCAATTTATCAAACAAGGTACCATTAATTGAACTCTTCGCTTGTATGTAACCATAATTACCGTAGCTAACTTCTGCAGTGGTTGAAGCATTGAAATTAGGCTTTTTCGTGGTTATATTAAAAGCACCCGCGGTTGTGTTTTTACCAAAAAGGGTTCCTTGAGGACCGCGCAATACTTCAATTCTCTCAATATCAATAAAGTCTAAGGTAGTTGCTGCCGGGCGCGCAAAATAAACTCCATCCACATAAAAACCTACTCCGGGATCAATACCATCATTCGTCAATCCGAAAGTAGAACCCAATCCACGGATATTCAAAGTCGTATTTCTTGGGTTAGAAGAATACAACTGTACCGATGGCACTAATTCTTTCACTCTGTTAACATTGAACGACCCCGATTCCTCCACTTGTTTGGCACTTACAACAGCAATCGGAATTGGTACTTTCTGCACTACTTCCTTTCTTCTTCTGGAAGTCACCATCACTTCCACCAATTGATTGGCTTCCGATTCCAATTCGATTATTAAATTAGCCTGATACGATGGCACTTCAACTTCTTTTGGTTCATATCCAACATTTGATACGATTAAAATTAGTGGAAACCGCAACTCTGAATTGATTACAAATTTTCCTTCAGCATCTGCAATAACAGAAACATTGGTTCCTTTAACTGCAATAGTTGTATTCGAAATAACGGTTTGCCCTAACTTATCCAAAACAACACCTGAAACTTGGGATAAATTATCCTGCGCATAAGACAACTGACTGAAAACAATCAGAAAAAAAACAATTGATTTTATATACTTTTTACTATTTTTCATTTTAATTATTATAGGTGATTTATATGTTTTAATTGCATCAGCTGAATCAGCAACAGCAACCACATAAAACCATCATCACATAATTTTGATTCAAAAAATAAGTCCTTCGTTTTTCGTTACTATTTGGTATCATTATTTTAAAATTGTACGGTAAGCATAGTCTCCGAAAGTTTCTGATTCCAGTTTTTCTTGAACATATCTTCCCAATAAAACATCTACTTCTTCTAGAATTTGAGCTTCTGTTTGTTTCTCTTTATAAATTTTGTTTAATCGTTCTCCGAATCGGTCGCCGCCCAACATAAAATTATATTGCTCCGGTCCGGTTCCCACGAAACCTAATTCGGCTACATACGGACGACCACAACCGTTAGGACATCCCGTCATACGAATAGTGATTTCATCATTGGTTAAATTGTGTTTTTCCAATAACGGTTCAATTTTGGTAACCAATTCCGGCAGATAACGCTGTGCTTCGGCCAAGGCCAGCGGACATGTAGGTAACGCCACACACGCCATCGAATTTTTACGCAAAGCACTTACTTGTTTTTCGATATCATGCTGCTGCAATAAGGCTTCAATGGTTGCTTTATCACTATTTTCAATCTCGCCTAAAATCAGATTTTGATTGCCTGAAAAGATGAAATTATTGATTTTCAATTGTGCTAAATCATACAAAAACTGTTTCTGATACGGCTTCACCACTCCATGTTCTACAAAAAGTGTATAAAACCATTTTCCTTGATGATTCTGTTCCCAACCAAAACGGTCACTTCTTTCCGTAAACTGATAAGCTCTTTCCGGCTCCAATTCAAATCCGATTCGGCTTTCCAATTCCTTTTTAAAACCTTCCACAGTCAGTTTATCAACGGTATATTTCAAACGGGATAATTTTCTATCGACTCTATTTCCGAAATCACGTTGCACCGTTAAGATTTCATACACTGCCTTTAATGTTTTTTCTTCTGTATCTGTAAATCCGATGATACTTCCCAAGCGTGAATAGGTATTCGGATTACCGTGCGTAGTTGCCAATCCGCCTCCCACAGCGATATTAAATCCTTTCAAAACATCATTTTCGATAATAGCGATCAATCCGATATCGTTGGTAAAGACATCCACATCATTACTTGGCGGGATAGCGATACCGATTTTGAATTTTCTTGGCAAATAGCGATCTTCATATAATGGATCGGCCTCAGAGGAACGCTCATATATCTTCTCACCATCAATAAACACTTCATAATACGATTGTGTTTTAGGCAAAAGCAAAGTCGAAATCTTGTCGGCGTATTCATAAATCTGTTGATGAATGGGCGAAATTTGCGGGTGCGAACTCACAATCACATTTCGATTCACATCACCACACGCAGCAATCGAATCCAGTTTTGCTGTATTAAAAGCTTGGATAGTTGGACGCAACTGATGCTTCAACAAACCATGCAACTGAACTGTTTGTCGCGTTGTGATTTTCAAAGTTCCGGTTCCGTATTGTTCTGAAATTTCATGTGTTGCCAACCATTGATCGGCAGAAATCACTCCTCCAGGAATACGCAAACGAATCATAAAGGAATACAATTTATCCAATTTCTTTGCGGCTCTTTCGGCACGACGATCACGGTCATCCTGTACATACATCCCATGGAATTTTACCAGGGTTTCATCATCCGGACGTACATTACCCGTATGATTATCCAAATCGATACTTTCCTTCAAAGTACCTCGAAGACCGTCACTTTTGGTCTTTATATATTCTACTGCTGATAATTTCTCGCTCATTTTTCTAGTAATGACTTATTAATACACGTCTTTTTGATATTTTCCGTTATTTTCCAATGTTTCCAAAACTTGTTTGGCTTCTTCTGCCGAGATATTACGCTCGTTTGCAATCACTTCCAGAATAGCTTGCTCAACATCCTGACTCATAGGACTTTTTTGGCCGCAGATGTAAATACTCGCACCGTTTTCCAACCAATCATTGAATTCTTTTGATTTCTCACGGATACGATCCTGCACATAAATTTTACGCTCCTGATCTCTTGAAAAAGCGGTATCCAACTTGGTCAACACACCGGTAGTCAGCCATTCCTGAATTTCGGTTTGGTAATAGAAATCCAATACGAAATGCTGCTCTCCGAAAAACAACCAATTTTTACCTTCGGCTCCGGTTACATCACGATGCGCCAGAAAACTTCTGAACGGTGCGATACCTGTTCCCGGACCGATAAGAATAATATCGGTTTCTTCATTCGGTAATCTGAAATTCTGGTTTTTATGGATATAGAATTCCAACTCTTGGTTTAATGGAAAATCGGCCAGAAACTGCGAAGCCAATCCTGTTTTAGTGTCTTCACCCACTTGAAACGTATTCAAATTCACCGTTAAATGCACCTGACCGTCATGTGCTTCGGCTGAAGATGAAATCGAATACAAACGCGGAGCGATAGGCAATAAAATATCGATTAATGTTTCAATTTTCAATGCCTCCGGTTTTGGATTTTGTTTTAAAATATCAATCAAATCTGCTTTTTCCAAAGTGATTGCTACTCCGAACAAATTTCCGATTTGCTCCAATGAACGTTTACTCAATCCTTTGATATTTCGTTCCAACAACCATTTTTCGGCTGTTGCTATTTGTTCTTTTATACTAATTTCTTTTCCTGCTTCGGTTCCGAAATAATCCAAAATGAATTGAACATCTTCAGAAGAATTCTTTGGCACTACTCCCAACGCATCCCCCGGCTCATAAGCTACCTCATCTTCTGATGTGATTTCAATATGATAGGTTTGCTTGTTGGAACCGGTATCGTTCAAAATCACTTTGTGACTAATCACTCCGGTATAATTTTTTTTATGAGAAACTGACGGCTCAGATTTAACTACGACCGGCTCAGCGGTTTGATTTTGAAAAACTTTCTTTAGATCGGATTCCCAATTAATAACAGCATCAGCATAATCTACATCGGCCTTGACTAACGGCAATAAACGTTTTGCTCCTTTTTCGGCTAATACTTCATCCAATAAAAGTCCGGCATTACAGAATAACGGATACGAAGAATCACCCAAACCTAGCACGGCAAATGAAACTTTACTTAAATTAGCTTCCGAAGCTTTTAGTTTTTCATAGAACGCCACAGCATTTTGCGGAAACTCCCCTTCACCTTGTGTACTCATAATAAACAAAACCAAGCTTTCTTTTTCCAGTTTTGTAGTATCGAATTGAAAAACATCCACTGCTTTGGCCTGAATCTTATCCTTTTTAAAAGAAGCTAGTAAAGTAGACGCTACTTTTTTAGAATTTCCGGTTTCGGTTCCATAAATAATTAGCGGTTTCAAAGCCACCGGCACGGTTGTCGGCACAACAGGCAAGCTACCGCCCAAACGGCTGTGATCCAGAAATCCAGCCAGGTAACCCTTGGTCCAGATAATTTCTTCGTTAGATGCATTTTGCACCAACTGTTGCAATAAACTTAATTTAGTATCAGATAGCATTTTGATAAATTATTTTGTGGTTATCGAAATAAGATTCTGTGGTATTTTTCTCTGCAAACCACTGAAATTGATCATGCAGATTGACTACTTTGCCAATAATCAATAAAGTCGGTACATATTCGAATTCAGGTAAAGGCTGTTGTTGGATTTCCTCAAAAGAAAACACTCTGGTCTTCTGGTCAGGAGTAGTGGCTTGTTGTACCACAGCAATTCCTTTTGTTGTATCAATTTTATGAGTTAAAAGCTGTTGAGTCAAAGCATCCAATCGCTGACCGCTCATATAAAACACCAAGGTATCTTCGGTTGTTGCCCAATCATTCCATTGATGAGGAGCGACTGTATTCAAATCATACAAAGTCAGAAAACGAACACCCCGTGAATAGTCTCTCGCTGTTAATGGAATTCCGGTATAAGCTGCTGCTCCAAATGCTGCAGAGATTCCTGGTATGATTTCATACTCAATTTTATTGGCTACTAAAACCTTTAGTTCATCCAAAACATTTGAAAACAAAGTAGAATCTCCTCCTTTTAATCGGAGCACCAATTTCCCTTGTTTTGCAAAAAGAACGATTAATTCATTGATATCCTGTTGAGGTGTCCAAACTCCTTTTGAACACTGTTTGCCCACATACACAATTTCGGCATCTTTACGAGCATATTCCTCTATTAATACTGGTGAAACCAATCGATCTGTTAAAACCACATCAGCTTTTTGAAGATATTTCAGCGCTTTGAGACTAATCAAATCCGGATCTCCCGGACCAGCACCAGCCAGTATCACTTTTCCTGTATTTTTAAGTATCTTTTTCATTCGTTTTTATTCTTTTTAATTGGGGCATTTCATTTCGAAACAGCATAGATTCTCCCGCCCCGTTCAAAAAAACAAGGTAAAATCTTACTTAGTAAACAATCTGATTATTCTTTAAAAGAGTCCTTCTATAGAAAGATAACGTTCACCGGTATCATAATTAAAGGTCAATACTTTGGCATCATCCGGAAGTGTAGCCACTTTCTTAGCAACCGCAGCCAAAGAAGCTCCTGTAGAAATACCTACTAAAATCCCTTCCTGTTTTGCAATAGCACGTGTATATTCAAAAGCTTCTTCTTTACTAACCTGAATAACCTCATCAATTAAATTTCCTTGGTAAATTTCAGGGATGAATCCAGCACCAATACCTTGAATTGGGTGAGGTGACGGAGCACCGCCACTCAAAACCGGAGACAATTCCGGTTCAACAGCAATCACTTTCACATTAGGGAACTTCTCTTTAACTACAGAGGCAACTCCAGTAATATGACCTCCTGTACCTACACCGGTAATGATGTAATCCAATCCATCAGGGAAATCGGCTAAAATTTCCTGAGCCGTTGTTCTTTGGTGTACTTCTACATTCGCCTGATTGGCAAACTGGGATGGCGACCAAGCATTTGGAGTTTGGCTAACCAATTCGTTGGCACGCTCGATAGCACCTTTCATCCCTTTTTCGCGTGGTGTCAGGTCAAATTCAGCACCATAAATTTCCATCAGTTTTCTTCGTTCTATACTCATCGATTCGGGCATTACCAAAACCACTTTGTATCCTTTTACTGCTGCAACTAAAGCCAATCCAATTCCAGTATTTCCAGAAGTTGGTTCAATAATGACACTTTCAGGTTTTAAAATCCCCTTTGCTTCAGCATCTTCGATCATTGCCAAAGCAATACGATCTTTGATACTGTTTCCTGGATTCGTTCGTTCCAACTTAATCCAAATATTTCTATTGGCACCATACAAACTGTTGATTTTTACAACAGGGGTATTCCCTATAGTTTCTAAAATATTATTTGCTTTCATTTCGTTATGTGTTTATTAATTAGTTGTGCTCTATGCTGTCGCCATTCAGGCTCGAGTCATGTGTTGTATTTTTTAATTTTTATTAGATTACGTAATTCAAAGCTTCCGGGAATTCACTTTTCTGTTTGATTTCGATTTCGCTTTTATGGTAAACAAGTGAACCTTGAGGAACCGAATGCGTTAACCAAACATTACCTCCTATTACTGAATTCTCACCAATTACCGTATTTCCACCCAAAATGGTAGCATTGGCATAAATGGTTACATTACTTTCAATCGTAGGATGCCTTTTAACGGAAACATTATTTTTTGAAACCGATAAAGCACCCAAGGTTACACCTTGATAAATTTTAACATTCTTGCCAATTCTTGCTGTTTCGCCAATTACGATTCCGGTGCCGTGATCGATAAAGAAATTCTCACCGATTTCAGCACCGGGATGAATATCGATTCCAGTGCGACCGTGAACGTATTCTGAAATTACTCTTGGTATGATTGGGATATTCAATTTCCAAAAAACATTGGCAACTCGATACGCTGTGATTGCAAAAAATCCAGGATAGGCAATCAAAACTTCTTCTTTCGATTTCGCCGCCGGATCAAAATTGACAATCGTTTCCAAATCATTGGACAAAACATAATGCAAAGATTCAATCTGGTCAAAAAAATAATTGGAAAACACTACGATCTGATTGGTATCGTCCGTTACTTTGGCTAAAATATCCTGAAGCTTCAATTGAATCAGCTTTTCCCTATTCTGAAAAAATCGATAGCTGTTGTATTCCTGGTCAATATCAAATAACCAGTTAAAAAGTTCGTCAACCCAGTTTTCAATCTGGATTTTATTGATTGGACTTTTTGTCCGCTCTTGATTTCTAGAATATATAGTGTATGACATCTTATAAAAACATTAAGGCTCCAACTGTTGTATAACTAGTTTCATCGATCAGGATTGCATTTCCTGATTTAGGGTTCGTATCAAAAGCATCGTAAAACAAAGGCTGGTTGGTTTTCAGGCTGATTTGTGCGATGTCATTCAATCGTATTTCCGTCTCTTCCGTAAATTCCCAATCGTTGATATTCCATTTTTGGTCAACCGACTGAATTTTTACTCTTACATTTTTAAATCGGTGTTGTAACAAATAGGTTTTCCCTAATTGAAAAGGCTGGGTATCCAACCATGAAACCCATGATTTGATTTCATTCGATTCAGTAGGCAATTTATCCGACAACACAATCGTATCTCCACGACTGATATCCACGTCTTTTTCGAAATGCAATACCACATTATCTCCTGCAGATGCTTCCGAAACTTCCTCAAGATTGCGTTCTATTTTTACAATTTTGGTTTCAATTCTTGCAGGAAGAATGGTAACTATATCGCCTACTTTATAAGTTCCGCTCAAGACCAAACCGGCATAGCCTCTGTAATCATGATTTTTCTCATCCTTCGGGCGGATTACCCATTGCACCTGAAATCGGGAAGCCAAATTTTCGGTCGTTGTTAATTCAACCGATTCTAAAGTTTCCAATAACGCCTTTCCTTTGTACCACGGCGTATTGTCTGATTTCTTCACAATGTTATCGCCTACCAAAGCGCTTACTGGGATATACGTCACTTCATCGTACTTCAATTCTTTTTTAATGGTGTCAAAATCGGATTGAATTTGGTTGAAGGTACTTTCCGAATAGTTCAGTAAATCTATTTTATTGACTGCAATAATGGCTTTTTTGATACCCATCAGCGAACCAATACTAGCGTGACGTTTCGTTTGTTCGGTAATTCCTTTTCGTGCATCTACTAAAATGATAATCAAATCCGAATTGGAGGCTCCCGTAATCATGTTTCGGGTATATTGTTCATGTCCTGGCGCATCAGCAATGATGAATTTTCTCTTCTTCGTTGAAAAGTACTTGTAGGCAACATCAATAGTAATTCCTTGCTCACGCTCGGCTCTTAATCCATCGGTAATCAAAGACAAATCGATGTCTACTCCTTCCTGTTTCGTTTGCTTTTGCAAAACGCCTAATTGGTCTGTATGTATACTGTCGGAATCGTAAAGCAATCGTCCAATCAAAGTACTTTTGCCGTCATCTACGTTTCCTGCTGTTATAAATCGTAATGTATTCATTTTGAGTTATGAATTATAAGTTATGAATGATGAGTTATGGTTTCTAATTCACACAACTCTTTTCTCTTGCTTCTTTTCTCTTGCTTCTTTTCTCTTGCTTCTTAAAAATACCCTTGTTTTTTTCGATCCTCCATGGCTGCTTCCGATAATTGATCATCCAATCGGGTTTGACCTCTTTCACTGATTCGAGTTTGGATGATGTCATCAATGATATCCTGAATCGTTTCTGCATCAGAAGGAACAGCTGCGGTGCACGTCATATCTCCAACAGTTCTGTAACGTACTTTTTCTACCACCACCGTATCGCCTTCCAATGGTTGGATAAACTGTGACGTTGCTACTAATTTATCCTGATGCACAATACACTCTCTTTCGTGAGCGAAATACAGACTCGGCAATTCGATATTGTATTTTTGAATATAGTTCCATACGTCCAATTCGGTCCAGTTACTAATCGGAAACACACGAACATTATGGCCTTTATGAACTTTCCCATTTAGAATATCCCATAATTCTGGGCGTTGTAATTTGGGATCCCACTGTCCGAAATCATCACGTACCGAAAAGATACGCTCCTTGGCTCTTGCTTTTTCCTCATCTCGACGTGCGCCACCGATGCAGGCATCAAATTCATTTTCCTGAATAGTATCCAGTAAAGAATACGTTTGTAAAGCATTGCGAGAAGGGAATCGACCTGCAGTTTCTTTCAAATTGTATTTTTTTATACTGTCTTCCACATTACCTACAATCAGTTTTTCACCTATTTCGTTAACCAATTTATCACGGAATGCAATGGCTTCAGGGAAGTTATGTCCGGTATCGATGTGTACCAACGGAAAAGGAAATTTCCCTGGACGAAATGCTTTCAATGCCAAATGCACTAAAACAATCGAATCTTTTCCGCCCGAAAACAATAAAGCGGGTTTCTCAAACTGTGCTGCCGTTTCACGAAGTATATAAATCGCTTCGTTTTCTAATTGTTCTAAATAATCGTTAGTATGACTCATGTGCTATTTCTTATTGCCAAAGGCGTTCTATCTTTATTTGTGTAATCCGCATTCTTTTTTTGATTGATCTTCCCACCACCAGCGACCTGCTCTAAAATCTTCTCCAGGTTGTACTGCTCGGGTACACGGAGCACAACCAATACTGATAAAATTCTGATCGTGTAATGTATTGTAAGGCACCCCTTTTTGCTGTAAATAATGAACCACATCTTCAGTACTCCAGTGCAACAACGGATGGTATTTGTACAATTGATTTTGCTCGTCCCATTCTATCATTTCCAAACCATTGCGGTTGTCCGATTGTTGTGCTCGCAAACCTGTAATCCAAATTTTAGCGTCTTTCAATGCTTTTTTTAGTGGCACCACTTTTCGAATGCTACAGCACTCCTTGCGAAGTGCTACAGAATTATAAAATCCATTGATCCCGTTTGCATTCACATAGGTTTCCAACTCATCAGTATCGGGATAATAAACACGGATAGGCTGATTATACTGTAAGAGGGTTTTATCCCAAACTGCATACGTTTCAGGAAACAGTCTTCCGGTATCCAATGTAAATGCTTCCACATTTTTCAAATTCTGTCCGAATATAGCATGACTAATCACCTGATCCTCGATACCGAAACTGGTCGAAAACACAATTCTTCCCTCAAAATTTTCGGAAAGAAATCGCAATCCCTCTTCCAGATTTTCTTTTTGCGCTAATTGTTCTAAAAAAATATTCATTTGTTTTTGTTTGTTGTTGTAAAAAAAAAGTCCTTTTGGAACTATTACCAAAAGGACTTTGCAGTTGAACTATAACTAAATTAAGTCTTTTCTATAGGGTAATAGCGAATCTGAGCGCTTTTACAGCACTTCTTGCAACAGCAAGCACACATTCTATAAGTTACACTATTTCCCATTTCATTTATTTTTATAATCGTATTGAAACAAAAAAACCTCTGCTGTCGGCAGAGGTTTTAAATATGTATTGTTTGACAAGTTTATGCAATACAGTCCTCTGCGGAAGTCTTCCACATATAACAACATGTAATGCAAATTGTTTGTCTCATCTTTACTTGAATTATCTCTGCAAATGTAGATTATTTTTCTTTAATCACAAATTTAAAAGAATATTTTTCTGTATTTTATTTAAAATTAAACCTTATTTAGATTTAAATTCTAAACACTTTCACTATTGCCGAATGATTTTTTACAAAAACAACACTATACAATGCTTTTATCAATCCGGAAACACTTCATTAAAAACCTTAACAATTGACGCAATAGATTCATTCCCTACAGAAATCCTCAAAATATCAGGACTCATTCCTTTTTCTCGAAGTAACGCTACTCCTTCTTCCGACTGAGTCAAATCATAATGCGCCAAATACACATAAGGCATCACCAAGGTAAATTCAGTACCCAAACTTGGGCCTTTCGCCACTTGTAGCTTATCATAGTAGTCCGCTATATTCTCTTCCAACTCAACAGTAACTAATCCCGGGATCGTTTCCGAAGTAGCAATACGAGTATAATACTCCAATGAATTTTCTTCCAGAACACTCCATACTTTTTTTATTGCTTTCTTTTGCTGCAACAAAGCAATCAGTTGTTTGGTATTTTCTGAAGACTGCTTTACTCTTTTTTTATAGCCCGTAATTTCAAATCCCAAACGCTCTATTTCTCCTTGAAACGGCTGAATTAAAAATTTCTCGAAAAAGTCAATACCTATTCCAGATTGTTCCGAAACCACAATCGCACCCATTAAAACATCTGCATGACCACAAGCGAACTTCGACAAACTTTCCACAGCTACATCACAATACTTTAAAATCGAGGCATTGAAAGGCGTAATCAATGTCGGATCCAAAACTAGTTTGACCTGGTATTTTTGGCAAAGAGCATACAACCCAACAATATCAACACATTGAATTTTTGGATTGGAAACCACTTCCGTAATCACTACCGAAACGCTACCATGATTTTCTTTAAGCCAACCTTCCAACTGGTTCAAATCATGTACATTTACCTGCAAATAAGTTGATCCACTTCGCTTTTCAATTACTTCCATCGTGTCTACATACAACCAACCCAATTGAACAATAGTATCTTTCCCTAAAGTTCTTCCAGCAACACTCAAAGCCTCACATACGGCAAAAAAAGCATTGGCTCCGGAATTGGTTAGTACTACATTCTCAGTTTTGCATGCATAAGCATCAGATAAAACCGAATGAATAGTAGTATATGCAGTATCAAAATTCAAAGTTTCCTCAAAAAAAGACTGTTGTAAAACACCCAATGTTACTAAAGTAGATTCTGCCTGACGCGAGCTGATAATCAATCCGGCATTTCGGATATAATCTTTAATTGATTGAATTCGACTATCCCCTTGATGCAACAACACGAAGACATTCCCTTCTAGTTCAATATAATCCAAGCTATCTTCTATAAGATACGACAGTATGGAATAGGCTTTCATAGAAGTAATCGGAAGCACAACCAAATCGCAAGACACTTCGAAACGTTGCACTACATAATCCAACAGCAGCTGTACTTGTTGATTCCTGAAAAAACGTGGATATCCAGACTTCATTTTAGATACTACGCGTAACTCGCCTTCTTCATAGCCAATCACATCATCAAGTGCTGGCAAACTCACAGAAACTGCATGCGGATTATCAAAAGGCACCGACTCTCCACAAGGAATATGACATAAATACTCGCTCATTATTCCACACATTTTAAAACCACTGACGCGATAGCTTGTTGCAAATCCTGAATTAAATCTTCTGTATCTTCCAAACCAACAGATATTCGCACAGTTGCTTTCGTTAATCCAATTTTTTTCAAATCTTCTTCCGAATAAGTAGCATGACTCATTCTTGCCGGAATCTCCAATCGAGAATCGGCTGTACCGAAAGACACTTTTTCACCAAACAACTTGGTGTTTTTAATCACAGCTTCCGCTAACTCTTCGCTTTCCAATTGTACTGTCAAAACGGAAGGCACAATTTTCATCTGCTTTTTTACCAACGCATACTGTGGATGCGAGGGTAATCCGGGAAATTTCACATCAATTACTTCTGGAATTTTCAATAAGTAGTCGGCCAAACGCAAAGCACTTTGTTCCTGTGTTTTCATTCTGTACACCAATGTTGGCAGACCCAACGATACTAGGAAAACATCAAACGGACTTTGTGCTCTTCCCTGTGCATTGGAGAAATACTGTAATTTTTCAACCCAATGAGGAGATTTAGCAATGATAGCTCCCGCCACAACACTGCCGTGACCGGATATAAACTTGGTTGCCGAAAACAAAGAAAAATCTGCCCCCAAATCCAACGGACGTTGTGAAGCAAAGGTTGCCATACTATTATCAACAGCAAACAAGGATTCATATTTTTTTGCCAATGCAGCAATACACTGTAGATCAACAATCTTCAATCCAGGATTGGTTGGCGATTCACACAACACCAATCGTATTGCATATTGAGCTAAGATTTCCTCTACTTCATTTTCATCCGTGAAATCGGCATAAAACGTTTTGATATTATTCTTTTCAAAAAGCACATTTAATAAACGATACGTCCCACCATAGCAATCTTTCTCCACTAAAACCGAATCACCTGACTTCAAAACTGTCTCAAACAATAAAGAAATAGCCGCAATACCGGTATTCGTACACACCCCACCTGCACCATTCTCGGCTTGGGTAAATATCTCTTCCAGCGCATTTCTAGTAGGATTATCAGTTCTTGAATAATCGTACATTTTGTCACCACCCAATTGACGCTTCAAATCAAAAGTAGCCGTATTGTAAATTGGGAGATGTGTTGCTCCATAAGCGTCTATGGCACCACAGTGTTGTGTAATGTTAGCCAATAATGTTTCCAGTTGCATTGTTGTGTTGTTTAGATTTAGTAAAAAAAAACCTCTGCTTATGCAGAGGTGAGTATAGTTTGTAATCGAATTTATACCATAGCATCCTCTGCGGAATTCCTCCACATCATCATGAATGCCATCATTGTTCTAAATTCTTTCATTGGTGTTTTATTTCAACAAGGCAAAATTAGAAATATTTTCTTTTTAAAAAACATTTGTAGATTATTTTTCTGTTTTTTGTTATTTAAATTCATTTAAATAGATTTTCATTCCAAACAATTCTGTTTAAACAAAATTAAAATCCTATGAAACAGTAATTCACGCGGTTAAATTTCAGTGAGTTATAAAAAATTACGTTAATATTAATTTACAATTCAAAATCCTTTCTTACATTTGCACTCGAAAATCGAGAGGAAAAATTTGAACTGATTGCGACCTCATTAAAAAAATGCTAAAGCAGTAACTACTACTCTTTAGGCAATCCCTGCAATTATTTCCTCACTTAATAAATTTAAAATTAAATTTTATGGCTTATTTATTTACGTCAGAATCAGTGAGCGAAGGGCATCCAGACAAAGTGGCTGACCAAATTAGCGACGCTCTAATCGATAACTTCCTAGCTTTTGACCCAGAGTCAAAAGTGGCTTGCGAAACTTTAGTAACTACAGGACAAGTGATTCTTGCCGGAGAGGTAAAATCAAAAACGTATTTGGACGTACAAAGCATTGCACGTGAAGTAATCAAAAAAATTGGTTATACCAAAAGCGAATATATGTTCGAAGCCAATTCTTGTGGCGTATTGTCTGCCATTCATGAGCAATCAGACGATATCAATCGTGGTGTTGACCGTATCACCGCTGTAACTGATTTTGAAACCAAAGCAAACGCTCAAGGTGCTGGTGACCAAGGTATCATGTTCGGATACGCTACAAATGAAACACAAGACTATATGCCATTGGCTTTAGACTTGTCTCACAAACTATTACAAGAGTTAGCCGACTTAAGAAGAGAAAATTCTGCTATCACGTATTTACGCCCAGACGCTAAATCTCAAGTAACTTTAGAATACGACGACAACAACAAACCGGTTAGAATTGACGCAATCGTAATCTCTACTCAACACGATGATTTCGCTGAAGAAACTGAAATGTTGGCTAAAATCAAAAAAGACATCATCGATATTTTAATTCCTAGAATCATTACTAAATACCCTCAGTACGCGCATTTATTCAATGATAAAATCGAATACCACATCAACCCAACTGGTAAATTCGTAATCGGAGGACCTCACGGAGATACTGGCTTAACCGGAAGAAAAATCATCGTAGATACATATGGTGGAAAAGGTGCTCACGGTGGTGGTGCTTTTTCTGGAAAAGACCCTTCTAAAGTTGACCGTTCTGCCGCATACGCTACACGTCACATCGCTAAAAACTTAGTTGCCGCAGGTGTAGCTGACGAAGTATTAGTACAAGTATCTTATGCAATTGGAGTAGCTAAACCTTGTAACGTTTATGTAAACACTTACGGAACAGCGAAAAACGGCTTAACCGATGTTCAAATCTCTGAAAAAGTAAATGAATTATTCGATTTAAGACCTTACGCTATCGAACAACGTTTGAAATTAAGAACACCTATCTATAGCGAAACTGCCGCTTACGGACACATGGGTCGTAAAAATGAAGTCGTAACTAAAAACTTTGTTTCTCCTTCTGGTGAGAAAAAAGAAGTACAAGTAGAATTGTTTACTTGGGAAAAATTAGACTTTGTTGACAAAATTAAAGCAGCTTTCGGAATCTAATTCTGAATCCAAATACCTATAAAAATCCCGATTCGTCGGGATTTTTTATTTTAGATAAATTAAATCGTAAATTAGCGGATATGAAAAAGATGTTGCTTTTACTATTTACATTGTACACTGTATTTGGTTTTTCTCAATACACTAATCCTGTCGCTTCTAAAATGGGAACGCAATTCATTCAAGCTGACAACTATTGGGGTGAAGACTCTTATAGCGCACAATACTTCACAAAAGACAATGTGCTTTTTAAAAAAAACAAGGACAGCTTCTTACAATACAAAAATGTATCTCTTGGAAAAATCACACGGGTAGATTTTCAAAATCCATTGCGCATAGTGCTTTTCTACCAAGATTTCAATACTATAGTTGCACTAGACAATCAGCTAAATGAAGTCCAAAAAAACAATCTGTCCGAACTTCCTTCAGGACTAACAGCTACCGCCGCCGGAATAGCTTCTCAAAACAATTATTGGGTTTTTGACATGAACACCCTTCAACTCAACTTATACAACTATATCAAAAACACAACTCAGCTAATTGGCAACAACTTCTCCAAAAACATCCTGAGCTATTCCACAGATTTTAATTATTTCTATTGGATTGATGAAGAAAAAAAATTCTTTAGATCCGACATCTTCGGAAAGAAAGAATTCATAAGTAACCTACCTCAATACGACCAAGTCTTCATTTGCAACGACACCTTGATTCTCTATAAATTGCAGGAAAAATTGTACTTTTTCGACGTAAAGCAAAGCAAATCAATTCCTGTGAAAGAAGTTGAAAATTCCTTTAAAAGTTTCTACTATAAAAACCAAAATTTAGCTATTTTTACCTCCGAAGGAATCACCAATTATAAAATCAATTTACCATAATGCATATAGCAGTTGCAGGAAATATCGGCGCAGGAAAAACTACGTTAACACGACTTTTAGCGAAACATTTTAAATGGGAACCACATTTCGAAGATGTAGTTGACAACCCATACCTTGACGATTTTTACCACTCCATGGAACGTTGGAGTTTCAATCTTCAAATCTATTTCCTCAACAGTCGATTCCGTCAGATTTTACAAATCCGTCAAAGCGGAAAAAAAATCATCCAAGACAGAACCATCTATGAAGATTCTCACATCTTTGCTCCGAATCTTCACGCTATGGGATTGATGACCAACAGAGATTTTGAAAACTACAAATCATTGTTCGAACTAATGGAAACTATGGTAGAAGCTCCTGATTTATTAATTTACTTGAGAAGTTCTATACCGAATTTGGTAAAACAAATCCATATGCGTGGCCGCGATTACGAGAACACCATCTCTATTGACTATTTAAGCCGCCTAAACGAGCGTTATGAAGCGTGGATACAAAGTTATACCAAAGGAAAACTTTTAATCATTGACGTAGACAATATTGACTTCGTAAACAATCCTGAAGATTTAGGAATGATTATTAATAAAATTGACGCTGAAATCAACGGGTTATTCTAACACAACACCTGCCTTCCTAAAGGCAATTACATGAAACAAACCTATAAATTGGCACTGCACTTAGTAGTATTGTGCTTAGTGGTACTTTTACCTATTATCATCTATGATTACCTATCAGAAAAGGGGAAACATGATTATTCATTTATAGGCGGATTGATCTATTTCAGTTATGCCGCCTACTGGATTTCAAAAATCAAACATACAATCACCAAAATTACATTATGGAGTATAGTACAGTTTATTTTTATCCTTTATTGTGGCGCATTCTTTGTCATAATTAAAGGTTTTAAGTATGCAATTCCTGCCTTTCTCATAACAAACCTACTATTTTTCGTTCTACTATTATTCAAAAATCCAAAATCAAAAGACGTAGTAAAATGGAAGGCTTTTCTATTAAGCCTTATCACCACTTGTCTTTTATCAATTCTAGGGTATTCCTTTTGGGTTTTCACTTTGGCAGTATCCGCCCTGTCTCAAACACGCTATTAATTCAACAAACAAACAAAGCCCCGGTTTCCCGAGGCTTTTTTATGTATCGTAGTAAAACAAAAAATGGTTACTGCTTTTTTAACGAATCAATCTTTGCTTTTACTTCTGCTTCTGTTCCGGATACTTTCGTAACTTCTTCTTTACCATTCACAACAGTAGTTATAGTTGCCGTTGCAGTTCCGTCATCATTCTTTTCTAGGATCACTTTTTTCGAAACTTCTTTTTTCATCATACCATCAGCACAACAAGCCATTTTGCATCCTTCTACCGCTTTGAATTTTCCGTCTGCATCAAAATGAGCCATACAAGCCTCTTTTTCTTCTGCACTACAACCCATTTCATCACACATTTTAGCACACTCATCTTTGGTCATCATAGCTAATTTAGAAGGATCGCATTTCATTGTTTTCGCTTCGCATTTTTCTGTAGCGGCACAACAAGACCCTTTCACTGTAGATCCATGAGCACCATTTCCTAAAATCGGCGCAATCACCAACCCTATCAAACACGTCAATTTGATCAAAATATTCATAGATGGTCCTGAAGTATCTTTGAACGGATCACCAACTGTATCTCCAGTTACCGCTGCCTTATGCGCATCAGAACCTTTATACGTCATTTCTCCATTAATCATCACGCCAGCCTCAAACGATTTTTTAGCGTTATCCCAAGCACCTCCTGCATTATTCTGGAATACCGCCCAAAGTACACCC
This sequence comes from Flavobacterium sp. GCM10023249, assembly GCF_042653365.1. NCBI lineage: Bacteria > Pseudomonadati > Bacteroidota > Flavobacteriia > Flavobacteriales > Flavobacteriaceae > Flavobacterium > Flavobacterium sp. GCM10023249. Next base: position 78,231 of record NZ_JBHSHZ010000006.1, read on the forward strand.
GAAACGGTAACCCCAGCCATATAACCTCCAAGCATTTCTGCAATCAACTGATGGTTATCGCTATATACCAACAAGCCTAGCAAAACAATAGCAATCGGGAATCCAATCGTTAAAATTCCAGGCAACATCATTTCACGCAAAGCCGCTTTAGTCGAAATTTCCACACATTTACCGTACTCAGGTTTGCCCGTTCCTTCCATAATTCCAGGAATCTCTTTAAACTGACGACGCACCTCATACACCATGTCCATAGCTGCTTTTCCAACCGAATTCATAGCCAAAGCCGAGAAAACAACAGGAATCATACCACCCACAAACAACATCGCCAATACCGGCGCTTTGAAGATGTTAATTCCATCAATTCCGGTAAAGGTAACATAAGCCGCAAACAATGCCAACGATGTCAATGCCGCCGAAGCAATCGCAAATCCTTTTCCTGTAGCTGCAGTCGTATTTCCAACAGAATCCAAAATATCAGTACGAGTACGTACTTCTTTTGGCAATTCACTCATTTCAGCAATTCCTCCAGCGTTATCTGAAATAGGCCCGAAAGCATCAATCGCTAATTGCATCGCTGTAGTAGCCATCATTGCCGAAGCCGCTAAAGCTACCCCATAGAATCCTGCCAAAGCATACGATATCCAAATCGCAGCTGCAAACAATAAAACAGTAGGGAATGTAGAAATCATACCAGTTGCCAAACCAGCAATCACGTTGGTCCCTGCACCTGTACTCGACTTTTGAACAATCGCCATAACCGGTTTTGTTCCCAATCCTGTATAATATTCAGTTACGGAAGAAATCACACCTCCAACAATCAATCCAACAATAGTAGCGTAAAACACACGCATTGATGAAATTTGTTGTGAGCCTTCACCGAAGAACTCCATAGTCATTACTTCCGGAAGCATATAACGCACCAAAAAGAAACAAGACACTGCTGTCAAACCAATGGAAACCCAGTTGCCAATATTCAACGCTCCCTGCACTTGCTTTTCTTTCGCATCATTACTGTTGATTTTCACCAACATCGTTCCGATGATAGAAAACAAAATACCGAAACCTGCAATCGCCATTGGTAATAAAATAGGTCCGATACCATTGAACGCATCATCAATTTTACCACCCATATCGGTAATAACGTAATTCCCCAATACCATAGCTGCAAGTACTGTCGCCACATACGAACCGAACAGGTCGGCACCCATACCGGCAACATCTCCCACATTATCCCCTACGTTATCCGCAATAGTTGCCGGATTACGAGGATCATCCTCTGGGATTCCCGCTTCTACCTTACCAACCAAGTCAGCACCCACATCGGCAGCTTTAGTATAAATACCTCCACCCACACGAGCAAATAAAGCAATGGATTCTGCACCAAGAGAAAAACCGGCCAATGTTTCCAAAACCACAGTCATGTCTTCCGATGAAGTCCAAACACCACCCATAAAGAAATGAAAGAAAAAGATAAAAAACGAAGTCAGCCCCAAAACAGCCAAACCAGCTACACCCAATCCCATTACCGTTCCACCACCAAAAGAAACCTTCAATGCTTGTGGCAAACTAGTACGAGCCGCTTGTGTTGTTCTTACATTCGTCTTGGTAGCAATCTTCATCCCCATATTTCCCGCCAGGGCAGAAAAAATGGCACCAAAAATAAATGCCACTACTATTAATAAATGTGTTTTCACACCCGGTACAAAAGTTATTCCTGCTAAAACCAAACTCGCCCCAATAACGAAGAAAGTCAATAATCGGTATTCTGCTTTCAGAAATGCCAGGGCGCCTTCGTAAATATAATCTGAAATCTCTTTCATCTTACCGTCGCCGGCATCCTGTTTGAGCACCCAAGCCCTTTTGGCAGCCATAAAAGCTAGCCCAATTAATGCCATAATTATTGGCACATAAATCATCATTGAATTCATAAAATTGTTTTTGGTTAGTTATTTATATTCGTAAATATATGGAAATCAATACAAATAAAAAAGGCAACATTCCATAAAAAAATGTTGCCTTTTCACTAACCAAAAACAAAAAACTATCTTATACTGAATAAACCTTCTGGTTTATTTTCGATGGCATTAAAACGATCAATACACTCTTTTAAGATTTGTTGCGCTTCTTTCACATCACCCCATCCTTGTACATCAACTTGTTTGTTCTCCAAATCTTTGTAAACTTCAAAGAAGTGCTCAATCTCTTTCAATAAGTGTGGATTCATGTCTGACAAATCATTCAATTTGTTCCAAATAGGATCAGAAACCGGTACACAGATTACTTTTTCATCCGGTCCTTTATCATCTGCCATGTGGAACACTCCAATTGGCTTCACCTCAATTACACAACCTGGAAAAGTTGGCTTAGTTACCAATACCAAAACATCCAATGGATCACCATCCAATGCTAAAGTTTCTGGAATAAAACCATAATCAGCCGGATACATCATTGAAGAAAACAACATACGGTCGAAACGCATTCTTTTCATTTCGAAATCGTACTCATACTTGTTACGGCTTCCACGTGGAATTTCAACTAAAACGTCGAAAGTTTGTATTTTATCTGCAGTCATTTTACTCTCCTTTTTTATTTTGAGGGTGCAAAAGTACGCAAAAAGTTAGAAGTAAAAAGACTGTAAAGGAAAGTTTTTTTTAAAAAATAATCATTTCTTAATACTGATAGGTAATTTTCCTACCTCTTTTCTGTAAATAGTGATGCCAAAGCAAAAAAGAAGCATACGTTTTATAAGGCGACCAACGTTGTGCGTAGTCATCCATTGCTGTTTTATCATGAATATCCAACAGCTCTTTCATAGTATTTACCAAAGCAACATCACCTAACGGCAATATATCTTCTTTCTTAAGACAGAACATCAGGTACACATCAATGGTCCAGTTCCCTATTCCTTTTAATTGAATCAATTCAGCACGCACCTCATCAGAGGTTTTAGAAGATAACGTACTCAAATCAATGGTTTTCTCCAAAACCGCTTCCGATAAACATTTGATGTATTTTGCTTTCTGACGACTTACGCCAAAAGATCGAAATTCCTCTTCTGTCAAATCCACCAATGCCAACGGCTCTATAGTTAAAACTTTTTCCCGCATTCGCAAAAAGGTCGCTTTGGCCGAATCGATAGAAACTTGTTGTTCCAATATAAGCAGCACCAACGTTTCAAATCCTTCCGGTCTGGACGGAATAATTTCCGGCAAACCATAGGTAGTGATGATTTGCCGAAATATAGTGTCTTTTTTTGCTAAATACTGAAATGCTTCCTGCATGAATGAATTAGAAATAGAATCCGAAACCTCCTTTAACTGTGAATTTCTTGGCGTCAGGCAATTCCAAATAATTTCCTCTCCATGCAAAGTCAATTCGGAATACTTTGAAAATATTCGCAACACCGGCATGGTATTCCCAATACCCTTTTGTTGGCGCTAAATACGTAATTCCTGAAGCATTGATTGCTTTGTTTTCATCCGACACACTTCCGTATACCGCTTTAACTCCAACAATTTCTCTCCAATTCAATTTCTTCATGAAAGGGATTCTAGAAAAGATTCTTCCGTTAAAATGATGCTCCAAATGCAATGAAGTATATTGATCGGTGATAAATTCATAATAGTTCATCAAATTATAAGTGTTGTCAATCACAAAATACGATTGGTTACCCGGAACAACTGCCATTAAGCCCAATGGTACCTTGCCAAATATCTTTCCGGTTTCAAAAGTAGTAAACAAACGCCCCATACCTCCCATATAAATTGGCTGACGGTAGTACAATTGCAGTTTACTATAATTAAAATCGCTGTTAAAAAGCCCTTTAACTCCTTGACTGTAATTCACAAAAATTCGAGAATAATTATTATCTACTTCCAATCGCTCCACACCAAATCCCACCGTCTTGCGCTTCGGAGTATAATCAAACCCAAAAGTAAATTCCGACTGTTTGATTTCAGAAAAAACATTTCCATCTTTTATATAATCCAGACTAAAGGTAGACGAAGCGGTTTCCAATGTACGATACGAAAATCCTGTTTTGAAAATCAAACTTTTTACCGGTTCGATTTCAGCAGTGACCGATGTCAAATTCACATTGGTCAATTTACTATTATCCCCACTGGCAAATACAGAAGAAGACGCAAAGCTTCTGCCTAACACATCATTCGAAGTCGTCAGACTCACTCCAATCTGCTCCACATCTCTTCGGTTACCTACAGCAAGTATCAAACGATTCTTTTTATTCACCATCCACTTACCGGAAATTCCGTATTTGAACTTATCGTCTTTAAAACCATACGCCGTATAACCTTCTATTCTCCACAAATCATTGGCACCAAAGTAAGTTCGCGCCCCAAAACGGAGACGTTGCCCTTCCACATCATTATTTCCAAAAATGGAATAAATAGGCCCTAAATCAAAGTTTCCTTTTTGAATATAACCACTGGCCAAAATCGTCGTCAGGTTATACATCTGCTTGAATTTCTTGACCGTTTTGAGGGTATCCAACATTTTATACACACCCAACTCATCCTTACTCAGGTTTTCCATTCGGTTCTCTTCCCAGAAAGCTTCGTCCCGCTTGAATGCCTTAGGATCGAAATCATTGACACTTTCTTTATAAAACTTATCTGGTTTTTCTTCGTTGAATTTATGATCGCTGTAAATAGTCGTTCGCTTTCCATACACCCCTTTCGAAGTTTCTTTCTTACTCAAAGAAAAATCAGACATCATGTAATCTCTCTTCAATAGAAAAACAGAATCATTCAATACATCAAATTCCTGCTCAATATAAATATCTTTCACCCAGTTGATGTTCGCACTTTTTGAGGCCGCTAAATTGATTTTCTTAATCGCAAAAGTGGTATCGTTCACCCAAAAGTCTCCCTTGAATGTCAATTCATTTTTACGACGCGGATAGAACACAATGTTGTAACACCATTTGTTATCAATCATCGTACTATCGGTTAGCACATAATTGTAGGTATTGATTCCGGTTTTAGACAACGGACTCACAAAGTTCTTATCGAAAAAGTTCAGGTAGTTATTGTAAATATCATAATCAGAATACAAATCCTTGATAAAAGTTTCTACACCAGCTCCTTCACCAAGTCCAGAGTTTTTATTCCCTACCAATACCTCTTTTCTCTTCCCTTTAGGATTATCACCATACACATCGTACAATGATTCATTGATGAAAATGGGCAAATAGGTTTTCCCGGTAATCTTTGAAGTATCCACCTGTTTGAAGATAAACTCCAATCCTTTAAACACTCTATTTTTCATAAAAGCCGAATCAATAGAATTCATATCAAATTCTACTTTTTCGTACTTCTTCATGGCGTATTGATTGAACTTATACAAACCATTGGAACGCTTCTTCTCCCATATTTTTCGGAGAATATCCAAGGCCGGATTGTTCTTTTTAGATGTTTTTCCGGCATAAACCTTCACTTCTTCCAATTGGTTCGATCCTTTAAAAACGACTTTAAGTCCGTAACTAACCGGTTTATCCAATTTTATTTCGGTAGTTTGAAATCCAACATAGGAAACCACCAAAACGCTATGGTTGTTTTCCGACTGAATATAAAAACGTCCGTTTTCATCCGAAGTAACACATTCACGCGTTCCTTTAAAACACACATTCGCATAAGGTACGGTTAAATTGGTGTCATCATAAATAACACCACTCACCTTGGTCTGAGCCAATAATGAAACCGAAAATAGTAGGTATAAGAGGGCAAAAATTTTCTTCATAATAAAAAAACTCTGTCCAAACGACAGAGTTCCAAATATAGTTATTTTTTAGAGTATTGGATTTTCCGACGCTTCGATTTTTAGATTTCTATTCCCAAGGAATCCAATCATCCAACTGTCCAACAATCTTATAATCTTATTTATACATTACTTTTTTAACAGCTTTTACAACATCTTCCGCATTTGGCAACCATTCTTTCAACAATGTTGGTGAATAAGGTGCCGGAGCATCTGCTGTTGTAATACGCTGAACCGGAGCATCCAAATAATCGAACGCTCTTTCCTGAACCATATAGGTAATTTCAGAAGCTACTGAAGCAAATGGCCACGCCTCTTCCAATACTACCAAACGATTGGTTTTCTTTACTGAGTTGATGATACAATCATAATCCATCGGACGCACTGTACGCAAGTCAATAATCTCACAAGAAATACCTTCTTTTTCCAATTCATCTGCAGCAACAAAAGCTTCTTTGATGATTTTACCGAAAGAAACGATAGTTACATCTTTTCCTTCTCTCTTGATATCAGCCACTCCAAGAGGAATGATATATTCTCCATCAGGCACTTCTCCTTTATCACCATACATTTGCTCTGATTCCATGAAGATAACCGGGTCATTATCACGGATAGCTGCTTTCAATAAACCTTTGGCATCATAAGGTGTAGAAGGAACAACTACTTTCAATCCCGGTGTATTGGCAAACCAGTTCTCAAAAGCTTGTGAGTGTGTAGCTCCTAATTGTCCCGCAGAAGCTGTAGGACCACGGAATACCATCGGCATTGGAAATTGTCCAGCCGACATCTGACGCATTTTTGCCGCGTTATTGATAATCTGATCGATTCCAACCAATGAGAAGTTGAAAGTCATGAATTCAACGATTGGACGACAACCGTTCATTGCTGAACCCACTGCAATACCAGCGAAACCTAATTCTGCAATCGGCGTATCGATAACTCTTTTTGGTCCAAATTCATCCAGCATTCCTTTAGAAGCCTTATATGCTCCATTGTACTCTGCTACTTCTTCACCCATTAAATATACCGATTCGTCACGACGCATCTCTTCGCTCATCGCTTCGCAAACTGCTTCTCTAAATTGTATAGTTCTCATATAATATATGTATCTCTGTAAAATTGAACCGCAAAAATAAAAAATTAAAATGAGTTAGAAGGTGAGATTATTAGATTTTTAGGCCGTTATACTCTCAAACCGCTCAGACTGTTCTATTTTCCACATTATCACCACTCCCTATTACAGGAGATACTTCAATTTTACAGTAAAGCGCATACCAATGAAAATATCAATTTCCCTTATCTGTTTTCCATTCCTGGCATTCATAGTATTTATAATAATTTAAGCAATACAATCGCACAACATAAACAAGGATTTTGAAAACATACACAAAATCAGAAATACAAAGAGCTAAAGAACAAAAGTCAAGAAAACAAAAAATGACTATTGGCAAATACATTTCACAAACCGCAGATAAAAAGTAGAATTACATTATCTATCACCGAAACAACAAAAAATTTAAAGCAAACATTGGAATCTTACCTCCAGAAATCACGACAAAAGATAGGGGAAATTTTACCGAATTACCTATTCAGACATCTATGAAGGCATCATAAAAATAGAACCTAATCAGGAAGTTACAGACACCACCGAAATACTACTTGCTGGCTTCACAAAATATGACATAGGAAGAGCTACCGTCGTATTTTTCGATACTAAACAAAACGACTGAACTGTTTGGCTCTCAAATCTTATGATTACAAATCACAAACAGGCGAAGCGATTATTGAAAAAATCGAATCCCGAAATTTCGCAACTAAACTCAAAATTCTCAAGTATTCAACTTTAAACCTTAATCACCTAAAAAACAAAACCCATATATAGCGTATATATAGCGTATATATAGCGTATATATAGCGTATATATGGCGTATATATGGCGTATATATGGCGTGTATATGGCGTATATGAGTATTATTTAACCGTAGTAAAAAAGTAGACAAACAGGAACCAACCTAAATAAAACTATTACTACATTCCTAACCTACTTAGCATAAATCTATCTTTCCCACTGACTATCAATCACATAAAACCAAAAAGCCCACTTACAAACAAAAACAAGACCTTTGATACAGCCAGAAAAAAGTAGAACATCAAAAAAAGAAACGAAAACGAAATAGTTTTTAAAAAAATATTATGCACGCATAGTATTATTCCGTTTTTTTGCTTAAATTTGTGCTTCAATTTTGTAAAAACCAATTTATTAAACGATGAAAATATTAGTTTGCATCAGCCACGTGCCTGATACTACTTCAAAAATTAACTTTACCAATGGTGATTCAGAATTTGACACTAACGGTGTACAATATGTAATTAATCCAAATGATGAATTTGGTTTGACAAGAGCTATCTGGTTCCAAGAACAACAAGGCGCTAACGTGACCGTTGTAAACGTTGGAGGTCCGGACACTGAACCAACATTAAGAAAAGCATTGGCTATCGGTGCAAACGAAGCTATCCGTGTTAACGCGAATCCAACTGACGGTTTATTCGTAGCGAAGCAATTAGCAGAAGTAATTAAAGCTGGTGGATACGATTTAGTAATCGCAGGTAGAGAATCTTTAGATTACAACGGAGGTATGGTTCCAGGTATGATCGCCGGAATTTTAGGTTCAAACTTCGTAAACTCTTGTATCGATTTAAAAGTAGAAGGCAACAATGCTACTGCGGTTAGAGAAATCGACGGAGGAAAAGAAACCGTTACAACAACTTTACCATTGATCGTAGGTGGTCAAAAAGGTTTAGTGGAAGAGAAAGACTTACGTATCCCGAACATGCGCGGTATCATGACCGCTAGAACTAAAGCATTACAAGTGCTTGAACCAGTTGGTGCTGATGTAGCTACAAAAGCAGTGAAATTTGAAAAACCAGCTCCTAAATCGGCAGTGAAATTAGTAAGCCCTGATAATTTAGACGAATTAATCAACTTATTACACAACGAAGCTAAAGTGATCTAGTTTGAAGCAACTGTTCCCTCAAAAAGGAACTTTACACTTTAAACTTTTTAACATTAAAAATTTAAGAAATCATGTCTATATTAATATACGCAGAATCAGCAGAAGGAAAATTCAAGAAAGTAGCTTTTGAATTAGCTTCATACGCAAAGAAAATCGCCGAATCAACTGGCACAACCGTAACCGCATTAACCATTAATACTGGTGATGTTTCCGAATTAGGAAAATACGGTGTAGATAAAGTATTAAAAGTAACCAACGATAAATTAGCCAACTTTACAGCTAAAGCTTACGCTGACACTATCAAACAAGCAGCAGAAAAAGAAAGCGCTAAAATCGTTATCTTATCTTCTACTACAGATAGTTTATACGTTGCTCCACTTGTAGCTGTTAGCTTGAACGCTGGATATGCTTCAAACGTAGTGGCTTTACCTATAAGCATTTCTCCTTTCCAAGTGAAAAGAAATGCATTCTCTAACAAAGCATTCAATATTACTGAAATTGCTACCGATGTTAAAGTTTTAGCTATCGGTAAAAACAGCTTTGGCTTAGTAGAAGCTTCTGGAGCTGCTGCAGCTGAAGATTTTGCCCCATCTATTTCTGATGCCGATTTTGGTGTACAAGTTCAATCCGTTGAAAAAGGTTCTGGTAAAGTAACCATCGCCGATGCAGATGTAGTAGTATCAGGTGGTCGTGGATTAAAAGGTCCTGAAAACTGGGGTATGATTGAAGAATTAGCTTCTGTATTAGGTGCAGCAACAGCTTGCTCTAAACCAGTATCTGATCTAGGTTGGAGACCTCACAGTGAGCACGTAGGACAAACTGGAAAACCGGTAGCAACGAATTTATATATTGCTGTAGGTATTTCAGGTGCAATCCAACACATTGCAGGTATCAACTCTTCAAAAGTTAAAGTAGCCATCAACTCTGACCCGGAAGCGCCTTTCTTCAAAGTAGCGGACTATGGTGTTGTAGGTGACGCATTTGATGTTTTACCTAAATTAATTGAAAAATTAAAAGCCTTCAAGGCACAAAATTCATAATGCTTTTCTGAAGCAGTTCAAAAGAGTCACAATTTGTGGCTCTTTTTTGTTTCTACAACCCAAAGTTTTTTGTTACTTTGCAATGATATATTCACAGCCATAAAATGAGTTTAGTAAAGCTATCTATAAAAGGAATATCCTACAGTCAAACCCAGAACGGGGCCTATGCATTAATTTTAAATGAAGTTGATGGGGATCGAAAATTACCAATTGTAATTGGGGCTTTTGAAGCACAATCTATCGCAATCGCACTAGAGAAGGAAATCAAACCGCCACGCCCATTAACCCACGATTTATTCAAGAACTTTGCAGAACGTTTTGACATTGTCATCAAACAAGTTATTATCCACAAATTGGTAGATGGTGTTTTCTATTCAAGTATGATTTGTGAACGAGATAAAATAGAAGAAATCATTGACGCAAGAACCTCCGATGCCATCGCATTGGCCTTACGCTTTAACGCACCTATTTTTACCTATAAAAACATACTGGATAAAGCAGGTATCTATCTAAAAGTAAATCCCGAAACAGAAAACCCGGAAGAAAACTTAGACGATATTCTTTCTACCCCTGAAACCTTCGGCTTGGAAGAAAGTAGCAATACCAAAAGCACCTATTCCAAATTTAGCCTTTCCGAATTACACGATATGTTAGAACAGGCCGTTCAGGAAGAAGATTATGAAAAAGCAGCCAGTATCCGAGACGAAATTTCGAAAAGAGAATCATAAAAAGAATGATGCGTCAAGCATAGACTCATAGAGTAAAGGAAGTAAAATGAAACAGTATTTAGATTTAGTAAAGCACGTTTTAGAAAGCGGAAATCAAAAAGGAGACAGAACAGGCACCGGCACTAAAAGTGTATTCGGTTACCAAATGCGTTTTGACTTAAGCGAAGGTTTCCCAATGGTTACCACTAAAAAACTACATCTAAAATCCATCATTCATGAATTACTTTGGTTCTTAAAAGGAGAAACCAACATTGCTTATTTAAAAGAAAACGGGGTGCGCATTTGGGACGAATGGGCCGATGATAACGGAGATTTAGGCCCGGTTTACGGACACCAATGGCGCAACTGGAACAGTGAAGAAATAGATCAAATCAAGGAACTTATCGAAACACTGAAAACTAACCCGAACAGCCGCAGAATGCTAGTTTCCGCATGGAATCCTTCAGTACTCCCTGATACTTCCAAATCGTTCGCAGAAAATGTAGCCAACGGAAAAGCCGCATTACCTCCTTGTCATGCCTTTTTTCAGTTTTATGTAGCCGACGGTAAGCTTTCGTGTCAATTGTACCAGAGAAGCGCCGATATCTTCTTAGGAGTACCATTTAACATTGCTTCTTACGCTCTATTCACACTAATGGTAGCTCAAGTATGCGATTTACAACCCGGAGAATTCATCCATACTTTTGGAGATGCACATATTTACAACAACCACATCGAGCAATTGGGACTCCAACTTTCCCGTGATCCAAGACCACTTCCGAAGATGATTCTAAACCCTGAAGTTAAAAACATCTTTGACTTCACATTTGACGATTTCACTTTAGTAGATTACGATCCACACCCGCATATCAAAGGCCAAGTGGCTATTTAATTCATCTGATAGATTAACCAAACAACAATGAAAAACGTTCTTTTGGTAGCTTTTTTTGTGGCTACTAATTTATTATGGGCTCAAAATAATACGGATAAAACAATTTATTTAGATTCTATCGAGAAGAACACAACTGAAGGAAACCATTTTTACACCCGAATCATCAAAGAGTATTCGTCAGAAAAAGACAATTACAAAGTTTTTGAATATTACAAATCGGGGCAACTCCGCAAAGAATACACCTTAAAAGACAAAACCAATCTGAATTCAAAAACAGGCATTCTAACTACCTATTCCGAAAACGGCATCAAGAAACAAGAACAGCAAATTTCAGATAGCGAAACCGGCATCGACTATACTACCAATTGGTACGAAGGAGGTCAGCTCTATCAAGAAATTGAATCTAATAAAAAAACGAAGATTACCACAGAAACCAATTATTACACAAACGGCAACAAGCTATCTATTGAAAAGAACAATTTCAGCATACCCAATGCAGGCCTAAACAATAAAATTATCCAAGCTTGGGACAAGAACAACAATCATACAGTAAAAGACGGCAACGGTAATTATCAAATCGAAACCGATTTCTTCAAAATAAACGGCGCAGTAAAAGACAGTTTAAAAGACGGCGAATGGATTGAACAAAATAAAGCAACCGGTGAGAAAATAATAGAAAAATTCAAAAACGGTAAATTCATCAAAGGCAAAAGAATCGAACTTGACGGAACGGTCATAACGTATGAAGAACAAGAAATAGCAGCAATGCCAGCAAGAGGCTATTCTGACTTTAGTCAATTCATCGCAATGTTTTTCGTTTACAGCAAAGAAGCGCTAAAAAACAACATTAGCGGCAAGGTAATTTTGGAGTTCATCATAGAAACCGACGGAAGCATCAACAACATAGTCGTAATCAAAAGCCTAGGATATGGATTGGATGAAGAATCCATACGAATTGTAAAAGAATATAAATCTTGGAGTCCAGGAAAAATCCGAGGAAAAAACATTCGAACACGATATCATCTTCCCTTACGTCTTACCGCACAATAATTTAAAAATGAGAAAAACACTTTACATCCTCTTGTTACTTAACAATATTCTGTTGGCACAAGGTAAAAAAGATAAAAAAATATACCTAGATTCACTTAAACGAGAAACCAAAGAAACCGGCCATCATTTTTACCGAATCATCAAAGATTATCGATTGGACCAAAAAGAATACCAGGTATTAACCTGCTATAAATCAGGCAAATTAGAAGAAGAAAAAACAATCGCTTACAAAGAAGACCATCAGGGCAGTATTGGAATTATTAAACGTTTTTATGAAAACGGGAATCCAAAACATTTGTACACACCTTATGGCCTAAACGATTCAATTCAAAGTAGGACTATCGAGTATTACGAAACCGGCATCAAAGAAACGGAATTATTAGCCACGCATAAAGGAAGGAAAGCAACACTGTACAAATATTACCCGAACGGGAACAAAGAAGAAACAATCGCCATTGATTACGATTCTAACATTCCTCAGTTCAGATCCAAAACCTTGGAGTTCTGGGATGAAAACGGCATTCAGACAGTTGCCAACGGAAACGGATATTACAGTTACAATAACGAACACAAAACCATTAAAGGTCAGTTAAAAGAAGGAAACAAAGTCAACCAATGGATAACATTTGACAAAGAAACCGGAACAACCAACACAATCAATTACAATGAGACGGGTTATTTCGTCAATGGGGAAATCAAACTAAAGGATGGAGAAACGACAACCTACAATAAATACGAAACCCAACCAAGTCCCAAAAAGGGATTACAGGATTTCACACAACACATTTCAAAAAACTTCAACTTTACCAGAGAAGCCATTCAAAACAAAGTAAAAGGAAGAATTATCTTGGAATTTATTGTGGAAAAAGATGGAAAAATCACTGAAGTAAAAGTAATCAGAGGCCTGGGTTATGGCTTAGACGAAGAGGCGATACGAGTGGTTTCAAATTATGAAGACTGGATTCCGGGACAACAATTCGGTCAAAATGTACGTGCCCATTTCTCAGTACCAATTGCCGTTAACCTAAACTAAGTTAGCACAAAAAAAGATTGATAAAATTCTTCTTAACTAGACTACCGATTGACTAAAGAAGCAGCCCGAATATTATCAAATCATGAGAATTGGATTTCGGGCGAACATGAAGGTAAAAAAAGAAAAGTCTGACTAAACCTTCCTATAACGGTAAAACATACAATTTAAACCAACTAATGTTAAAACAATTTACCCATTCATTTTTATTAATTGGACTAGCAGTACTTGTTTATGCTTCTGTTTTTTTTCCTAACATTTGCGATACTTTTTTTGATCTCAACAATTGTAACGGAACAAACTACACAAGCCTCTTTGCAGGGTTATTTCTGTTTTGGGGTGTATTTTATCTCTTGTATATCTGGAAAGTGAATCTCAACTTTTCTATCGCTGCAAAAAGGCATTTTTACATCTCCATTTCTCTATTGTCTTTAAATCAAAGCATCATCGCTATATTAAATCCAGATAGAGCATCAATTGAATTCATTACAATACTCTCTTTACTATTATACATCATTTTGAGTATATTTTTAATAATTCATAGTTTTCTAACTATTAAGAAAAAAAAGTAAAGTTTTTATTATCTTTAAATCCATAAAATTAACCTATGGACACCAACCAACACGAATTGTATGAATATGCCCGTTTGCGTTTGAAGCAAAAAAAACATTTGTACTTCCACTTTGTTCTTTTTGTATTGGGCAGTATTTTTTTTCTAATTGCCAATAAATTTCTGAATGTCATGCCGGAAACCCATTGGGCACTTTGGGCTATAACCATTTGGGCTTTTTTGTTTGTTCTACACTTTATCCGAGTATTTATCACCGATAGTTTTATGAATAAAAAATGGGAACGAGAGCAAATCGACAAATTGATTGCCAAACAAGAACGCAAAATAGAGCAACTGCAAAAAGATTTAGACAAAAACAACCAATGATTACATTAATTGCCGCAGCAGGTGAAAACAACGAATTAGGAAAAGACAATGATTTGTTATGGCATTTGCCGGATGACTTCAAAAGGTTCAAAACGTTAACTACAGGGCATTTTATCATTATGGGCCGAAAAACCTTCGAAAGTTTTCCCAAACCGCTACCCAACCGTACCCATGTGATTATTACTCGAAGTAAGGATTATAATGTTCCGGAGGGCTGTATCGTAGTAAATTCATTAGAAAAAGCAATTACTACTTGTCCAAAAAACGAAACAATATTCATCATTGGAGGAGGTGAAATTTACAAACAATCTATCGATCATGCCGATTGCATCGAACTAACCCGAGTTCACGGAACTTTTGACGCTGATACTTTTTTCCCTGAAATTGATTTTCAGAAATGGCGACTGATCGAATCTGAATTTCACGAAAAAGATGAAAAACACCAATTGCCTTTCACCTTTGAAACCTATCATAAAATCTAATTTGATTCCAAAAAAAAACATCTCCGAAGAGATGTTTTTTCTAATAATATCGTTTTCGGCATTTTCAATCAATGAATAAAGTTTTTAATGTTCCACCAAAATTATATTGGCCAAAAAAAACCGAGATTAGAATCTCTAAGTTATATCACCAAATACCACTAAAGTAATATAACAAAAAACTAAAATTTCCAAAAACAAATTTAACCCAAAGAACGTTTGTGACACTTTTTATGCAATTGGGTAACAACTGCAAAAGCTCGATTGAAAATTATTACAATTAACCGTGTCTGTTAATTCTTTTTTTTCTGCCACTAATGTTTAGAACATTTTAACGAGATTATCAGATTATAAATTTAAAACATTTTTTTAATAACCACAATACCAAATAGTTAGTATTTTGAAAAATACCTAATTTTGGTGATATAAACGACAAAAAACATCAATTATTCGCCGAAATACACTCTTTTAGCTATTAAAAATTTAATTCTATATTTGTTGAAAATTTTTTTATGTCAATCAGTACAAAACCTTATAAAAATTCCGACTCAACCAAGAAGGAACAAGTCGCTCAAATGTTCGATACCATCTCTTCAGAATATGACAATCTGAATCGAGTGATTTCATTTGGTGTCGATGTTTCTTGGAGAAAGAAAATGGTAAAAATGATTGCTTCAAAGCAACCGAAAACCATTTTAGATGTAGCTACGGGTACAGGTGACTTAGCGATATTACTTTCCCAAATCGAAGGCGCTAAAATTACAGGTTTAGACATTTCTTCAGGAATGTTGGAAGTTGGTAGACAGAAGATTGCACATAAAAATCTGAACAATCGTATTGAAATGGTTTTGGGAGATGGGGAAAAGATTCCTTTTGAAGACAATACTTTCGATGCGATCACAGTAGCTTTTGGTATCCGAAACTTTGAAGATCTTGACGCCGGACTGCATGAAATACTTCGCGTTTTAAAACCCAGAGGACAGTTCGTTATTTTGGAAACTTCCATACCGGAAAAATTCCCTTTCAAACAAGGATATAATTTTTACACTAAAAACATCATGCCGCTAATTGGACGCCTTTTCTCCAAAGACAAAGTTGCCTATAAATATTTATCCGATTCGGCATCAATTTTTCCTCATGGTGAACGTTTGAACAATATTTTACGTAATATTGGGTTTATAGATGTACGAAACCTTCCTCAAACGTTTGGGGTAGCCACTATTTACAGCGCATCAAAAAAATAACAGGAATGACTAAGAAACTTTTCATCATTTTATTGATTATCGTATCAGTTACAGCAAATGCGCAGATTTTCAGAAAAAGCATGTTTGCTAAAAAACCTATTGTCAATTTGGAAAACTTTGACAAACAAAGGATTCATTTTGGTTTTTATTTAGGCATTAACAATTACGATTTCAAATTTGACAAAAAATTGGATGGACAAGATATTCTGGTTGACAGTCAAACTGGATTTAACGTAGGTTTGATTTCCAATTTACGCATTAATGATTATGTGGACTTGCGATTTGAACCCGGATTGTTTTATGGACAACGCAATTTAACTTTCCCGAACTTCACTGATCCAGTCGATCGACTAAGAGAAGTAAAATCAACTTATATCCATTTTCCTTTATTGGCCAAGTTTTCATCAAAACGACTAGGAAATGTAAAACCTTATGTAATCGGAGGACTTTCCAGCTCATTGAATTTATCTAGTAATGCAAAATCGCCAGATGACAACTCTGCAAATCGATTCAGAATGATAAAAACAAGCAATAACTACGAATTAGGATTAGGTATTGACATGTATTTTGAATACTTCAAATTTTCTCCCTCCATTCGTGGTGTTTTTGGTTTGAAAAATGAAATCATTCCGGATAATGACCCTAACAGTCCATGGACAGGAAATATAGCCAGCATGTCGACTCGCGGAATTTTCATCAACTTCGCTTTTCACTAAAAACTCAACTTATTTCAAGGTCTTTTATTTGTAGTGGATTCGTTTGAATTCACTTAATACAATTGCTGTGGCTGTTGCTACATTCAAACTTTCCGTTTGCTGTAAATCACCAAAACGAGGTATGCTTATTTTTTGAGTTATTGCATTTTCAACTGCTTTAGAAATACCATTGGCTTCATTCCCCAAAACAATAATGCCTTCTTTAGGCAAATCGCAATGGTAAATAGTGTCACCTTCCATAAAAGTTCCAAAAATTTCTTTTGAAACAGATGTAAGATAATTTTCTAAATTCACATAAACGACATTGACACGCGAAATGGAACCCATGGTTGCCTGAACTACCTTCGGATTGTATAAATCTACCGTTTGTTCAGAACACACAATTTGCTGGACACCAAACCAATCACACAAACGAATTATAGTTCCTAAATTTCCTGGATCACGAATATCATCAAGCGCAACTACTAATCCTGTGTCATTAATCGCAACATCAGATGGAATCTTAAACAAAGCCAAACAATCATTTGCTGTAGTCAATGCTGATAGCTTTTTTAAATCAGCCTCTGAAACAATTGTCTTTTTTACTTTGGAAACATTCAAAAACAAATCATGAGTCACAAATAAATGTTCTAACTCAAAATCGGATCGAAGTAGCTCGTCAATCACTTTTACACCTTCTGCAATGAATAATTGATGTTGTTTTCGGTATTTTTTTTGCTGTAGGCTCGTTATAAGTTTTATTTGGTTTTTACTAACCATAAAAAAGTGTATTTTTGAATTAAATTTCTGATTCTTTTGAATAATTCCTCTACAAAAATAGTATTAATTCTTCTAACTGCAGTGCTTATCTCCGCATGTAATGCAGTAAAAAAGGTTCCGACCAATAGATCCCTCTTAATTAAAAACAAAGTAGAGGTAGACGGAAAACTAATCAAAGACGAAGCAGTAACTTCACAAATAGTACAACAACCCAATTCTGCAATTTTAGGATTTAAATTGCGATTGCACATGTACAATTTGGCTAAAAACAATACAGATTCAATATTCAGAGCAAAATACACTAAAAACCCTGAAAAATATTACAGAAAAGCCAAGTGGTTATCTAAAAAACAAGTCAATCGATTAGGAAAATCTTTCTGGTATTCTGGATGGCATAAGTTCCTGACAAAAACTGGAGAAGCTCCGGTAATTATCGATACTATAAAAGCCAACCGTTCCACTAAACGCCTAAGAGCTCATTATTTTGATGAAGGATATTTCGATGCGGTAGCCAAATACAAAATCAACTATTTAGACAACAAAAGAGGCACAATTGATTATACTGTAACCAAAGGCAAACCGACTTTTTTGGATACTATTTCGAGAAAAATACAATCCAAAGCAATCGACTCGCTTTATTTGACTGTAAAAAATCAGTCCAAAATTAAATTCGGGCAACAATACAAAACCGAAAATTTTGATGCGGAACGCAGCCGATTAACCACACTTTTCAGAAACAAAGGAATCTATAATTTCCAACAACAAAACATCCTTTTTGAAATTGATACTACAACAAAAAAAGCGCCCGTAATTGTCACAATCAATAATCGTGAATACAAAGCTGGCGATAGCATTAAAAGTCGCCCATTCCATATTTACAAGATAGGCGAAGTCGATATTCTTACCTACGACTTATCTACAAAAAACAAAAAGCAATTTATAGACAGCGCACAGTACAAAAACTTCAACATTTACAGTACAAAGAAACTACGTTATCGATCGAAAGCATTGACTGATGCTGTTTTCATCCAAAAAGACAGTCTGTACAGTGATGACAATAGAACTTTAACACTACGTTCATTGAGTAATTTGCGAGTTTTCAATTATCCCAACATCGAATACATTGAAGACACTATAACTAAAAAGTTGAACGTAAAAATACATCTTACTGCTAAGGACAAGTATAGTTTCAGAGCCAATGCTGATTTCACCCATTCCAATATCATGGATTTTGGTATTGCAGGAAGTACCTCATTTTCCATCCGTAATATTTTCAGAGGTGCTGAAATCCTTGAACTTGCTTTACGTGGTAATATAGGTGCATCTAAAGATTTAGCCAATCCAGACAATCGTTTTTTCAATCTTTCGGAAGTTGGTGCAGATTTACGCCTGACTTTCCCAAGAATATTCGCTCCATTTAATACGGATAAAATCATTCCGAAAAGAATGTTCCCGAATTCATTAATCAGTTTGGGTTTTTCAAAACAAACCAATATTGGTTTGGACAAAGAAAATTTGACCTCGACAGTTAGTTACAACTGGATTCCAAAAAAAAATACCGATATCAAATTTGATTTGGTTAACCTGCAATATGTCAAGAATGTCAACATTGACAACTACTTCAATGTATACAATTCTTCCTATAATCGTCTGAATGATTTGGCACAAGCCTACAACACAGAACCTGAATATATGGAAAACGGAAATCTAAGAATTCCAGACGGAGCCAACGATTTCATCATAGACGCATTAACTTCACCATACTTTCCAGGTTTGGAGCCCACAACAAGCGAATTCCGCAACATACAAAGTATCAAGGAGCGCAAAGACCGTTTAACTGAAAACAACTTAATTTTCGCATCCAATTTCAGCTTCAGCAAAAACAACAAATCGGATTTTGCCGACAAACAATTTTACAGTTTCAGAGGAAAAATTGAGACCGCCGGAAACTTTTTAACGCTTGTTTCAAGATTAGCCAATCAACCTGTAAACGAAAACGGAACTCGAAATATTTTCGGACTCACCTACTCTCAATACATCAAAACAGATTTCGAATTTATAAGACATTGGGATTTAAAACATGACAAATCATTTGCTTTTCGAAGCTTTTTTGGTATTGCAATTCCGTATGGAAATTCCAAATCAATTCCTTTTTCACGAAGTTATTTTGCAGGAGGAACGAATGATAACCGAGCATGGCAATCCTACAGCCTTGGCCCAGGTAGTTCTGGCGGTCTTAACGATTTCAACGAAGCCAACATGAAGATTGCTTTAAATGCGGAATTCCGATTCAAATTTTTTGGTGATTTAAACGGCGCTCTATTTGCCGATTGCGGTAACATATGGAATATTTCGGACAGCGAAACCGATCCAACCAAAGTCTTTTCAGGCTTCAAATCGTTAAAAAATCTAGCTTTAGGTACTGGAACCGGATTCCGTTATGATTTCAAATTCTTCATCGTTCGATTCGACTACGGTTTCAAAACCTACAATCCTGCCTTGATGTCAGGTGAAAAATGGTTTAAAGAAATGCGTTTCGATAAAGGTGTTTTAAATATTGGTATTAACTATCCATTCTAAAACTAAATTTGTAATTTTGTAAATCTTATAAAAAATTAAATACATGGCACACAGTATACAACCGGGAGTTGCAACCGGAGATCAAGTACAGGAAATTTTTAAATATGCCAAAGAAAAAGGCTTTGCCTTACCTGCGGTAAACGTTGTAGGATCAAGCACTATCAACGGTGTTCTTGAAACAGCAGCAAAGTTAAAAGCACCTGTAATTATTCAGTTTTCAAATGGAGGAGCACAGTTCAACGCTGGTAAAGGTTTGTCAAATGCTAATGAAAAAGCTGCAATTGCTGGAGCAGTAGCTGGAGCAAAACACATTCACACTTTGGCAGAAGCCTATGGAGCAACTGTGATTTTACATACTGACCATTGTGCCAAAAACTTATTGCCTTGGATTGATGGATTATTGGATGCTTCTGAAAAACATTTTACAGAAACCGGCAAACCATTATTCTCTTCACATATGATCGACTTATCTGAAGAACCTATCGAAGAAAACATTCACATTTGTAAAGAGTATTTAGCTCGAATGAGTAAAATGGGAATGACCCTTGAAATAGAACTTGGAATTACTGGAGGTGAAGAAGATGGTGTAGATAACAGCGATGTTGACAGCTCAAAATTATATACGCAACCGGAAGAAGTAGCCTATGCGTATGAGGAATTGATGAAAATTTCACCTCGATTTACCATTGCAGCAGCATTCGGTAACGTACATGGTGTTTACAAACCTGGAAACGTAAAACTTACTCCTAAAATCTTAAAAAATTCACAAGAATACGTTCAGAACAAATACAATACCGAAGCCAATCCGATTGATTTTGTTTTCCACGGTGGTTCTGGTTCAACTTTAGAAGAAATCAGAGAAGCAATTTCATATGGTGTAATCAAGATGAATATCGATACTGACTTACAGTTCGCATTTACCGAAGGTATTCGTGACTATATGACTTCGAAAATTGAATACTTAAAAACGCAAATCGGAAGCCCTGATGGTGCCGATTCACCAAACAAAAAACATTACGATCCAAGAAAATGGGTTCGGGAAGGTGAAATTACTTTCAACAAAAGATTAGAACAGGCTTTTGCCGATTTAAATAACGTTAATACACTTTAATTACCTGTTACGAGTATGAAATAAGTTTGACTTAAATCATAACTCCTAACTTTAAACTCATAACTGAATTATTATGGCTTGGTTTAAAAGAAAAGAAAAAGGAATTACAACACCTACTGAAGATAAAAGAGATGTACCAAAAGGTTTATGGTATAAATCTCCAACAGGAAAAATTGTAGATGCTGATGAATTAGCCAGAAATCTATGGGTTAGCCCGGAAGATGATTTCCATGTACGCATTGGAAGTAAAGAATATTTTGAAATTTTATTTGACAACAACGAGTTTACCGAATTAGACGCTAATATCACTTCAAAAGACCCGCTTGGGTTTGTGGATACCAAAAAATACTCTGATCGTTTAGTTGATGCTATCGGAAAAACAAAATTGAAAGACGCTGTACGTACAGGTGTTGGTAAATCGAAAGGAAACGATTTAGTAGTTTGCTGTATGGATTTCGCCTTCATTGGTGGATCTATGGGTGCTGTAGTGGGAGAAAAAATCGCACGTGGTATCGATTATTCCATCAAAAACAACATCCCGTTTGTAATGATCTCAAAATCAGGTGGTGCTCGTATGATGGAAGCCGCTTACTCATTAATGCAGTTAGCAAAAACTTCTGCGAAATTAGCACAATTGGCAGAAGCTAAAATCCCTTACATTTCATTATGTACAGATCCTACTACGGGTGGTACAACTGCTTCTTATGCAATGCTAGGCGATATTAACATTGCCGAACCAGGAGCATTGATTGGATTTGCTGGACCACGTGTTGTAAAAGACACTACAGGTAAAGATTTACCGGAAGGATTCCAAACTTCTGAGTTCGTATTAGAGCATGGTTTCCTTGATTTCATCGCTCACAGAAAAGAGTTAAAAAACAAAATCAACCTTTACATCGATTTAATCCTGAATCAGGAAATCAGATAAAAAAGAAAATCCCGGAATTAACCGGGATTTTTTATATTACCTTTTAATCAATAACAATTTTCTGATTTTCAATGCCATTCCCAGTAGTGACTTTCAATATGTAAACACCTTTTGGCAGATCTTTTACATAAACAGTTGTCACCTTTTCTTTGACATTAAACGTTTTCTTTAAACACCCGTAAACATCAAATATCTCTCCCTTCAAATTTCTTAATTTTTCAGAGTTTAAAAATTCATTTTCTGCCAAACTCACATTAACAACTTCATTAGCTGGATTTGGATAAACTTTAAATTTACTTAATTTATTAGGTGCAGCTTGTTTATTAATTTCTTCATCATAATTATTTAACACTAAATCAGTTTCATAGACAGTTGAGTTTCCACACGAATTTGAAGTTGTTAATCTCAATTTAGCTGAAAAAGGAGGACATGCATTAATCATTGCTAAATTTCCGTTAGAATAAAAATCAACAAATCCAACACTACTTACCAATTCCCAACTGTGATTCAAAATATTTGTAGTTGCAAATTGGGAATCTTTTGCTCTATACTCAAATGAACAGTCACTTGTTCTCAGTGCTTCTATTACAGGATTAGGCGATCCTATGCTAATAACTTTAGATATAGTTATTGATTGTCCACATTGATTTGTTATTTTCGCATTTAGAGTGCAAAGACCATTAGTAGCATTTGTATTTAAGGTAATTTGCGAATTTGACTGGTTTACAATGTTTACACCACTAACTCCAGAAATAGACCATTGAACCGTTGCATTATTTGGCAAATTTGTTATATTGAAAATATTATTTCCCGAACATAAAGAATTATTACCATTAATCATTGCATCACTTGTAAATGTCGACGCTCTTGTAACTGAACATGAACCAACATCATACCCACTTACACTACCATTGTTGTTAGTGAAATAAGCCACAACAGAGACACTGGAAGGTGTTATAGAAGGAGAACTTGGCGTAAGTATAATTAAACTACTTGAATTAACAAAAGTTCCAGATGTTGTCCAACCAGAACCGATTGTCCATTTAAAAGACCATGTCCCATTTGTTCCAAGATCAGGAGTTAAACACTTAAAACTAACTGGAGCAGTTGAGCAATTTGGCAAAACTTGTGGATTAGCTCCTAAAAAATAACCATTCACAGTACAATCAAAATTACTTAGTGAAATATTAGTAATTTTAGCATTAGTCCTTGAATGCAACTTTGATGATTTTTTTGCTGGTACAAATGAAAAGACAGATAATGTTACAATCGTTAACAAAATCCTGCGTACGCATTTTGTAATAATTTTTTTCATGAATAATTTAAAAATTTTTTATTAATTTTTAAATATAAGAAAATACTATATAAAAAAAAAACACCGTTATCACATACCACTTCTGATTGCCTCAACAGGATCCAATCGGGAAGCAACAAACGCGGGTATAATTCCAGAGATTAGTCCAATCAAAGCGGCTAAGAAAGTTCCGAAAATGATATTGGAAAGACTTAATATGAATTCAAATTCTAAAGCATTGGTCAAAACAATAGAAATAAGATAAACAAAAAATATTCCTACCAAACCACCAATCACACAAAGTATTATAGCTTCAAATAAAAATTGCAATAAAATGAACCTGTTTTTCGCTCCTAATGACTTTTGAATACCAATCAGATTGGTTCTTTCTTTTACCGATACAAACATAATATTGGCAATACCAAACCCACCTACTAACAATGAAAAAAAGGCGATAACCCATCCAATAAAATTCATTTGTTTGATAATACCATCCAATAAATCAGTAAATCCAGACAAAACATTCATGAAGAAATTATCAATATCACCTTCTTTCAATCCTCTGTAATGACGTAATTTCTGACGCAACTCTTCTTTAAAAGCATCAATATCAACCCCATCAACAGGCTTAATCATAATAGCCGGCGTGATCATTTCATTATCATCACCGTACATTTGGCGTAGAAAATTAACCGGAATATACACCGTAGTATCTTCATTTTCATCGAAAATACCAGCGCCTTTCTTAGTCATCACACCAATTACAGTAAATCGTTGACCATACAAACGCACTTTCTTTCCTAGAGGATCAATTTCGTCGAATAAATTTTTAGCAATTTGATGTCCCAAAACAATTACTGGCGCGCCCGAATTAGACTCGGCTTCATTAAAGAAACGACCTTGGTCAAATTCTAGCTTCTGAACATCTTCTTGTTCGAAGGTTGTTGGCCCAACATTGACTGAGCTAACAGTCTTCCCTTCATATTTAATATTTTCTTTTCTGGTGAACAACTGAAAACACATAGCTTCCAAATCATTCAACGACTTCTTCAAATACTCATACTCGTCGTAAGTCACATCCGGGAATTGCTCTCTTTTCCAATCTGGAACATCCGTTGGTCCAAAAGAAAAACGAATCAAATAAATCGAATTCTTGTCCAATGTACTCAAATCCTTTTTTATTTTTCTATCCAATGAATCCACAGCAGTAAGCACCGCTATGATGGAAAAAATACCAATGGTAACACCAAGCAGCGATAACAATGTTCTTAATTTATTATTGCGCAGCGCATTGACAGCGAAACCAAAACTTTCCTTCAACAATCGGATATATATCATCATAATTTGAAAATCGTATTGAACATTAGTGTGAAAACTCCATCAATTGTTACATTTTTTTTCAGGAATCTGAATCGAAATCAGAATGAAAAAACTACTTTTGCAATACAAATTACAACAACACAATGAATACTACAAAAACAATTAAATCGGCACTGATTTCAGTGTTTGATAAGACCGGATTAGAACCAATTGTTACCAAACTTCACGAACAAGGCGTTACATTTTACTCTACCGGTGGCACCGAAGAATTTATCCTAAATCTTGGAATTCCCGTTGTTCCTGTTGAAGACGTAACCTCTTATCCATCAATTCTTGGCGGAAGAGTAAAAACATTGCACCCCAAAATTTTTGGTGGAATTTTAAATCGCCAAGATAATGAAACTGACGTTGTTCAAATGAAAGAATTCGAAATCCCACAAATTGACGTGGTGATTGTCGATTTATATCCATTTGAAAAAACGGTTGCATCGGGAGCAAGTGATGCCGATATTATCGAAAAAATTGATATTGGCGGAATTTCATTGATCCGTGCAGCAGCAAAAAACTTCAGAGACACTGTAATTGTTCCTTCAGTTAACGAATATTCATTGTTCTTAGAAATCATTTCTTCTCAAAACGGAGCAACAACATTAGAACAACGAAAAACATTTGCCGCAAAAGCCTTTAATGTTTCTTCACACTATGATTCGGCTATTTTCAATTATTTCAACAAAAATCACGAAGAAGCCGTTTTAAAAATTAGTGAAACCCAAGGAAACGTGTTGCGTTATGGAGAGAATCCACATCAAAAAGGATTTTTCTTCGGCGACTTCGAAAAAATGTTCACCAAGTTACACGGAAAAGAATTGTCCTACAACAATTTACTAGATGTTGATGCTGCTGTTAATCTTATTGGGGAATTCAAAAACGACGACCCTACGTTTGCCATCTTAAAACACAATAATGCTTGCGGAATTGCCACTCGCAAAACAATGAAAGAAGCATATTTGGATGCCTTAGCAGGAGATCCTACCTCTGCATTTGGAGGTGTTCTTATCGCAAATGGCAATATTGATTTAGCTACTGCCGAAGAAATCAACAAATTATTCTGCGAAGTAATCATTGCACCAAGCTACGATTCGGCTGCCATTGATCTTCTGGAAGAAAAGAAAAATAGAATTATCTTAATTCAAAAAGAAGTCACTCTATCCAAAACATCAGTAAGAACATGTCTTAACGGCGTTTTAGTACAAGACAAAGATTTAGTTACTGATTCGAGAGCACATTTAAAAACCGTAACTCTTACAACTCCAAGCGAAACCGAAATTGAAGATTTACTATTTGCATCAAAAATTTGCAAACACACGAAGTCAAATACTATTGTACTGACCAAAGACAAACAGTTATGCGCTTCAGGAACTGGACAAACTTCTAGAGTTGACGCTTTGAAACATGCCATAGAAAAAGCACAATCATTCGAATTTGATTTGACAGGTGCTGTCATGGCAAGTGACGCCTTTTTCCCATTCCCAGATTGTGTAGAAATTGCAAACAGAGCAGGGATAACTGCTGTAATTCAACCAGGCGGATCTATAAAAGACGAATTAAGCATTAACTATTGTAATGATAATAAAGTATCTATGGTATTTACTGGGATTCGTCATTTCAAACACTAATAAAACCTCAATATTTTCACATATTTACAAATGCATCAATAAAATTGTATTGATGCATTTTTATTTTGAATTAAACCAA
Organism: Flavobacterium sp. GCM10023249; assembly: GCF_042653365.1. Classification (NCBI taxonomy): domain Bacteria; kingdom Pseudomonadati; phylum Bacteroidota; class Flavobacteriia; order Flavobacteriales; family Flavobacteriaceae; genus Flavobacterium; species Flavobacterium sp. GCM10023249. The sequence continues at coordinate 104,862 of NZ_JBHSHZ010000006.1, forward strand.
ATAATTTTTATACTTTTGCGTTTGGATTATACTTTTAAATACATTAACCCTCAATACAAATATGGGATTTTTTGATTTCATGACCGAGGACATCGCGATTGACCTTGGCACCGCAAACACACTAATCATTCACAACGACAAAGTTGTCATCGATAGCCCTTCCATTGTTGCCCGTGACCGCATTAGCGGAAAAATTATTGCCGTAGGCAAAGAGGCCAACATGATGCAGGGTAAAACACACGAAAACATCAAAACCATCCGTCCTTTGAAAGACGGAGTTATTGCAGACTTTGATGCTTCTGAGCAAATGATTAAAATGCTTATCCGAAGTATTCCTGCGCTTCAGAAACGTTTATTCACACCAGCACTTCGCATGGTGATCTGCATTCCTTCAGGCATTACCGAAGTAGAGATGCGTGCCGTTAAGGAATCTGCGGAACGTGTAAACGGAAAAGAAGTTTATCTAATTCACGAACCTATGGCAGCTTCTATTGGTATTGGAATTGATATCATGCAGCCTAAAGGAAACATGATTGTAGATATCGGTGGAGGAACAACAGAAATTGCGGTGATTGCTTTAGGAGGTATTGTATGTGATAAATCCGTAAAAATTGCCGGAGACGTTTTCACCAACGACATCATTTACTATATGAGAACACAACACAATTTATTTGTGGGTGAAACTACTGCTGAAAAAATCAAAATCGAAATTGGTGCTGCCATTGAAGACTTAGACTCTCCACCTGATGATATGTCTGTTCAAGGACGTGACTTGTTAACTGGAAAACCAAAACAAGTAGAAGTATCTTCAAGAGAAATTGCCAAAGCTTTAGACAAATCCATCCAACGTATCGAAGATGCTATCATGGAGACTTTATCGCAAACTCCTCCAGAATTAGCGGCTGACATTTACAACACCGGTATCTATCTTGCTGGCGGTGGTTCGATGTTAAGAGGCTTGGACAAACGTATTTCACAAAAAACCGATTTACCTGTCTTTATTGCTGAAGATCCATTGAGAGCTGTAGTAAGAGGAACCGGTATGGCTCTTAAAAATTTAAACAAATACAGAAGTATATTAATTAAATAACAATTTCAAAAGAAGAACCAACAGTTTAGCTTCTTTTGTCATTCCAATTTAGAATTAGCATTTATAATTTATTAATCATAACTGATGCAGCAAATATTTAACTTTATATTTAAAAACAGTAATCGCTTACTGTTTTTGCTGCTTTTGATAACTTCTTTAGTTTTGGCAATCCAATCGCATTCTTACCATAGAAGTCAAATGGTAAATTCTGCCAATGCTTTATCGGGAAGTGTATACGAAGAAATCAACGAGGTTAAAACGTATTTCAGCCTAAGAGATCAAAACGACAAACTAGCACAAGAGAATGCTTTGTTACGTCGCCTACTTTTTAACAAAAAAGATAGTGCTACCAAACTAATAAAGGACTCTGTAAAAGGGTATGACAAATTGAATGTAATTCAATCTAAAGTCATCAACAATTCTTACAATACTCCAGAAAATTATTTAACCATCAATACTGGTACCCTTAAAGGAATCAAACCAGACATGGGAGTAGTGAGTAGCCAAGGAATTGTTGGAGTAATTGAAAAAGTTTCTCCAAATTATGCTACAGTTATCAGCGTTTTAAACATCAAGTCTAAAATTAATGCTAAAGTTAAACGCACCAATCACTTTGGTTCTTTAATATGGAAAGCGAAAAATGCTGGTTATGTTCAATTGGTTGAAATTCCTAGATTAGCTTCAGTTAAGAAAGGAGATACAATTGTAACGGGAGGTATTTCAAAAATATTCCCTGAAAACATCCCTGTAGGTATCATCGACAAAATTTACATGGACACAGAAACCAACTACTACACTGTAGACGTTCGTTTGTTCAATGACATGACGAATTTAAACCATGTTTACGTGATCGAAAATAAAGACATTGGTGAAATTAACAAATTAGAAGCCGAAACCAAACCAAAAAATGAATAGCACTATATTATTCAATACGATTCGTTTTGTTTTGCTGATTGCAGCACAGGTGATTATTTTTAACAATATCAACCTGTTTGGCTATATCAATCCACTACCTTACGTTTTATTCATTTTACTGTATCCTGTTAACACAAATAAATCCGGATTACTAATTGCCAGTTTTCTTTTAGGATTAACATTGGATATGTTCGCCAATAAAGCTGGATTTCATGCAACAGCTTGTTTAATTCTAGCCTACATCAGACCTGCTTTTTTCCGATTTGCTTTCGGTTTAAGTTACGAATACCAAACCATTAAAATCAATGATCGTTTGTCTCCAGAACGATTCACTTTTATCACTATTTCGATAATAACACACCATTTGATTTTGTTTCTTTTGGAATTTTTTAAATTCACTTTTATACTAGATGCACTTTGGAGAACAATTAGTACTGCCCTTTTTACGTTAATTGTTAGTATCATCATTATCTATTTATTCAAGCCAAGTAAAAAATGAGAAAGCTTTTATTACCAGGTATGATAATAGTTTCTGCTATTTTAATCATAGCAAGGCTTTTTTATTTACAGATTATAGACGAAGAGTTGAAACTTAAGTCGGAAAACATTTCCATTAAAATTAAGTACGAATACCCAGAACGCGGCTATATTTATGACCGTAACGGCGAACTTTTGGTTGCCAACCAACCTTCGTATGATATCATGGTCGTACCCAGGGAAATCAAAGAACTAGACACATTAGAATTCTGTAAACTACTAAACATTTCGAAAGAAGAATTTCACAAGCGTTTAGACAAGGCAGTCGTATACAGTCCATTGTTACCTTCGGTATTTTTGGGTCAATTGAACAAAGTTGAATATGCTGCTTTCCAGGAAAAAGAAAGAAAGTTTGAAGGTTTTTACATTCAAAAGCGTTCTCTTCGCGACTATCAGGTTCATGAAGGCGGTAATGTATTTGGTTTCATAACCCAAGTTAACGAAGCCATCATTAACAAAAACCCGTACTATAAAAGTGGAGATTTAATTGGAAAACAAGGTGTCGAAGAAATGTATGAGGACATCTTACGTGGTCAAAAAGGAGTAAAACACATTCAACGTGACCGCTTCAATCGTGAAATGGGACCTTACAAAGAAGGAAAATACGACACTATCGCCATTCAAGGAAAAGACATAACTCTTACAATTGATGCTGAACTGCAAAAATATGGTGAAGCCCTAATGAAAAACAAAAGGGGCGGTATTATTGCCATAGAACCGAAAACCGGCGAAATATTATGTTTGGTTTCCGCACCATCATATGATCCAGGCATTTTAGTAGGTAGACAACGTTCCCGTAATTACACTCGATTGTATAACGATTCATTAGCAAAACCACTATACGACCGAAGTTTATTAGCAGAATATCCTCCAGGATCTCCATTCAAAATACTAACCGCTTTGGTCGGATTACAAGAAAGTGTAATCGATACTTCATCGGCTTTTACTTGTCGTGGAGGTTTCAGTTATGGACGCGGCAGATTCATGCGTTGCCACTGTGGTGGTGGAGTTCGTAAATTACACATGGGAATTGCCAAATCGTGCAATGCCTATTTTGGTAATACCTACATGAACACCATCAATCATTTCAATACACCATCAATTGGAGTAGATGTATGGAGTAACCATTTGAAATCATTTGGTTTAGGGCAATTTATGGGATATGACTTACCAACAGGAAGAAGAGGAAACATTCCAACTTCCAAAACCTACGAAAAATTATATCCAAATGGTGGCTGGAGAGCATCAGCGATTGTTTCCAACTCTATTGGACAAGGAGAAGTTTTAATGACCCCAATACAATTAGCCAACATGATGGCTACAATTGCCAATAGAGGTTACTATTACACCCCTCATATCATCAAAAAAATCAAAGGGCAACCCATTGATGAAAAATTCCGAACAAAACACGTTACCACTATTGATCCGAAGCACTACAAACCAGTTATAGAAGGCCTGTCAGAAGTATTCAAAACGGGTACAGCTTATTTCTTAGGAGTTGATGGTATTGAAATATGCGGAAAAACCGGTACAGCTGAAAATTTCGCCAAAATAAACGGAAGAAAAGTCCAATTGGAAGATCACTCCATTTTTGTTGCTTTTGCACCTAAAAACGATCCGAAAATTGCAATTGCTGTGTTTGTAGAAAACGGTGGTTATGGAGCGACCATTGCTGGACCAATAACTTCTTTAATGGTTGAGAAATACATTAAGAAAAAAGTAACCAATAAATACAGAGAAGAAAATATGATGAACCGTAGTTTACAACACGAGTACAACAAATTTTCAAAAAAATATATCGATTCCATGTACAGAATTAAGTTAAAAAAAGATTCGGTAACAAGGGTAAAAAATCAAAAGAAACTAGATTCAATAAAAAAAGCACAAGCGGCACAAATTAAGCCATAATGAAAAATCAAAGTGTTAAAAATAACATCGACTGGATTACTGTAATTATCTATACAGCACTTGTTACATTGGGCTGGATGAATATATATTCTGCGGATATTACTCCTGATTCCAATTATATTTTTGACATAACCCAAAACTATGGTAAACAACTAATATTTATTGGATGTAATTTGGTTTTGGTTTTAGTAATACTTTCCATAGATGCCAAAATTTATGAACGTTTTGCGAGTGTATTTTTTGGCGCTTCTTTAGTACTTCTTGCTGGGCTATTTGTAGCCGGAAAGACAGTCGCCGGACAACGATGCTGGTACGCCATTGGAAGTTTTACTATACAACCTTCAGAATTTGCCAAAGCCGCAACTGCATTAGCTTTAGCCAAATACCTAAGCGATTCGCAAGTCAATTTAAAAAACTTCAATCACCAACTCATCGGACTACTCATTATTGGGTTACCAATATTGTTGATTTTACCACAACCCGATCCAGGTAGTGCCCTTATATTTACAATGTTTATACTTGTATTGAATCGGGAAGGCTTACCGTCTTGGTATTTATGGAGTGGCTTCTTTGCCATCGTTTTATTCTTAATGGCGTTATTGATAAAACCTCAATATGTTGTTTTGATTACCTTCATCGGAGTTGCTGCACATTACATAAAATCAAGACCAATTAATCGAAACATAATTGCCAGCGGCGTGGTCTTCCTTTTAATGATCGGTTTTTCTTTGTCTGTAGACTATGTTTTTGAAAACGTATTCAAGCAGCACCACAGAGATCGTTTTAATGTGCTTTTTGGAAGAGAAGTGGACATGGCTGGAGTTGGTTACAACACTAATCAATCTAAAATTGCTATAGGTTCTGGAGGCTGGATTGGTAAAGGTTATCTTGAAGGAACACAAACCAAAGGAAATTTCGTCCCAGAGCAACACACTGATTACATTTTTACTACTGTTGGCGAAGAATGGGGATTTGTTGGGTCAACTGTGATGATTCTGTTGTATGTTGGCCTCTTATTACGTATTCTCTATTTGGCCGAAAATCAGAAAACCAAATTCAGTAGAATTTACGGTTATGGAGTCGCCTCAGTACTTTTCACCCATTTTGCCGTCAATATTTCGATGGTTGTTGGTATCTTCCCAACTATTGGAGTACCGCTACCCTTTTTATCGTATGGTGGATCAAGTTTATGGGCTTTTACTATCTTATTATTCATCTTTGTAAAAATGGATGCCAATAAGGTAAATGAATGGTAAACCCATTCTAAAAACTCCATTCTTTATAATCAGACGATTTTTCAATTTTATTTTCAATTCCATCAGGTAGTTTAGAAAAGAAATCAATACCTGTCATTTTTTCGATTTTATCAATAGGCACAACGAAAGTATATAAGGCATTTTCAGATTCTTCATGTGGCACCAAAAACCCAATAGCTTTATAACCACCGTTCGATCTATCGATTAGAATTTTATAAAAATATTCAGGAACAGCAACATGTTCTTTACCAATCGACTTCAAATCATCCTTTAAAACTCCACCAGTTACTACATACAAACCATCGTACTTCTTTGCCCAGTATCTAGTTTTCTGTTCCAAACGATTCCAAATTCCTGCATTGAAATCATTGCGTTGTGGAGTAATATTAGAAGTATAGAAAGTTTCATTGAATGCTTCTTTCGAAAATCTTCGATCGCCAGCTGGACATAAATGTCCGCGATCATAACCTGAACGAATATAATTTTTCCAACTTGCAGAACCCGAGTGTACTTCTGGATCTTCAATAAAATACGGACGTTTATGATTCGAATAAATAATTTCGCTTTTCTTTAGTTCATACGCTACCCATTCTGCTTGCTCATGCTCTTCAGAATACGACAAAGTGTAGTATTTATGTCGCACAATATCTCCTGTCGTGGTAGTAGGCAGAAAAAAATCATTGTCAGGTGTGGGTGCAACTTCTGAAATCTCCATAATTGATTCCTTGGGTGTTGGTTTTGTATTGTTACAAGCTAACGAAATAGCCCCCAATACACTTAGCGTTAAAATTTTTTCTCTAAACTTCATATAACAAGCGAATTATTGTAAATTTATGATGTAAATATAGACAAGAACATGTACAATCCTAAAATTAAAACTATGAAAACTAAATTACTGTTGGCTGGAGTTACCATACTATTTGGATTTTCAGCTATTGCACAAGAAACTGTTGTGTCTGATGCCGACAAATTAATTGCTCAAAAACGTCAGGATTCAATCGCAAAAATAAAAGCAACTGAATTGAAAGCACAAAAAGAAGCCGAAAAAAAAGCTCATCTAGCAGAAGTAGAAGCCAATAAAGCTGCGAAAGAAGCTGAAAAACAGGCCGATAAAGCGGCAAAAGAAGTAGATAAAGCTACAAAAAAAGCGGAAAAAGAAGCTGATATAGCGGTTAAAGAAAAAGAACGCGCTGCCAAAATGGAAGAAAAAAGAGTTGAAGCAGAAGAGAAAAGAGCCAAAGCGGAAGAGAAAAGACTAAAAGAAATGGAGAAAGAAAGAGACCGAATGGAGAAAGAAAGAGATAAAGCAGAGAAAGCTCGAAAAAAAGCAGAAAAAGAAAAAGAGAAAGCAGCAGATGCTCGTGAAAAAGTAAGAGATGCTAAGGAAAAACAAGAAGATATCAATAAAGACATCGAAAAAGAAATAAAAAAACTTGAAAAGCAGGAGAAAAAAGGAAATCTATCTCCAAATGATATCGAGAAAAGAAGAGAAAAAATTGATAAGATGAGAGAAAAAGCGGATAAGCAAAAAGACAAGATCCGAAAAGCAGAAAAAGCAGCTGATAAATATTAATCAAAAAAAAGGCTCCCAAAAATTAAGGGAGCCTTTTTTATAGACATGAATTGTTCTCTACAAATCTTTAATCACAAATTCACTTCGTCGATTAAGCTCATGTTGTTCCTCTGTGCATGATTCTTCATTTGCACATTTCACTACAGGTTGCGATTCGCCATACCCTTTTGCAAAAATTCGTTTCGGGTTGATTCCTTTATCAATAAAATAATCTCTAGTCGATTGTGCTCTATTTTCAGAAAGCACTCTATTGTATGTCTTCCCACCACGAATATCCGTATGTGAGCCGATTTCCACTACCATTTCTGGGTATTTATTCATCAAATCGATTACTTTGTCTAAAATAGGCTTAGAATCACGTCTAATATACCATAAATCATAATCAAAATAAATTGGTTCCGTTTTGATAACTAATTTATCTTTCTCTTTGACCACATCTTTTTCTTCAGCTATAATTTTATCGACCTTTTCTTTCTTCTTCTGTTCAGCGATAGCTTTTTCCTTAATTTTCGTCTCTTCCAAGGCTTTTTTCTCTGCCTCTTCTTGCTCTTTCACTGCCAAAGCTTCTTCCTCTTGCATTTTTCCCAAAGATTTTAACTCCATGGAAGCATCATTTTCTTTGTTTCTATCCTTTAGCAATTCTAAAGTACGTTGGTCTTCATTATAAGCCACTTTAGAAGCTTTTACCAAATAACCTTTTTCACAGGCGACTGTGAATTTGAAACTTCCATCGGCACCCACAGTAATCATTTCCAACTCTTTTTTATTGATAAAATCATACAAAGCAACTTGAGCACCTTCTAAAGGTAATTTAGTATCTACGTCTGAAATGATTCCTGCAATAAATTGCTTACAATCTTCAACAACAAGTGGCTTGGTTTCCAGAATAGAATAAATATCATCGCTCCCTTTCCCACCTTTACGATTGGAAGCAAAGAAACCTTCTTTAGTATCCGAATCAATAGTAAATGCAAAATCGTCAACACCTGAATTTACAGGCAAACCAACATTAATAGGCTTACTAAAATCATCTCCGTTACTATCCGAAACGAAAACATCTAAAGACCCAAAACCTTCATGACCATTTGAAGAAAAATACAACTTGCCATCTTTGGACATAAATGGAAACTGTTCTTTTCTATTGGTATTTATGCTTTTTCCTAAATTTCTAGGTGTTCCAAAACTTCCATTATTGATAGCTACCTCATAAATATCAAACGAGCCATGTCCGCCAGGCATATCAGAGGCAAAATACAATGTTTTCTCATCCGGACTCAATGCGGGATGTTCTGTTGAATAATCTGGATTATTAAAAGGTAACGAAACAATTTTTGACCACTTTCCGTCAATCAATTCGGCTTTATAAATTTGAAGGTTAGAAATCTTCTCTTTATTTTTCGCACGAGATCTATTTTTGGTGTTATTCCGTGTGAAATACATCGTTTTACCATCTGCAGAAAAAACGGCATTCGCCTCATGCATCTTTGTATTCACATCTTTCGAAAAATAATTAACAATAGAATCTTTAGCATTAATATTTTTCATTGGAATAGTAACCAAGTTCAAATAGCTCTCACTATTCCATTTGTATACCTTATCGAATAATCCAATTTCTTTTTTCACTGCCGAGAACACCAGATTATCGCCTTGATTCACTGCTCCAAACTCAGAATTTGCAGTATTGATTCCTAAGTTTTTCATAGTGTAACGTTCTCCTATTGCAGTCACATTTTCCAGCGTTTTCAAATCTTTTTCTAATAATGTAGCTCCTTCGGCATTTCCAGATTTGGCATACATATCCCGTATGGCTTGGTTCGCTTCATTATAGTTATTGGTTGCTTTCAATGTTTGGGAATAACGGAAGTAATACTCTTCCGAAATATCCTTTGCAAAATTCTTGATAAGATATCTATAATACTTCTGCGCATTTTTCAGATCGTTTGTAAAATAATAACTATCCGCTAAATTCCGAACAACTTCTAACGAGCGATTTTTCTCTACAGCCGCTTCATATAACGGAATAGCCTCACTGTAATACGTTCTGTCAAAATAGCGTTTTGCTCTGTCTAAATCCTGATCTTGAGCAAAAATATACTGCATTGAAAACACAGCGAGTAGGGTAAGCAAAATTCTTTTCATAGCAACTCTTTTAGAAGAAACGTGGCGATTTATCATAACCTTTTCCTAACAAATCCAAGTTAAACAGTAAAAACACCTCATGTGTTCCCGAATTAAACTGTCCGAGATTGGACAAAGTATGATCGTATGCATAACCTATTTTCAATGTTTTAGTAGCATTGACAGCCATCAAACCACTTACAGAATCATCGAATCGATAGGAAGCACCTAACTCAAACTTATTATTGTACAGTAGATTGGTAGACACATCGAATGTGATTGGGGAACCTGTAACAAACTTGGACATAAAAGCTGGTTTGACTTTCCACAAATCACTGACTTCAAAAACATAACCTCCTGTTAAAAACACGTGAATATCCTCTGAACCCAAAGCATTGATTCCTTGTCGTTCCTCGATATGTTTGGTTGGCAATAAATTGGGTGCTGAGAGTCCGACATAGTATTGATCTGTAAAATAGTAAACTCCTGCCCCAATATTTGGTTTAAAAGCATTGACATTTTTATTGAAAGCCTCATCGGTAGAAGGGTCACCCGATTCCAACATAAAACCATTAAAATTGGTCGAGAGGTTCGTAAATCCCGCTTTCATTCCAAATGAAACACGATGACTGTTATTCAACTGAAGAATATAAGCAAAGTCCGCATAGAAATTAGTTTCCTTTTTAGCACCATCACCAATATCATCTGTTATTATTGAAACTCCCATTTCGATTTTTTTATTCAAAGGCAGGTGACCGAAAGCAGTTAACGTTTTTGGAGCTCCTACGGAACCTACCCATTGTGAGCGGTATAAAGTTCCTAAATCCAACATCGCCTGTTTTGCTGTCGCATAGGCTGGATTAATCACACTCATGTTATACATATAGTGAGTATATTGAGGATCCTGTTGAGCAGAAACCGAATAGGCGGTGAGGAAAAAACTCAATATTGAAAGTATTTTTTTCATCTAAATTTGATTTAAGTAAGCAAAGAATTATCGATTCAGGTAAAGACGGCCTTGTAATGGAGCCTTATTATTCTTATTGAAATAAACGACGTAGAAATACACACCGTTGGGAGCAACATCACCTATAAGTTTAGATTCAGTGTTTTTACCATCCCATTTAGGTTTATTTCTATTCCCTTCAAACATCAAATTGCCATAGCGATTATAGATTTCCAGTTTATAATCTGGATAAACGAATTCAATATTAGGAATCGTGAACGAATCGTTGACTCCATCTGCGTTAGGTGAAAAGCCATCAGGAATGAAAAAATCAACCGGTTCAGTTTCACAATCCGTTAGCGTTACTGTTACCGCAAGTACTTCTTTAGATTGACAACCTGTAATCGTCGAAGTATTTACACCATAATACGTTGTTCCTTCCGTTAATACAGCTGTTAAGGGCAATACATTCCCACCTATTGGCGCATCATACCACACTAAATTTCCTGAAACAGACACATTATCCGATAAATTCTGAAGTGTTGGATTATCTGCTCCACAAAACTGTTCCCCATCGGCAGTCAATACAGGTACAGGTACAATATCGACTGTTACAGTAACCGTTGTTCGGTTCGATTCACATCCTGTAAGCGGATTGGTTTGAGAAACATAATAATTCCCAGTAGTTAAAACTGAGGTTGAAGCCAAGGCAGTTCCTCCAGAAGAAACGCTATACCATTGGTACTGACTACCATTCGGAACTAAATCGGCAACAGTAGCATTATCCGTTTCACAAAAAGTCTGATCTGAAGCAGCTGGTGGATTTGGTAAAGCACTAATTATAAACGAATCCGAAACATTACTAATTACTACTCCACAAGCGTTGCCCGTGTTGGTAAGATTAGTAACCAAAACCATCGTAGAGCCAGTATTAGTCAATAGAACAGAAGGAATTGTAAATGATGCACTTCCTGAGGTAACAGCTAAAGTTTGTGAATTAGCCGATGAAACATTTGCTCCAGACAAATCATAATTGATTGTCACATTTGTTAAACTTCCTAATCCCGAAAGAATAGCATTTACAGGTTGGCCTAAGCAGACATCCCCAATTGACAAAGTTAATGCAGGAACCGAAGGTAAAGGTAACACTTCAAATGAATCAGAAACATTAACAGTTGCGGTACAAGTTGTAGTAGTATTTGTAACACTCGTAATTGTTATCGTAGTTGTTCCGGCATTCGCCAATAAACTTCCAGGTACGGTAAAATTAGCTACACCACCCGAAACTGTGACAAACTGGTTCTGAGGTGCAGAACTATTCACTCCAGAGAGTGTATAGACAATAGAATAACTACCATCAGGCAAGTTACCTATACCTGATAAAACAGCATTAGCGCTATTATTTTGACAAACATCATTAACCGACAAAATTGCGTTGGGTATATTTGGCGATGGATAAATAGTCAAAATATCCTGAATCAGTGGAATTGGATTCACACAAATCCCGAGACTTGTCGTCGATACTAAATTCGTAATTGTAATGGTGTAAGAACCTACTGCTTGAAAATTGCTATTCGGAATAGGAAATGAAAGTACCCCTCCAACAAAAGTAGCGGTTACCGTTATGGGTGTGACTTGTCCAGAAACTGTATAAGTTACGTTATATGTACCGTCTGGAACAGTTGCAGGAGATTGTGTCAATACTGCAATATAATTCGCTGATGTTATTTGCGTTTCACAAATATCTGAATTCACTTGTAGCGCAATGTTATTATAATTTATTGGATCCTCAATTGTAATGGTTACTGTTTCAGACTCTCTATTACAAATTGGATTCGAAGGAAAAACTTCATAGGTAAAACTGTAAACACCTGCGCCAAAATTTGCATAAATGTTAGGCAAATTGATAACTGAGTCCGTTGGTGAAGTTAATTCACCAGTTCCGCTATTGTCAATCCATCTTCCTCCACCATCTTCTCCTGTAAGTAGACTATATAAATTCAAATTGGAGTAAGAAGAAAGATCCTGTGTGCTACAAAATTGCAAATTCGTTGGAGTTCCTGGTTCTGCAGGTGGATAAACCGTCAAAAATGCAGAAACCGAATTGGCAGCACAACTGCCAATCGCTGGCAAAGTATAGCTGAATTGATAAGTAGTTGCCGAAGTCACATTAAAAGATGACGGGTTAATAGAACTACCGGAAATTGGCGTACCAGTGGTCACATTAAACCAATCCCCATTGAATTGAGGACCAAGATTCCCACCAGTTCCACTAAACAACTGAAATAAATTGTAATTCGATTCATCACCACAAACAGCACCATTCGGTCCTGGCACACCTGCGTAACCGCCTACAGTAACGGTTATGGTTCCTGTTGTATCAGTACATCCCGAAACTCCGGTCACAGTATACGTATAGGTATATACACCACTGTTTCTAATTTGATGTATGTTCAAGATTCCGGTTAAGGCATTCAATCCACCGGAATTCAGATCATCAGTCCATGTACCTCCTGGTGTAGGAGTTCCTCCGAGTAGAGCAAAAAGGTTAACAGCTTGGTTTGTTGGGTTGGGAATATCACAGATTGTAACAGAATTGTCACTACCAGCACATTGCGCATTACTTTTCTGTATGCTGAACAAAAAAAGAAAAAAAAGCGCGAGTTGTAATGCCCCCAAATTTCTTAAAAAGGGTAATTTTTTTCGCATAGATTAGGGATAAAGTTGGGATAAATGTAGGAATAACTATGGATTTGAGTAAAAAAAACACGAAAACTCTTAACAATAACCGAAAAAAATCGATGAAAAAATACAATTTACCGTTAAAAAGCATTATTTCAATCCTCAATAACCTCTTTAAAATCAATCAATTGAAGTGATATCAACAAAAAAAGGCTGCAAATTGCAGCCTTTTTTTGTTGATATTTAAAAATTATGATTTTGTCAATAATTTGGGTTTTGTACTTTTTATTGCAATATTTTTATTTACAAAATTGCTTTTTATATCACCTAAAACATTCAAAGCTTCATCGATATAAGCGTCTTTTGTCATAATATCGTGCCAATCTTTTCTTTTCTGTGCCAAAACATTGTCGCGTTTCATTAGTTCAACCTCATCAGGCAATGAAAGAAAATTCAAATTATTTTTATAACTAGTAATCGCTTTATATTTCTTGGTAACCTCTTCAATTTGAGCTACTTCTTTTTTATACTTTTCTAAACTAAGATTTACTAGGTTATCTTCTTTTCTATCATTAATCCATTTTGCATTTTCATCAATCAATTTAAATTGAGCATTTTCAGCAATACGCTTTTGACTGTTAATTACAACCGTTTCAAAATTTAATATTGATTTGGTAGGTTGATAAACCGCTTGATCGATTTTATCCCATGGCATTGCGTTTTCAACATCTCTTTCTCCGATTTTAATATAAGAATAACGGTCAGGCATTGGAATATCACTGGTTACTCCTTCTAATTGCGTAGAGCCACCATTAATACGATAAAATTTCTGTGTAGTTGTTTTTAATGCTCCGAAATCTCCGAAAGTACTATTTTTAATAAATTGATTCAAATCAATTACATTTTGAACTGTTCCTTTACCATACGATTGTTTACTTCCTAAAATAATGCCACGTTTGTAATCTTGAATAGCTGCTGCAAAAATTTCTGAGGCCGAAGCAGAGAAATTATTCTGCAATACTACTAGCGGTCCATCCCATTGTACTTTTGAATCGTGATCATTCAACACTTCCTTCTTACCATTTGAAGATTTAATTTGAACAACCGGACCTTTATCAATAAACAAACCTGTAATATCTACAACTGTTTTTAGAGATCCTCCTCCGTTATCACGTAAATCCATTACAATTCCTTGAACACCCGCTTTTTTTAATTTTTCAACTTCAGCAGCTACATCTTTAGCAGCATCTCTGTTGTCATCATTTTCAAAATCTATGTAGAATTTCGGCAAATAAATCACTCCATATTTTTTTCCGTTTTTCTCAACAATACTTGATTTTGCGTAGGTTTCTTCAATTTCAACAACATCTCTTTTCAAGATAATAACTTGAATTGAACCATCAACTTTTTTCACTGTCAGACGTACTTCCGTTCCTTTCGGACCTTTAATTTTCTTCACCACATCGTCCAAACGCATCCCAACCACTTCTACGGGTTCGGCTGCACCTTGACCAACTTTTAGAATAATATCTCCAGCTTCCAATTGTTTACTTCTCCATGCCGGTCCACCAGAAATCAACTCGGAAATTTCAGTGTGATCGTTTTTCTTTTGCAAACGCGCTCCGATACCTTCCAATTTTCCACTCATGCTGATATCGAATTTCTCTTTTTCCTCAGGAGCAAAATAGAATGTATGCGGATCAAACTGCGTTACAATTGAATTAACATAAATTTCAAACCAGTTACTTTTTTCCAATTCAGCAATAAAATCGAAATATTCATTCAAAGATTTCAATGTTGATTCGCGAGCTTCTTTTTCAAGTTGCTCATATGTTTTTGGTGTAAACTTCTCATCTTTTGCTTTTTTCTCTTCTTCAATTTTTTGTTTGTCAACTAAAGAAGCCAAGACAGAAAGTTTCATTTGCAAACGCCATCTGTTTTTTAAATCAGAGTAATTTTTAGCAAAAGCAATCTTATCAGAATCAATATTAATTGTTTCATCTACTTTAAAATCGTATGGTCTGTCGCTTAAAGCTCTGTAAATCACTTTAGCTTCCGACATACGTTTTTGCAATTTATCATATACTAAATTGAAGAATGTCAAATCTCTATTTTTGATCATATCATCAATTTCATATTCATAAGGTTTAAATTCTTTAATATCTGACTCGATAAAAAAGCGTTTAGAAGGATCTACAGCATCTAAGAAATCATCGTAAACTCCTTTTGAAAACTTATCATCCATCACCGTAGGATTGTAATGACCTTTTTCAATAACGAAGGAAATTAGATCCAAAAGCATTTTATCTTTTTCCGGATCATGCTGTCTTTTAGGCATAAAACTCCATAGAAATGCCGACAAAGCAACGACTGCAAGTATTACTTTAAAATTCTTTCTCATAAACATCCAAATTGCATTCATAATGATTACTAAAGTACATAAAAAACCATGCCATCATATCGATACTTACATAATTTTTTGTTAAAGATGTAAAATTAAAGAGTTACACATAAAATTGCGTATTTTAGCCCTACTTTTTTATGTTAATTTTTTAGAGCGAAATGAAAAAACCATTGATACTGGTTACTAACGACGATAGTATCACAGCACCAGGAATTAGAACACTTATCGAAATTGTAAGAAATTTAGGTGACGTTATTGTGGTGGCACCTGACAGCCCTCAAAGCGGTATGGGGCATGCCATCACAGTCAACAATACACTTCAAATCAATAAAGTTTCTGATGAAAATGCTGAGATTACCGAATATACTTGTTCTGGAACTCCTGCTGATTGTGTCAAAATAGCCAAAAATGAAATCTTAAAAATCAAACCGGACTTGTGTGTTTCCGGAATCAATCATGGCTCAAACTCTTCCATCAATGTAATCTACTCAGGAACAATGAGTGCCGCCATTGAAGCTGGAATTGAAGGCATTCCATCCATTGGATTTTCATTAGCCGATTTTAGTTGGAAAGCCGACTTCGAACCCATAAAACCTTTTGTAAAAAAAATAATTGAACAAGTTTTAACCCATAAACTTCCAGATGGTGTGGTATTGAATGTCAATTTTCCCAAACTAAAAAGAGAAGAGATAAAAGGTATTAAAATTTGTCGACAAGCACGCGCCAAATACGAAGAAAAATTCGACAAACGTGTTTCTCCTTTTGGGAAAGAATACTATTGGCTTTCTGGTGAATTTGTAAATGAAGACAAAGGAGAAGACACAGACGAATGGGCTTTGAAAAACGGATACATTTCTGTTGTTCCAGTACAGTTTGATTTAACCGCACACTATGCCATCCAACAACTAAACACTTGGGATTTATGAGAAAAATTGATCTATTAATTGGTGTACTAATTGGTTTTGCTACTACTTTAATCGGAATATCACTGTTTTTTATATTGTTCACACCTTTCGGAATATTAGAAGGCATCCAGAATTACAAACACTTTGGTTTTTTAGGAAAAATTATCACAATAGGAGCTATACTGAACTTGATTGCTTTTTTCACGCTCTTGAAATTTGACAAAGAACTTATGGCAAGAGGGGTTGTTTTAGCCACTATTTTACTAACGGTCATTACACTATTTTTTTAAATGAAATATTACATTATTGCCGGAGAAGCATCAGGAGATTTACACGGTTCCAATTTGATGAAGCATATTTTTCAGGAAGACAATACCGCAGAAATTCGTTTTTGGGGAGGTGATTTAATGCAAAGCACCGGCGGAACATTAGTAAAACATTACCGGGATTTGGCTTTTATGGGATTCGCCGAAGTCATCATGAATTTGAAAACCATATTGAACAACATTGACGTTTGTAAAAAGGATATTTTAGCATTCCAACCGGATGTTTTGATTTTTATAGACTATCCGGGATTTAACATGCGTATTGCCAAATGGGCAAAAGCTTTAGATTTCAAAACGCACTACTATATTTCTCCTCAAATTTGGGCTTGGAAAGAAAACCGTATCAAAGCCATCAAGCGCGATATCGACAAGATGTACGTTATTTTACCTTTCGAGAAAAAATTCTACGAAAAAAAACATGGCTTCCCAGTTGAATTTGTAGGCCATCCCTTAATTGATGCCATTCAGAATCGAAGCAAAACCGATCCTGAAACCTTCAAAAAGGAAAATAATTTATCTGACAAACCCATTATTGCTTTATTACCAGGAAGTCGAAAACAGGAAATTGCCAAAATGTTGACAGAAATGTTATCAGTTGTTAATGATTTTCCAGAATACCAATTTGTAATCGCAGGAGCACCTAGTCAAGACTACTCTTTTTACCAACAATTCCTGAAACAGGATCAGGTAAAATTCATTTCAAATAAAACGTATGATTTACTAAGCATTGCTCATGCCGCATTGGTAACTTCGGGCACGGCTACTTTAGAAACTGCATTATTCAAAGTTCCGGAAGTGGTTTTGTACAAAGGAAATTGGATTTCGTATCAGATTGCCAAACGAATCATTACACTGAAATACATCTCTTTGGTCAATTTGATTATGGACAAAGAAGTAGTAACCGAATTAATTCAGGACGATTGCAATTCCAAAAGAATAAAAGAAGAACTAACAAAACTATTGAATACCGACTGCCGAAATACCCTACTTGGTCAATATGAAATATTGGAAAAAAAATTAGGTGGTTTTGGAGCTAGCAAAAAAACGGCTCAGTTAATTGTTTCAGATGTATTAAAAACCACAAAAAAATAACACCTCGTTAATTAGTTCATCGTGATTTAGCGCCAACAAAACAGAGTTAGAAATAGTTCCCGTTAAAAAACATGTAGGTTTTTTCTTTCTTTTTGTATTTTCGTACTATGAGAATATTCGAATTTCCATTGGTACGGGTGTGCATCTGTTTTCTCTTAGGAATCATAACCGCACATTACACAGCTATTAGCCTTAACTTCTGCATGGCCATGTTTGGCATAGCTATTCTTTTTTTTCTTTTCAGTTATTTCCAATCGGCCAAACTATTTACGCAGCCAATATTTTTCGCACCCTCTCTCTATTTTCTATTCTTTTCAATTGGCATCATTGCATTACAGTTGCAAAACCCTAGCAATAAAAAGAGTCACTATACACAACTGCAAGATCATTTTGACAGACCACATTATATTGAAACCTGTATCAAAGAAAAACTTAAAAGTTCAGCTAAAAACGACAGATATACAGCTATTGTATCCAAAATTAACGACAAGAGATACCAAGGGAAAATCATTGTAAATATAGCTAAGACCAACAAAGAAACAGATTTCTCCACAGGCACAACATTGCGAATACACGAACAGCTTGTCAAAAACTTTAAGCCAAACAACCCCAATCAATTCGATTACGGAAGTTATTTAGAAACTAAAGGAATTTTTGCTCAAATCTATACTGATGTATCCCATTTAAAAAGGAGTACAATTGTTAATAGAGACATTTGGTATTATGCGGATCACTATAGATATACAATAGAACGAAATCTTGCTCAATCAGGCTTTCACAATGAAGAATTAGCGGTTATCATGGCGCTAATTTTGGGACAACAGCAAGACATCTCACCGGAAGTTTTGAGAGATTACCAATTTGCAGGTGCAGTACATATTTTATCAGTTTCGGGATTGCATGTAGGTTTCATATTACTTTTTATTGGATTTCTACTCCAACCAATACCGAATACTAAAATTGGGAACAGTATTAAAATTATTATTACACTACTATCGCTTTGGTCTTTCGCTTTAATTGCAGGTTTTTCGCCATCAGTTGTACGATCAGCAACCATGTTTAGTTTTATCGCTATAGGTAAATTCATCAATAGAGAAACGAACTCTTTTCACACTACAATTGTTTCCTTATTCATAATTCTACTTATCGAGCCCAATTTTTTATTTGACATCGGATTTCAACTAAGCTATTTAGCAGTTTTTTCCATTCTTTGGCTACAACCTATCCTACAACGTATTTGGCAGCCAAAAAACTCCATAATTAATTATTTTTGGGATATCCTTGTTATCTCATTTGCTGCTCAAATTGGCACATTACCCTTGAGCCTATATTATTTTCATCAATTCCCCGGTTTATTTTTCATCACCAACTTGGTACTCATTCCTTTACTTGGTTTTGTAATAATGCCATTAGGAACACTTTTAATTGTTTTCGCTTTTTTAAATTGTATTCCCAATATATTAACCGAAGTGGTTGAACGTTCCATTGCAATCATGAATTGTTTTATAAGTTGGATTGCATCCATGGAAAACTTTATTTGCAAAGAAATTCCAATGAATCAAAGTTTACTTGTAGCGAGTTACTTAACAATTGTACTCTGGATTTTGTGGATTCAAAAACCGAGCTTTCGAAAATTAGCTTTCGCATTAGGCAGTGTAATTGTTTTACAAAGTCTTTACTTTTTTATTCGTTGGAATGAACAATCCAATAACGAATTCATAGTTTTTAACACTAAGAACAAATCTATTTTTGCAGAAAAAAAAGGTCAGGAAATACAACTTGTAACGAATGACACATTAGCGACAACAAGCTTTGAGCACAAAATGCTTCAAAACTATGCTATAGCCAATTTCAGCAGCTTAAAAAAAGCACAAAACACTTCAAACCACCGCTATTTCAATCATAAAAAGATCCTAATAATTGATCATTCAGCAGTATATTCAAAAGCAGACAAAGCTGATGTACTTATCCTTTCTCACTCCCCAAAAATAAATTTAGAGCGATTATTCACGCATTTCAAACCCAATATTGTAATTGCCGATGCCTCCAATTATAAAAGTTATGTCAACCTTTGGAAAGCCAGTTGTGTAAAAAACAAAATCCCTTTTCATAGTACGTATGAAAAGGGATTCTACAAATTATAATTGCACCTTTATTTTACTTTTTTTGGAGCTTTTCTTTCTTCTTTTGTGTAAGGAACAAATTTTGAAATAATTTGATCTGCTCCACTTAACCAGGCAGAAGGACCACCAGCAACATAACCTGTACTTCCCAATTGTTCAAAATTGATACTTCCAGCATTATCATTTGCTTTTACAAACCAAACTGTAGGATATCCTCTTACACCAAACACTTGTTGTAATTGTGCATTTTGCATTTTAACATCATCTGCTTGAGCTGTACGTCTTGGAAAATCCAATTCGACCAAAACCACTTTATCTTTTGCCCATTTTTCAAATTCAGGAGTCTTGAAAACTTCTTTTTGCAAACGTATACACCATCCACACCAATCACTACCCGTAAAGAACATAAAAATAGGTTTATTTTCTTTTTTGGCAACTGCTACGGCTTCTTTAACATTGGTATGCCATTTTAAAGTATCTTCCGTTTCACTTTTCCCGATAAAACTAAAAATCAAGAATACGGGAACTAATAGCAATAAGTATTTTATTTTTCTCATAGTCATTACTTTAAAAAACGTAATAATTCTTCTGGTGTTTTAAATCCAGTTGTCTTTTCCTGAACTTCACCGTTTCGATTCAAAATATAGATAGACGGATACCCTTCCACTTTAAGAAAAGCAGTCAATTCATGCGCACTGTTTCTACCTTTACGAGTAGGATCAAAATTCGGATTATTAAAGCTATTCCCTTTAAAATTCACCACAGAATTACCCTCGGCGTTAAACTTAACCGCATAATAATTTCGATTGATTAAATCGGCTACTTCAGAATTTTGAAGTGTATTGGTATCAAACATCTTGCATTGCGCATACCAATCCGTATAAACCTCTAAGAAAATAGGTTTCGGATTTTTCTTTTGCTTTGCTAAGGCTTCTTCCAAAGACATCCAGCGTATTTCTTGTGCTTGCATAGCAAAAGTACCAAACACTAGGAAGAAAGCTAAAAGTAACTTTTTCATCATTCAATTTTTATTACTGTATCTCAAAAACAATGCCGAAGTTAGTAAATTATTTGACTTCCTGCATCAATTTTCTAACCAATGGTGAAATAACTAACAATACCACACCGGCAACTAAGGCATACAAAGCCAATTGCTGATAACCATCTGCATAGGTGAACAATTTATCTTTATTCGATGCTTTTTCAGATGCTTCTGCGATACCTGCACCTAACAATCCGGCGAAATATTGTCCGTATGCACTTGCTAAGAACCACATTCCCATAATTACCGCCTGAGTTTTTTGTGGAGATAACTTTGTCATAGCACTCATTCCTATTGGTGACAAACACAATTCACCGAAGGTAATGATAAACCATCCGAAGGTAAATAAATCCAAAG
Organism: Flavobacterium sp. GCM10023249; assembly: GCF_042653365.1. NCBI lineage: Bacteria > Pseudomonadati > Bacteroidota > Flavobacteriia > Flavobacteriales > Flavobacteriaceae > Flavobacterium > Flavobacterium sp. GCM10023249. The sequence goes on from NZ_JBHSHZ010000006.1 coordinate 126,136, forward strand.
AAGTTTTACCCGATGCATCAGCAAAAAACTTGGTATAATAAAAAACCCAGAAACCTCCAGCTAGGAATAAAAATCCTAATCCGAATTTCACAACTGTATTGGGCTCAATTTTTCTTTTCGCCATCCATAACCAAACCATACCTACAAGTGCGGCAAAAGCAATAACAAATAAAGAATTTACCGAATTATTGACACCATTAGGATCTAATTCAATACCCAAAACTGTGTTGTTCAAATTATTTGCTGCAAATGCACTTAATGAACCTCCACTTTGTTCGAAGAAAGCCCAAAAAACTACTGAGAAAAGCATAAAAATAACAGCAGCAACCAATTTTTTATTTTCAGATAAAGAGAAATTTCGCATTTCATAAGCTAAATACAAAATCGAAGCAGGACCAATTAAATACATGAACCAATCGGTATAAACCGTATTAGAAACCATTATCATGATAATAGGTATTATCAAAATCGAACCTATATAAGTTGCTAGTTCAAATACTTTACGCTTTGTTGGATTAATTCCCAAAAGTGGTGAAAGCCCAATTTCGCCTAAACTTTTCTGAGTTTGAGTAAAAGTCAGCAAACTAATAATCATCACTACAGAAGCAAAACCGAAAGCCGCATTCCAACGTAAGTTTTCCGGTATTAATGAGGCCCACAATTCTCCTTTGGCCACAGCGATACAGATGTAACCTCCAATTAAGGCACCCAGATTAACTCCTGCATAAAACAAGGAGAAACCCGCATCGGTTCTTGGATCACCTTCTCTGTATAATTTTCCAACCATCGAGGAGATATTTGGTTTGAAAAAACCGGTTCCAACAATGGTAAAGCTCACTCCCACAAAAAAGAAATTTTTCGGATCAACCGAGAGAATAACACTTCCGATTATCATTAGCAAACCACCCCAGAAAAGTGATTTTCTGAAACCGAAAATTTTATCGGCAAATAAACCTCCAATAAATGTGAAGGCATACACCCAAGCTTGGGTAGCTCCGTATTGCAAATTGGCCACAGTATCTTTCATGAGCAATTCATTCACCATGAAATAATACAGCATCCCACGCATTCCATAGAAACTAAAACGTTCCCACATTTCGCTAAAAAACAAATACCAAAGCTGTTTTGGATACTTCCCTTTAAAATTTTGAATTTTTTCTATTGTTTGCATGCTAGTTGATTCCATGATCTTTCATTACTTTATTTAAATTTTTCACTAAAGCAAACATCAATATAGTTGCGAACGTTAGTAATCCGAAGTTTACCCAAAAGAAATTGGTTTTATCATCGTAAGAATCCCACATACTGGCTAAAACTCCCGATAATTTATTTCCGATTGAAGTCGATAAAAACCAACCTCCCATCATTAAAGCTGTTATGTTTTTTGGAGATAATTTTGATACAATGGATAATCCCATCGGACTTAAGAATAATTCTCCAATGGTAATAATTCCGTATTGGGCAATTAACCACCAAACTGAAACCTTCTCTGTTCCATTGTTACCAATATTAACGGCAGCAACCATTACTAAAACAGACAATGCAGCGATTAATAAACCAAAAGCAATTTTAGTAGGTGTTGAAGGTTCTTTCTTTCTATTTCTTAAAAAGGTGAAAAATGCTACCACCAATGGCGTTAATAGAATTACCCAACCAGGATTTATAGACTGACTTAAGTTAGCTGACCACGTATATATTTTGCCTCCTTCTTGAGGTAATTGACTTTTCTCTACATTTTTAAAATACAATGGATAATCAACAACTTTGATAACGTTGTTTTTCTTATCTTTCTGAATACGGAATGAATTATCATACAACGCAACCGAATCCTTTTTATAAACTAAAGTATCGACAAGTACGAGTTTAGAACCAATTTGTTGTGAAGTTCCTGTTAACTCTCTATCCGTATATTTATCTCCCCAGTTATTTAAAGCCGAACCATTTAATTTGAATACCGCCCAAAATAAAATTACAACAGCAAAAATGGACAACAAAGCCCCGATCGATCTTTTGTCTTCGGCTTTAGCTTTAAAATATAAACTTGCATAAAAATATACTACAGGAATACAGGCAAAGATAAAGGCATCAGTACTATCAGAACCAAAAACAGAATAATCTGTATTATTTTCTGAAACTACTCCTTTGAAAAACCAACCAATAATCCCGAATATTACAGATGGCACTAAAATGTAAAGTACAATTTTAGAAAAAGGCATATCACCTTCTTGAATTCCTTTTTTATCGGTTTTATTTCCGTAATGTTTCGTACCTAATAAAAAGACAATTACACCTATAAACATACCAACCCCAGCTGCCATAAACGCTTCTTGCCAACCGAAAAGAATTTTTAAAGCGGCGGCAAAGAAATTACAAATAAAAGCACCAATATTAATTCCCATATAGAAAATATTGTAACCTTCATCTTTCTTCGCTATATATTGGTCTTCGTTATAGAAGTTTCCTAATAAAGTAGAAATATTTGGTTTGAAGAACCCGTTACCAACAATTACTAATGTCATTGCAATATATAGCATAGGCAAACTATGAATTCCCATCATAAAATAACCAGCGCCCATCATTAGACCACCAATAACTATAGATTTCTTATAACCTAAATATCTATCTGCAACTAAACCACCAATAAAGGGTGTTAAGAATACTAAAGCAATAAAAGTTCCATATAAATCTGACGCTTCTTGTTCGGTCATAGCAAAACCGGCTTCTACATCTTTAAGGTAAAAAGTAAAAATTCCAATCATTAAATAATAACCGAAACGTTCCCACATTTCAGATAAAAACAAATAAGGCAATGCCTTAGGATGAGATTTCCACATAATTTTTTTGGTATTAAAATAAAAGCCTGTAACAATGTTACAGGCTTGAAAGATATAAAATTATTTTTTAATGCAATTATCGTACACCGTGCATCATTTTCTTTAGTAGAGGCGTCAATAAGGCCAATAATACTGAAGCAATACCACACAATACAACAAATACCATAAAGAATTCAAATAAATTATGAATTGTGAATCCAACAAAAGTTGGGTATTCTGCTGCAATTTGGTTTTCTGCAAATAGTTTCACTTGCTCTGCATTCAATACTACTTTCTTATCTAAAACATCTTGCAAGTTGACACCTAATGACTTTGCTTTTTCAAATTTATCTCCTGTAGCAGGAATTAAAGCTCCTAAAGTTCCTGCCAAAGCATAACCTGCAGCATTAGAAATAAAGAATACACCATACAACAACGAAGCAAATCGTTTTGGAGATAATTTACCTACCAATGACAAACCAATTGGTGATAAACATAACTCTCCAAGAGTTTGGATAAAGTATAATAAGATTAACCATTTAATAGCCAATAAACCAGAATTCCCTAAATCTTTTACATTATAAGCGATTATGAAATAACTTAATGCGATTAAAGCCAATCCCATAGCTTGTTTCATAGGCGAAATAGGTTCTTTTCCTGAAGCTCTTAATTTATCCCAAAGTAAACTGAATGGTAAAGCTAGAATTACAACGAAAAGACCATTAAAGATTTGTACCATTGAAGCAGGCATTTCCCAAAATATGAATTTTCTATCAGTCTGATTTGAAGCGATGAATGTCAAAGATGAACCTGCTTGCTCAAAAGCTGCCCAGAAAAATATGATAAAAAAGGAAATAATATAAATTACTAAAATTCTTTGAATTTCAATTTTAGTTAAGGTTGAATCTAATAAAATCAAAATAGCCAAAGAAATTCCAGATCCATAAATGATTGGATAAATAATCCCTTTTACTAAAGTTCCGATTTCAAAATTTGTAAATCCAAACTCACCTACGTGAAGATATCTAAAAATAAAAAACAGAACTACGAACAAACATCCAACCAAACCAATTGATTTCGATGAAAACTTCGCTTGTTCTTCTACATGTCCTAAACTTACATCTTGATTTGGTTTTGCTCCAATTGGCAAACCTTCTGGAGTAATAACATATTTATTTTTCAGGAAAAAGAAAACTAAAGTTCCTAAAACCATAGCAATACATGCCATCAAATAACCCCATTTAAAAACTGTTGGATCTTGAACATTGTTCACTTTAACATCTGCAAATAATGGCACAAAATACTGACTCAATAAAGCTCCAATATTAATACCCATATAGAAAATAGTAAAGGCTGAATCTAGTTTTGTTTTCTCCTGTGGTGGATACAAACTTCCTACCATCGAAGAAATGTTGGGTTTGAAGAAACCATTACCAAAAATAATCACTAAAAGCCCTAACCAAAAAACACCTTTAGATGTATTTAAATCAGTATCATAGCTAGTAGCACTATAGAAAAGTAAAAATTGACCTATAGCCATTAAAGTTCCCCCAAGGAGTATACAATTTCTGTTACCTAAATACTTATCGGAAACAAAGCCTCCTAATAGCGGTGTTAAATAGCATAAAGCTAAAAATCCTCCATAAATAATTGAAGCATTAGATTCTCCTAACATTAATGCATGAACCATGAATAATGTAAGAATCGCTCTCATTCCGTAGAAGTTGAAACGTTCCCACATTTCAGTTCCGAAAAGTACCCAAAGTCCTTTAGGGTGTCCTTGTTTTGCTGTTTCGCTCATTTTATAATCTATTTGTTTTTGGTTAGTATAGTAAATTAAAGTTTCTCTTTAATAAAATTCGTCATCTTCGTATACAACTGTAATCTCGTTTTTCCACCATATATACCGTGGTTTTTATCCGGATAAATTGCCATATCAAACTGTTTGTTTGCTTGAACCAAAGCTTCAACCATCTTCATAGTATTTTGCACATGAACATTATCATCACCACTTCCATGAATTAAAAGGAAATTCCCTTTTAATTTACTCACATGATTAATCGGTGAATTGTTATCGTATCCACTTGCATTTTCTTGTGGCGTTTGCATATAGCGTTCAGTATAAATACTATCGTAGTATCTCCAAGAAGTAACCGGCGCTACAGCAATAGCAGCTTTGAATACATCAGCTCCTTGAAAAATACAGTTAGAAGCCATAAATCCTCCGTAAGACCAGCCAAATATACCAATTCTAGATTTATCAACATAAGAATAAGTTCCAAATACTTTGGCAGCATCGATTTGGTCCTCCACTTCAAACTTACCCAATTCTTTTTGAGTACATTTTTTGAATTCAGCACCTTTGAAACCAGTACCACGTCCATCTACACAAGCAACGATATAGCCTTGTTGTGCTAACATCATGAACCAATAATCATCTGTTGCATTCCAAGCGTTATCTACTTGTTGCGAACCTGGCCCTGAGTATTGAAACATAAAAACCGGGTATTTTTTATTCGGATCAAAATCTTTTGGCTTAATCATCCAAGTATTCAATTTATGTCCTTTCTCTGTAGTAATTTCAAAAAATTCTTTAGATGGCAAATTGTACGCAGCCAATTTACTTTCCAATGCCTCATTCGAAACAATTGTCTTGATTAATTTTCCTGTTTTTGTTTCATGCAAAGTATACTTCGGTGCATTTTTACTACTTGAGAAAGCATTAATGAAATATTGAAAATTTGGACTAAAAGTAGCTGCATTGGTTCCTGTTGAAGTAGACAAGCGTTTTTTACCACTTCCATCTAATTTTATTGCATATACATCACGATTAATAGAACCATTTTCTACCGATTGATAGTAAATCATTCCTGATTTTTCATCAAAACCATAGTAATTTGTTACTTCCCAAGCACCTTTCGTGATTTGTTTTTTTAATTTACCTGTTTTATCATAATGGTAAATATGATTGAAACCATCTTTCTCAGAAGTCCAGATAAAACTGTTGTCTTTTAGAAATGTCAAATTATCAGTCACATCCACGTAAGCTTTATCCTTTTCGTTCAAAACTACTTTCGATGTTGCTGAATTACCATCAACAAATAATAAATCAAGATTGTTTTGGTGACGATTCAACACCTGAGCACTTAAAACGTTTGCATCATTAGTCCATTCGATTCGTGCTATATAGAAATCATTGTAATTATCAAGGTTCACTTTTTTAGTCGTTCCCGATTTTACATCGTAAATATGCAAAGAAACCAAAGCATTCTTTTCACCTGCTTTTGGATATTTAAACACGTTTTGTGTTGGGTATAATCCTTCGTTGTAAAAATCCATCGAGAATTCAGGAACATCTGTTTCATCAAAACGAATAAAAGCAATTTTATCAGAAGCCGCATTCCAGTCGTACGCTTTAACAAAAGAAAACTCTTCTTCGTAAACCCAGTCGGTCACACCATTAATTATGGAATTCTTTTTACCATCAGTAGTAATTTGCTTGTGAGACTTTGTAGCCACATCATACACATACATATTGTTTTGGTAGACATATCCAATTTTGGTTCCGTCAGGTGAAAAAGTTGGCTCTTGTACTTTATATTCTGCCAATTTAGCTAATGATTTAGTTGCTGTATCATAAATAAAATAATCGGCAACAAAAGAGTGGCGGAAAATTTGATCCGAATTATTAGCAATCAAAATTTTCTTTTCGTCTTTACTAAAAGTATAGCTATCTATACCTTCCAATTGTTTAAAATCTTTTGTATCGATTAACGTAGACACTTTGTTCAAAGTAGCAAAATCGTAAAGATCAATTTGAGACGTTTTGGAGGCTCTGTCAAAATTCAACACGGTATACTGGTTCGTGTTTTTCATAGCTTCTAAAGCTGTCATTCCTTGAGTTCTGAAGGCTCCGCCCCAAATTTCCTCTAATGTAAGTTTTTGTTGTCCAATGGCTGAAAATGAAGCCAATACTAGACATAACGCAATAAATCGTATCTGTTTCATGAATTGATGATGTAAAAAAACGCCCAATTTTAGTAAAAAAAACCCACATAAACACATATTATTTTGTTAAAAGCTTAAGTTTGAAACAATATGTAAAATTTAAAAACGCTTTTATTCTCGATATTTTGAACACTACGATTATCTTTGCAGCTTAATAAATTACATAAAAATGTCCAAAAGTATTTCCGGATTTTCAAAACTATCCAAAGAAGAAAAAATAAATTGGATTGCTTCCACACATTTCTCCAACTCGGAAGAAGCCATCCAAATCATAAAAAAATATTGGAATGCAGATACTGCTTTACAGAAACTGCATGATGAATTCATCGAAAACACCATTACCAATTTTTATCTTCCACTTGGTGTAGCTCCTAATTTTGACATAAATGGTAAAAATTATACTATTCCTTTTGCTGTCGAAGAAAGCTCTGTGGTAGCAGCTGCAAGTAAATCGGCAAAATTTTGGGGAAGTCGAGGCGGATTCAAAGCTACCGTTATCAATACTGAAAAAATCGGACAAGTGCATTTTATGTACGAAGGTGACAAAGAAAAGTTGAAATCCTTCTTCAATACCATCAAACCAAAATTCTTTACCGAAACCGAAAGCATGACCAAAAACATGCAGAAGCGAGGCGGAGGAATTCTTGATATCATTTTAAAAGACAAAACTTACGAATTAGACAATTATTACCAGCTACATGCCACTTTCGAGACAAAAGACTCGATGGGAGCCAACTTTATAAACTCATGTTTAGAGCAATTTGCCAAAACATTAAAAGAGGAAGCCGTAACATTTAATTCGTTTACTGAAGAAGAAAAAAACATCACTGTCGTGATGAGTATTTTATCCAACTATGTTCCCAATTGCCTAGTACGTGCAGAAGTATCGTGTAAAGTTGAGGAACTAGCAGAAAAACACATTGAAAACCCCCAAGAATTTGCCGAAAAATTTGTCCAAGCAGTTCGTATTGCCGAAATTGAACCTTACAGAGCCGTAACACACAATAAAGGTATCATGAATGGTATTGATGCAGTTGTATTGGCTACCGGAAATGACTTCCGTGCAGTGGAAGCCGGCGTTCATGCTTATGCTTCAAAAGATGGAAAATACTCAAGCCTATCGCATGCTAAAATAGAAAATGGCATTTTTACTTTTTGGATGGAAATCCCTTTAGCATTAGGTACAGTGGGCGGATTAACCAGTTTACATCCAATGGTAAAAATTGCCTTAGAAATGTTAGACAAACCATCTGCTCATGAGTTGATGCAAATTGTGGCGGTAGCAGGTTTGGCACAAAACTTTGCAGCTTTACGAAGTTTAACTACAACCGGGATTCAACAAGGTCATATGAAAATGCATCTGATGAACATCTTAAACCAGTTTAATGCTTCCGAAGAAGAACGCAAGCAAGTGGTGAAACATTTTGAAAAAAACACGGTTACACACAGTGCCGTAGTTGACTATTTAACAGAAATTAGAAAATAACTTCCGCCTTTTCCATAGCAAACAATGAAAAAAACCATTTATAGTAATGGCAAACTTTTAATCACTGGCGAGTATGTAGTCCTTGATGGCGCTCAGGCATTTGCTTTACCGACAAAGTTTGGCCAATATCTTGTTATAGAAGAAGGCCTACCAGCTACTTTTCACTGGACAAGTATTGATAGTGACGGAAGCATCTGGTTTGAAAGTGAATTTCGATTTGAAGACATTGTACAAAAAACCAAATTCGAAGACAATAAAATCAAATCAACACTGATTGCAATTTTGCATCACGCTTACTTACTCAATCCAAAAGTATTGCACCCAAATGTTGGTTATAAAATAAAAACAGAGCTGACATTCCCCAAATTATGGGGATTAGGCACATCGTCGACTTTAATCAACAACATAGCCCAATGGCTACAAATTGACGCCTTTGCTTTGCTTAAAAACAGTTTTGGTGGCAGCGGTTATGACATTGCCTGTGCTCAACACAACAGCCCACTCCTTTATCAATTAAACAATGGCTCACCAACTGTGACGCCAGTTACTTTTGATCCTGATTTTACAGATAAAATTTATTTTGTTTATTTAAATCAAAAACAAAACAGTCGGGAAGCAATTGCATCCTATTACAACAGGCAAGGAGATATTGACAAAATAATCCCTACTATAAACGAGATCACTCAAGAGGTAATTCAAAGCAAAGAACTTACAAATTTTGCTAATGCGATTAGGAAACATGAAGTTGAAATGAGTCAAATTCTTGAAATGCAAACGGTTCAGGAGGCTTTATTCCCAGATTTCAATGGAGTGGTAAAAAGTCTTGGCGCATGGGGTGGCGACTTTGTTTTAGTCATTTCTAAAGAAGACCCATCCCCTTATTTCATTTCAAAAGGGTATGAAGTAATAATACAATATCAAAATATGATATTATAAAAAAAGCCGAGCATTGCTCGGCTTTTATATCTTTATACTATTTCAATAATTAATTGAAATTAGCTCTGTTATCTTCGATATCAGCATCTTCTCTTAAGTTATTAAAAACTCTACCTGCCAACGATCCTTTTGACTGACTCGCTACTCTTTTCACGATATCATTATAATCTTTTGCAGCTGGCGCTTTAGCAGTAGATTTCACTTTAATTTTGAATACACCTGAATTTCCTGCAATTGTCTGAGAAACTGTTCCTGGCTTTAAAGAGAAAGCTGTACCTACAACTTTAGGCTCTTGCCCGATAGTTTCGATATAAGAGTTAGCTGCGACTACATCTTTCGCTTCTTTTACTGGAGATCCAGTAGCTTTAGAAACAGCTTCTAAAGTAGTTCCAGTCATTTTAGCCTCGATTAATTTTGCTTTTTTCTCATTTAACAATTTATATCCAAACATATTCTTAGCATCTGCGATTGGCATTAATCCTTTAGGATTCACTTTCTTCAAACGCGCTACAACATGACCAGCAGAAGTTTCAAAACGTTTTACATCACCTTCACTTGCACCAAATGCCCAACGTACGATTTCTCTCTGAGGACCAACTCCTTGAATATTTTCATCCAATGCTAATACTTTAGCAACTGGCGCAACAGTCAATTTACTTTCTTTAGCTGCTTGAGCAAAATCTTTGTCATTTGCTAAAATTTCAAACTGAGAAGCTTTTGTAAAATTTTCATTGCTTGTAGCTTCAGAAGGAACAATTTTTCTTGCGATTGTCGCCAAACGAATACCGTCTTGTTTATCTGTTACATTGATAATGTGGTAACCAAATTCTGTTTCAACCAATCCAATTTTACCCACTGGGTTACCGAAAACAAAATCTTTATATTTTTGAGCAAAACCAGCATCTTTAGTGATATAACCTACATCTCCACCTTGTTGTTTTGAACCAGTATCATCAGAACTTGTAAAAGCTAACATCGCGAATGAACCTGGATTAGCTTGTGCTTGCGCTAAAATTCCATCCGCTTTTGCTTTTGCTTCCTCTTTAGTAATATTCGATTGCGAACGCATTGCACCTTTGTAAGCAACCAACACATGGCTTGACTTAACATTGATACCTGCTTTTTTAGCAATTACTTTTGATATACAGTAATAATCTCCAAAAACATATGGTCCGTAAATAGAACCCGGAGCACTATTGTATAAAGCCTGAGCATGATCTATAGGCAATTCGTTTTTAGCAATATACGTTGAATCGTATTTGATATCAGAATTTGCATTTACAAACTCAGCTATTTTTGTTGTATTTCTGAAACCAGCAACAGTATCATTTTTACCAGTAGCTTCATTGTACATTACAGAAGCGCTTAACAAACCGTTGATTTTATCTTTAATTGCTTTTTCGTCAGCAGCTGATGCTTTGTCTTCCACTAAAACATATTCCAATTCACGAGATTCTTCCGCTTTGAATTTTTTCTCGTTTTTCTTCATGTAAGCGATAACTTCATCATCAGTCAATTCCACTTTCTTATCTTCGATAGTTGTATAAGGAACAGCAACTACATCAAAAGTAACTTTGTTATTCTCTAGTTCATAGTTGAATTTACCTTCTGCTTTCGTAGTGTAAACTCCAGACTTTAAGATTGAATTATACATCTGCTCAGTTGCAAACTGCGCCAATGATTTTTCATAATTCAACCATTGTTGCCATCTTTCCGGAGATTGTTTGAAAGAAGATACCATTTCGTTAAATCTTCCTTTATCGAATTTTCCGTTTGGTCCTTTGAATTGAGCAAACTGAGGATCATCCTGAATCACAGAAATCAATTGATCATCTCCTAAACGCAATCCTAATTTTTCAAACTGATTTTCCAACAATACTCTTCTCACTTCTTGTTCCCAAACTCCATTTGTAGCCTGCATCATCGACATGCCTGGCTGACTTTTTTGAGCGTTGTCAACTTTAATTCTAAAGTCTTCATAAGAAATATCAGATCCATTAATAGTACCAGCGTTTCTAGACCCAGTCCCGAAACCGCCATTTTCGATTAAAGCTCCGATAATGAACGCAAACAATGATAATCCAACAATAGAAATTACCAGCAATGAACGTTGTCTAATTTTAGATAAAACTGCCATTATATTATTTTATTTTTTTATTCAGTGGGCGAAAATACAATTATCTATGAAATAATAAAAGATGTTCGCTTTTATTTTAATAGAAAGTTTAATTTTTTATTGATTCTTATTTCTGTCCTCGAATTTTTTAGCAAATTTTCTACGAAAGAAGAACAAACCAATCGCCAAAACTCCCATCGCTAAAATCAAATACGCATTAGCGTCGGCAGTATTCAATTTAATAACACCATCTACCAACAACACAATTCCCGCTATTAAATACGCATATTGCGTATACTTCATATAATTCATATTATTTGTTTTTAAAGACTGTAATTCCCTATAATTTGTTGTGAATCCAAATACTTGAAGTCTTTACTAAAGTCGATACCAACTCCTTTAATCACACTTCCTTTATCTGTAAACACATAGTTTTTTTGTGTGAAAAACCATTCGTTTTTCTGATCATAATACAATTGCTCGGTTTCCAGCTTTTTCCCATCATGCGTTGTAATACACACATTCCCTTGCAATTCGATTATACTTGACACAGCATATGAAATGGCATAATTGGCCTTAACAAAGTTTTTATTTCCAGCATCATCGTAAATTGTAACATCGATTCCTTTAGGAAACTCTGTAAACGGAAATTCAAGATGAGAAAAATCAAGCATTTGTGGAGAAACCAAAACCGCTTTAATCTTACCTGAATCGGTATATTTCAAGTTAAATTGCTGAGCTTCACCGACTGGATTTAATTCGGTGATATTAATTTTTTGTACTTCTTTAAAATTACTTTCACAAGAAACTAAAAAAAGTGCTGTTGAAATTAACAACATCACTTTTTTCATCCATTGTATTTGAAATAACAAAGTCACTTATTAATCAAATTTACGTTTCACAAACCATTTGTCGTTGAAAGACAAACCAACCGAAAAGTTCATGTAGTTTTCACGAACCAATCCCGCGTCAACAGTTCCTCGTTTACCGTATTCAATCCCAATATTGATATTTGAAAGAGTTCCTGCGATTGGCACTCCAAAACCTAAAGTCAACGCTTTATCTTTTATAGATTGATTGTTCACGATTAACCCAGTATTTTCATATCTAAGTCCGGCTCTATAAGTAATTCGATCAAAATAACTCGAAAACGAATTGTATTTTGGTATATAATAACCTCCTAAAGCAATTTTGGTCGCACTTTCGTAAGAAGCATTAGGATACGTTACAGCATAATCTCCTTTACTCGAAAAAGTAGATTCCATTCCAATAAACCATTTTTTGTCCAACCCAAAACCAGCACCCAAGGCCAACTTAGAAGGCAAACGAATTTCCGAATTAGGAATCTCCACATCTTCAGAATCCCATACTATTTCGTCTCCTGACTGGCTATAGGTAATCTTTGCGATGTTTCTTGCGTTATCTGAATTAAGTACCGAAGTTGGAACAAATGTCAATCCAGAAACAAAGTCATATTTTTTAATTTTCGTTTTAAAACTTAATCCCGTTTTAAATGTAAGTCCATTTAACTCGGCAACATTAATCTCTCTTGTACCAAATTGGATATCAGAAGATATAAAAACTGCACTTTTTTCAATACGTCCAAAATTATATGACAAATCAGCACCAACACTTAGTTCTTTGGTGATTTGATATCCTGCACCAGCAAAAAAACGATTCACATTACCTATGCCCGTAAATTTCGTTCCTTCTGTATCTGTAACGTTCACGATTTTATACCCAACAGATGAATAAGGCATCAACCCTAAGCTAATCCCTAATTTTTTACTAACAGGGAATGACATTGCCAAATAATCAAAACTTGTTCTTCTTGCTTTTTGCTCCTCTTCTGTTGTTTCTAATTTTGTTGGAGAATAAGTACCACCTACTGTAAAAGTGGTTAATTTCAAAGATGAAAATGAAGCTGGATTTAACAAATTAATGTGAATACTGTCATTCACAATTCCTAAACTACCCATCGATCTGTTTTCGACTGTTCCTTTGAACCTAACTTCTCCAATCCCATAAGATGAATATGGCGAAGCAGTTCCTTCTTGAGCAAAAGTATGTAATGAAAAAAGGAATACACTTCCTAAAATTATTTTCTTAATCATTGTTGATTTGATATTGGTATAAATAATGCAAACTTTCCAGTAGAAAATTTGAATTGGCAAATATGGTATTTTTTAATCGTTTAGCCAAAAAATTAGCATCACCACCCGTTAAAATTATGATAAAGTTTTCATTTTGAGACTTCAGAGCATCAATATAGCCGTCAATTTCAAAAGCAAGTCCATTAACCACTCCAGAGTGCATGGATTGTTGGGTAGAATTACCAACAACACTTGAGGGTTCTTCCAACATCAACAACGGTAACTTCGCAGTATAATTATGCATTGCCTCATATCGCAATCGCATTCCTGGAGAAATTGCACCACCATGATATACGTTTTCAGCATCTATAAAATCATAAGTCACACAAGTTCCTGCATCAATAACTAACCTATTTTGATTAGGATAGTGCAGAACAGCTCCCGAAGCTAAAACCATCCTATCAATCCCTAGAGTATATGGCGTCGCATAATTATTTACAAACGGAAACGCTTTGTCGCGATCAACAACATAGATTTTTACCTTATCTGAAAAGACATCTAAGGCCTCTTTTTCAATTTTTCCAACCGATGCAATGACCAAAACTGAAATTTTTTGAAATTTTTTTAAAATTTTTTCGACTGAAATTTGAAACTCAGAAAGCAAAAAAACAGAGTTCTCAATTAACGTATTTTGCTCAAAAACAGCACTTTTAATTCGGGTATTACCTACATCTATGGTTAAAATCATAAATTCAAATATTGATTCGGCTAAGGTACAAATAGATTTTTTTAAAAAATTGTTTTGGATAAATGAAAAATGGTTCTATATTTGCACCCGCAATCAACAAGCAATACACGCTTAACGAAAGCAAACATAATGGTGCCTTAGCTCAGTTGGTAGAGCAATGGACTGAAAATCCATGTGTCCCTGGTTCGATTCCTGGAGGCACCACTTACAACCCGAATAGCAATATTCGGGTTTTTTGTTTTCATAAAAAAAACCAATCCTTACGGATTGGCTTTTTTTATAGTATCACCAGTAGATTCATTGTATTCTGTCTCTTCCAAATCGTCTGATTTTTTCCCTATCTTAACAATAGGCTTATCCTGAGTACCGGTTATCTTCAATGGAATTCCTATAATACCCAAAGGCGGCAAACCTAAACGCATTTTAAGATTCAATTTTCCATCCAAAGAAGCTTGCCCGGCAATTCTCGGTCGAAATCCCGCCACTTTGAACTTAAACTGCTCTACGGTCATTATATTGTTTTTCACCACCGTCTTGATATCTATTTCTGAAAGATCAGGATTTTTAATCCCTTCGTGTTCTGTTGTTTTACTAACTGCGTTAAACAACTTAAAACCTTTCATCTTTACTTTCTTCACCGACAATACCCCACCACCTTTCAAAGAAGGATAGATTGGGTTCATATTTTTATCCAAATAACCGGCCACATTATAATCTAACGAAACAATACCTTCGGCTGTTTTTGCAGCTGGCGCCATATCACGAAACATTTTCACCTCGTTATACGCTTTTTTTACGTCAAATTCATTCGCTGTAATTTTATAATCAAAAACTGCTTTTTGTGTACCGATATTCTTGTAAGACGCATTCATTTTAGTAGAACAACCAATCAAATTAAATCCCATATTTTTCAGTTGGATTTCACCCTTACCCATTCTCAGATAACTTGTAAGGTTATTGATACTCAGCCCATCAAAATTCACCTTGCGAAAATTGGTCAACAGACTAAAATCAAAATTTGGCGGCACAACCACCACGCCAGAAGAGGAAGAAGAACTATTTTTAGACGAGTCAGATTCCGAGCCTATTGAAGATCCTGACATGAATTCATCAACATTGATATAATTGGATTCCACTTTAAATTCTCCTTTTAAAATTGCTTTATCAGACATTACAAAGTTGATAGCATTCTGCATTTGCCCGTTCATTTTAAAATCGGACTGCCCGTAAGAAGCCAAAAAGTTCTTAAAAGACATCGAATTCTGATTGAATGTAAACAACCCTTCCTTAATCACAAAGGGCTTTGGAAGATATGCAGAAGTTGTACTGATATTCTGTAAAAACAACGTACCACTATTTCGCAAACGATTATAAATACCTCTTGTTGCATCACTTTGTCTACCTTTCAATGATAAATCTGCTCTTACAAAACCTTCAATATTCAAATCTTCTTGAGAAAAAACCTTATAAACCCTTCCCAAATCAATCTCTCCTTTTGCTTTCACATCATAAATAACATCATCAAAATTTTCAAATGAAGCATTTACATACATTTTCTTACCTTCAAAATCGAAAGAAGCTGGGGTAATTTTAACATTCAAATCTTTATACTGACCAGATGTATTACTCACATTTGCTGTCAAATCAATATTCGAAATTGGATTTGGATACCATTGCGTTTTAAGGCTTGCCTTTTGAAGGATAAAACTACCCTTTGTCACCGGAAACAATCTTTTTTCTTTGTTATAGATTCCATTGGCTTTCACATCAGCAATTAGCTTACCTGAAAAATCCATGTTTTGGATTCCTAAAGCCGAATGTAATTTCTTCAAATCTAAATCAGATTTAATTGTCGCTTTGATAGAAGGAGATTTCAAACCTACGGTTTCAACAACCCCATTAAAGTAATCCTTACCCATACTAAACGAAAGCGGTGTAATTTTTACCAAAAGTTGATTCACATCCAGTGAGGGTAATTTTGTATCCAATTGCAACATCAAATTCGACGCAGGGTTTTGCGATTGATTATAATTTACTAAACCATTTCTAATATTCATGGCAAATGCCAAATCCGGTTTTTTATTTTCTTCTACATTATAAATTCCTTTCAAGGTCAACAACAAATCCGTTTTTCCTCCGATTTCAGTTTTCTCAAGCCACTTAACATATTGAGGCGGCAATGCAGTAAAGAAATCATGTAGTTCACTGTCATTCGATTCCACTTTAAAATCCAAATCATATCCACTTTTCAGGAAATTTAATTTCCCTATAAAGTCAATTGGCAATTGATTAATTATCAAGTTATTTTGTTGAAAAACAAAAGCCAAGGAATTGGTATTGATTTGCGTAATCAACTCCGCATTTACTTTTTTATTTTTCAAATATTCTTCACCGCCGAAAGCAAAATCAAAAGAATCAATCTGGGCTTCCGTTTCCAAATCAAAGATTGCCTTATCAAAATCACCTTTTCCTAAATAATTAAATCCTAACGCATTAATTAAGATGTTAGCCGATTTATCATTGTATATTAAATGTGTATTTTCGATTTGAATGCGATCCAAACGAAGAGAAGTTTCACCCGATTTCTCTTTTTTGGTAGGCTTTTCCGAAACATATACATTATAATTTGCCTGACCTTTTTCATCCACCAAAATATTCATTTCCGCATCAGAAACATAAATTTCATCAATCTTTACCGCGCTTTCAAAAAGAAGGCTTTTGATATTCACACCAAACGCAACATCTTGTGCTTTAACTAAATTTTGATTTTGAAAAGGCACCGAACCTTTTAGTGAAAAATCGGTCAAGGTTAGTGTTAACGATGGAAAATGGCTAAAAAAAGACAAATTCGCTTCTTTAAAGTTGAGTTCGCCATTTAGCTTTTTATTTGCAAATAACTTTACTTCCTCGGCAATTTTACCGGGAAAAAGCAGAGGCAAAAGAAACATTAGAAGCAAAACAGAACCAATTGTTATTCCGCTAATTTTTAACCCTTTGTACAGTATTTTTTTGATATTCCAATTCATATTACAAAAGTACAATCCTCAATTATAATTTATACTGAATTTACCTACTTTATTTGTAAATAGCTATTTTTAAGCACAAAAAAAACGGGAAATTAAGTTCCCGTTGTAATCCAATTATTGATTTTACTTTCCAGAAGTGCCAAAGGCATAACTCCGGACTCCAATACTTTCTGATGAAAGACTTTGATATCAAATTTATCATTCATCGCATCAGATGCTTTTTTGCGGAGCTCCATGATTTTCAACTGCCCAATTTTATAGGACAATGCTTGTCCAGGAATTGCCATATAACGTTCCACTTCTGAAATGATACTAGCTTCGCTTTCGGCTTCATTTTCCAATGAATATTGAATCGCCTGCTCACGAGTCCATCCTTTCGAATGCAAGCCCGTATCGACCACCAAACGAATGGCGCGATGCATTTCGTTACCTAACATTCCGAAATATTGGTACGGATCCTCATACAAGCCCAATTCCTTTCCTAAGCTTTCAGTATATAATGCCCATCCTTCTCCATATGCACCAAACCAATTGAAACGTCTAAAGTCAGGTAAATCTTCATTTTCTTGTTGCAATGAAATTTGAAAATGATGTCCAGGAATTGCTTCATGCAAAAACAAATCTTCGTCCCCATAATAATTGTATTTCGTTACATCTGGAATAGGCACATAAAAAATACCAGGACGTGTTCCATCTGCACTACCTTGAATATATTCAGCACTCGCCGTTTTTTCTCTAAATGCTTCAACTCTTCTTACTTCAAAAGGAGTTTTTGGTTGTAAGGCAAACAATTTATCTACATTAGGTTTGATTCTTTTATGATAGGCATTGAAATTAGCAACAACATCCTCCGGTTTTTTGAATGGCATCAATTCCCTTTTATTTCGCACATGATTGAAAAATTCAACAATTGTACCTTTGAATCCTACTTCATTTTTAACCTTTTCCATTTCCGCTTTTAATCGCGCTACTTCCTTCAAACCCAATTCGTGTATTTCAGGAATAGACATAGTAGTGGTTGTCCATTGTTTGGCATAACCAGCGTACAAAGCATCACCACCAGCTAAACTTCCGAGACCACTTGTTGCTCTTGAAGCAGGCAAGTATTCATTTTTTAAGAAATCAGTCATTTTTTGATACTGAGGCATCAATTTATCAGTAATCATTGTACTGTACTCCGACGCTAATTGCTCTTTGGTAGTTACCGAAAACTCTTTTGGCATAGTTTTAATCGTCGAGTAAAACAAATTATCCTCGACTTTAGCAGTAATTTGATCTTCAAACTGCGGAATCAATTTCTCTGTTAATGCTTTCGGCAAAACCAACTTCTTAGCCATCCCTTTTTTCATATAAACAACAGCCGAATCAATCCAAACACTGTAGGCATCCATTCGTTTCAAGAAATTACGATAATCCTTTTCTGTTTGAAATGGCTGTGCTGCAGTACCACTGGCAAACTGTGTCATGGTTAAATGTGTACCGGAAAATTGATGAACCGGCATTAAATTGGCTTCAGTTTTTAACAAATCCTGACCAACTTCTGTCTCCCATTTTATAATTTCATAACTAATTTTTTCCTCGTCGGAGAGATTTGTCAAATCGTAAGCGGACAACTCTTTTTGGTATTTATCAAAGAACACCGCTTGCTTCTGACGATAGGAATCCGTCATTTCAAAAACAAACTGATCATTGAAATCATTTTGTCCGTTAAGCGTTGCATTCAAAGGATCCAATTCGTTTTTCTCCTTGAAATAATTCTGAGATAGTGTTTTAAAATCTTGACTTGTTTTTTTGGAACAACTGGTGAATTGAAGTAAACCCAACATCGCAATTCCGAAAATAGTTATTCTTTTCATGGTTCTTTATTTTTGGCAGCATAAAACTAGCCGAAACCTATCTAAATAAAAAATTCCCGTTAAATATTTAACAGGAATTTTAAAATTATGCTTTTCAAATTAACTATTTTTCAAGTTGATAATCTCTTGTTCGGTTAGAAAACGCCAATAACCTCTTCCGATATTTTTCTTTGTTAAACCAGCAAATACAACACGATCTACCTTTAACACGTTATAATCTAAATGTTCGAAAATATTACGAACCACTTTCACATTACTGGTTTTCATTTTGATTCCAATTTCAGATTTCGGAGCATTTTCAACATATGAAATCTCTTCAACCCAAATTTTATGATTATCAATGGTAACTCCAGAAGCGATTTTTTCCAAATCCTCATATTTCAAGTTTCTGTCTAAAGAAACCTGATACACTTTTGAAGAACGTTGATTTGGCTCTGTAAACTTACGAACCATATCGGTATCATTTGTAAACAACAACAAACCTGTAGTTGTTTTATCCATACGTCCAACAGGCTGTAGTTTTGCCTTGGTCGCACTACGTACTAAATCCAATACATTATTTGCGCTTGCATCCTCGTCTTTTGAAGTTGTAAACCCTTTTGGTTTATTCAACAAAATGTATTCCTTTTTTTCAGGAATAACAATACTTCCATCAAAATTAACCACATCTCCCGGTTTTACTTGGTAACCCATCTCGGTGATTACCTCCCCATTTACTTTTACGTTTCCGGACTGGATGTAGATATCTGCATCACGACGAGAGCACACGCCTGAGTTAGCAATGTATTTATTCAAACGAATATCATCAGTTTTCTCTTTTTTAACCGCTTTGGGTTTTTTATCAAAAAATGGTTTTGATTTTGGAGCATCTGATTTAGTGACTCCTTTTTTAAATCCTGATTTAGCAGCCGCGCTTGGTCTTTTACCTCCCGCACTTGATTTACCTGTTGTATTGCGTTTACTATTCCCTCTTCCGTTATTCATTTTTCAAAATCTTTTTGCAAAGATAGCAAATTAAAAAGTTCGAATGACTTACTTCTTATTTGATAAAGAAACGTTTACTAAATTACCCTATGTTTAATGCCATTAATTTGCCCATTAATAAACTTTAAAACTGTTCTTTGACTTCGTCTAGCAACTAAATTTTAGACTTTCTTCAATTTAGAAGAAAATTAAAAAATTACAGACGCAAAAGAGCTCTTCCGTGAATTAAGACCTCCGGATTAATTAAAACAATACAGAAAACTCCAGCAACAATTAATATTTTAAGAGCATTGTGAAGATGCACATAATCCGAATGCAGATTAGATTTCCATAGTTTAAACAAGAAACCAATCAATACAATAAAAGTGATGTAAAAATAGATGTCCATATAGCCAACATCAAATTTTTCAATCAGAATGTATACCGGAATAACTGTAGCAATAGTCAAAGTGGTAATCACTTGCTTGGAAACTTTCTCTCCAAAACGTACAGGAATGGTTTGATAGTTATTCGCCACATCTCCCTTGATATTTTCCAAATCTTTGATCATTTCACGAATCAATATCAACAACAATAAAAAAGAAGCATGCGCAAAAATGACGTAATAGAAATTTTTGAAATACATCAAAATTCCAAAGAAAGGCAACACCGCCAATAAAGAAGCGGTCAGATTTCCTATGATGGGATATTTCTTTAGCTTGTGTGAATAAAACCAAATCAGAAAAATATAAACTGCAAAAAAAAGTGAAGCTCTGAATGAAATAATAAAAGCTAATGCAGTAGCCAGGAAATTAAGTGCAAAATACACCTGAAGTTTTGTTTTTTGACTCACCA
Source organism: Flavobacterium sp. GCM10023249 (assembly GCF_042653365.1). Classification (NCBI taxonomy): domain Bacteria; kingdom Pseudomonadati; phylum Bacteroidota; class Flavobacteriia; order Flavobacteriales; family Flavobacteriaceae; genus Flavobacterium; species Flavobacterium sp. GCM10023249. The sequence continues at coordinate 147,036 of NZ_JBHSHZ010000006.1, forward strand.
AACGATCCAACATGGATTTATTCGGGCGATTGATTAAATCTTTTTCTGAATCGTAAAAATTGTTGATAATGTATCCTGAAGCAATTGTCAAAGTAGAAACAAAAACCAATATAAACAATCTCCAATCCAAAATCACATCCAATGCTCTCTTTTCGGGCGCTAGAATAAAAATAGAAGACAAATATTGTGCTAAAACAATTATAGGAATATTATATCCACGTACCACAGAAAACAAACTGAGAATTTTCATCAGTAATAATTTTGTCCTTCTGGTAAGCATGTTTAAATTGAAAGTTTAAAAGTTATAAAAGTTTAAAGTTATTTTTTAAAACTGATATACCACTTCCAACTTATAGTTTTTTAACGATTCTTTAGCTTTTGCCAAATCTTGTGTAAAGCCTAAGATATAGCCTCCACCACCTGAACCACATAATTTTAAATAGTAGTCATTCGTATCAATTCCATTTTGCCAAACTTGGTGAAACTGTTCCGGAATCATTGGTTTGAAGTTATTCAAAACAACTTTAGACAACTTTTTAGTGTTTGAAAACAATGATTTCATATCACCATGAAGAAAGTTCTCCACACAGGCATCTGTATATTTGATGAATTGTGATTTCAACATTTTACGGAAACCTTCTTCTTTAAGATTTTCCATAAAAATATTCACCATAGGCGCTGTTTCGCCTACAATTCCCGAATCCAACAAGAAAACCGCACCTTTACCGTTAGTACTTTGGGTAGGAATTCCTGTAGCTTCAATATTATCTTTAGAATTGATTAAAATCGGAATGCTCAAATAGCTATTCAACGGATCCAAACCAGAACTTTTCCCATGAAAGAAAGATTCCATTTGAGAAAAAATAGCTTTCAACTGTAACAATTTTTCACGTGTTAAATTTTCCAACACCGTGATTTTATTATTTGCATATTTATCGTAAATCGCTGCAACCAAAGCGCCACTACTTCCTACACCATATCCTTGTGGAATGCTTGAATCGAAATACATTCCGTTCATCACATCTGCTTGTAAAGCAACTGAATTAAATGTCACCAATTCCGGTTGTTCCGATTGTAATTCTTCCAAATAGGAAGCAAAACGTTTTAGACTTTCGTTGGATTTTATGGCTTCAGAAGAAGGGTTTTCTTCAATTTTTAATGCACCATTATAAAAGTTATAAGGAATAGCCAACCCTTTAGAATCTTTGATGATTCCATACTCTCCGAAAAGTAGGATTTTCGAGTAAAATAGAGGTCCTTTCATATTTAATTGACAATTAATAATGAATAATTGATAATTATCTGTTTTTTGAAGTATTGATAATACTCGTAAGCAGTCTCAATATCTCGATTATCTTTGTTTTACAATTTTGAAATTGCACTTCAGTCAGAAATTCAGTTTCATACAGCAAATCCAACCAATATTCGGTTTCATTTGCTTCCTTTAAAGCGATTGAAAGTTTATGTATAAAATCAGCTTTACTCTGTGCATGCTCACTCTCACATTTGCTCCTATCGATGTGCCTGATCGTAATAATTGTCTTGACAAAACAAACTCCTTATTTTCAGACAACACCTTATAAAGATAAACTATTTCTTTCGCGAATGCAAAAGATTTTTCTTTTACAATATTTCCGGACTTCATTTCAACCATCAATTGTTAACTATTAATTATCAATTGACTACCATGTCCAATTTCGTCACAAATATATTGACCATTTTGACAATAGCCAACTAATTCGTTCTTAATAAACTCTAAAACTTTTTCTTTAGTATGATATGGGTATAAAACATGGACATTCGCACCGGCGTCCAAGGTAAAACAAACCGGGATATTGGTCTCGTTTCTGAATTTCCAAATGGCATTAATGATTTGCAACGTATTGGGTTTCATTAAAATAAAATACGGCATTGAGGTCATCATCATCGCATGTAACGTTAATGCTTCACTCTCCACTATTTTAATGAATTCTTCTACATTTCCAGTTTCCAAAACATTTTTAATCGCCGACAAATTTTCATGCGCCTGTTCAAAACGCCTTTCAGCAAAAGGATGATTGTGCATCAAATCGTGACCCACTGTACTCGAAACTTGTTTCTCACCTTTATCCACCAACAAAATGGTATCTTGGTACTTTTTAAAATTATCGTGAATTACTGATGGAAATTCAACCCCGAACAAATCAGAGCTACCCTCTATTTCAGCATGATTTCCCCAAACCACCACTTCACCTTTCACGCTTCGGCAGGCACTACCTGAACCCAAACGCGCCAATAAAGATGCCTTTTGATAGAAAAAGTCTTCGGAAATAGACGGATTCAAGGCTTTCTCCAAGCTCATTACATTCATTGCTAAAGCAGCCATTCCTGAAGCCGATGAAGCAATTCCTGAGCTATGCGGAAACGTATTCTCGGTATCAATCGTAAAATGAAAATCTTTCAAATACGGACAATATTCAAAAATACGCTCAAAAAACTTCTGGATTTTCGGTTTGAAATCCTCTTTCGGTTTTCCTTCAAATAACAAATCAAATGAAAAGCTACCATCATTTACTTTTTTAGCGAAAGCCATTTTGGTAATTGTCTTACAGTTATTCAACGTAAAACTGATAGATGGATTGGCAGGAATCTGTTTGTCTTTTTTTCCCCAATATTTAACCAAAGCAATATTGCTTGGCGCACTCCATTGGAAATTTCCTTTTTCAATAGACACTGTATAATCTGAAGTTATAAAATCGTTTTCCGAAATCATGAAAATAAAATTTTGGCAAAGATACTTTTTTTGTTCAGGAATGTTTTAATTTTACCTGTAAACGAAATAAAATTAAATTTTGAAAAAAATTAACTGGGGTAAAACCACCGTAACTATATTAATTTGTTTAACCGTAGGTTTTTTGTCAAGTATTCCAACAAGAGCAAGCATTGCGAATTGGTACCCTACACTTGAAAAGCCTATTTTCAATCCTCCCAATTGGCTATTCGGACCCGTTTGGACCATTTTATATATTTTGATGGGTATTGCTTGCGGAATCATTTGGACGAGACATCAGAAAAACAATACCGAGACGAAAAATGCCCTTCTCGTTTTTGCTTTTCAATTGATTTTGAATGCACTTTGGTCACTATTATTTTTCGGATTAAAAAACCCTTTATTGGCCTTTATTGAGATAATCCTACTTTGGTTAGTACTTTATGAAACCATCAAATCTTTCAACAAAATAGATCGTTTCGCAGGAAATTTACTGTATCCCTATTTAATTTGGGTAAGTTTCGCAACTATACTGAATGGAAGTATTTGGTATTTAAACATTTAAAAAACAGTTTTCTTAGAATCACGATTAGTTTACATTCTGGTTTATACCGTATAGCTTTTGGTCAGCGCCTTACTTATCCTGATCTGAGGCTTACTTTTCTTGTTCCAAGCCTTACTTTTCTTGTTCCAAGCCTTACTTTTCTTGTTCAAGGCTTACTTTTCTTGTTCCGAGCCTTACTTTTCTTGTTCCAAGCCTTACTTTTCTTGTTCAAGCCTTACTTTTCTTTTCCCAAGGCTTACTTTTCTTTTCCCAAGGCTTACTTTTCTTTTCCCAAGGCTTACTTTTCTTGTTCCAAGGCTTACTTTTCTTTTCCCGAGCCTTACTTTTCTTTTCCCAAGACTTACTTTTCTTTTCCCAAGACTTACTCCTGTATATTTTCTGTTATCGCATTCGCCAAAATAAAACCTCCGGTCCAGGCATTTTGGAAGTTGAATCCTCCGGTGATTGCATCAATATTTAAAATTTCGCCGGCGAAGAATAAATTCGGATGCAATTTACTTTCCATGGTTTTGAAGTTGACTTCTTTCAAATCGATACCCCCTGCCGTTACGAATTCTTCTTTAAAAGTGCTTTTACCGTTGACTTGAAACTGACCATTGGTTAATTGATTCACCAGTTCGGTCATTTGTTTTTTAGATACATCGGCCCATTTGGTATCCGGATTAATCTGAGCGGCTTTTAGCAAACTTTCCCACAAACGCTTCGGAAATTCAAACGGACAAAATTTAGAAACTATTTTCTTCGAATTCTCCTCCTTAATTTCTTTCAAGTCCTCTAAGACAGTATCAAAATCCAAATCATTCAACCAATTCACTTGAAGAATGAAGTGATAATTTTTGGCCGCCAATTCTCTTGCTCCCCAAGCCGACAATCGTAAAATTCCAGGGCCGCTCATACCCCAATGGGTAATTAATAACGGGCCGGAAGCTTTTAATTTACTGTCTTTCACTTTAACCGAAGCGATTGCCGAAACCCCCATCAAATCTTTAATTCGATCGTCTTTGATATTGAATGTAAATAAGGAAGGAACCGGCTCGATAATAGAATGCCCTAAAGCAACCATCATATCCCAGATTTTAGGGTTACTTCCTGTTGTCATGACCAATTTATCACACTTAAAAGATTGCTGATTGGTTTCAATTTTCCAATACGCTTCGCCTTTAAAAACAGATTGAACACTTTGTCCTGTGAGAACATCAATTCCCAATTTTTTGCTAGTATTTAAAAAGCAATCAATAATCGTTTGTGATGAATCGGTTATTGGAAACATGCGTCCGTCTTCTTCAATTTTAAGTTCGACTCCGTGCTTGTCAAACCATTCGATCGTGTCTCCGGAGCAAAACTGATGAAAGGGGCCTTTCAACTCTTTTTCGCCTCTTGGATAAAACTTCACCAAATCATTTGGAATAAAACAGGCATGCGTCACATTACAACGACCACCACCGGAAACACGCACCTTAGAAAGTACTTCCTTTCCACGCTCCAAAATGGCTACCTTGAGTTTTGGATTATTCTCTACTACATTAATCGCCGTGAAAAAACCAGCGGCTCCTCCTCCAACAATCACTACGTCATAATTTGCAATCATAATCTATCCGGGAAATCAGAAATAATGGCATCAACGCCTAATTCAGAGACAAAGGTAATATCTTCGGGGGAATTAACCGTCCAAGTATGCATTTGAAATCCGTTGTCATGTATTTTTTGGACAGTTTCTTTGGAGACGAGTTCAAAAAAAGGATGAATACTAAAAGCACTGATTTGTTTTGCAAAATCCAAAGCATCCTCTAAATTATGTTCGGTCAAAACCCCTATCTGTATATTAGCATTAAGATTCTTGACTTGTTTTAACACATCCCAATCAAAACTGGAAACTATTATAAATTGCTGTTGTATTTCACCAAGTCGAATGAATTTCTCAATCTCATATATAACTACCTCAACTGCAGTTGGATCTTTAATTTCAATATTAAGAAATTTGCCTTCAGGTAACATATGAAAAATCTCAACCAGAGTAGGCACGCCTAACCTTTCAAATTCTGCTACTGTAAAATCTTTAACAAATCCAGCTGCATTTTTGATGGTTCTATCCACTGTTTCATCGTGTATGACTACAGCCTCACCATCGGCAGACAAATGCACATCCAATTCTATTCCGTCAGCACCCAATTCAAATGCCTTCAAGAATGATTCGATGGTGTTTTCAGCCACATACCCTTTCGCTCCGCGATGACCAATTTTTAGCATACTCAAAATTAAAAAAAAACGCCTTACTAAAAGGCGTTTTACAATTACTTAACAATCAATATTTTATACTCCCAAGGTGTAAAAGAAATTTTTTGTCCTTTTGTTAGAGTAATTTCTTTACCCGACATATAATCCAAGAATTTCCCCTCTAACTCTACAGTAAATTCCTGAGCATTTTTACTCAAATTACCTAAATACACTACTTTACTTCCATCTCTTCCAAAGGCTAAAATAGCATCATCTGCTGAAGTGGCAATACGTTGGTAAGAAGCTGCATTTTTACCGCCTTTCAATGCGGGATTATTCACTTTAAGTTTTCCTAATTTATGGTATACTGCCATCATTTTACCAGGTGTATGAGAAAACTGATCCTTTTCAAAAAACTTCAATCTTCTATTCAAATCGTATTCCTGACCATTATAAATCAACGGCATACCAGGCATTGCAAAAGTTAGCGCTGCAAATGTTTCTACAGCATCATTCAAACGCTCGTATTCGGTACCGTTCCAAGAATTTTCATCATGGTTTGATGTAAAGTTCATATAAATATCATCCGATTCGTTTGACGTCACTACTTTTTGCATATAGGCATCAAAATCTTTAACTGTTTGTTCGCCTTTATAAATCTTGTTAAAAATATGGTGTACTGTCCATCCGTATTGCATATCAAACGCATCTTGCATCAAGTCCGGTTGTTCGGCTTCCATCAACATAAAAACAGGTTTCACTTTATTCAACTCGGCCGAAGTAGTATCCCAAAAATCTCTTGGAACTTCCATGGCTACATCACAACGGAAACCATCAATATTGTGATTCGTAATCCAATACTTCATATCTTCCAACATGGCTTTTCGCATTTCTGAATTTTCATAATTCAAATCGGCCACATCTGTCCAATCGAAAGGAGAAACAAACTTACCGTCTTTATCTTTTGTATAATATTCCGGATGTTCAGTCATCCATGCATGATCCCATGCTGTGTGATTGGCAACCCAGTCCAGAATAATATACATTCCATTTTTGTGTGCGGTTTGAACCAATTTATCGAAATCTTTTTTAGTTCCGTAATTGGGCGTAACACTGCGATAATCCTTAACGGCATAATGGCTTCCAAAATATTTTGCTTTTTCATTATCCGGGATTTGTTCTATTGAAACATTACCATACGCTTTACGGTTTTTCATCCCTACTTCGTGAATCGGCATCAGCCAAATAATCTTCACACCCAACTTTTTTAGTTTTGGGATATCTTTTGTGAATGCATTAAATGTACCTTCAGGAGAATACTGACGAATATTTGCTTCGTAAATCACCGCATTATCCAATGCAGAATGATTGTAATTTTTGGTAATTACGGTTTTATTTTGAGCAGTCATTTGTAAACCAATGACAAACCAACTCAACAAACAGATTAATTTCTTCATTATAGTTTGATTTTAATTTTGGATTCTTGATTAGGTTGTATTTTACATTTTATTTCGAGTACTTTTGATGTATATGCCATTGAATCTTTAATTTCTCCTTTGGAGACAGTCACCGACTTTGGTTTTGCATCGATATTATGAATAAGCAGAAAAATGGTTCTGTCTTTTCCTTTGTAGTTATCTGCTACTTCACTTTCAATTTCCAATTCCAACGTCTTACCGTCAAATTTGGATTCCAACTCAATCATCTCAAAGTTCTTCTTTTCGTAGGCATCAGGGGTTGTACCATCATCAAAATAGAATTCCCTTTCACTTTCTTTGACCGAAGCATCATGATAGTAATGAACCGTTAAACTATTTTGATCATAAGTACTAGTATTACCGTAGACATAGGCCATTGGAATAAAGCTCCCACCACGAACAAAATATGGAATTCTATCTTCCGATACCTGCACAGACTTTGTACTCCCCGCTTCGTATTTCCAGGATGTGTAAGGGTCATACCAGTTTGCTGTTTTTGGAAAATACACTTCAACAGCTTGTTTCCCTTTTTCTTTTATTGGGTAGACTAAGATATCCTCACCCCATAAATACGAATCGGAATGATTCAGCAAGTCAACATTTTTATCTTCTTCAAAAAACAATGGACGCATTAAAGGTGTTCCTTTTTTATGATTTTGAAAAGCCAAGTTGTAATTATACGGTAGAAGCATATAGCGCAATTCAATCGCTTTTTTAGCAAGATTTTTGGCTTTCTCGCTTCTAAAAACAGGCTCAGACGGTACTTCTTCTTGTGCATGTGGTCTAAAAATAGGATTGAATACACCATACTGCAACCAACGAACGTACAATTCGTCATCCAAATTGGCTCCGGCAAATCCGCCCAAATCCGAATGCATGTAACCCAAACCTTGCATACCCATTTGCAATGCAATTTCGGTTTGTCCAGAAAAACCACCCCAAGTACGGTTTACATCGCCACTCCAAGGAATCATCCCATAACGCTGTGAACCAGCAGATCCAGCACGCATTAAGATAAACGGACGTTGATTCGGGAAATCTTTCTGATACCCTTCAAAAATCATTTTAGCCCAATGATTACCATACAAATTATGCACCTCATCGGCTGAACCGGCTATTGTATTAGCAAATGAAGGAAAAACTTCGGGTTCGCCCAAATCACCCCAAACACCTGCCACACCTTTATTGGCCAAATCTTTATAAATAGACCAAAACCAATTTTTTCCTTCCGGTTTGAATACATCTACCAAACCTGTATTTCCAAAATAGAAATCCCAAGTAGCAGGAGTGCCGTCAGATTTAGTGGTCAATACTTTTTTATCGACAGCTTCATTCCATTTGGAAGAAGTGGTTAGAACAAAAGGTTCGGTGATAGGGATGGTTTTGACACCCATTGCATTGAAATCAGCCACCATTTTTTCAAAATTCGGAAAACTATCTCTGAATACTTCCAGATTACCCATTGTTCCCTGAATGTCTTTTCCAAACCAGTAGAGATCCAAAATAATAGCATCGACTGGTATTTTTTCTTCTTTGAATTTTGCAATTGTATTTCGGGCTTCCGCTTCAGAATGGTATCCAAAACGAGAAGCAAAATTACCCAAAGCCCAGCGAGGTGGCATAGGTTGTCTTCCTGTTAATTTTGTATAATTAGCCATTAAATCCTCCCAAGAATCGGCCACTATGATCTGGTAGGTTTTTCTACCTGAAATTGTTTCATACTCTAAAGTATTATTCTTCTGACTATCCAAATCCAAATAACCCACGGGGGCATTATCAAAATGGATCATATATTTTTGAGAAGAAATCACAATCGGCAACGTAAAATTCATTAACTCCGATTTTGTTTCATAGCCATAATGCGCGCGATTGTACAAAGGCAATTTATTTCCTCGGCGGTTCATACCTAAAACTCGGGCGCCACCACCATACAATACTTCATCCGGATTAAGATTGAATTGAAGTACTTCGGTTGAATCGGCTTTAATATTGTCTTTGGTCAGATCCATCGGCACATGTTTCTTTTTGAAATAACCTGCCTTTTCCGATGTAATCAATTTTCCTTTAGAATAATACGATATTTGAAATGGACTAAAATCAATCCTGACCGAAATGTTTTTACTATTGATGTGAAGATTGTCTTTATGAATAACTTGTTTGCATCCTATTTTACTATTCAAAACCACTGAATGCGAATCAGTGTTACGCTTTTCACCTTTCGGAACAAAGGAAGTTTCGCAAATCAAATCATTTAAAAAGTGAATGAAATAAGTTCCATCTGAAACAGCAACCTCTAACCTATTTCCGTAAAAAGTGTGAGAAAGATATTTACGCTCCGGGTTTTGAGCAAAACCTACTACTGAAATAAAAAATACAAATAAAAACTTCTTCATCTTATTTCAATTCTAGAATTAATGCCGATTTTCCTTCCACTGCAATTTCTTTAGTAATATCGAAAGTGGTACCTGAGATTACTTCTGTTCCAGTTGCATTTTGCTGAATACTTTCCTTGAATCGATCCAATTTAATTGTTTGTTTGTCTTTATTATTATTGATGACAACCATCACTGTTTCTGTATCATCATATCGAAAATAGACATACACATTATTCTCTGGGATATAATGCATTAGTTTGCCCGAATGAATTACCGATTTCCCTTTTCTCCAATTGAAAAGTTTAGCCGTAAAATCAAAATACTGTTTTTGCAATTCCGTGCGTCCTGAAGATAAAAAAGCGTTGTTGGTATCTTCTTTCCATCCACCGGGAAAATCCTGACGAATATCTGCATCGCCTTTACCCTTATCCCCAGCCATTCCAATTTCGGAGCCGGCATACAATTGAGGAATACCTCTCATAGTTGCCAAAACCGTCATCGCCAATTGGTACTTTTTAAAATCATTTTTATAGATTTGATTCAATCGGTTGGTATCATGATTTTCGGCAAAAATCAATAGGTTATTCGGATTGGCGTATAAAAAATCATTTACAAAGTTGTCATAAAACTTAATTGTTCCATCATTCCAATTCGCATTGTCTTCATTGAACACATTGCCAAAAACATCGTGTAGTGTAAAATCCATTACACTTGGCAAAAACGAATTGTAACTTTGAATTTTTGATATTGGACTATCCTTTTGCCAAAACGAAATTTGTGCCTGATCGTGCATCCAAACCTCACCTACAATATTGAAATATGGGTATTCATCGGTAATAGCTTTCGTCCATTTTGCAATTCCTTCCTTATCGTTATAGGAATAGGTGTCGACACGGAAGCCATCCAAGTCGGCATACTCGATCCACCAAATCGCGTTTTGCGTCAAATAATTTAGCACTAATGGATTCGATTGATTCAAATCGGGCATTGAAGTTACAAACCATCCATCCATACAATATTTTGCATCCCGTTTTGAACCATTAACATCATATTGAGTGGTCATTCGATAATTACTTTGTGCATAACCCGGAAACTGATGAAACCAATCGTAAGTAGGCATATCTTTAAACATCCAGTGTTCGGCACCCCAATGATTGGTAACATAATCCATAACCAGCTTCATATTGCGTTTTTTCATTTCAGCAGAGAGACGCACATAATCCTCGTTAGTACCGTATCGGGAATCGATTTTATACACATCCGATTGTCCATAGGTATGGTACGAATAGGCTTTGTCATTATCTTCACATAGTGGTGTACTCCAAAGAGCTGTAGCTCCCAAACTTTTGATATAATCAAGGTTTTGAATAATTCCTTCGATATCACCTCCATGACGTCCACCAGGGTTTTTCCGATCGGCTTTCTCCTGAGTATCGGCAGTTGAATCGTTCGTATAATTTCCATTAGCAAAACGATCAGGCATAAGTAAGTACATCATATCCGAAGCGTCAAAGCTTTTCCGTTCCCTAGAATTTTCTTTTCTCTTCTTTATCGTATACTTCGTATTAAAGCTTTTCTTACCATTCTTAAATGTAAAAACCAAATCTTGTGCAGTGACATTCTTGGTATCAACGGTTACAAAAAGATAGTTTGGATTTTCGGTTTTATGAATACTTTTGATTACAATTCCGTTTGAAACTGAAACCTGATTTTGTGCTATATTTTTTCCGTAGAACACAATCTGCAAATCCGAATATTGCATTCCTTCAAACCAAAAAGGTGGTTCAACCCTTTCGATTTGTGCAAAAACGGAGCAACTCAAAAAGAAAAAGAAAAGTATTTTTTTCATTTGTATACTGATAAAAACCCTAACAAAGTAAAACTCGGTTAGGGTTATAAAATTAAACGGTTACTAAACTGTTGGGCTGAACATTGATTTCTTTTCCGAAAACATGCACATTGATTGAAGAATTCCCTTCCAATGCAAATTGTGTTTCGTTTTGTGTCACAGTGACTTTTACAATTTGATTTCTGAAATTGATTTTGAAGGAATAACCTTTCCATTGTGAAGGAATTCTAGGTTCAAAATGCAATTCTCCATTTTTAACACGCATTCCTCCAAAACCTTCTACAATACTCATCCATGTTCCTGCCATAGAGGTAATGTGTAATCCTTCATGGACTTCCTTATTATAGTCGTCCAAATCCAAACGCGAAGTTCGCAAATAGAAAGTATATGCCTGTTCCATTCTTCCTAGAACTGCAGCCTGAATCGAATGCACGCAAGGTGATAGTGAGCTTTCATGTACAGTAAACGGCTCGTAAAAATCAAAATGACGTTCTAATTCCTCTTTGGAAAAATGATCCTCGAAGAAATAAAATCCTTGAAGAGTATCGGCTTGTTTGATATATGGAGAACGAAGGATTCGATCCCAAGACCATTTTTGATTGATTGGTCTTTCCGATTTATCCAGATCCGACACTTTCACTAAATCTTTATCTAAAAATCCATCTTGTTGGAGGTATACATTGTGTTTTTTTGAATACGGGAAATACATGTTCTCTGCCACTTCTTGCATCGCTTCCATTTCGGTAGTAGACAATTTCACCTTTTCCATGATTCTTGAATAATCATTAGGAAAATCCTTTGCAACACGATGAATTTGCTCCACTGTATATTGAATACACCACTTTGCAATATAGTTAGTATACCAGTTATTGTTTACGTTGTTTTCGTATTCATTCGGACCGGTTACACCTAAGATCACATATTGACCTCGTTTGGTAGAGAAATTGGCTCTCTGATGCCAGAAACGTGCAATTCCGATTAATACTTCCAAACCTTTTTCAGGAATGTAGCTGTAATCTCCTGTGAAACGGTAGTAGTTATAAATCGCAAACGCAATAGCACCATTCCGATGGATTTCTTCGAAAGTAATTTCCCATTCGTTGTGGCATTCTTCGCCGTTCATCGTTACCATTGGATATAAAGCCGCTCCGTTTTTGAAACCTAACTTCCCCGCATTTTCGATCGCTCTATCCAACTGATTGTAGCGGTAAGCCAATAAATTGCGCGCAACCTGTTGGTCTTTGGTTGCCATATAGAATGGAATACAATATGCTTCGGTATCCCAATACGTGGAACCACCATATTTTTCACCGGTAAATCCTTTCGGACCGATATTCAAACGGGAGTCTTTCCCGAGGTAAGTTTGATTCAGCTGAAAAATATTGAAACGAATTCCTTGTTGTGCTTTAACATCACCATCGATAGTGATATCACTCATTTCCCAGATCTTCGACCAAGCCTGTTTCTGATTTTCCAACAAAGCAGAAAACCCTAATGCATTAGCTTTAGCCAAAACATCATCGGCCGCCTGAACCAAATTTTCTTCATTATGATTCATTGAAACAGTGTATCCACCGAACTTTTGAATTGCAATTGCTTGTCCTTTAATTGCGGCAACTTTATAACTAAAAACCACTTTATCTATTGATTCTTCGATACTTGAAGGAATAGCATTTTGATTTTCGTTATCCTTAAAAATCGCATTTTGCATAAAAGTCGTTGCCGTAAAATGCGTTTTAAAGGTACGTGCCGTAACAAAAGCTTTATTATCGTAATGTTTTGTGTTTTGAGGTTCCCAGAATTTTTCTTCCCAGTTTGCATCTTCATTATGAACACCTGCATCAATATACGGTTTGAAAACTAGTTCTGCATCTGCATTTACTAATGTGATTTCATAATGTATTGCTCCCATTTCATCCAAATCAAGAGAAAGAAAACGCGTTACTTTTACGGCTACCTCAATACTATTTTGCAATTTAGCTTCAAATGAACGGTAATAAACACCCTCCTGCATATTTAATTCACGGCGGAAGTTTTTCACGGAACTACATTTGGCCAAATCCAGACTTTCACCATTAATTTCAATAGTGATTCCAATCCAGTTAGGCGCATTCAATACTTTGGCAAAATACTCCGGGTAGCCATTTTTCCACCACCCCACTTTCGTTTTGTCTGGATAATAGATTCCGGCGATATAACTTCCTTGGAAAGTTTTCCCAGAATAGGCCTCTTCAAAATTGGCACGTTGCCCCATAGCACCATTACCAATACTGAATAAACTTTCGGAAGATTTCACTCTGTCCGCTTCAAATCCTTCTTCTATGATGGACCAATTATTTGGTACAATATAATCCTGATTCATTTTCGATTTCAAATTTCAGAATTCGATGTTCTGTTATAATTTCAACATCAAATTCAGTATGTTTTTTTTTTAATTCTTAATTAAAGTTTCTAAGAAACTGTTGTCCATATGCAGAAAGTTAGGAAAACAATATTTCGCTTCTTTCAATACATTTTTATCTCCTATCCCAATACTTAACATTGCTGCAATATTGGCGGCTTCAATTCCAGCTACCGAATCTTCGAAAACAATAGCTTCTTTTGTATCAACTCCTAAAAGCTTTGCTGCTCGAACAAATACCTCCGGGTCGGGTTTCGCATTGGAAACATCATTCCCGTCCACTATTACATCAAAATAATGCAACAATCCCACTTTTTCAAGAATGGGACGGGCATTTTTACTTGCAGAACCCAAAGCTATTCCTTGTTCTTTTTCTTTTAAATAGTCAAGTGTTTCCTTAACATTAGGTAAAATTTCAGATTCGTCCATGTTTTCAATATAGGACAGATAATCTTCGTTTTTTTGGATCAGCCATTTCTGTTTGTCTTCATCCGACGCCTCAACGCGACCCAATTCCAATATAATTTCAAGAGAACGCACACGGCTTACTCCCTTTAGTTCTTCATTATGCTCGGGGGTAAAAAGAATATCCAGACTTGCTGCTAATTTTTGCCAAGCCATAAAGTGGTATTTCGCCGTATCGACAATTACACCATCCAAATCAAATATGAATGCTTTTTTACTCATTACTTTATCCTTTTATTGCTTTTTCTTCAGTAATTAAAAAATTACACAATCCTCCTAAAACCAGTGATGTACCTGCCAAAAGCATTGGCGCAATTGCAGAATTACCAAATAGTTTTGACAATGTATTGACTCCTCCTAAAGAGGCAATGATTTGAGGAATTACAATAAACATATTAAACAACCCCATCATCATTCCCATTTTATTTTCGTTTACAGAACTCGAAAGCATAGCATAAGGCATAGACAAAATACTTCCCCATGAAAGTCCGATAAGAAGAAACGAAACATTAAGTAAACTTTGATCCTTAATAAAGCCCATGGAAATAAATCCTAAACCTCCTGCTATTAATGAAAACATGTGAATATACTTTCTATTCACACTTCTTTTGGCTGCATAGAATGTCAAAAGCAACGCAAAAGCCATTGAAGACAATCCATATAATCCCATTGCAGAACCGACTTTGTCCGACGCAGTCTGAAATAGCTTGTTCGCTGAATCAAAAAGTTCCTGTTGCCCTGGTTTTGTAAAATCAAAAAGTTCTTTGTTGGGTGCCGGCGAATTAAATACGTGTTCTGTTAAGGCCGGTGTTGCCATACTCCACATTGTGAAAAAAGCGAACCAACTAAAAAACTGAATCACACCTAGTTTCTTCATTGTTGAAGGCATTTCCTTTAAGGAAGCGATCAAATCTCCAAAGAAGTGTTTCTCTTTTTTTTCAGCCTTGAAAGCTTCGATATCTTTAGGCGGATATTCTCTGGTAGTTAAAACAGTATACAAAATACTGATTAGAAAAACCAAAGCACCAATTCCAAAAGCAATTTTTACATATTCTGGAATTACGCCGGGTGCCGAAGTGTCCTCAAATCCCATTTTATTTACAAGCCAAGGCAAATTCGATGCAATCCATGTTCCGATTCCGATAATGAGGGTTTGCAAAACAAAACCATAAGATCGTTGTGAATCAGGAAGTTTATCTGCAACCAAAGCTCTGAATGGCTCCATACTAACATTGATGGAAGCATCGAGAATCCATAAGAAACCGGCTGCCACCCACAAAGCTGATGAGTACGGAACAAAAAAGAGCGCAAAAGAACTCAGAATCGCTCCAATTAAAAAATAGGGTTTTCTTCTTCCAAAACGGGGAGACCAAGTATTGTCGCTCAGATAACCAATAATTGGCTGAACGATCAATCCGGTAAGAGGAGCTGCAATCCACAATCCAGGAATTTCATGCGGCTCTGCCCCCAATGTCTGGAAGATCCTTGACATGAATCCGCCTTGTAGTGCAAATCCAAATTGTATTCCCAAGAAACCGAAACTCATGTTCCAAATTTCCCAGAAACCTAATTTACGCTTTTCCATTATCGTAATTTAAAGTTTATACTACGATAAGCGTTATGTGCTTATCAATACATATTTTTAGTTTCGAAGTAAAAGTATATGCTTGATAATCGAGGTAAATATAATGATTGCATTCAATCACGCTCTATGTTGAAAACAAATTTCTTCACTACAACGTTAGAGTCTTAATAACTTTTTATCGGGTCGACTCTCTTTCCACCAAATACGTCTCCACAATTTCGACAGTGTAGAACTCATCCTCTTCATCGTTCTCCAATCGGTCGATTAATAATTTAGCCGCTCTCTTACCCATTTCCACACCATCTTGACTAACTGTTGTTATTGATGGAGTAGAGAATTTAGATATAATACCATCTGTAAATCCGATAACCGACAAATCCTCGGGCACTTTTTTACCTAATTTATTAGCTGCCTTAATTGCTGTAACGGCAAATAATTCGTTAACCGCAAAAATTCCATCCAAATCCTGTTCTGCGACAAACTTTTCAATTGCTATAGCACAATTTTCGATATCCTCAATTTTTAAAATCAGCTCGTCTTTTACAATTAGATTATTTTGTCTAAATGCCTGTAAATAACCATCGGTTCTTAATTTACCAACACTTACATAATCTACAGTAGTGATGATTCCAATTTTCTTCATTCCTTTGAAAACCAAAAAATTCACAGCATCTTGAGCGGCTGTTTTATCATCAATAATTACTTTATCACAAAAAATATCATTAGTAACTCGATCAAACATTACAACAGGCATCCCCTGATTGATGGCTTCTGATATGTGATGAAAATCTCCTTTATTCTGGGTTTCTTTTGACAACGACATGATAAAACCATCGATACTGCCACCAGCCAGCATTTCCATATTGATGACTTCCTTATCAAACGACTCGTCCGAAAGACACACAATAACATTATAACCATAGTCATTGGCATAATGTTCAATACCACTAATTACAGTCGCAAAAAAGTGATGTACAATTTCGGGAATGATAATCCCGATGGTTTTTGTTTTTCTATTTTTTAGACTCAAAGCTATATTATTAGGCTTGTAATTGTAAAGTTTGGCAAAAGCCTGCACTTTTTCTCTTGTTTCTTCTCCAATTTCGGGGCTATTTCGTAGTGATTTTGACACCGTAGAAATGGAAACATCTAATTCTTTGGCAATCTGTTTTAGGGTAATTTTTTTCCTCATTGTGAAATGATAAATTATCAATTTGAAAATAAAGGTAATTTATATTTTTCGGAATGAAAATTTTTTACCTAAAAATATGGTTTTTCTTAAAAGTTTTCAACACGAAAACGTTTTCGGTTGTGTTTTAACAAGTGTTCGTGAAAATTATTACAAAATTTACTTAAATTTAATGTATCGAAGTAAAATGTATGCCTAAAAAAACTATTTCTAACTTAAACAAAATGTATGAAAACATCGTATAAAAAGTTGCTACTTTTACTACTCATGTTACCACTTAATTTACTGGCTCAAAGTAAATTACAAGGAGTTGTTTCCGACAATACGAGCGGTCAACCACTACCCGGAGTTAACGTGACGGTTAAAGGAACAAATAATGGAGTTTCCACCAATTTTGACGGACAATTTTCATTATCAAATTTAAAAAATGGAGATACCATTTTATTTACTTTTTTAGGATTTAAAGAAAAAGCAATTACTTTCAACGGACAAAACAATGTTAATGTAGTCTTAGAGGAAGAATCATCCAAACTAGATGAAGTAGTTGTTGTTGGTTACGGTAGTGTAAAGAAAAAAGATGCTACAGGATCTGCCTCTGTTCTATCAGCAAAAGAATTCAACAAAGGAGCAATCGTAACTGCTGAAAACTTATTAAATGGACGTATTGCCGGTGTAACAGTTAATACCAGTGGTGCTCCTGGATCAGGATCCGAAATCCGAATTAGAGGAGGTTCTTCTTTATTTGCCAACAATGACCCTTTAATTGTTATCGATGGTCTTCCAATAGAAAACAAGACAGCAACCGGAAGTACTTCGTTCTTAGCCTCGCTAAACCCTAGTACTATTGAATCCATAACTGTTTTAAAGGACGCGTCAGCAACAGCTATTTATGGATCAAGAGCATCTAATGGTGTAATCATTATTACTACTAAAAAAGGGAGCAAAAATTTATCTGTTGATTACAATGTACAGTATACACTTGGTAAATTACACAAAACTGTAGACGTTTTGAATAGTGCACAATTTGTAAACGCAATTGAAACCTATTTCCCTGAAGAAACCAATCTTTTAGGTATTGACGACCCTTCAACTTCGGCTACGGATAACATAGCAACTCCAGGTGTTATCGAAGGTAGAATTATCTACAATACCAATTGGCAAAAAGAAATCTACAGAAAAAGCACTGAGATGATCAATCAGGACTTGAATATTAGAGGTCATTTATTCAAAACTATCCCTACCCGACTAAGTATAGGCAATACTAATCAACAAGGTTTACGACTTACAAACGAATTTACCCGTAACACTATAGGATTAGCTTTAAATCCTACTTTATTCAAAGAACACCTTAAATTAGCTGTAAACGCAAATTATTCTAACGAAAGAAACCGTTTTACCAATGGTGTGGAAGGAGGCGCTTTACGCTTCGACCCTACCAAACCTGTTCATGACTCCAACTCCATTTGGGGAGGCTATTTTGAAAACACCACAAGCCCAACCGAATTATCCAATACTGCTCGTAATCCAGTTTCAGAACTTTTACTAAGAAAAGACAGAGGTCGTGTTAATAGAATTTTCGGAAACGCTCAATTGGATTACAAATTCCATTTTTTACCAGAATTAAGAGGAGTAATTAATGTAGGTTTAGACAGAACCGAAGGAGAGAGAACACTTTTTATACCAAAATATGCAGGTACTGCCGACGGGAATGGAACAAGTTTTGCGGGTAAATATGGAAACGATCAACTTGAAAGCTCTGAGTCTACTAACCAATTATTTGATGGTTATTTCGTATACAACAAACAAATCGGAAAATTAAATGTTGAAGCAACAGCCGGTTATTCTTATCAAAAATTTGAATCTGAAAACTTTACTACAAGAAATAGACTAAACCCTACTTCTGCTGGCCCTGAAACTACAATTGATACAGACTTAGTATTAATTGGTATTTTCGGTAGAACGAATCTTAGTTTAAATGATAAATATTTATTGACATTAACCTACAGAAGAGATGGCTCATCTCGATTCCCTACGAATGAAAAATGGGGTAATTTCCCAGCAGCTTCATTTGCTTGGAAAATGAAAGAGGACATCCTTAAAGAAGATAGCTTCATTTCCGATTTAAAACTACGATTAGGATGGGGTATTACTGGACAACAAGATTTACCAACTGATGCTAGAAATTACTACCTCCCAATTTATGCAACAGGGAATCCAAATTCTCAATATTATTTTGGACCTGAAACCTATATAGTTGGACTACCATCTCCCACAAATCCTTATTTAAAATGGGAAGAAACAACAACCTACAATACAGGTTTGGACTATGGAATTCTTAAAAACAGAATCAACGGAAGCATTGATGTATTCTACAAACAATCGGATGATTTACTAGCCAATGTAGCTTTTGCAGATGGTGGAAATTTCTCTAATGCCGGTTGGCAGAATATTGGAAGCTTTACTACAAAAGGAATTGAATTAAACATTAATTCAGAAGTAGTAAAATCAGAAAACTTCAACTGGAACTTAAACCTTAATGCCACTAAATACGAAAGACGCATCAAAGAATTGGCTTTTGGATCAAACATTCTCGTAGGAGGTATCGGAGGAGGTACAGGAGGAACAATTCAAGTTCACAGTGAGGGATATACACCTAATTCATATTTCGTTTTCAAACAATTGTACGACGAAAACAACAATCCTATTGAAGGTGCTTATGCCGACTTAAACAGTGACGGAATAATCAACAATGATGATAGATACATCTACAACAACCCTGATCCAGATTTCTTGTTAGGTTTTCAATCCAACATGACGTATAAAAACTTTGATTTTTCTTTTAATTTACGAGCGAGTGTAGGAAATAGAATTTACAACAACGTAAATTCTTCCAGAGCACAATTGAACTTGTTGAAAGACAATGCTTTCCTTGGAAACATTCCAACCTCAGCATTGGAAAGCGGTTTCACAACTACATCTGATGTAATTTTATCAGATTACTATATTGAGAACGCTTCATTCTTACGTATGGACAACGCAACTATTGGCTATACTATTCCGAAATGGATAGATGGAAAAGCGACCTTACGACTTAATGTGGGTGTGCAAAATCCATTTGTTATCACAAAATACAGCGGACTTGACCCAGAAATCACTAGTGGAATTGACAATACTATCTATCCGAGACAAAGACAGATTTTATTTGGTGCAAACGTGAAATTTTAAAAATTAAACCATGAAAAAATTAAAATACAGCCTAATTTACATGCTTGGATTTGTAACATTTTTCACATCATGTACTGATGATTTGAATGTTACACCGGAGGACGACGATATTTTTCTGTCCGAAAATTTCTTTTCTTCCAATGAATCCTACAAACAAGGCTTAGCAGGAATCTACGGCAATTTATCTCTTACAGGACTTAATGGTGCCGAATCGTCGAACATCCAAGGTATTGATGCCGGAACAAGTCAATATGGTCGCTGTTTGTGGTATATGCAGGACCTAGCAGCGGATCAAGCCATCTGGAGTTATGAAAACGACCCAGGAGTTGGTGAAATCCAAAGAAACACATGGAATGCAAACAATTCCATTTTAAGAGGAATGTTCGGAAGAGCTATGTTTCAAGTAGCTCTGGTGAATGAATATTTACGTCAAACTACCCCTGAAAAATTAAGCTCAAGAGGTGTAACAGACGCTCAACTTTTAAGTGATATTGCTTTATATCGAAATGAAGTGAGAGTTTTGAGAGCTTTGGCTTATTATCACCTTATGGATTTGTTTGGCAAAGCGGCTTTCGTAACTGAAAACGACCCAATCAACACTGCAGGTCCAGAATATGATAGAGCCGAATTATTCAGTTACATCGAAAGCGAATTAACCGAAGTTATTCCTGCTTTAAAAGATCCAAGAACAAACGAATACGGACGCTTAGACAAAGGAATGGCTTGGATGATTTTAGCAAAAATGTACCTTAATGCTGAAGTATATATCAACCAACCTAAATATTCCGAATGTGTAACCATGTGTAACAACATCATGTCAGGTGGCTATGCATTAGAATCAGACTATCTTGATAACTTCAAAGCAGACAATCATACTTCTACCGAAATGATTTTCAGCATTCAATCGGATGGTATTGCAACTCAAAACTACGGCCCAACAACCGTAATGATTAATGGCCAAGTAGGTTCAATTGAGCAAAACGGTACTTCCTTGGGAGTTGGAGCAAGTGGCTGGGGAGGAGCGATTCGTTTGAGAAAACAATTCGTTCAAAAATTCGATGGATTCCAATTCAACAATGACGAAAGAAAAACAATTTTATCAGCAGGAAGACCAATTGAGATTACATCTATCTCTACTCAAAAACAAGGTTATGTTTTGGCCAAGTATTCGAACATCAGTTCTACAGGAATTCCAGGTTCAAATCAAACTTTTGTGGATACCGATTTCCCTTTATTCCGATTGGCTGATGTGTATTTAATGTATACAGAATGTGCGTTAAGAGGCGCAAGTAATGCCACAACTGCTCAAGGATTAATTTATGTGAATCAATTGAGAGAAAGAGCTAACAACGGCACTTCAGGAAATATCCTAGCAACAGATTTAACATTAGATTTCATACTAGACGAAAGAGCTAGAGAATTACACTGGGAATCACATAGAAGACAGGATTTAATTCGTTTCAACAAATTCACAGGTGGTTCTTACAATTGGACTTGGAAAGGAAACAGTCAAAGTGGTATTGCTTTACCAACTCATTTTAATGTGTATCCTATTCCCGCTGCAAGTTTAGCATCTAATCCTAATTTAACTCAAAATCCTAATTACTAATAAACTCATAGATTATGAAAAATATATATAAATATTTATCGATCAGCATACTAGCATTTGCTTTGAATTCATGTGAAGATGAAAATAATTTTAAAATCTTAGAACCTGAAGAAGCATCTTTCGAAATAGTAACTCCTTCAAGTGGCACTTCGATTATTTTAACTGAAGCTACTCCCAATAATCCTGCAGTTACTCTTACTTGGCAACCTGCAGTTTATACAGTACCAACTGCAGTAACTTATACTGTTCAATTTGCAAAAAACGGAACTGAATTTGCTGTTCCTGTTGACATTACAGAATCGCCAACAACAAATGCTACAATCAATGTTGCTGAGCTTAACTTAAACTCATTGCTATTAGGAGTTGCACCTTTTACCGAAGGTACCATTGATGTAAGAATTAAAGCAACAGTAGGCACAACTGGAGCTGAGCCTCAATATTCAAACATCATTAACTTATCGGTTACGCCTTTCGGATGTCTTAATCAATATGGTGTAGGTGCTGGATTAGTAGACGCAGGATGGAATTGGAACAGCCCGGTAGTGATGTTTTGTAATGACAATGTATTGACTTCAACAGTAAATCTTGCAAACGATACGTTCCGATTCTTTACTACTGAAGGCGATTGGGGATCAGGAAGAAATTACCCTTACTACACTGGAGCTGGATATGTAATCAATTCTACATTAGTAAATGCCAATGATGGTGATAGCAATTTCCGATTTATAGGAACAGCGGGTGCACATCGCTTAAAAATCGATGAAAACAACAAAACCATTACTGCTTTCCAAGGAACTTCTTCAAGTAATTCATTTTGGTTGGTAGGTGCAGCAACCCCAGGCGGTTGGAGCTGGGCCGGAAACAATGAAACAGAATTAGGCAAAATCGACAATGGCGTATACGAAGTGCCTGTTGAATTAAAAAACAACGAAACATTTAGAGTTTGGTTTGCTAATGATGGTGGCGATAGCTGGGGTTCACCTAATAAAAACTTCCCAGGTTATATTGCTGATGGTTATACTATTTCATCTGATTTTGTAAATGCTAATGATGGTGACAGTAACTTCAGATATGTAGGAACAACTGCTGTAAAACTTTTCAAAATAGATACAGTTAACAAGACAATAACCTTTAATTAAAAAATCACCAAAAGGCTGGTTATTCCAGCCTTTTTTATTTCAATAGCAACATGAAAAAATTTACACAAATCGTATTATTTTTCATATCGATAGCTGCATGGTCACAACAACAAACCGTTAGTTATAGTATCACACCTAGCACTTTCGAAGAAAATCAATCCATTACAGTAACTTTTCAAGGTTCATCTATCAATGAAGGAACTTGGGGCGTTGTGGGTAATGCACTTTATCTTTGGGCATGGTCGTATGACCTTAATGACGCCAACAGTTTGGACTGTCCAACAAACGGCACTTGGACTTCCTCCAATGAAGCAAATCGTTTAACGTATAATTCAGGAAACGATACCTATACAATCACCCTTACTCCGAATACATTTTACAGCAGAACGGGTATTGGTCGCATAGGCTTTCTAATTAAAGCTAAAAACGGAACGGGTGATAAAAAATCACAAGATATCTATGCTGAAGTAGGCTCTTTCCAAGCCAATCTGATTACACCGGCACAAAATTCAAACACAATTGTCACTTCAGGAGGCAATTTGACTATCACAGCAAATAATACAAATGGCTCAGCAAACTATGTACTTTTAGCCAACGGTGTTCAGATTAACACTTTCACCGGTAGTTCATACAACTTCAACGACACGAATATTACCACGAATAAAGCCTATGAGTTGCTTATCACTCAAGCTAGTGTTACCTTCTCCAAAAAATTCAATGTAATT
The DNA here is from genome assembly GCF_042653365.1 of Flavobacterium sp. GCM10023249. Classification (NCBI taxonomy): domain Bacteria; kingdom Pseudomonadati; phylum Bacteroidota; class Flavobacteriia; order Flavobacteriales; family Flavobacteriaceae; genus Flavobacterium; species Flavobacterium sp. GCM10023249. Next base: position 170,604 of record NZ_JBHSHZ010000006.1, read on the forward strand.
ATCAATCCAGGAACTATTTCTCAAGCTATTCCATTAGGTCTAGTGGATGGAATCAATTACAATACAGGCGATGCTACTAGAGCTACTTTGGTACTTAGTGCTCCAGGTAAAGATTTTGTATATGTAGCAGGAACTTTTAACAACTATCAACCCTCTGGCGCATATGCCATGAAAAAAGATCCTTCCTCAGGAAAATTCTGGCTGGAATTAACAGGATTGACTTCTGGACAAATTGAAAATTACCAATACTGGGTAGTTGACACTACTCCTATTGCCAATTCGCCTTCTGTAGTAAAAACGGCTGATCCTTTCTCAACATTAGTTTTATCGCCTTACGATGACCCTTGGACACCCGCATCAACCTATCCAAATTTACCAGCATATCCTGTTGGACAAGAAAGAGAAGTAACCGTACTGCAAACAGGACAAACTGTTTATCCATGGATCAATACTTCATTCACTAAACCAAAAAAAGAGGATTTGGTTGTTTATGAGGCTTTAGTTCGAGATTTCGATTCCGATAGAAACTATCAGGATTTAATCGATAAAATGGATTATTTCAAGAACTTAAAAATCAACGCAATAGAATTAATGCCGGTTATGGAATTTGAAGGCAACGAAAGCTGGGGATACAACACGGCGTTCCACATGGCTTTAGACAAACATTATGGACCTTCAACCAAGCTAAAAGAATTGATTGACTTATGCCACAGCAACGGCATTGCAGTAATTTTAGATGTGGCGCTTAACCATGCATTCGGAAGAAATCCAATGAACAGAATGTGGATGAAAGATCCAGATGGTGATGGATGGGGCGACCCAAGCTCCGAAAGCCCTTATTTCAACGAATTTCCAAGACACAGTTACAATGTTGGCTCCGATTTTAATCATACTTTACCTTTAACTAAAGCGTATACAAAAAGAGTCATCAAACATTGGATTGAAGAATATAAAATTGATGGCTTCCGTTGGGATTTGACCAAAGGATTTACTCAAAATTGTATTGGTAGCGAATCATGTACCAATGCTTATCAACAAGACCGCGTAGATGTGTTGAAAGAATATGCCGATTACAGTTGGTCACTGGATCCAACGCATTATGTAATTTTCGAACATTTGGGTACTGATAGTGAGGAACAACAATGGGCCAACTACAGAGTTACCGGTGAAGTAGATGGCATTTCGAAAGGGGTAATGATGTGGGGGAAAATGTCAGATGAATTTGCTACGCTAACGAAAGGGTATAGTACGAGTGTAAATCGCGTAGGCCATCTGAGTAGAGGTTTCACAGCCAAACGATTAATTGGTTATGCAGAAAGCCATGACGAAGAAAGAACAATGTATAAAAATCTAACTGAAGGAAATACTGCAGGACACAACGCTAGAAACCTAAACATTGCTCTAATGAGAATGCAAACCATGGGAGCGTTGCATTTATTAGTGCCTGGTCCAAAAATGATTTGGCATTTCGGAGAAATGGGGCATAGCGACTCGATTTTTACTTGTACTGATGGTTCGGTTAACTCACAAGTTGATGCGACCCCCGGTGACTGTAAACTGGCTACTAAACCGCAACCTCAATGGACAAACAACTGGTTAGCTGATGCCAACAGAGGTCCTATTTATACACTTTGGAGTAAATTAAATACATTAAAAATCAATGAACCTGTGTTTGAAGGCAATTACAGCATTTCACCTGATGTTAGTAATTTAAAACAAAGACTTTATGTTTGGGATGATGCAATTGCTCCAACTTCATTAAAAAATGTAGTTGTATTGGCAAATTTTGATGTAGTAGATCAAAATTTTACGCCTAATTTTCCTTACACCGGAACTTGGTACAATTTAATTGATAACACTTCATTAAATGTTACCAATACGACTACACCAATTTTAATACCGGCAGGAACTTTCAGAATTTACGGAAATCAACCAGCGCAAAGTTTAGGAACCGACGATTTCAACATTGCTGATTCCATTGGTTTGTATCCCAATCCATCCAAGGAGTATTTCAACTTGACCGAAGCAATTAAATCAGTCGATATTTACAATGTAACTGGACAGCTTGTAAAAAGTTTCAAAGGTGGCTTTACCAGTGATTATAACTTCTCTACAACCGATTTAAGAAAGGGAATTTATTTTGTAAAATTAACCGATGATGCAAACCGTCAAGGAACCATCAAATTAATCAAAGAATAGTTCGTTTACTATAGTTACGTTTGTATTAATAAAAAACCCGGGTTTTCAGCCCGGGTTTTTTTAATATTCGACAGAAATTATTCTACCTGATTGTCATCTATGTAAGTTTTGTTACCGTTTTTATTGATGTAATACTTACCACCTCTTGGCCCTTCAAATACTTTTTTATCATTGTACTTTCCAATCACTTTGTCTTTAGTGTTCGGATTCGCTTTTTCGGTCGTTTCTCTCTCTTTCTTAGCAACTACCTTTTTAGTTTCTGTTTTTGCTTTAACCACCTTATCGTTCGCTTCAGCCTTAGTTGTTGTAGCTTTTGTCTTCGCTTTATTCGACTCGTCTTTCACTTTGGCATCCGCCTTATTTGCAGTTGCTTTGGCTTTTCCAGCTGTCGACTTCGCTTTTCCAGTTTCTGAAGCACTGTTCTCTTTCACTTTAACAGCAGCTTTGTCTGCTTTAGCTTTAGTTTCTGTCTTTTTAACCGTTGCTTTTTCCTTAGTCTCCTTCGCATCAGCTTTTTTCGCTGCTGCCTTTTCTTTAGCTTCTTTTGCCTTCTCTTTTTTGGCATCTGCTAATTCTTTTTTGGCTTTCTCAGCTTTCGCTTTTTCTCGCTTTTCTTTTGCAGCTTTTGCTTTTTCAGCCTTTTCAATTTCTGCTTTTGTTTTCTTTTCAGTTGTAGTTTCCTGAGCATAGAAGCTATTTGAGAATACAAACATGAAACACAATACAAGTAACTTTTTCATTTTCAATTCGTTTAGATGTTATAACATTAAAAATACTAATTTTTTAAAGCAAAATACATACCAAAATTAAAAATAGGCCCTCAACTGAATATTCCCGGTATGAATAGCATTGATGGATTCACTTTTGCGTCCTTGATAATTGATATTGATATCCAAAAACTGAGTCAAACTTTTCTGCAACAGTAAACGCCAAGTACTATTTTTACCTGCCTGCAACCCTTCTAACATTTGAAAACCTACAGGAGAAAATTGATTCCCTGTAAATTGATTACTTACCAATGCAATTTCACCATTCAATGTCAATTTCTTTTCGCTCGCCAAATTAAATGACAATCCAAACGTATTTTGTTGCAACGATTCCAAACCATTCAATTGATTTTCTTTGTTTTGGTGTTCATAAAAAACATCCAAACTGGCATTCTTATTGAACAAATACGAAATTTTCGACTCCAACTGTTTCCCTTCGATACTGAAATTACGTGAAGCATAATTCTCGGAAGAATTCCCAGAAGTGAAGCTTTTCCCCGCAGCAGAAATCAACCATGTTTTTCGCAATAAATGAAGGTATTGCAACTGATGTGAACTATTTTCAGCTTCTTGAATTCCCGAAGTCTGTAAACTCTGAATTGAATTGGCGATATAAGTATAGGTAACGGAATGCTTTTGTTTCCCCCGATTGAAAAATAAACTGTTTCGGAAACTCGAATTCAATCCTAGCAAGTCGTCGTCATTTTTTTGAAACGGATTCAAATCAAAATTATCAGCATCTCTTCTAATTTTCCTTTCAATAAGATACGAAGTCTGATTATAGAAGTGCGAAACCAACTTTTTAAATCCTTTTTTATTTTGCCATACTATCGGACTTAAAGTTATCGATTGTGAAAATTTATTCTGATGTGTCTTTACAAAAATCTGATTGGGCAAAAACACTTTGACATATTTTGCCTGATCCGGAAACAAAGCCACTTCAAATTCTTGAATTTCCTGTATTCCGTTATTGTTATAGTCATTCCAAGCATATACACCTCGACCAGGTTCTACTTCCAAAAAAGTAAACTCCTGTTGTGGTAAGGTGCCAGAAGTGGTCTCATACGCCGTCGTAGTTTGCAGGAATTGGTTAAAAAAACGATCGTTGTATAAAATTCTGGAATTTAAAGACGGTTCATCACCTCGTTGATCTTTGAATTTTAAGTTGCGATAATTTACAAAAACAGACAAATCACTTTTATCGGTTTGAATCAATTTCGACTTAATATAATACGATTGTGACGTGTTTACCCGTTTCAATTCACCTAGTTGCAAACTATCATTCACTCTATTTAGAAATCCCAGTTCCATATATACTTTGGTTGAATCACCACGCCCTATGAACATTCCCATTTCGGTGAATTTCTGACTCAAGTCCGACAACAGCTGTGTGTTTTTATCTTTTTGCTGATTGTCTTCTAATCGAAGACTTCCTCCTACCCAATTTTTTTTAAAATGAAATTTGGTTACAGTCTGATTGCGAAGAAAATTGGATTTCATCTGATTGCTCTCACTATTCATCCAGCTACCATCATTCGTGAAAATCCAGTTTTTAGTCTTATAAAAACCTCCAACCACGTGACGCTTACCGGAAAAATTTTCGGAAAAATCCAATTGCTCCAATTGATATTTCCAATTCGACCTTCCATCTAATGAAAACTGCAAACCTGTTACAGCCAAACTCTGATTGCCTAATGGATTAAGAAGATTCCAGTCTCTGTCAAATTCAATCGTAAATAAACGTTCAATAGTTTTAAAATTTTTCTGTATCCACTGGTAATTCCCAAAAGCATCCAATGTCCATTTTTTGGTCCATAGCCGTTGCCTGAAGTTAATTTTCCCAGCCAAACCTCGGTTGTCATCATCATCAATTTCAGAGAATAAGTTTTTATCGTTATTACTTACTCCAATTTCAAAATCAGCCATAGTTTTTTCGTTGGGATTGTATTTGCCCATAACCGTTGCTATCTGAATTTTTGTAGGAGCAATTAAACGAACAACAGGTTCATAATTTCCCTGAGGAACACCAGCGACAGGAGTAACAAACTCGAATACACGACCGTTGGTTGTCGAATTGGAAATAATATAATTGCCTAAATTATTGCCGACATTACTAAATTTCACATTGAAAAGCTGATCATTCGGATTGGTAGAATACTCAAAAGCATCTATGCCATCGATAACCACTTTTCGGTACAATATTTTATTTTCCGAATACGATTCCTCAATGGCTGAAGATGCCGTCATTAAAGCACTATCATCTCCGGCAGCCGCTAAAATTTGAGCTTGTTCAGAAGATAAATTTTGTTGCACCGGCTGATTCTTGACATCATTTTCTGAATACACATAACCTGCCAAACTCCATTTTTCCTGTTCATGATTCACTCCGGCATAGGTAACAAATCGGGTATAATTTCGATCCGAATATTGGTATTCGATACTGATTCGCATCTCGGAAGTAATAGGAAATAATGAAGTAAAGGTGATTTCACCAGCATTGTAATCGATTACATAATCATTATTTTCACCTCGTTTAAGTAGGATTCCATTCACAAAAACCCGTTCCGAACCCGAAATTACGAGTATGTACAACTCTCCGTTCGGTCCTTTAAGTTTGTACGGTCCTTGATTCCCTTCTTGGCCAACAAATGTACTTTTGGCGTATTGGCCTCTCACCAATGCTCCAGAAGCAAAAACTTCTGTCTTTTTTTCTTGCGGTCCAAACACAAAATGGGAAGCTAACCCTTGCACTTTTTTGTTAAAATTGAGGAACTTTGATTTTCTGTTTTCAAGAAACAAATCTCCGGCACGAATATTCCATCGGTCCGAAAACAATTCAATAAAAATTTGGTCGAATTCATCCAAACGTTGGGAATAGCCTCCTTCCTGTAGCGGAATATTGCTATCCTGAATGGATGCTCTCAAACTCACTTTATCCGATAACTTACCAGTAATTTGCAAATCAAGGTTCGAATTTACCGATGCATTTTGATTGTTCCCAATAGTAATTCCTCTGGAAATGCTTCCCGATGTATTCAGCCCGTCAAAAGGAGTTGATTTGTTCAGCGATCCATTCGACACTTGATACAGCTGACCAATATTGTCTGCTGTGGTAACTACTCGACTTTTATCGTAAATGGTGTATTCTTTGGTTAAAAACTCAGGAAATTTCAAATAACGTACCGTCAATGTATCCGTTGATTTGAAATTGTTTTTAAAAACAAGGAGACCTTTTTGAAAATCCATTCTATAAAAAGTCGTATCAACAATTGCACCTTTGCCGTCCAACAGCTTAAAAAAACTTTGGTTGATACTTACTGTGTCAATTCGAATACTGTCTTTTATCGCTACTATTTTTTTGGAATGGTACGGAGTTTCTTGTGCCAATAGAGGTATCGACCATAAAAAGAAAATAAAAAACGCATAAAAAGCAGGCTTTTTAATCATATAAAAAAAACTCCAAAGAGTCAAAGATATTGCAATTCAGGATAAAAAGCTATTGCGTGGTCTAATTAGAGAGTGCGATATGTTCAATTTTGGAATTCTTTTTATCAAAGGAAACAATCAACGAACAAGTTCCATTAGTACAAGAATTATTAGAAATAATTTTCTTTGAGGTTTGAGCACTGTTTACTCCGTTTTCTGAGATTCCCCATGAAAGCGAGAAAATATTCGATTCAAAATCCTCTTTGGCAAATGAATTAACCGTAAAATTGGAAAGTAAAAAAGGTTGATAATCTCGTTTATGCAAAGGAACTATTGTCTTATCCTTATTGACAAGTACGGGCTGTAGCATAACCAATGTGTTTTGAGGCAATTCTTCCCAGTCATTCCAATTTACTTCTTTAACAATCCACGATTTTTGATTATTAATTTCAATAAAAAGTAACTTTTCCTGAGCAGGAAAAAGTAACAGATGTTCATTAACCATACTCATCTTATCCATTTCGTTTCCCACTTTGCGCCCAAAAATCTTAATATTCCTATTATTGATTTGAGCGGAAACCATAAAACAACCGGATAACAGAAAAACAAACAACCAACCGAATGTGAATTTAAACCCCATAATTCTCTCGGAATAAGTATTTTGCATTCTAAATGTAAGAAAAATTAAAGAAAGAAGGCTCAAAAAGAGTAATTATTTGACAAAACGAAAAAATCCCCAGAAGATAAAATTGGTATTCAAATCTTCTGAGAATTTAAGGTATCCTGAATTACACTTTATTTCAGGAGAATTTATGTTCTGATATTGCCTTTACTTTGGACACAAAGCTTGGCCTTGAATGCCTACTCTTTGGTAACCACCTGAAGTGTTTCACGACTCATTTGACGCAACAAAACCGTTTTATTTTGCTCCACCATTTTCATCGCTTTGTCATCAAAATGACGAATGGTGTACAAAGACACATTCTCATTGTAAGACACTTTGAATTTTTTAGCCAGGATTTTGTGCATTTCTTTGAAGTTGCCGAATTTATCTTCTACACAAACAGAAAAACTAATTGCCGAATTCTGAATCAAACTCACTTTGATTTTGAATTGATGCAACAATCCGAAAATTTCACTGATATTTTCTTCCATAATAAATGAAAAATCAATCGATGACAACGAAATTAACAATTGGTCTTTCTTAACGATAAAACACGGTAACTTTGGTTCTAAATCTTCTCCTTTGGCAACACTGGTTCCCGGCAATAAAGGATTGATAAATGATTTCACAAACAGAGGAATTTCTTTTCTTTGAAGTGGTTGCAATGTTTTCGGGTGAATCACACTTGCTCCGTAAAAAGCCAATTCAATAGCTTCGCGATACGAAATCTGATTCAGTAACGTAGCATTTTCAAAATAACGTGGATCCGCATTCATTACTCCGGGAACGTCTTTCCAAATGGTTACACTTTCCGCATTCAAACAATAGGCAAAAATAGCCGCCGTATAATCCGAACCTTCACGTCCTAAAGTTGTCGTGAAACCATTCTCATCGGCACCAACGAAACCTTGTGTAACAAACAGCGATTTCTTTTTCGCAATTTTTCCAATCGTCTTTTGGGTAACTTCCCAATTCACATTGGCATCACGATAGGTATTATCCGTTTTAATATAGTTTCGAACATCTATCCACTCTGTTTTTATTCCTTGAGAACTCATATAATGACTTACAATCGTAGTAGAAATAATCTCACCAAAACTCACAATCTGATCGTATACGAAGTTATAATTTGGCGATTTATTACTGCGTAGGAAATATTCCAAATCTGCAAAATGATCACGAACATCCAAAAACACTTCATGCTCTTCATCTTCAAACAAATCAAGTAGAATTTCGTTATGGTATTTCTTAATTTCCTGTACCGAGGCATTCAATTCTGAAGATTTTTCGAAATAGTGCTTTATCACTACCTCTAATGCATTCGTTGATTTACCCATGGCAGATACCACTAACAAAACATCTTCATAACCTACTTTTTGCAAAACGTCAAAAACGTTTCTCACACCGGCAGCATCTTTAACAGACGCACCACCAAATTTAAAAATTCTCATAGTTGTTCAAATTTCAAAGCATACTGACTTTGATTGTTGTTATTAATTATAATTTATTGATGAATACATTAATTCCTTCCTCACTCATTTGGACTACACGCCAGTCGTCCAATATTTTTGCACCCGATTTTTCATAAAAATCAATAGCATTCTGATTCCAATCCAACACATTCCATTCGATGCGGCGCACATTGTCTTTCTTACCTTGTTGGATAATTTCCTTATACAATGCAAAACCGGCACCAGTACCGCGTTTATTTTCTTTAACAATTAAATCTTCCAAATGAATGGTCTTCCCTTTCCAGGTAGAATAACGATAATAGTACAACGCCATTCCTATAATTTCACCCTCATCTTCTGCAATGAAAGTATGAAACAATGGATGCGCTCCAAAACCATCACGTTCCAAATCGGCCACCGTTACCACCACTGCTTCCGGTTCTTTTTCAAAAATAGCTAGCTCTCGAATGAGTTCCAGCACTTCTGTCATGTCATTTTGAGTTCCTTTACGGATAATCATATTATTTTTTCTTTTTAGCCGTTGTTTTTTTCTTCGTTGCTTTCACATACGGTTTATACAAACCTTCCGCCATTGCTCTTTCTTTTGCTTTCAAAGCTCTGTCCTTTGGATCAGGGTGCGAACTCATCATTTTGGTAATAACATTCGACTCTGCTCCTTCATTGAGTTTCGCCAAAATCGTAAATGCAGATTCCACAGCATTCACATTATACTTATTTCGCTTCATGAATTCATACGAATACATATCGGCATCACTTTCCTGTTTACGGCTATGTGCATTGGACAATAAAGCACTTCCAATTTTACCCAATTGCCCATCAGTCACTTTAGCTACTTTATCAGATTGTGAGCCAACTGCATCCATTAAGGCTTCATTACGATACGCAGCCTTAATTGCATCACGCGAATCGTGATTCACCACGTGGCCAATTTCGTGACCAATAACCGCTAATAACTCATTATCATCCATGATATCCATCAAGCCCGAAAAAACTCTCACACTACCATCAGCCGTTGCAAAAGCATTTACTTCTTTTATCTTGTACACTTTGTAATTCAAGACTAATCCATTCTCGTTTTTATGTTTTCCAAACAATTTATTCAAACGAATGGTATACGGATCCTTAGGACCAGCTACAACATTTTCCTTATCCATCTTGTCTACAGCTTCTTTCGATAATTTAGCCGCATCTTCATCACTAAAGGTGAAACTGGTTACCCCTTTTTGTAAAGCTCCAAGTGCCTTATCTCCTAAATTAATCTGAGCCTGTACCGAACAAACTCCAAGCAGTAACAATGAACAAAATAGCGTTTTAGTTTTCATAATCGTCTTTTTTATTGATTAACAAAGATAAAATAACTTAAGGTGATAAAAATAACCTATTTACAAGTTTTTTGTTATTTCACCTCCTATTTTCAGAACGATGAAATTAGAAATCAAGTATGGCTAATCTTTGAAAATAAATTAGGATATTTGTGCCACTAACTACAACGATTTCTTACATGGAAGAACGCAATAAAACCCTTGGTGAATTTATTATTGAAAAACAAAACGATTTTCAATATTCCTCGGGAGAATTATCCAGAATCATCAACTCAATCCGTTTGGCTGCCAAAGTAGTCAATTACAAAGTAAACAAAGCTGGCCTTGTAGATATCGTAGGTGCCGCAGGCGACCAAAACATTCAAGGGGAAGATCAACAAAAATTAGACGTTTACGCTAACGAAGTGTTCATTCAAACCCTAATCAACAGAGAAATTGTTTGCGGAATCGCTTCTGAAGAAAACGACGATTTCATCACCGTAGCCGGATCAGACAACAGCCACAACAACAAATATGTAGTATTAATGGATCCTTTGGACGGTTCATCTAATATTGATGTAAATGTATCCGTAGGAACCATTTTCTCTGTATTCAGAAGAGTTACACCTATCGGCACTCCAGTACAATTGGAGGATTTCTTACAACCCGGCGTAAACCAAGTAGCAGCCGGTTATGTTATTTACGGAACATCTACCATGCTGGTATACACTACCGGACATGGTGTAAACGGATTTACATTGAACCCTGCCATCGGTACTTTTTACCTTTCACATCCCAACATGCAATATTCAGAAGATGGCAACATCTATTCCATTAACGAAGGTAACTATGTCCACTTCCCACAAGGCGTGAAAGATTACATCAAATATTGCCAGCTAGAGGAAGGCGATCGCCCATACACCTCAAGATACATTGGAAGTTTGGTTTCCGATTTCCACAGAAACATGATTAAAGGCGGTATTTACCTATACCCAACCAGCTCAAAAGCACCAAAAGGAAAACTTCGTCTGCTTTACGAATGCAATCCAATGGCTTTTATCGCCGAGCAAGCCGGAGGGAAAGCATCCGACGGATACCAACGTATCATGGAAATTCAACCCACCGAATTACACCAACGCGTTCCTTTCTTCTGCGGAAGCCGCAATATGGTTGAAAAAGCGGAAGAGTTTATGAAAAACAGCAAATAAAGACAAAAGCCGGAAGAAATTCCGGCTTTTTTTATATCCCATGCAAAAAGTAGTAAAAACAAAAAAGCCCTGATTGCTCAGAGCTTTGTTTGTTGGTCCACTAGGACTCGAACCTAGAAAGACGGCACCAAAAACCGTAGTGTTACCATTACACCATGGACCATTTTTTTTTGCTTAATTCTTCAACACCGTCGGCGTTAATTCCTTATTGCGAGTGCAAATTTACGACGTTTTTTTAATCACGCAAGTTTTTTTTCAAAAAAAATTAAAAAAATGTTTTTTAACCTTTTCTTTAGATAAAAAAATAGTTTCTTTGTGTAGCAAATTACAAACCGATACAGGATCATATGTCATTCAATTTCAACAAGTGGAACACCATTCTCGGGTGGATTTCCTTCTTTATTTCTCTTTTAGTTTACTCTTTAACCGTTGAACCTACCATGAGTTTTTGGGATTGTGGCGAATATATTGCTACAGCTGCCAACCTTGAAGTAGGTCACCCACCAGGAGCACCACTATTCCAAATGATAGGTGCCTTCTTCTCTATGTTTGCCATAGGAAAAGAAAACGTCGCTTTGATGGTTAATATGATGTCGGTATTTTCAAGCGCCTTTACCATCTTGTTTATGTTCTGGTCATCCACCATTATTATTAGAAAAATAATTACCCCTTACACCGATTTAAACAAAAATAATTCAATTGCCATTTTAGGAAGTGCTTTTGTTGGCGTTATGGCTTTCACATTTTCGGACAGCTTTTGGTTTAATGCAGTAGAAGCCGAAGTATACGCTATGGCAACCTTCTTAATCGCTCTTTTATTTTGGCTTGGATTACGCTGGGAACAGGAAATGGACTCACCAAGAGGCAATAAATGGCTTTTAGTTATTGCATTGGTAGTAGGACTTTCTTTTGGAGTTCACTTTATGGCTTTACTAACCATTCCATCTATCGGATTTTTATATTATTTCAAACACTACAAAAAAATCACCGTAAAAAACTTTATTATAGCCAATGTGGTGGTAGTTTCTGTTTTGATGTTCATCTTCAAACTATTACTACCTTGGATCATGACATTTTTCGGAGCTACGGAAGTCTTCATGGTAAACAGCCTTGGACTCCCTTTTAACTCCGGAACTATTTTCGTTACCATTGTATTGGTTGCTTTCTTCTATTTCGGATTGAAATACACACACGAAAAAGGAAAAGTTTTCTTCAATACATTGCTATTGTCTGTTTTATTCATATTAATTGGATTCTCAACTTGGTTAATGTTACCAATTCGTGCCAATGCCCAAACTCCTATCAACGAAAATAAACCTTCAGATGCGCGTGAAGTATTAGCCTATTATAACCGTGAACAATACGGTGAGCAAAAACTATTCTACGGACCACAGTTTTCAGATACGTATGCCGGTTTGGACGAAAACAATCCTTATAGCGATGAGAAACCCAACTACGAACGTGATGAAGCTACAGGAAAATATGTAATCGTTAATAATTTCAAAAACGGAAAACAAAATACTGACGATAACCACAAAGCATTCTTGCCTCGTTTATGGAGCAGTGAACACAATGTAAATTATATGCGCTTCACCAAGCCTTTAGAATTTACCATCAATCACCAAGCTTTTGAAGACGAAAGTGAAATGGAACAAATGACACAAATTGTTTCTGAATTCAGAGCTGCATACGCTTCAGGTAAATTAGATATTGAAGATTACGACAAGTTCCTACGATCTTACGGCCAATACCTAATCGTGGAAAAACCATCCACTTGGGACAACTTACAATTCATGTTCGAATACCAATTCGGATACATGTACTGGAGATACTTGATGTGGAATTTTACCGGAAGACAAAACGACAAACAAGGAGAATACGACCTTAAAGACGGTAACTGGATTAGCGGAATCAACGCGATCGATTCGATTCGCTTAGGTTCTCAAGACAACCTACCAGCCGACTGGAAGAACAACAAAGGAAGAAACACTTACTTCTTTTTGCCTTTCATCCTAGGCTTAATCGGTTTCTTCTTCCATGCTAAAAAAGATTTAAAAAGCTTCTATGTTCTTTTGGCTTTATTCTTATTTACGGGTTTAGCATTAAAAATATACCTGAACGAAAGACCTTTCGAACCACGCGAGCGTGATTATGCTTTGGTCGGCTCATTTTATGTTTTCGCAATTTGGATCGGAATCGGTGTCTATGCCATTTATGATACCATCAAAAAATACATCACACCAAATATTGCTGGGCCACTTGCTATTGGTGTTTGCTTCTTGGCAGCGCCGGTTTTAATGGCATCTCAAAACTGGGACGATCACGATCGTTCTAACAAATACACAGCAACCTCATCAGCAAAAGCGTATTTAGATTCATGTGCACCTAATGCCATTTTATTTACCATTGGAGACAACGACACTTTCCCATTGTGGTACTTACAGGAAATAGAAGGCTACAGAACCGACGTCCGCATTGTAAACACCAGTTTATTAATGACCGACTGGTATATTGACGCTATGAAACGTAAAGCCTATGATTCAGATCCGGTACCGATTTCTTTCGAACACAAAGACTACGTGGGTGAAAAACGCGACTATTTGATTTTTGACAAAGCAACCGATGAGCGAATGGACGTGAATGCCTTTTTTAATTTCATTTCCAGCGACGACCCAAGAACATTGGTAGAAATGCGTAACGGACATAAAATTCAATTCTATCCAACAAATAAAATCCGCATTCCTGTTGATAAAAAAGCAGTATTGGCAAACAAAGTGGTCAACCCAACTTTAAGCGATTCAATCGTTCCGTACATTGACTTAGACATCAAAGGTGATGCGATTTACAAAAACCGATTAATGATGTTGGATATCGTTAGAAATAACAACTGGAAAAGACCTATCTATTTCTCACCAGGCGCTTTCGGCGATGACGATTATATCTGGATGAAAGACTTCTTACAATTGGACGGTATCATCTATAGATTGATCCCAGTAAAAACGCCACTGGATAAAGACGCTTACAGCTTTGAAATGGGAAGAATCGATACGGATGTAATGTACAAAAATGTAATGAAATGGACATGGGGTAACGGAGAAAGAACCGATATCTATCACGATCCTGAAACTAGAAAAAACAGCATTTCATACAGAACTAACTTTACCCGTTTAGCAAACGCACTTATTGCAGAAGGCAAAACAGAAAAAGCAGAGAAAGTGGTAGACTTAGCCATTGCTAAACTACCTCTCGATTATTACGAATTCTATAGCTTGGTAGATCCGTTGGCCGACAATTATTACAAACTGAACAGAAAAGAAAAAGCACGTAAAGTTTTGAAAGACTTGGTAGCAAAATATCAGGATGAACTAAAATATTTCACCGCTCTAAATCCTTCAGAACAAAATGATTTCGCTGTAGATATCGTTACAGACATCGAAAGATACCGCGGCCTATTAGAAATTGCCAAGGAAAATAAAGACCAGGCTTTCTACAATGAGTTAAAACCAACATTCAACAGTTTTGCGCAACGATTTGAGCGTTACGGTGTTGAATTAGAATAAAACAATCCATAAATTTCACTATAAAGCTTTCGGAAGTTCTTTCGAAAGCTTTATTTTTACATTATGTTTTACTGGATAAAAACCCCCGGAATAGTAAAATGGTTATTTCATAATCAAACGTGGTCTATTCCAAACATCCACAATAAAATCTACCTGACATTTGATGACGGACCAACACCGGGGGTCACAGAATGGGTTTTGGATTTATTAAAAAAAGAGAACATCAAAGCTACTTTTTTCTGCATAGGCAAAAACATCGAGCTATACCCTAACCTTTTTCAAAAAATACAACAGCAAGGCCACACCATCGGTAATCATACGTTCAATCACCAAAACGGCTGGAAAACCAAAACCTCTGACTATTTACAAAATATCGAGCAATGCAAAGAAGCGATTGAAACATTTGAAAACACCAAAACAACAACCAAATTATTCCGTCCTCCTTACGGCAAGATAACCACAAAGCAATCTGGAAAACTGCGAAAATTAGGTTATAAAATTATCATGTGGGACGTTCTAACTGCAGATTTCGATACCACAATCACACCAGAAAAATGTTTAGAAAATGCCATTCAAAAAGTGGAACCCGGAAGTATAATTGTTTTCCACGATAGCATAAAAGCAAGAAACAACCTTGAGTATGCCCTACCCAAAGCTATTCGTTTTTTAAAAGAAAAAGGATATGTGTTTGAATTGATTGGATCGGATTAAAGTTGATCTTGAACCAAAGTGATTAAGGTGTTCGCATCCAATTCACCAGATTGACGCCATTTCATCTGACCTTCTTTATAAATCATCAACGTAGGCAATCCTTTAATACGAAGTGCTTCCGCCAATTCTTGATTTTTATCCACATCAATTTTAATGACTTTAGCTTTATCTCCTAACGCCGCTGCCACATCTTTGATAACAGGATGCATGGATTGTGACGATTCGTTCCAATCGGTATAAAAATCGATTAAAACAGGAACATGGGCGTTAATAAGCTCTCCAAATTTTGACATAAGTTTATTATTTTAATTAAACTTTGTTATACAAATATAGTGTTTTTACTAAATTACACTGTATTTTGACCTTTTTTTAACCTAATAACCGTAATTTCCGGCATAATACCAACGCGCCCAGGATAAGCATGATAGCCAAAACCTCTGTTCACATACACATATCTACCCAAATATTCATAACATCCTGCCCATTGTTTGTACATGTATTGGGCTAAACTCCATTTGAAAAAACCCGGTATCTCTATCCCAAATTGCATCCCATGAGTATGACCGCTTAATGTTAACTGATAATGCTTATCGTCATGTTTTACAATTTCTTCCCAGTGACTCGGATCATGACTCATCAACACTTTAAAATCAGATTTAGATAAGCCTTCGGAAGCCTTGACCACATCACCCATAGATCCAAAATGCTTTCCCCAATTTTCCACACCAACAATAGCAATCTCCTGATCGTCTTTCGTCAACTTAATATGCTCATTCAGCAGTAGCTTAAAGTCAATCTGACGATGCAAATCTTTAATCTCCTCAAAATTCTTTGCTTTTTCCTCTTCCGATTTCCAATCCAAATACGCACCGTAATCATGATTCCCTAAAATAGAATACTTCCCGAACTTAGGCTGTTCCAAACGATTAAAAGTAGTAATCCACGGATGCATTTCTTCTGCTTTTGCATTTACAATATCTCCCGTAAACAAAAGCACATCTGACTGTTGCTCGTTGATCAAATCAATTGCATAATTGATTTTTTCGGCATTGTCAAAACTACCCGAATGAATGTCGGAAATATGCGTAATCGTAAAACCATCAAAAGCATCGGGTAAATCAGGAAAGAACAAATTCTGCTTGATTACTTTGTAATTGTATCTTCCAACGGTCACTCCATAAATCAAAGACAAAAAAGGCACCGAAGCCAAACCCAATGCAATCTGACTCACAAATTTTCTGCGCGAAGGCAAAAATTCAGTAGCCGTTTGATTGTTTTTGGAAAAAAACTGCACTACTCCAAAAAACAATCGGAAGACATCTTCAATAAACAAGGTCGAAACGATAACCAATTTCGGCAGAAGAAACAACAAGAGTAAACCTAAAGTAAACAAAGAACTTCTCGTTTGTCCAACACTTCTGTCAAATTTAGCCAGTCCATATACTATCAATACAAAACTGACTATGGAAACAATCCAATAGGCATAAATCAATAACTTATTCTGAAAAACAGTCTTGAATATTAAAAAAGAAGAATATTCTATAATAAAATAGATTTTTACCACAATCAATACTGTCCCAATTACATAAAACAGCTGAAATACATTTGACAATTCCCGTAGTGTGGGAAAAAATCGCCCGGTAACAATCACTAAAAAAAACAAAGCCGAAGTCGCAAAATAACCAACCAACAACCCTTTGTTATTAAACAATGCCTTAAACGCATTGTAGGCATACACCTCAACCAACAATAATAATACTATATAGATGAATTTAGACATTTTAGAAAAATTTAGACAAAATAACGAAGAAAGTCAACACAATAGGTCTTTGTTAATCAAAATTTAACTATTGAAAAACAAAACAATGGAAAACCACAACACCATTCTTGACACATCCTACACACAACCACTACCAAACTGCTCTACTTTTTTTAAAAAACAGATAGATCTAGCGCTGTAGTAGTACTGCAAAGTGTTGCTCAAAGGTTAGACCATTTGATTTTTAATCTTCCCTAAGTTGAGCTTCTTTACCGAATAACTTTCAAACAATCAACATTCAAACAGGACAAACAAGTAACCATAAACTACAAACGGCAAACCCTATCCAACTTAATAAAAGTTTTGTACTTTTGAATGCTTACAAAATAACAATCATGTCAGATCAAAAACGCCTATTCTTACTCGATGCATACGCCTTAATCTTCAGAGGTTATTACGCTTTTATTAAAAACCCTCGTATCAATTCCAAAGGAATGGACACCTCGGCTATCCTGGGTTTCATGAACTCTCTAATTGATATAATCCGAAGAGAAAAACCCAATCACCTAGCGGTAGCATTTGACAAAGGTGGAAGCGATTACCGACTTGAAATGTATACCGAATACAAAGCCAACCGAGATGAAACTCCCGAAGCCATCAAAATTGCCGTTCCCTATATTCAGGAATTGCTTAGAGCCATGCATATTCCTATTATCGAAAAAGCTGGCTTCGAAGCCGATGACTTAATCGGAACATTATCCAAACAAGCAGAAAAAGAAGGCTATCAGGTGTTCATGGTAACTCCCGATAAGGATTTCGGCCAATTGGTTTCCGAAAACATCTTCATGTACCGCCCAGCCCGTTTAGGGAACGATATTGAAATCTGGGGTGTAGAAGAAGTAAAAGCAAAGTTTGAAGTCCAAGATCCGTTACAAGTAATCGATTTCTTGGCAATGATGGGCGATGCCGTAGACAACATTCCTGGATTACCTGGTGTTGGAGAAAAAACAGCTAAAAAATTTATCGCCGAATACGGTTCTATAGAAAACTTATTAGCCAACACACACCAATTGAAAGGTGCGATCAAAGATAAAATTGAAGCCAACAAAGAACAAGGTATTTTATCTAAGAAATTAGCCACCATCCTACTGGATTGCCCGGTTACTTTTGATGCTGAAGACTATGAATTATCCAAACCGGATGTTGAAAAAACAGATGCTATCTTTCAAGAACTGGAATTCCGTCAACTCAAAGCACAGTTCGATAAATTATTTGGCTCCGGTAAAGAATACGACGAAATTGACACCAACGGCAATGGAGACTCTTCTAAACCCGCTAAAAAAACAGCTCCTAAAAACGAAAACCAATTCGACTTGTTCGGTTTTTCAGATGAAGACTCCGACGCTCCTGTTTCCCACTCTGCTTATGCTACTTTAGAGAATACGCCGCATTTGTACCAAATCGTTCAAGGTGATTTACCTATCAAATTATTAATTCAAAACTTAACGAATCAACCTTCTGTATGTTTTGATACTGAAACTACAGGAATTGACGCCTTAAATGCCGAATTGGTTGGTATGTCTTTCTCTTACGAAAAAGGAAAAGGTTTCTATGTACCTTGTCCCGAAAACCAAGAAGAAGCAAAAGCTTTAGTTGAAAAGTTCCGACCGTTCTTCGAAAACGAAGCCATAGAAAAAATCGGTCAAAACATGAAATACGACTTGAAGGTTTTAGCGAATTACGGCATTGAAGTCAAAGGAAATCTATTCGATACCATGATTGCGCATTACCTGATCAATCCGGATATGCGTCACAACATGGATGTACTATCGGAAACCTATCTGAAATACGCACCCAAGTCTATCGAAACATTAATTGGCAAGAAAGGAAAGAACCAATTATCCATGCGTGATGTCGCTTTAGAAGACATCAAAGAATACGCTACCGAAGATGCCGATGTGACTTTACAACTGAAAGAACATTTCCAGCCTATCCTTGAAAAAGTAGGTACTAAAAAATTATTCGACGAAATTGAAATTCCGTTGGTAAAGGTTTTGGCCGACATGGAACGCGAAGGAATCAACCTAGACGAAAACTTCCTAAAAAACATGGCGATTGACATGGAAAAAGAAATTGCCATTTTTGAAGAGAAAATATACGAAACAGCTGGGGAGAAATTCAACCTGGCTTCTCCAAAACAATTGGGTGATATTCTATTTGACAAATTAAAAATTGGTGGTGCCAAACAAAAGAAAACCAAAACAGGTCAATATGCCACTGGTGAAGAGATACTATCCTATCTAGCCAATGACCATGAAATTGTTCGTGATATCCTGGAGTGGCGTCAACTGGTAAAATTAAAAAGTACATATGTAGATGCCTTACCAACACAGGTAGATAAAAAAACCCAACGCGTACACACCGACTATATGCAAACGGTTGCCGCTACAGGTCGTTTGAGTTCCAACAACCCGAACTTACAGAATATTCCAATCCGTACCGAAAGAGGTCGTCAAATCAGAAAGGCTTTTATCGCCCGAGATGAAAACTACACCCTGCTTTCTGCCGATTACTCGCAAATTGAATTGCGCATTATTGCGGCACTTTCTGGAGAAGAGAACATGATTGCAGCTTTCCAAAATAACGAAGATATTCACCGCAGTACAGCTGCCAAAGTGTTCAACGTAGCTTTGGAAGAAGTTACCAAAGAACAACGTAGCAATGCCAAAACTGTAAACTTCGGAATCATATACGGGGTTTCCGCTTTCGGATTATCCAACCAAACGAATTTATCCCGCAAAGAAAGCGCCGACTTGATCGATGCCTATTACAAAACCTATCCGAAGCTAAAATCCTACATGGCCAACCAAGTGGATTTCGCCAGAGAGAACGGTTATGTGGAAACCATTTCCGGAAGAAGACGTTATTTGAAAGATATCAATTCCGCCAATGCCATTGTCCGTGGTGGCGCTGAACGTAATGCCGTGAATGCTCCTATTCAGGGAAGTGCCGCCGATATCATCAAAATCGCTATGATTAACATCCATAAAAAACTGAAAGAAGAAAACTGGCAGTCAAAGATGTTGCTACAGGTACATGATGAATTGGTGTTTGATGTTCACAATTCCGAACTGGAGAAAATCCAACCCATGATCAAACACGAAATGGAAAACGCCTTCAAAATGGCTGTACCGTTAGAAGTGGAAGTTGGACTGGGAAGAGATTGGCTTGAAGCACATTGATTCTAACACATGAAGCATTTCCTTTTCATATTAACAGTAGTATTTCCAATGATTACCTTTGGGCAAACCATTGGAAATACCGACTTGTATGAAAACTACAAGAAAGCACTAAAAACTTCTGATTCTACTGCACCTTCATTTTTAGTGATCACTTACAAAGACCTCAATCAAAACACTACAAAGGAAGTTTGCTTGGAATCACCTGATTTGATTTACGCAATCATGGAAGAGCTAAATCTCAACGATTACACAGTAGAGCAAATGCAAACAGCTTTTGATTTTGCATTAAACAAAAAAGACAGGTATTTTGAGTTTTCAAATCCAAAAACTATTGAAAGAATTTCAGCTTATCAGTATACTCAGGATGAATTAAAAATGTTCACAATCGAAAAGGACATAGTAAAAATTGCAAAGAAATTCCATAGACAAAAGAATGGAAAGATCTTTCCTAAAGACGAATTGGAAACCATGAAGTACGCTCATAGCTTATTTAATCATGGGATCATTATGGGAATCAATAATTGTCAAGGAATGACTATTTTCTGCACTAATTGGAGCAACGAGTAAATCAACAAATATGAAGTATCTTGTTTTATTTTTAAAATTCTCACTTATCCAAACTATAGTTTTTTTTCTATTGCTTGTAGCTGGTTTATGGTACATTGGTGAAATAAAAATCAACAAAACGGTAGGATGGGCCTCTGACATCAATAATTCAATATTTTTTATTTTACCCTTAGGATTGTTCTATGTTTCTCTGCACATCACCACTTTCATTTTCAAATTAAAAACAAATGTGTATTTCACTATCCTAAGCATTGCCTCACTTCTTAGCTGCTACTTCATAAGATACGACCTACTTTTATACATTATCCTTTTTGGATTTAGCATCACTCTTTTTGCAAGCAATATCATTTACTCGTTATGGTCAAAAGCAAAGACCAAATAAGTTTATCTCAACAACAACTCTGATTATTCCTCAATTTTAACTTTAGTAAAAAACCTAATCCTTTTTTTATCCCACTTTATAGAATCAGGATTATATACTTTTTGGTGTTTTTTGTAATACAACACAGAATCTTCTTCTTGAGTTGTTGGATAAACAAGATAGATGTCATTATCTGGCCTAAAACTAAGATATTTATCCAGAGCATGTCTTATTTTAAAATATGCCTTTGAATTCAATGTATCCTTTTGGGAAGCAATTTTAACTTTATTCTTAATACCTCTTCTAAAATTCAACTTAACGAACGCGGCTAAGCTTTCTTTAGGTAATTGAATTAACAAATCCGGTTCCAACCCCTGAAAATAAGGTATATCATCATCCTCAAATGGAATACAACTTTCATATATTTTCGGCTGGAAATGATAATAAAAAACATTCGAACTATCATCTAAAATAAAATTTTCGCTCCCATAAAAATACTTTGGTAAATTCATCAGAACAATTTTATCAATCTCTCCTTTCTCATATAACTCATCCTGCATTTCATACTTTCTTCTTTCTTCTGAAATGACATAAGGCTTATCACTTGACTCACCTACCTTCTTCCCACAGGAAATCAATCCAAAAACAGCACACAAAAAGAAAAGGACTCGCATAGAAAAGGATTTAGAAAATTAAACAGGCTTCCTAACCGAATCACGGTAACGCAATTCAGTTTTTATTATAGTCGTTTTATAAACATTTTTCGCCGCCTTTTTCTCAATACGGTCAATGAGTAGCTTCGCGGCTTCGGCACCAATCTGTGGTCCGTGCTGACTGATAGTCGCTAAACTTGGTGTTAACCTTCTCGACCATGCACCATCGGCAAAACCAACCATTGATAATTCATCCGGTATTTTGATTCCTTTCTTCACGGCCAATTTCATGGCTAAAGTCGAAGCATGTTCATCCAACGCAAAGATGCCGTCCACTTTAATAGTATCAATTAAGTTAGCCAGCTTTTCATCGTATTCTTTTACAGAATTTACCGCTATGATTAAATCTTCATCTCTGGCAATATCATTTGCTTTTAACGTATCCAAATAACCATTGATACGCAATTGCGATACACTCAGATTGGCTTCACAAGTTAATAAAGCAATACGTCGGCAACCGGTGGTAATCAAATGCTGTGTGGCATGTACCGCCGAATCATAATCGTCCACCACCACTTTGTCACAATCCACTATATCCGAGATACGGTCAAACATCACAATAGGCACACCTTCTTTAATCACTTCCTTGAAATGGGAAATCTCATTTTTCTTTTGAGTTTCTTCGGCAATCGACAAGATAAAACCATCCACCGTACCGTTACTCAACAAATCAATTGCCTGTTGCTCTTTGGCAAAAGATTCATTCGATATATAAGTAATCACATTATACCCTTTAGTATTGGCATACTTTTCAATACCACTAAAAACCTTCGCAAAAAAAGGATTCAAAATATTCGGGATAATTACACCTATTGTATTGGTACGCTGTCTTTTTAAGTTTTGTGCCATGCTGTTCGGTTTGTAATTACGGATGGCCGCATATTCTTTGATGCGTATTTTTGAAGCTTCGCTAATTTCCGGACTATCACTCAATGCCTTTGACACTGTTGATACTGAAACTCCTAAGTCTTTCGCTATTTCTTTTAATGTCGCTTTTGGCTTCATAGACTACTTATATATGTTGTAAAAGTAACAAATTAATCATTATTGCCTCATTAATAAAACCTATTGAAAAGCAAGGCAGTTTATTCAAAATAATCCAAAACACCTAACCGATTGAAAAGCAAGGAAGAAAGAATTTTTAAAATGCTATTTGCTTTATAAATAAATAATTGTACTTTTGCACTCCCTTAATTGGGAATGGAATGTTTAATTAAAAAGTAATTATTGTGAACACATTAAGCTACAAGACAATTTCGGCAAACAAAGCTACTGCAGATAAACAGTGGATCGTTGTTGATGCTGAAGGTCATAACTTAGGTCGTCTTGCTTCAAAAGTTGCGATGCTTTTAAGAGGTAAGTACAAACCAAGTTATACACCGCACGTGGACTGTGGAGATAACGTAATTGTTATCAACGCAGAGAAAATCAACCTAACTGGAAACAAATTAGATGACAAAACTTACGTTCGTCACACAGGTTACCCAGGAGGTCAAAGATTTTTAACAGCTAAAGTAATGCAACAAAAAAACCCTGCATTATTAGTAGAAAAAGCTGTAAAAGGAATGTTACCTAAAAACAAATTAGGTGCTCAATTATTCCGTAATTTGAATGTAAATGTAGGTCCAGAGCACAAACATGCTGCTCAAACACCTAAAACCGTTAATTTAAACGATCTTAAGTAATGGCAGTTATTCACAAAATCGGTAGAAGAAAATGTGCCGTGGCACGTGTTTACGTATCAGAAGGTACAGGAAACATCACTGTAAACAAAAAAGCATTTAATGCTTACTTCCCTACTGCAACTTTACAGTACAAAGTAATGCAACCTCTTGCTATGACTGAAAACGCTTCTAACTATGATGTAAAAATCAATGTTTATGGAGGTGGTACAACTGGTCAAGCAGAAGCTGTACGTATGGCTATTGCAAGAGCAATGTGCGAAGTTGGAGAAGGAAACAGAGCAATCTTAAAACCAGAAGGATTATTAACACGTGACCCTCGTATGGTTGAGCGTAAGAAATTCGGTCAGAAGAAAGCTCGTAAGAGATTCCAATTCTCT
Organism: Flavobacterium sp. GCM10023249; assembly: GCF_042653365.1. NCBI lineage: Bacteria > Pseudomonadati > Bacteroidota > Flavobacteriia > Flavobacteriales > Flavobacteriaceae > Flavobacterium > Flavobacterium sp. GCM10023249. Next base: position 194,616 of record NZ_JBHSHZ010000006.1, read on the forward strand.
AAACGTTAATATTTATTATTATTTATTAAAACTAAGTTATTGTTGCTTTTCCGCGCTGAGGCCGGAGACTAGTTTAGCATCTAAATGGTTCAGACCGAGACAATCGCTACTCAACCATTGCTAATTCAACAGAACGTAAACTATTACAAAATGGCAAATAAAGTAGAAGTTAAAGACTTACTAGAAGCAGGTGTTCATTTCGGACACATGACTAGAAAATGGGACCCAAACATGGCTCCTTACATCTATATGGAGCGTAATGGTATCCACATTATCAATCTATATAAAACTGCAGCTAAAATTGAAGAAGCTAACGAAGCTTTGAAAAAAATCGCTGCATCTGGTAGAAAAGTACTTTTCGTAGCTACCAAAAAACAAGCTAAAGACATCGTTGCTGAAAAAGCAGCGGCTGCAAACATGCCTTACATCACTGAAAGATGGCCAGGTGGTATGTTAACCAACTTCGTTACTATTCGTAAAGCTGTTAAAAAAATGGCTTCTATCGACAGAATGAAGAAAGACGGTACATTTGATACTCTTTCTAAAAAAGAGAAATTACAAATTGAGCGTCTACGTGCAAAATTAGAGAAGAACTTAGGTTCTATCGCTGATATGTCAAGATTACCTGCTGCATTATTTGTAGTAGATATCAAAGCTGAACACATCGCAGTAAAAGAAGCTCAAAAATTAAACATTCCTGTTTTCGCAATGGTAGATACAAACTCTGACCCACGTCAAGTTGACTATGTAATCCCTGCGAACGATGATGCTTCAAAATCAATTGACAAAGTATTATCATTAGTTACTGCTGCTATTACTGAAGGTTTATCAAACAGAACTTCAGATAAAGAAGTAGAAGCTACTGAAGAAGCAAAAGTTGAAACTCCAACTGCAGCTTCAGAAGAATAAATAAAATAGATTCCAATCTCAATTCCAAGTTCCAACGAATTGTCAAATTTGACGATTTATTAAAATTGGAATTTGGAATTTGAAGATTGGAATTTTTTACTTTTAAAAAAACTTAAAAATTTAAAACACTATGGCAACAATTACTGCTGCAGACGTAAATAAATTAAGACAAACTACAGGTGCCGGAATGATGGACTGTAAAAAAGCTTTAGTTGAAGCTGATGGAGATTTCGACAAAGCAATTCAAGTTCTAAGAGAAAAAGGACAAAAAGTGGCTGCTAACCGTTCTGATCGTGAGTCTTCTGAAGGTGCTGCTGTTTCTTTTATCAATGCAGACAATACTAAAGGAGCTATCATCACTTTAAACTGTGAGACTGACTTCGTAGGAAAGAATGAAGCTTTCGTAGCTTTAGCTAAAGATTTAGTTGAAAGAGCTATCAACTTTTCTTCTAAAGAAGAATTTTTAGCATCTGATTTCAACGGAATTACTGTTGCTGAAAAACTAATCGAGCAAACTGGTGTTATCGGTGAAAAAATCGAAATCGGTGGTTTTGAAATTTTGGAAGGTGCTTTCGTTGGATCTTATGTTCACGTAAACAAAATTGCTGCTTTAACAGCTATTTCTTCTCCAATTGCCAATGCTGATGTTTTAACTAAAGACATCTCTATGCAAGTTGCTTCTATGGGAGCTGATACTTTATCTTACAAAGATTTTGATCCTGCTTTTGTTGATTCAGAACTTGCTGCTCGTATTGCTGTAATTGAAAAAGAAAATGAAGAAGCACAACGTTTAGGCAAAACATTGAAAAATGTTCCTAAATACATTTCTTACTCTCAATTAACTGAAGAAGTTTTAAAACAAGCTGAAGAAGATGCTAAAGCTGAATTAAAAGCTGAAGGCAAACCAGAACAAATTTGGGATAAAATTATTCCTGGAAAAATTCAACGTTTTATCTCTGACAATACTACTTTAGATCAAGAGAAAGCTTTATTAGATCAAAACTTCATCAAAGATGACAGTAAAAAAGTAAGTGATTACGTTAAAGAATTCAATGTTGAAATTACAGGTTTCAAAAGAGTTACTTTAGGATAATTAATATCTTAAATCAAATACAAAAAACCTCAGTTATTGACTGAGGTTTTTTTATTTATGCAAAACTTATATCTTTGAGAAAACATAAATCATGTTCAAGACTAAAAAAGATATTGTATTCATCATATTAGCAGGTATCTTCATAACTAATGCAATAGTTGCTGAATTAATTGGTGGCAAACTAATACAAATTGGCCCTTTTTTAATGAGCATAGGCATTCTACCTTGGCCTGTAGTTTTTCTCACTACCGATTTAATCAACGAACACTTCGGAAAAGATGGCGTAAAAAAATTATCCTTTATCACAGCTGGACTAATTGCCTACTGCATCCTACTTTTATTCATTGGAACTAAAATCCCAGCATTTGAAACAGGCCAAACAGTGAACGATTCCCAATTTTATGCCGTGTTCGGACAGGGTTTGTTCATTATGATTGCAAGTATTATCGCGTTTTTGGTTTCGCAATTGATTGACGTTTCTGTTTTTTGGATGCTCAGAAATAAAACCGGAAAAAAAATGATCTGGTTACGAAGTACCGGCTCAACTATTGTTTCACAACTAATAGATAGCTTCATCGTATCTGGAATTGCATTTTGGCTTACGGGAAAAGTCACAACAAAAGACTATATCAACATGTCATTCTCTGGATATACATTCAAATTAATTATAGCCATCGCATTGACACCAATGATATATTTAGGACATTTTCTAATTGAAAAATATTTACATTCTGAAGAAAAAAGTACCTAAAAACAGTATTTCTAAAATCACAGATTATCTCTATATTTGCAAGGCAAAATAAACAATCATGAAATACAAAAGAATACTTTTGAAACTAAGTGGCGAAGCACTTATGGGTGAACGTCAATATGGAATTGATCCTAAAAGATTAGGCGAATATGCTGACGAAATCAAACAAATTCATGATTTAGGCGTTGAAATTGCCATTGTAATTGGAGGCGGAAACATCTTTAGAGGTGTAGCCGGAGCTAGTAACGGAATGGACAGAGTGCAAGGTGATTATATGGGAATGCTTGCAACTGTAATCAACGGAATGGCGTTACAAGGCGCATTGGAAGAAAAAGGAATGCTTACACGTTTGCAAACCGCTTTAAAAATTGAAGCTATTGCTGAACCTTACATCAAACGCCGAGCAGTTCGCCATTTGGAAAAAGGTAGAATTGTTATCTTTGGTGCAGGAACCGGAAATCCTTACTTCACTACAGATACCGCTGCTGTTTTGAGAGGTATCGAAGTAGATGCAGATGTTATTTTAAAAGGCACACGTGTTGACGGTGTTTACAATGCAGATCCTGAAAAAAATGCGGATGCCGTAAAATTTGATTATATTTCATTCGAAGATGTATTAAAAAAAGGCTTAAACGTAATGGATACGACAGCATTCACATTAAGCCAAGAAAACAAATTGCCAATCGTGGTTTTCGACATGAACAAAGAAGGCAATTTGCTTAAAATTTGCAAAGGCGAAAACATAGGAACAGTAGTTAATATTTAATGTTTATAGTTTATAGTTCTTCGTTAGGAATTAACTAAAAACAATAAACCAGAAACAATAAACTTATAAAAAATGACTGAAGAAATTAATTTTATACTGGACAGCACAAAGGAATCTATGGAAGGTTCAATTGCCCATTTAGAAAAAGAATTTTTAAACATTCGCGCAGGAAAGGCGTCACCACAGATGTTAGGTGGTGTTTTTGTAGATTATTACGGATCTCAAACACCTTTATCACAAGTAGCAAACATTAACATTCCCGATGCTAGAACCATCACGGTAACACCTTGGGAAAAAAACATGCTACAACCTATCGAAAAAGCGATCATGATTGCAAACATTGGCTTCAACCCAATGAACAATGGTGACAACATTATTATATCTGTACCACCATTAACAGAAGAGCGCCGTAAAGACTTAGTTAAACAAGCAAAATCAGAAGCAGAAGATGCTAAAATCGGTATCCGTAATGCTCGTAAAGATGCCAATACAGATATTAAAAAGTTAGAAAAAGACGGCACTTCAGAAGATATTTGTAAAACTGCTGAAGAGAACGTTCAAAAGTTAACTGATGCTTTCATCAAAAAAATTGACGAGCATTTAGCTATCAAAGAAGCTGAAATCATGAAAGTTTAAGTGTCTTCCGACATACAATGTTAAAAAATCCGCATTTTGCGGATTTTTTTGTTGTTGTATAAATTAATTACTATTATTAACAAAATTTTAATAATTTTGATAGCCTTACAAATGAACCAATAATAAACTGAAAACCCAATGAAAAAGACCAAATTACAGCTATTAACCGTATTTTTACTTGTTTTCCAAACCTACCTATTCGCTCAAGAAAACTTATTTGCAGGAATAGAAATTGGAAGTAAAGGAATAAAAATGTCGGTTTTGGACGTGTATAACATCAAAAAAGGGAGTTATAACATCAAGTCCTATTGGACAGAAAATATTGGAATTGCGAAAGGAATTTCAATCGACGGTAATTTATCCAAAGAAGACATCGACAAAGCTGGAGCTGTCGTATTGGAAAATTACAAAAAATTCAAAAATGAAATCAATGTTCCCGACTCCAACATTTTTATTGTAGGATCATCAGGAGTTGCAATGGCTAAAAACACACAAGAATTAGTCGACAAAGTAAAACTTCTCACCAACAAAGATTTAGAATTCATTGACGCTCAAACAGAAGGGCGAATGTTACTAAAAGGATGTATCCCGCCAGTTGATTATGAAAAATCGATGGTATTGGACATCGGAGGCGGAAATACCAAAGGCGGCTATGTAGATGTTTTTAACAGTGATAATTTTGTTTTCTTTCCATTAAGCTTAAACTACGGAACCGTAACGCTAACGGAGGCTGTTATCAAAAAAACACGAAATGACGAAATTGGAGAATTCAACATCAAATCATTCGGATTCTTACCTACTTTAAGAGAACAAGTAAACGCAATGTATGGCTCTAAACCAGTTGCTTTGGAAAAAGAAAAAGTCTTTATGTCAGGTGGTGCCGTATGGGCTTTCTATACTCTTGCCAATGGTGAAGCCAAAGAACACTTCAACGAGTTCAAATTAGAAGATGTAATCAATTACGACGCTGTATTGAAAAACAATTTCAAACGTTTTGAAGAATTGGCAAAAACAGATAAAAATGTGGATAAAGTATTGAAAACGTATTCTCAAAAATACCTTATCTCTGCCAGCAATATCTTATTGGTTTGTTTAGAAGCCATTCCAGATATCAATGACAAAAAACTATACTTTGCTAAAGAAGGACAAATTGCATGGTTGGTATCTTACATTGCCGATCGTTCTAAAAAAGTAAAAAAGATACACTAAATACAATCTACCATTGCTCATGGTTCCCCCAAGCCATGAGCAATACAAAACCTACGGCATGAAAAAGTACTTAAACTCATACTTTGATAATTTCAAAGGGTTCTCAAGAGAGGTTTGGGTACTCACGCTGATTACTTATATCAACCGAACCGGAGCAATGGTTATGCCGTTTCTCACCAAATACCTCAGCGAAAATTTTTATTTCGACATCACAGAAATAGGCTGGATGCTTGCTTGTATTGGTGGTGGATCATTAGCAGGCTCATGGTTAAGCGGGAAATTGACTGACAAAATTGGCTTTTACACAATCATGCTATCAAGTCTATTTCTCACAGGCTTTGGCATCATCGCATTGATGTTCCTATACGATTTTACAGAACTCTGTATCGGTTTATTTGTTATCACTGCTATAGCTGATATGTACAAACCAGCAATGTATGTTGCGGTTTCTCATTTCACAACCGACGAAACCAGAACTAGAGCATTGACTTTAATTCGATTGGCCGTTAATCTAGGAATCGTATCCGGTCCAATGATTGCCGGTTTGTTAATTCGAGATAGAAATTACGACCTGCTTTTTTGGATTGATGGTCTGACGTGTGTTATCGCCATCTCCACTTTTATGTTACTGATAGATGAAAGCAAAATATACAAAGCGAGAAAGAAAATTCAAAGAAGCAAAAAGCAAAAAGAAATTATCTTAGAAAACAACAAGTATGACAGTAACTTCATCTTGTTCCTTTTTGCTAGTTTCATCACTGCTTTTTTGTTTTTCCAATTGTTTACAACCATTCCGCTTTACAATACACAGAAATTAAATCTAAGCGAGTTTCAGATAGGAATGCTCTTATCCTTAAATGGTTTATTGATTTTCCTTTTCGAGATGCCTCTCATTGGTTATCTTGAAAAAATGAAATACGAAGCAACAAAAATTATTTTGGCCGGATCTATTTTCATGACAACAGGCTTTTTTTGTCTACTCATCTCAAAATCCATTGGGGTTATGGCTATAAGTATTACCTTTATTACCATGGGACAAATTCTTTTGTTTTCCTTTTCAAATACTTTTGCCTTTACCAGAGCCTTAAAAGGGCATGAAGGAAAATACATGGCCTTATATACTATGAGTTTTAGTGTAGCGCAAATTACGAGCCCAAAAATAGGTCTTACTGTCATCAAATCTTTCAGTTATTTTTCCAATTGGCTGTTGATGGGTGTAGTGGGACTAATCGGGATTTCACTCTATTATCTTCTGGATAAAAAAGTAAAAATGGAAGCTATTCAAAAAAATATAACCTAAATTGCACAGCGGTAAAATCACCATAAACCATGTCAAAGAAAACAAGGAAACAAATCAACAATAGTTTCAAGATTATCATTATTCTGTTAACCACTACACTCTTAGGCAGTTTTTTTTACATCTATAAAATATCTGACCGTACGAGAAATATGGTTATTTCCCTAAGAGAACAAAAAATGGAGATTTTAAAGGATTTGGAAAAATCAGAAACGGTACTCAACCAAACTTTGACTTCCAACCATTCGCTTTCCCAAAAATTGGAATCGGAAAAAGCAAAAGTCAAGAAGCTTATCGCCGACTTAAAAAACAAAGACGCTACTGAAAAAACCATCATTGTTTACCAAAAAAATGCCAATGACATTGATGGAAGAATTCAGTTGTTGACCAACGAAATTGAAGAATACAAAAAGAAAATAGACAGCACCAAAACGGCACTTAAAATAGAAAAAATAAAAGCTGACACCTTGGTTAAGGTCAACAAAAAACTGGAAACCAAGCTAACCTCTGCTTCCAAATTGTATTACTATAACTTACAAACAGCTACTTTAAAAGTTAAAAGCTCGGGGAAAAATATAGAAACTCAAAAAGCAAGAAGAGTAGATCTTCTAAAAATTAGTTTTATGATTGCTGAAAATGAATTTGCCAAACCGTCAAAAAAAGACATTTACATTCAAATCATAGACACGAAAAACAACGTCATCGGCACAAAAAAAACAGAAAAATTCGGTAAGGACATCCTAACCTATAGCGCTTATAGCAGTGTAAAATACGAAAGTAAGACTACAAAAATAGAACAAGAAATACCTGTTTCCGAATTGGAAGAAGGCACTTACTTCGTCAATGTTTTCGACAGATCAAAATTAGTTCTCAAAACCTCATTTGTCCTAGAGTAACCCGAAACGTTAAATAATCTGAAATACAAAAGGTTATTTCCTGCAAATACCGTTATATTTGCTCTATAATCCCACATTTTTAATGAGCGTTAAGAATACTACATTTTTTTGGGTACTGCTTGTGCTGGCTTCCTGCCAGATTTCTTTCGCTCAGGAAAGTAAAATTTCCCCAGAGAACATCATTAAAAAATGCATTCTTTCCACCAACCAAAACAACCATAATTTTGAAATACTAGCGTATACCAAACTTATTATTACAGCCGATCCCGAAAAGGTTGAAGGAAAAATTGACTCTATTTTCAAAACGAAAAGAGGAAAGAAAGTCTTGGTTGAACTTGACTCTTCCGATTATAATTTCAAACGAAAAATTAGCAAACAACACCTTTACCAAACCGAAAAACTTTCACGTTTTTACCACGAAAAAAACAAAAACAAAGAAAAGGTTTTAGCCACCAAAATGGCTGGTTTTCAAGAACCCATATACGAATATTTCGCATTACAGCTTCAGCCGTTTTCACCCTATGAAAACAAGTTCACTTTGGCTGAAAAGGATTTTGCCAGTCCAATTTCAAGATCTGGCTTAAAGCAATACGACTATACCTTCGAAGAACTCACCCAATTTAGCGATCGAAAAGTCATCGCCATTAATTTCAAACCCAAATCCGGAAAGAAAAACAATATGCTTACCGGAAAACTATACATTGATGCCGAAAAATTCAGTATTGCCAAAATGCAACTACAATCGGTAGGCATCATCAATGTATACTCGGTTCATGACTATTTTTTCGATACTCAAACTAATAATTGGTTTCCGCTAAAATCATCCTTAACCATCAAAAAAGGAAAAAGCAAAAATCCGGTAAAAATATTAGGCGAAACCATCACTTTTGAAGGCAACAACCCTTTGTTTCTTGCGGAAAACAAAAAAAACGCATCCGATTTTATTGAAATACGTTTCAAGACCAAATTTTACGGCCTTAAAACTGACCATCTTCAACCATTGAAAACCAAAGGAATTTCAGTAGAAATCAGTGAAAGAGCTATTGGTAAAAAAGAAAATCTATGGTACGCCCATCTCAACGACACTATTGATTTGCGCAGCAATCCAACCTATGTCTCAGTAGACAGTTTAGTAGAAGCTAAAAAAATTGAGCGTAAAATTAGAATTGGTCGAAAAATAATAAAAGGATACTACCCGGTTTCCTTTTTTGATTTCGATTTACGTTACCTATTCAAATACAACAACTACGAAGGCATTAGAATAGGTTTAGGCGGCGTTACAAATGAAAAACTATCGAAGTACTATAAATTGGAAGGCTATGCTGCTTACGGAACAAAGGATGGCTATTTCAAAGGAATGCTATCCAATTCTGTTAAACTCAACAAAAAAACTGAAACATGGCTGGGCATTTCTTACAAAGACGACGTTTCCGAAATCGCTAATACGGGTTTTGAAATCGACAAAAAAGTATTCAAAATATACGACCCTAGACCCTTCAACATTAGTACGTTCTACAACCATGAAACCTGGAAAGCATTCATAGAAACTAAATTCGTACCCAAAACCGAAAGTATCTTTCAGATTACACAAAGTTATATCGAACCTAAATTCAATTATCAGTTCGAAAATAACAACCAACTTTATACCGATTTCCGAGCGACAATTTTTACCGCATCCCTACAATGGAATCCTTTCAGCAAGTACATGCAAACACCGAATGGCAAGATTGAAATTGAAAAAAAATATCCTAAATTTACTATTCAGTTTTCGAAATCGATTCCAGGTTTATGGAGAAATAACTTTGATTTTGGAAAAATCGATGTACGATTCGATTTACAGAAAAAATTCAATTCGAACCACAAATTGCTTTTCTTGGCCGAAGCCCAATATACTTTTGGTGATGTTCCTCTAACTCATCTTTACAATCATTCACCAAACAACTTGACCAAAGAAAGACTTTTGCAAAGACTTACTTTTGCAGGGCATGATAGTTTTGAAACCATGTATTTTAATGAATTTTTCTCTAACAAGCTTGCTTTTTTCCAACTGGAACATCAATTTCCAAAAATAGAAATCAGTCGGCAGGTAAAACCCGTTTTCTCACTCGTAAGCCGATATGGAATAGGAACATTAGACAACAAAGAAAAACATTTGAATATCGCCTTCAAAACACTTGAAAAAGGATATATGGAATCCGGATTTGAATTGAATCAAATCTTTAAAGGAATTGGATTTAATGCTTTTTACCGCTATGGTCCAAATCAACTTCCCAACTTCGAAGACAACTTAGCCATAAAACTAAGTGTTCAAATCAATTTAGGGTTTAATAATTAAGACCGAAGGCAAATTGTCCAGCCACTCACTTTGCGAATCCACTAAATTTTTCCAACTGTCCAAGCTAATCACCATTAAATCTTGTTTGATTAAAAATGGCTTTGATACATTTTCTTCATGTACTAGCGTAATATTATCAGGGTGTTTTTGCTCCAAAGTATCGATAGCACTTTTAATTAAAAAAGTGTTTTCTATCTGATTTTTCACATCCACAACATTCACCTTGGAATTATTATTGAATATAAACTTCTGTATATAATCCACCAGAAAGGCGTCTTCTGATGTAAAGAAAGGCACAAAAACTTTATCTGCGTTGTGAAGATCATTATCCACCAAAATACCAAGTGGCGTTTTATTTTTGGCAATAATCTGACGCGTACGTTCATCAAATATCGAATTGGCAAACAAACCCTCTTTACCAGTCAGTTTATCCAACAAACGATCCGGATTTATAATTCTTGTGGTAAACCCGATAACCTTACCTAAGATAGATCCTTCGAAGATGGATTTCCCTAAACCAACTAAAAGTAAATCATAATCCCCTTTGGAGGCAATTTCGGCAATATCATTTTCAATATCAGTTGTAGCTTTGAAAATAGTACTTATTGGTTGATTCAATGCTACCGATTCTTCGATGATAGGTACAAATGTTTCTTCTTCATACTCTTCAATATTATACCCATGCATTTCATCACTCACCGACAAGTGCATCGCTGTAATTGTAGAAGCCTCTTTTTGCTTTTTCACCATACTATTGGCTAATTTCAACAACGATTTACCCTTTTCGTAATTCCCGAAGGAAATCAAAATTTTGTACTTATTATTTTCGCTGGTAACCTCTTCCGGCAGCACTACTTCTTCCGATCTAAAAATCCAATTGATCAAATCCAAAGCCGGACCTGTCATAAATGTCGTCACTAAGGCCATTATAACCATCATAGTAAAGATCTCCGAAGTTAACACACCTAAATCGTATCCGATATTCAACACCACCAACTCCATCAATCCACGGGTATTCATCAATGCACCAATTGTCAAACTTTCTTTCCAGTTTTGGCCCACAAATTTAGCAGCCAAAGCACTACCTATAAATTTTCCAACAACAGCAACTAGAATAATAAATCCTGTTATTTTCATAAGATACGGATCGTTAATCAACCCGATTTGGGTACGCAATCCCGTAAAAACAAAGAACAACGGTAACAATAAAATCACCGCCACGTCTTCTACTTTTTCGATAAATATATTTCTGAATTTCGAGATATCAGGCATTATTGCTCCCGTCATAAAAGCACCAAACAAAGCATGAATCCCAATAATCTCAGTAGCATACGAGGACATAATTAACGTCAGAAAGAATATCGCCACAACCGGCTTACTCAAATTACCATTGTTCGAATACAAATCCCCTACTCTTTTCAAGAACGGTTTTACCAAGAAAAGCATCGCCACCACATAAATAATAGCCAAGCCAATTACATAAAGCGAACTCACAAAGCTTCCCGCCTTTACGATGGCGATTACAGCCGCCAGTAAGCACCAAGCTGTAATATCATCGGCTGCTGCGCAGGTGATAACGATTGTTCCTAATCGGGTTTTATGAATTCCACGTTCCTGGACAATTCGAGCTAAAACCGGAAAAGCAGTAATACTCATCGCGATTCCCATAAACAAACTGAACGAAAGAAACTCAACACCTTCAGGCGCAAATTGATGGTATATAAAATAAGCAAGACTAATTCCCAATGCAAAAGGAAATACAATACTCGCATGACTAATCACAACAGCGTCGTTCGCTTTATTTTTCAACACTTTCAAATCGAGTTCCATTCCGATAACGAACATAAACAAGATTAATCCTATTTGGCTTAGAAATTGTAAATTCCCCAAAGATTCCTTCGGAAATAATGCCTGTGAAAACTCAGGAAAATAAAGACCAATAAGTGATGGCCCCAAAAAAATACCTGCTATAATTTCACCGATTACAGAAGGTTGGCCTATTTTTTTAAATATCCAGCCAAAGAAACGAGCAACAATAATAATGGTAATAATTTGCGCCAGCAAAATAGCCAATGGATGATGCACATTATGCATCAACGACTCTAAAAATTGATGCCATTCCGTATTTCTGGAAGTCGGTGCAATCACTTTACGTCCTATTTCAAGAGATTTCCCCTGTCCTACAATCCAATACATTAGAGCAATGAATCCACCAGTGAAAACAAAATAAAAGATGGCGTTTTTTAACTTTTTCATAGTTGTGTCAAGTCGAGTCTATTGACAACAAAGATGGCAAAATAACCATTGAAATAAAAACAATCTATTAAATATTCATTATAATTTAAAAAGCATATTCATAGCATTGGAAAAAATCCACTTCAACTTCTTAATTCTTTAGGTTTTACTTACCTTTGTCAACCACTTTGGTTATATGAAAAAATTACTCAGCATAGGTTTTTGGGAACTAATTGCCCGAATCATTTTAAGAAACAGAATTATTATTTTACTTGGTGTTCTTTTGATCACGTTCCTTTTTGCTACACAGTGGAACAAGATTCGATTTACCCAATCGGAAGCCAATCTAATCCCCGCAGACGACAAAGTTAATGTAGACTACGATAAATTTCTGGACAAATTTGGCGAGGAAGGCAACCTAATTGTTATTGCTACTAAAGACCCCAACTTATTTACCCCAAAAGTATTTAAAGCTTGGAACGAATTAATGCAGAGCATCAACAGCCATAAAGAAGTAGATTTAATCATATCGGTAGATAATCTTAAAACACTGACCAAAAACGACACACTCAAATCGTTTCAGTTAACGAATTTAGTCGACTCTAATAAAATCAATGACCCGAACTATTTACAAGAAGTTCGAAAAGAATTACTCAACAACCTTCCTTTTTACGAAGGACTGCTTTTCAACAAAAAATCAGGAGCCATTCGCTCGGCCATTTACATCAACAAGAAAATTGTCAACACAAAAGCTAGAAAAGAATACATTCTCAACTCGTTGATTCCTGAAATAAAAAATTTCAAAGACAAGACCAATATAGAGCTTCATGTCTCTGGAATGCCTTACATCCGAACATTGAATGCCAAAACAATCATTGACGAAATCGGATTGTTTATTGGTGCCGCATTACTTATAACCGGACTAATATTCTTTTTCTTTTTCCGATCGGTAAGAGCCACTATCATCTCTTTAATCATAGTAATTATTGGTGTAATGTGGTCTTTTGGGCTTTTAGGATTACTAGGTTATGAGATAACTGTTTTAACCGCCTTGGTTCCTACTTTGGTAATCGTAATCGGAATTCCAAATTGTATTTTCCTGATCAACAAATACCATCAAGAATACCAAAAGCATTCCAACAAAGCCAAAGCACTTCAACGTGTAATTACCAAAACCGGAACGGCAACACTAATGACCAACCTAACAACAGCATTGGGTTTTGCTACTTTTATAGCCACCAACAATGTATTATTGACAGAGTTTGGTGTCGTAACATCAGTGAACATCATTACGCTGTATTTATTGTGCTTGGTCATTATCCCTATCTTCTTTAGCTATATCCCAGCACCTATCCCAAGACATTTAGGACACTTGGAAAGAGAATACCTAACCTCATTTTTCAAATGGATTGTCAATACCGTAAAATACAACCGTGTAGGCGTGTATATCGTAGCTATTTCGTTATTGATTATCGGAATGATCGGCATCCACCGCATGAGAATATCCGGAAGCATCATTGAGGATATGCCTAAAAAGACTGCCTTTTTCGAAGACATCCGTTTTTTCGAAAAAGAATTCGATGGCGTAATGCCTTTAGAAATCATGATTGACACCAAACGTAAAAAAGGGGTTATGAAATTATCAACCCTGAAGCGTATGGAAGAATTGGAAGAAACCATCATGGAAATTCCTGAGTTGTCCAAACCACTTTCGGTAGTGAATTTGGTAAAATATTCCAAACAGGCTTACTACAACAATAATCCTGATTTTTACGAATTGCCAACAGCACAAGAACAAGCTTTTATCTTATCTTATGCTAAAAACGCAACGCAGAATTCAAAGGAAAACCTAATGAAAAGCTACGTCGATTCTACTGGACAATATGCTAGAATCACAACTTTCATCAAAGACGAAAATGGCGAAAAAATGGAAGCAATCGAAGCGCAAATTCGCGCCAAGGCCAGCAAAGTATTCCCATCACCTCGTTACGAAGTAATCATCACAGGAAAACCATCGGTATTCCATAAAGGAACTAAATACTTGCTAGACAATTTACTTTCCTCTTTGCTTATGGCTTTTGGATTGACCGCAGCTTTAGTCGCTATCATGTTCCGTTCTTTTAAAATGGTACTGGTATCAATCATACCGAATCTATTACCACTATTAATGACCGCTGGTTTAATGGGCTTTTTGAACATTCCTTTAAAACCTTCTACTATTTTGGTTTTCGGTATCGCTTTTGGAATGTCTGTAGACGACACGCTCCGTTTCTTAGCACAATACCGTCTCGAATTATCGCGTAACGACTGGAAGATAAAAAAATCGGTATTCGCCACTTTCGATGATGCCGGCATTAGCATGTTCTATACATCAATTGTACTGTTTTTCGGATTCTCGGTATTTATGCTCTCTAGCTTTGGAGGCACAGTCGCACTTGGAGGATTAGTTGCGTTAACGCTCTTCTTCGGAATGCTTTCTAATCTGGTTTTATTACCTTCGTTAGTCCTTTCACTAAACAGAACTTTAGCCAACGAACAAGAATTCATCAAACCAACCATAGACATTCTCGAACCTAGCGACGAAGAAGTCGAAGCAATAGAAAAGAAAGAGAAGTAAAAAATCTATACTTGTTCAAATAATAAAAAAGCACCAAATATTTTGGTGCTTTTTTATCTAAATTATATTCTTACAATACGATTAAACTAGATATTTGACACGACTATATTTCAAAAAAAACGAGAAACAACAATTGAAGCCAAACTATCGTGATGAACAAAAACCAACATTACAACCAAACAAATTGAAACAAAAAAAACACCGATGCTATCGGTGCTTTTTTCTATATTAAAAACTATTAATTGAAAAACGAGGCGTCTAATTCATACTTGAATACTCCATTATTCAATTGAAATGGTCCTACCAATTCAGTTCCGCTATCAATCATATAAGTAAAAGCAAAAGTACCTTTTACAACTTTAGTAGCCAGATCAAATTCGGTTATTGTCAAAGTTCCGGAAACAGACTTGGTTTTCTTACCTTCACCAATGTGAACCAAACCCGCAACAATATCAGATCCGTTAATACCCGTAGTAATCTCGTCATTAATCGTATAAGTTCCAACAGCCCATTTCGACTGAGGAATTCTGATATTGATTACAACCGAATTACTCGATGGAGTATCTGCTAGAGTGATATCCGAACCCTGAAGCAATAAATAATTATAATCTAAAGTTGGATTCTTTTTGTAATTTTCAACAACAGTCTGAAAAGAATTGGCATCAATATACGTTTGAGGCTTTAAATTTGTATAAGCAACATTGTTAATATCTCCCGACATAAAGGTAGGTTCAACTATGTTTTGGTCATCCTCAGGTTCAGGACTACATGATGATAGCAATACTATCATTGAGGTAAAAATTAGGGCTAAATTTTTCATTTGTAGACGTTTATATTTTTTTACAAAGATAAAGTCCAAACTCCGCTAGAGATATTTTCTATTTGTTAAAAAAACGTTAATCGATGAATAATTATCAATAACGTAACGAAAAATCGTATTTACTTTAAATAAAATTCATAATAATTTTTTATTTATTAAACATTATTTAACAAAAGTGCAAAGTTTACTCAAAATAGAACAATTCAATATTCTTTATGTTTTTTCATAATTCGCTGACAAATAATCAATTAAATCCAAACTAGGATGCAAAAAAAACACACAAAAATCACAACTATCTGAAAATCAATTTTTTAGTGTTTTGCATTCCAAATCAGAAAAGAGCATAAAAATACATCTGTAGCTCTTTCATTTCTACCTTTCACTTTTCACACAAATCCACTATATTTGCTGATTATTAAGAAATTGTTTTTTAGATTCAGCCTCCTGAATTCTAATTTTTTAAATTCCTATTTTAAATGAGACATACAAAAGTTAAAGACTTACTAAACAGTACGAAGACATTACAAGAAGTAACAGCTAAAGGATGGGTAAGAACTTTTAGAAATAATCAATTTATTGCGTTGAATGACGGTTCAACAATTCATAATATTCAGTGTGTAGTCGATTTTGAAAACACACCAGAAACCACGCTAAAAAGAATTACAACCGGTGCAGCAATTTGCGTAAGCGGTGAGCTTGTAGAAAGCCAAGGCGCAGGTCAGAAATACGAAATCCAAGTAAAAAAATTGGAAATCCTAGGAGATTCTGACGCAGAAAAATTCCCGATGCAACCCAAAAAACACTCATTGGAATTCTTACGCGAAAATGCACACTTACGCGTTCGCACCAACGCTTTTGGCGCGATCATGCGTGTACGTTCCGTATTATCGTTTGCTGTACATCAGTATTTCCAACAAAAAGGGTTTGTTTACGTTAACACACCAATCATAACAGGTTCGGATGCTGAAGGTGCAGGGGAAATGTTCAAAGTTAGCGCATTACCGTTTGATAATACGCCACGAACTGAAGACGGAAAAGTAAACTTCAAAGAAGATTTCTTTGGAAAAGAAACTAACTTAACCGTATCAGGCCAGTTAGAAGCTGAAACCTATGCTATGGCTTTAGGTCAGGTATATACCTTCGGACCAACATTCCGTGCTGAAAACTCCAACACTTCACGCCACTTGGCGGAATTCTGGATGATCGAACCGGAAGTTGCTTTCAATGATTTGGCAGACAACATGGACTTAGCCGAAGATTTCATTAAATATGTAATCAAATACGCTGTAGAGAACTGTGCAGACGACTTAAAATTCTTAGAAGGTCGTTTGGCAGACGAGGAAAAACAAAAACCTCAAGCGGAACGCAGTGAAATGAGCTTGTTAGAGAAATTAAACTTCGTATTAGACAACAACTTCAAACGTGTTTCTTATACTGAAGCTATCGATATTCTAAAAGACTCAACACCGAATAAAAAGAAAAAATTCCAATACCTTATTGAAGAATGGGGTGCCGATTTACAAAGTGAGCACGAACGCTTCTTAGTGGAAAAGCATTTCAAATGCCCGGTAATTTTATTTGATTACCCAGCTAAAATCAAAGCGTTCTACATGCGTCTAAACGACAACACCGAACCTGGAAAAGAAACCGTACGCGCTATGGACATTTTATTCCCTGGTATTGGCGAGATTGTTGGTGGTTCACAAAGAGAAGAGCGTCTTGATGTTTTAATTGAAAAAATGAAAGCATTAGGAATTGACGAAGAAGAATTATGGTGGTACCTTGACACACGCCGATTCGGTAGTGCAGTTCACTCTGGATTTGGACTAGGTTTTGAACGTTTGGTTTTATTTGTTACAGGTATGGGTAATATCCGTGACGTAATTCCTTTCCCAAGAACACCACAAAACGCAGAATTTTAATAGTACCGTTCCATGTTTACAGTTTGATGTTAGTGGCCGAACCACTAATATCAAACACAAAACAACAAACACAATAGAATGCTTAAACAAAACTTACAATTCAAATTATCACAGAAGCTTTCTCCACAACAAATTCAGTTGATGAAGCTCATTCAATTGCCTACCCAGGCTTTTGAACAACGCTTGATGGAGGAAATGAATGAGAATCCGGCATTGGAAGGTGGTGATATCGATAGCGAAGACAAGTTTGAGAAAGACGAATTCGACAACAATGACGAGTACGATGATTTTGATGATAGCGACAGCATTGACGCCAACGAAATCAATATCGACGAATACTTAAGCAACGACGAAACACCTGACTACAAAACACAGTCCAACAACTATAGTGACGATGACGAAGACCGCGACACCCCTTTTGCAGCACCGGTTAGTTTCCATCAAGACCTAATCAATCAGCTGAACACGTTCATCCTAACCGATGAACAAAGAGATATCGCCGAGTTTTTAGTCGGAAGTATCGACGACATGGGCTACATTCGCCGTAGCATCCAGGATATTGTAGATGATATGGCGTTTACGCAAGGTATTTATACCGATGAGAAAACTGTCGAGAAAATCTTATGCATCATACATGAATTGGAACCTTCAGGTGTGGGCGCACGTGATTTGCAGGAATGTTTACTGTTGCAGTTGAAACATAAAACACCAACAGAATCTGTTGAATTGGCCATTAAAGTCATCGAAGATCAATTTGATGCGTTCACCAAAAAACACTACGAAAAACTATTGCAAAAGTTCTCGGTTACCAAAGAACAATTGAAGAAAGCGATTGATGAAATCGAAAAACTCAACCCAAAACCGGGTGGCTCTTTTGCAGGTAGTTCCAAAATAACCGAACACGTAGTACCCGATTTCGCCATCAGAATCGTGGAAGACGAACTGGAATTAACCCTAAACGGGCGTAATGCTCCTGAGCTGCACGTTTCGAAGGATTACCAGGACATGATGAAAACCTACAAGGACTCGAAAGACAAATCGAATGCCCAACGTGATGCAGTACAATTCATCAAACAAAAACTGGATTCGGCAAAATGGTTCATCGACGCCATTAAACAACGCCAGGAGACGTTATTTGTTACCATGAATGCCATCATGCACTTCCAACAGGAATATTTCCTTGACGGCGATGAAACCAAGCTAAAACCAATGATCTTAAAAGACATTGCCGATATGATTGGCTTGGACATTTCCACCGTTTCTCGTGTAGCCAACAGTAAATATGTGGACACGCCATACGGAACCAAGTTATTGAAAGACTTTTTCAGCGAAGCCATGGTCAACGATCAAGGTGAAGAAGTATCCACTATCGAAATCAAAAAGATACTGGAACAGGTTATTGCCGAAGAAGACAAAAACAAACCATTGCCCGACGATCAGTTGGCCGATATGCTAAAAGAACGTGGTTACCCGATTGCCAGAAGAACCGTAGCCAAATACCGCGAACAATTAGACATTCCGGTAGCAAGAATGCGGAAGAAAATATAAAGTATAAAAAAAGCCCTGCAAATGCAGGGCTTTTTTTATACTTTATATTTACAGCCTTTTAAATCCTTATACTAACGATAAATCACCATTAATAATTGACTACTCTTACCAAGGACTATGGACTTGCAGCTAAAAGTATTTACCGTTTCAACGCAAAATGTCCTTTCAAAATACGGCCATCAGTCAATTCTACGGTATACCAGTAGTCGGTAGCCGGCAATGGATTCCCAAGGTAAGTCCCATCCCAACCTTGACTTTGCGGACTGATTTGTTGAAGCAATTTACCAAAACGGTCAAAGATTAGGATCTTAGCATTCATTCGCTGTCCAAGTCCTTCCATGTTCCAGTAGTCATGATAACCGTCTCCGTTCGGCGTAAAGTAATTCGGAATACCCAACACACTAATTTCCATAGTCGCCGTACCGCAGCCGTTCAAGTCCTGAACATACAAAGTATACACATCAGCCGGGACATGATCAAAGGTAGCGGAGGTTTGGAAATTTACACCATCCAAACTATAAACATAATTCCCATTGCCCGACACAGTCACTACAACGGTATTGTTGGCCGACAAATCACGCACTTCTACATTGGTAATAGCAGCCAAATCAGAAGCCACTACAGTAATCGTTCTCGTTCGTGAACAACCTTCTGCATTGGTCACTGCCACAGTATAGCTTCCTTCCTGATTTACATTCAGCGTATAGCCAGTTTCGCCAGGAATTACAACACCATCTTTAGACCATACATAGGTATAATCGGTGATTGGAGTAGCATCTGTAATTGCTGCATCCAAGTTTTTGGTAATCGTCAGTTCGTTACATACAATTTCATCACCATTCAAATTGATAGCAGGCAGGGGATGTACAACAAATGGAATCGTATAAATCGCCTTGCAACTGGTGTTTGCCGGATTCACCACTTCTACGCGTACATTTTGGGTTCCGGTAACAAAAGGATTGGGTAACGGACTTGGCAGCGGAGTATTGTTCTGATCGAAGTAGTTCACCGTCATTCCAGTTTGACTTCCCAATAAGGTATTCTGAAACATAGAAGTATCAAAACCATACTTTCCGTCCTGACTGGCCGGACTCACTTCATCATCACAAACAGTAGTCAATGAAGTTGGAATAGCAAAAGCTTCCGGCAAATCATCCACGATAAACTGAATCGTCGTGCTATAAGTACAAGCAGTTGCCGTAGCATTAGTCACTACCGCACGGATGGTTTGTGATGCTGTAACAAATGGATTCGGTAACGGGCTTGGCAACGGATTGTTGTTGGCATCAAAATAAGCCACAGTCACATTCATTAACCCATTCAATAAATTACTTTGCAAATTCGTAGTATCAAACCCAAACTGTCCGTCCTGATTGTCATCACAATTTTGCAATACTTGCGGCTGCACAATCGGAATGCGCTCCACATTCAAAGTGATATGCTGTCCCAGTCCCAAACAATCGTTATTTACAGCACTGTCGACACGGATGTAAATGTTTTGGGAATTTGGATAGCCTATATTTCTATAATTCGCTGTATCGGCAATCGGATTTTGTTCCGCCAACGCATCAGCCAGATTCCGGTAATACGTAATAATCAATTGCTGACCCACCGGGAAAATTCCCTGTATCTGACCCGTAACACTACTAAAATCGAAACTACTGATACCATCATTATTTGTACCTTGAACAGCATCGTCACAAACCGTGAAGCTCCGTGTGAAATTGGGCGGTATTTGTGTAGTGGATACATTCAGATTCAATTGTGCCACTCGGAAACAACCAGAAGTATTCGTTACTTTTACATAAACTACATCATTACTCACCACTTGGTTAGTATAAGCCGTAAAGTTCGCAATAGGATTCACATTATTTTGCGCATCCGCTGCCGTTTCAAAATAGCTGAATGTCTCATTTTGGTAATTGGTTGAAACCAAGGCATTGGCCTGCGTTAAATTGAAAGCACTGAAACCATCGGTATTGTCGTCGCATTGTTTTAAAGAAACAAGAGGAGTAACTGTTGGCAACGAAAACACTTCGATAGCAAAAGATGTGGTTGCAAAACAGTTGGGATTATCAGTATTCACCACTTTAACATATATTCTTTCGGTAGGATTCGTATTGACATAGTTATTGGGAGCAGCAATAATATTCGTCATTCCCGCATCGGTATAATAAGCAATACTAAATTGCGATGCAGACTGTCCATTTAAAATTGCAGTCGCTTTTTGCGTCAAATCAATTCGTACGCGTCCGTCGGTATCGGTTCCAAAACTAGTAGTATCGCATGAAGTCAACGGAGCAATTGTTGCTGCAGGTCTTGGCATATCAAACACATCAATAGCAAAAGTTGTTGTGGCTTTACACTCCGGATTAGCCACATTATACACTTCAGCAATAATCGTCTGTTGTTGGTACGCTGTGGTAATAGGATAAGCATTCGGGGTAGCAATCGGTACATTATTCGCATAATCCGTCGCATTGGCAAAATAACGAATCAAATATTGATTGGTATCCTGTCCATTTAGAATGGCCGAATTTCTTGAAGTCAGATCGAAAGTAAACAATCCATTGTTGTCGCTGTCACATATCAACATATCTGCCGGTTGCGTAGCAGTTGGCAAGGCAGAAATAACAATTGTTCTACTTTTGGTCCCTGTAGTTCCCACATTACTCGTAGCCGTTACGGAAACAGTGTAAGTACCGGGAGCGACATAGGTATGATTCCCAGCAATACTGTTTTGAGTTGATGACCCATCCCCAAAATCCCAAACGGCATTCACTAACGTCTGATTGGTAGTTAGTGTAAATTGAGCATTGGCTCCCACGCAAGCATTGGTTAAATTAATGGCGGGTGTAAAGAAAAAAGACTGATTGAAAGCCGGCAAACCAGATTTTGACAGCCTTCCTGCCAAATCAACATTATCCAAAGCAACATTACAGCCTACACCAACCACATCTGGATTTTGAACAGAACTGAGTTTATTAGAAAGTAATTGAGCGATATAAATTTTCTTATCTGGTCCTAACTGTAAAGCCCCTAATCTATAAGGGAATTGATATAAAAAAAACTGGGTAGAATCAATATTGACAGCCGTTAGATCAAATTGATAAAGAGATTGTGTACCTTCAACACCAACATACAACACTTGGCTATTTGGCGAAAATTCCACACCATACACATAATTGGAATCGTTCATTACCGTAACCGGGTTGGAAATCACTCCTGTGGCATTGTTAAAGTCAAACAATTCCACAGTATTCAAAAACATATGACAAGCAGCCAATTTAGATCCATCGGGAGATACTTTCATATACCCCATAGAATTGTAATCATTGGAATTGCTGACAAAAGAACCCGCATTACTTTGAATCGGAGTTGTATTCAATCCACCAGAAGTAAGCTGATAAGAAAAAAAAGTACTACTGTTCCAGCCATGAGTGACAATCCAAAAATCGATATTATTGGCATGACGCACTACGGAAATTTTCTCACAGGAAGGCACATAAACCAGTACATTTTTAGCAGAAGCAACCACATCGCCCAATCCACCATTTAAATTCAAGTCAACTATAGAATAGCGAAAACCACCAACACCGGTCACAATATCAAGCGTAAAAACATAATACAAATGGGTGGATCCCGGCAGCGGCACTATGGTTGCTGATTGTGTAGAGGAATTATGTCCTAACAAGCCGGTACCGTTTGGCATAATCTGATGGTTTTTATTATAAATTGTTCTCCCGTCAGTATAAAGCAACAACTGCCCACTACCATTAGAAATAGTCGCACACCCTTCTAATGTGTTTAATTGCCCATCAGTCAAAGCAACCGGACTCCCGGAATTAAAATCCAATCCGGCCTTGTCACCAAAATACCAGATATTGGCTTCCCCTTGGGAATACGCAATAGACACTGTTAACAACAACAATAGGGCAATTTTCAATTTCATGGGGTAATTTTCTTATAAAAAAAACTCTGTAACAAAATGTTACAGAGTTTAACGGTGCAAAGGTATCATTATTTTCCCACGAAAATAAAGCCTTTGTCATTATTTAACTTAAACAAGGCAAGTATTGCAATAGGATAGAAACCAAACGTCACGCTATTTTACCAACCTGTCTTTTTTCTAGTTTAATCTGCTTGAATTTATGATTTGTCAATTTAGCAATACAACTAATTGTAGTCTCAATCATAAAAAAAGCTATAACTTAAGTTGTAGCTTTTTGTTTTATTATTGCTCAAAGTCAGGAGACTTTGCCTTTACTTTGAATTCGATAAAAAACTTTACTTTGTGTACGAGCTAGAAGCTTGCGCCAGCGTGGTGGATTATC
Source organism: Flavobacterium sp. GCM10023249 (assembly GCF_042653365.1). NCBI lineage: Bacteria > Pseudomonadati > Bacteroidota > Flavobacteriia > Flavobacteriales > Flavobacteriaceae > Flavobacterium > Flavobacterium sp. GCM10023249. The sequence goes on from NZ_JBHSHZ010000006.1 coordinate 217,984, forward strand.
GGTTTTCCAGAATTAAGAATTATTCTATAACCTTAACAGGAATAGTATTCTTACTCCTTATAATACCATGGTAAACTTTTACATTGTTATTTTTAATCGTTTGTAAAATATCTCTAGGCAAAACTCTTTGATAATTTGTACTATCACTTGAAATTGTTAAATTACACCTATAATCAACGCTTTCTTTAAAGTCTACGAACCCTTGTCTTACCCTATCAAAATTCGAAGGTTTTTTTAAACTTAAAACATCATAGAAATATAACGTCTCATTTGGATGAATAAAAAAAATATTGTTCCGTTCATAAAGTCCAAAAAATTTAATACTTGAATTATTCCCCAATTTTTTTTCTCTTTCTACAAAATCATCCATCATAAAATCAACATACTCACCTAAATGAGGATTAGAGCTATAAAATTTTTTTATGTAATATTTTTCTTCCTTATGATTTATATCAAAAATATGCAAATTTATTCCATTACAAAATACAGCATTATTTCTTAATGATTTCTCTTCTGTTAAATTATTTATAAATAAAATTTTATCGGAATAATTTTTTAAAGAATATTCAACAATATTAAGAGTGTCTTTCTCACTATTTTTTGAATACGCTAAAATACTATTATTCAAAATTTCCAACTCCAACTCACGCTCGGTCTTTTTATTTCCGCAAGAAAATAAAAAATAAAGAAGAAAAAAAGGCAAGATTTTCATCATTTTCTTTTGATTATAGTTTAAAATATATTTCATAAATCTTAAATAACTTAATGTTTAAAATTAGGAGACGCATCCACAGCTTTTTTATATTCACTCAAAATAAACGAATTATCTTCTCCCATTTGTATCTGATACCAATAAGCATCTCTTTCTATAACAGCCCAAACACCTCCATATCCCATCCAGCCTCTACCATATTTATTTTCCCAATATTGGAATGCAGTTTTAAATCCTCTGTAAGGAGTAGTATATTGCCAAGAATGCCTATATTCAATAAAGAGTACACTAGCATAATGAAAGTTATTACGAATCTTCGCTGCTTCAATCCTAACACCATGCACATCTGTGAATTATAATAATTTTGAATCTCATACTATTTTTTTGTATTAGTTAATCTAAATGTGGTCCTAGGTAGATGACCGTCTCTCTGTATAATACTTCTTTGCAAAATTATCTGATTTGCATTTACACCCGTTACGCAAAGTCTGCCTGCTTTGAGTTTTTTCAAATATAATAAATCACATTTTTAAATAAAAAAGCTACAACATTTCTGTTATAGCTTTTTGTTTTATTATTGCTCAAAATCAGGAGACTTTGCGCAGCGGGCAAAACCTTTGGTATACAATTTTTTATTTCTCTATTCTTCTTAAAAAAATTTCAGTACCCATCAATCCTGTTAAACCAACATATCTTTCCTGGCTATATTTAATATGCATGGTTTCTTTTGTAAGTGAAACCACTTTACCATCAAACATTGTTGTACAGTTTTCAAGCATTCTTGTGTCTTCGTAGAGAAAGAAAGAACTACAACCACCCGCATCTCCAGGAGTGTCCTCACAATTATAATGCATACGAGCATCCATATATCTTGTCGAATAAAAATCGAAATAATCATTTTTAGTAGCACAGAACGCCGCATAAGGCACTTTAGTACCATCAGCCTTAAGCACCGATTCAATAATCCAGCGTCCCGCCATATTCTGATAGGTTAACTTTACCTCTTTGCTTTCTGTATCATCGCTAGAACAAGAAGTCAACAAAAATACTGTCGCCAGTACTAAAACAATCTTTTTCATTAGAGTTTGGGTATTAATTATTTATTTAATCAAACAACATCAAGACTTGGGTTGTATGCTATCTATTTATAACACAAATCCTTTCGTAATTAGTTTGCAAACATAGCACTTTATTCTCAAATCGTTCATTCCTTAAAGTAAGAAATTACTTAAAAAATGCATTTCTACATTGTATTTATCCAAATACGTTCAACAAAAAAAGAAAGCGCCTCTCCCTTCTAAATACCCCCACGATAACTATGGTTTTATAATTATGATTAAGACAACTAATTATTTTTTTTTATTTTTAATAATCTGAGCTCATTCTGTCTAACAGAATCAATATATATTTTTAATTCTGTGCTTGTATAAAGGTCTAAACATTTCATTAGTATCAAACTATTATTCGGATCATGAGATTTATATTTTTTGTTTTGCCAATTTTTAATCATAGCCCAATATTTTTTATCATTAATGATATAAACACCCCTAAGATTAATTATTTGAGTATAAGTTGAACCATCATTATCAACATCATCACAATTTTGATATAACTCTTCTATGCAATCACAAACTGCTTGTTTTTTCAATTTTTCGAGTTCTTTTTCAATTGTGCTACTGTTTTTTTGTCCAAAAATGGTGTAACATGAAAGAAGTATAAACAGAATTAAAACATTTTTTTTCATAAAAAATTTTTAAAATGAACATTTTGTAGTACTACAATTAGGATAAGAATGAATTCCAATACGGTCATAATAAAACACATCAACATGTCCACTAGCATCACTCCAACCACAACCTGTTTGTATAATTAAGCCATAATTTTTCATACTTGAACCAAAATTATACGTTTGCATCAAATATGGTCCCATATATTTAGTAGAAAAATAATAGTTTAAGTTGTTTTCACCTGACAAGGTATAATCTGATTTTGCAATTGTGAAACCTGAATCGTTTAACGCTTTACTCAATCTAAAACAACAAGTATTTTTATATGAGCTTTTAAGAGTGCCGTCTTTTTTGAGTCCGTTTTGTAAAACATCTTTATAAATATCTCCTCCAATAGTTTTATACAATTCAAGTGCAGACATTTTATCAGCTGTGGGATATGCGTCCATAATTTTTTTAATATCTGCCTCTGACAATGATTTTTTAAGTGTCGAAATATCTATACCATCCTCTTCATAAGCCATCTGATGCAACGCGTGATTCAATCCAGCCACAATACCACCAGTAACTGCGCCTTGCCAAAAATTACCTTTGGCTAATGATGCACCAGCTCCCCCCATTATAGCGCCAAAAACAATTGTTCCTACACTATTCTGAGCAAAACTACCGCCTAAACCTTTAACAACTTGATTAAGTACTTCAACTTTTTGTCCACCAAAAGTATGGACTGCATTCGAAGTCTTACCACCACTCCAAGCACTTGAAGCAATACTTGCCAAAGCACCGCTCGCAAAGCCAACCCAAAAGTTCCCACCTTGGATACCACTCATACTTCCTTGAAAGAAGCCATGAGCCAAAGCCTGCATTGCCGCCCTTGAATAAAAATTGGTAATGGTATTTTGCGCCCATTCACCAATTCCAAAAGTAACCAAACCACTCAAACCTCCAATAAAAGTAGCTTTAGCCGCGCCCATGAAGGTAAACGGTTGGTGGTTCAAAAAGGCAGTCACAAAATACGAGCCCAACCCTACAGCAGCACCAATCAATATCGGTGCCAAAATTTCGCCACTTGGGTCCGTATATTTCAACGGATTGTTCAAAACATAACCGTAACGGTTGTAATTCTGGGTATTGTACGGATCCTGTACATAATTGTCCGGTTGTAGGAATCGGTGCAATTTCGGATCGTACAATCGACCATTCATGTGAATCAAACCTACACTCTGCAAATGCTCATGTCCGGTATATCCTCTATCCAAGAACGTTAATTTGGTCAAGATATTGCCTGCCCCATCTTGTACTTTAGCTATAGAGCCCCAAGCATCAAAATGACGTTTTTCTACAATCGCACCCGTTGCATTGGTTACCGCTACGATACTCCCCTGATAATCACGATGCAGATAAAAATAATTTTGAGTCGTGCCATTACTTTTGAGTACAATTGGCGCACTGTAAGCATTACCACCCACGTAGGTAACCAATTCTACTACACCATTGTTGTAATTGATTTCCATACTACCATCGGCACTATAATAACGACGGTTGGGACGGGAAAGTTTATCGGTAGCGGTACTACCGTAGTACATGGCGCTTCGTCCCAACATACCATTGTAGGCGAAACTCAGCTTATCCTTATTGACTTCTTCAATTTGTACCGGTGCTTTGAAAGCATTGTACGTGATATTCAGATTGCCTCTTGCTTCAAAATAAGCCTTATCTTCGGCACTCATCGATTTGATACCGGTATTCTGATACGGATGCGCCGTATCGGAATACGTATAGGTTCCTGTTCCGTTTTGAGTAATACGACCACGGTCATCATACTGTTGCGTCACCACACTGGCTTTCTCCAGTTTGAAATTATCAACATAGAAAGTTGTATTCGGCAGAACCATACCACCACCGTTGGTACCTTCTGGGCTAGATTCATCCACTACAAATTTTATAGATAGCAATGGATTCGGGGAAACAAAATTGTTAACGGTATAATTCTTATCAAACGATCCGTTTTCAATCGGGCCTAAATAATATTCCGCCCAACTGTTGGCATCATTCGGATCGGTTTCCACCATAATCGCATTCACAATCACACCACTTGTACCTGTTTTATTGGTAATCGTCGCCTTAACATTCACAATATCATTGGAAACAAATCCTGTTGGCAAAGTACGTTGTGCTGCTACCCATGGGTTTTTCAATACCACTTTTAAGGTCCCTGCCGAATTACTTACCGAACCTGTCGTACTGGTACCGTTGAATGTAAAGCCATCCGTAGTTGTATTGAACGGTAAGGTCAAAATATTTACATTGGCACCGTTCCAGGTGACCAAACGATCCAAGGTATCATACTCAAATTTCTCGGTCAAATCGAACAAACTCGTATAACGTTGGGTCAAATTCCCGCGCTTCACATCATACACATTGTTCAAAGTCATCACATTCACTGGGTTTGTAGTACCCAAATCATGTTTAATCTGCGTCGGGAATCCATACTGGTCATAGGTATTGGTAATAGTAATCCCGTTACCTAAAGTAGCTCCCGTCAATTGTCCTCTGGTATTAACCGTATTGGCTTGCCAGATCACAGTCGTACCGTCGAGCATCTTCCATTTGGCACCATTCTTATATTCGTGTTTGATGGTTTTGGCACTGGTTTTCCCGTGTGCCACACCAATCGTTTCTTCGGTAGCTACTCTTCCAAATCCGTCAAAAGTCAAATTCTTGGTAAAAGTCGCATACGGCAACGTCTCAATGGTCTGCTTCAACTGTTTGGTTGCTGCATCATAAGCATACGCATAACTGCTATTCCCGTCATTCGGGTTCACCACATCAATACGGGTCAACCATTTGTAGGTCGGATCGTAGGTATACGTATTGGTAATATTGGTAGCCTCTGCCGCTGTTGCTCCCAACACCGTTTTACTTACCGGTTTACCTACAGCGTTAAGTACATAAGTAGTATTCCCTTTTGGCGTGGTTTCTTTCAGTAGCTCTCCAAAAGCATTGTATTCATAATTATACAATCCTGCTGAAGTATCGTTCAAAGACGTTTTTCTTCCCCAAACATCAAAAGTGGTTGTTATTTTTATCCCCGCATAATCCGATTCGATTTGATTACCCAAGGCATCGTATTTAAATTGTATTGTTCCTCCCGGTGTATCAGTAGTGGCAACCACATGACCATTAGCATTTACAGTCTTCGATTTAGCCATCACTTCATCGTTTACCGTTGTCGTCAATCCCGAATAAGTCGTTGCAATCACTTTACCGGTTGGCTGTGTCACTTTTACCGGTCGCTGGTACTCATCATACTCGTAAGCAGTCCACAAATTCGCTGATGTCGAATAAGGCTCACTCACTTTGGTTTGTTTCCCTAAATAATCATACTCACTGGAAACATAAATCCAATTACCGTTCAAATCTTTAGCGCCTTTTTTAATCACACGGGACAACGCATCATTTTCGGTTATACTAGCACTTCCGTCATCACTAGTTTCCGTAGTTGTATAAACATTACCTGTTCTTGTATAAGTATAGACTATGTTCTTTCCTAAAAAGTTAGTAATTTTTGTATTCTTACCCCAATTATCGTATTCCTGGGTAGTGATTTGCCCCAAGGCATTGGTTTCACTCAAAACCAATCCATATAAACTATGATACGTATTTTTTGTTGTCACCAATCCTTCCGGATCTGTTAATGTCTTCACAAAACGATTGGTCGCATCATAGGTATACGAAGTAGTCCTTGGTGATACGGCATTTTGGGATGTAGTACCCGTGGCACTGACTGTTTTGTCTTTAAGTAACCCATTGTTAAAATATACAAAGTCTTCCACAATGACAAAAGAAGAACCGGTTACTGATTTTTCTGTTTTGGTCAAATTAGCCCCAGTGTACGTAAATTTATCAGTACTGATTTTTGTATCACCATACGCAGTTGACGTTTTCGTAATTTCTTTTGGTTTTCCAAGCGTGTAAGCACTACCCGTTCCACCCACATTGGCTGGATGAAAATCCGTACTAACATTTGTTGTGCCTTGAAGAGTACTACCTAAATAATTCTTTGTGGTTACACTAGTAGGTAAAAAATAATCCGTCGAATACGAATCATTTACAGTTTCTGTAATCACATTCGTCAGAATATCGGTATTTTTCGTTTTATTCAACAACAACACATACCTTTTGGTCACTGGATCTACTGTTGGTGGATAATATGTCTTCTCGACTTTAGTCAACAGATTGGTAGTGGCGTCCGAAAATGTAAATTCCGTACTCAACAACTGCGTATACGTCTTCTTATTGGCGCCTCGTAATAAAGGGTCAATTTCAGAAACATTCCATAATTTCTTATCTCCAAGTTTATACCAACTACTTCTGGCTGTCTTCAAAAAGCCCAAAGGTCCATTTCCACTTAAATCTAAGGCGTAACCGTGGTAACGGTAATCTTGTAATTTTTGCACACCCAAAGAGGTATTGGTTACTTTTGACACCAACAAACTAGTTGGAATTCTTTTCAATTCCACTAACGGATAGTACAAGCTTTCAGTAGAAGAATAAAAATCATTCTGAGAACCCAAATCGTTAGTTCCTTCAGCAGGAACCATAGATTTATATTCAATCTCATCTACAATCGCACCATTGGATTGCGTTACTTTCTTCAGAAGGATCTCTTTTGAGTTGTCTTTATTAAAATCAACAAAATAAACTTTCTTAGCAAAAGCATCATGCTCTCTCACTACAATCAAATCACTCTCCAATCCGCCATTTCTAAAATTGGAAGCAATTGGAATAGGAAACGTATTCTGTTCATCTCCTTGTACGGGATTAATAGGCGTTACATAATCTTCTGTAAAAGTATTAGTGCCGTACCCTAAATTATTAATATAGCCGTATGCTCTCCATTCGGTATCTTTATCCATGTAACAAGTCTCACACGGAATGTATAAGCGCATCCAAACTTTTACAAGGTCAGACTTTCCATCTTTATTAATATCCAAAGCATAATAAGTGGTTCTGTGCCATTGAGTAGTATAATCACTATTATCAGTATAAGGTCTATAAGAAATAGTATTGGTTATCGTTTCCTTTGTAAATAAAGATCCTCCTGCCGGGTTTGGATTACTGTAATAAATATGCCATGTTGTACAACTATCACATCCTTTTCCATCGGCATCCGGCATCATGATATCTGTCTTACCGTCACCATTGAAGTCCCCAAAAAGTTTGGCTTTTTGAACACTGTAATTTTCCATGGTTCCGAATCCCAAAAGTTCAAACTCAATCCAAGGCGCAGATGTCAATTGTTTCAGTCCAAAAACTTTGTAACTCTTATCCTTGTTTATCACAAGAATATCTGATTTACCATCCGAATTGAAATCGGCCACAAAACGTTCACCCGAGCCCAAAACCAAACCGTTAGGAATACTTAAATTCCCAACAGAACCTAATACAGAACTGGTATTTGGATTAAAATCCACCAATCGAACTTCTACTGGATAATCAGAAGTAGAACGAGTCCATTGACATCCTCCAGGAGGTTGATCTATCCTATTTTGCTGATCTGAACCTTTTTTTACTTCTCCAACTTTTAAGCTGGGCTCGTCAGGATTGTATGCATCTAATTCCAGAAAACTTAAAATCAACACTTCCGATATTCCATCACCATTAAAGTCCCCTTCTAAATACCGTGTACTGGTTTTCTTTTGAGGAACCACACCTTGACATTGTGAAACCGGATAACCCGGGCCAACCAATATATTTCCATCGATATCGTATTCAAATACGGTACAATTATCAGAACATTGTGTACTATTGTCTATATCAATAGTCTTATTGTATGAATTGACAAACGATCCATTATCCAAGTTGTGCACTTTAAAAGTGGTAGTACCAAGAGTTTCATCAACACTCACTATGGATTGTTTTTGATTTAATTTACCATTACTTAAAGTAGTTGCAGCAAACTTATAACTATTCTCTGCATAGGCAGGTAAAGTATAAATTAAACTATTATTTTCACGAAACAATTGGCTAAAAACATTTTTACCATCAACGATATCCATCCGTCCGTCTCCGTCAAAATCACCTGTAACGTCTGGCTTCTCATTCAAATCAAGCTCAACACTGTCATTATAAGGAGTAGTAACAACCGTCGCTCCTGAATTCGTCGTATTGTATTCAAACTGTACTGGATTGGCTGCCTCCAAAGCCCCATTAAATTCCTGTATCTGAGATACACGCTGATACCCCTGAGCATCTGTCAAATGAGTAAGTACATATCGCTTGAAAAGTTGGTTATTAGTATAAACTTCAATTTTTCTTAAAATCTCGGCTTTTTCTACCTTGATTCCTTTAACAAAAGCATTTTCTTTTCGAGTCAAGGGATCATAAGTAAAAACTATCTTATTCAAAGTAGTGGGATTAGTAATCGTATTTCCACTAAATTGTATTTCTGTAACACAAAGAGCTTTATTTTGAGGTTTCCCATATACATAATTCATGAAGTTACCATTGGCATCCTCAAAGCGAACTACATAAAAAGCAGTAGCATCCGTTGCATCCATTCCTCCATAATTCCCATACCACGTTCTCGAACCGTCTGGTGTCGTCACGATAAAATAAATCGCTGTGCCATTTTTTTTCAATTCAATCTTGGTATTCGATTGCACTTCGGTCTCATAGATTGAACCATCTGCCCAATAGCTACCTGATTTCAACAACAAACGCTGGCCGTCTAAAGCCAGTTTATCATTGTCATCAAAATCAACACCATCCTTAAACCCATCTATATCCTGACGTGTCGCCATTCTGGCAATTGTCGAAATACTGTTGATACTCCAGCCTTGTCCGGCTATACCACTGGGTTGACCACTAGCATAGATCAAATTAATCACTGGTCCAACATCAGCAATACTTGGCGGCATAGCGATGGGAAGGGTATACATTGCTTGCCCTCCAGATGAAATCTCAAGTTTTCCTTGAGTATCATGGAAGCTCTGCGCAAAAATCAGGTTGGTAAACAAGGCTACCAACGCTAGTAAACGTAATTTCATTCTTTAATTCTTATTTTTGATAATTTTGATAGGCTCTTGTTTCCCATTGGTATACGTCAAGTTTAGAGTATAAATACCCTCCGGTAACGTCTGAAAAGGAAAAAGATAATGATCGGTATTCTGAAGATTTTTTACCGACTTGATCAATTGACCGTTGCTATTGTATAAGTTAATTTCCACCATTCTCTTATCATCCACAAGCGACCACTTTAAATACAATTGCTCTTGAACAGGATTTGGATAATACGATACGATGTCTTCCGGATGAAACTTCTCCAAGTCCTCCTCTGTAATGTCTTCTTCATTTTTGGAAACACCTCCACTTGACATTTTCCCTGGACAAAGTGCGCACCAAGTTCTGCTAATCTGGTTGCCGGCTGAATCATAACTAAAGCTAACTGACTGAGCTTCTGCAGTAACTCCTGACAAAAACAGCAGGAAAAGTAAAATATATTTCATTTGATTTCAAAAAATTAGCCGCAAAAGTACCACTATTTCACAGACCTAGAACTATTTAGATGAAAATTTAACAATAAAAATAATACACATTGATAATCAATGACTTAAGTAACAAAAGCGAAAATAAAACCTACTAATTTTTAACTATGACTGTTTTTGCCTAATAGCAATAAGAAAAAAGAAGCTACTGAAATAGAACAGAAAGTTTGTAAAACCAATCACTTTGCAAACTTTTTAGAAATACCCTAACAACATCATGTGGTCAACACGAATAATCCCAAAGTCAGTAAAAACATTCTGCTATTTTCAACCACTGCATATAGAATTTGTTACATATATTAGAGCCATTTTCAGGAATACTTCTATTCTTTTTTAGTAGTAGAAACACTCAACTTAGTAAAATTATGTTCCATTGCAACTAGAAAAACAAACCCAAATAATGCCACACTTGCAATTAGGCCTAATGCTATGATTTAACCATTTAAATTGGAATTTTCTGTAACCAAAACGGTTCTATTTTCTTCTACAAAACTATTTGTACCAATTGGAACGTTGTAAACTTCATTGGTGTTGTAACTTTTCGAATGCAAACCCGAATAATAGAAGAGTAAAAAAACACTCAACACAAATACAAATACCAGAGCTCCTTTAAGGATAGTCATTTTTTTCATTTATAAATTATTTACATTAAAATGTATACAGTTATGCGCAATTCTGACTTCGCCGTATCTAGTATTTCCCGACATTGAGCTAAAAAATCATCTGATCTGAAGTTAACCTCAAAAAGGTTGCCTTTTGAAAACTAGTACAGAATTAACGCTCTCTTTAGTACTATCATTGATACGACCATAAAAGAGAGAGAGAGTAAAATATATGAAAACAATAACCACCCATGAAATTTAACTTTACTAGAGGGCATAAAATGGTTCAATTCTTCTTTAGTGATGAATTTCTTTACTACATACATCCCTACCACGAATAAAACAATTAAAATTGAACAAGTGTAGATTCTATTCTTTAAAAAAATTGTCCTAGCTGGTATAGGCCAAAAAAACAATGCTATTGAAGTACAGTTGATGTAAATCAAAAATAACAAACAAAGTAATGACCTATCGTAGGCAATATTCTTTTGAGTTAAATTGGAATGATAACGAAAAAAAAGATAAACAATATATTTCATTGTAAACATTATTTTTTTAGTTGCTAAACTAAGTACCGAAATACGCTAACCAAAATTTGACTAAGACGATTCTAGGATTTCCCGACTTTGATCCCTTCAATCAATTAACTCAAACAAATGGAACTAAACAATGGCTAATATCTTGCAAACTTATATAGAAAAGCAAACTGCCACCTTAAAATGGTAAAATATAATTTCTGAGTTGGTACAAGCAGCTAAAAGCTTATGAAAACCCGAGAAAACAAATTACTACTTCATTCTATCTGAAGATTCTTTTTTGTTTTTACCCAAAATATAAATATCATAAACTAAAGTTATTGTAAATCCCAAAGTGATCAGAAGACCAAACATAGCGTAATTAAAACCATAGCTATAAATATCCCTACCTTCAACAACCATGGTTATCTCCGATTTACTGGCAATCCATCCGAAAGTGAAAGCTACAATAAATATTAAAAAATAAATTTTAACCCGGATATAATTGTTTTCTTTCATATTATTTTTAATCGTATTAATGGTGTGATAGCTATATTTGATGTAATTCCTACTGTACTCTTTCCAAGAACAGTAAAAGAAATAATTACTTTAATTATAAGTTTTCATTTCAACGTGGAATTCCACTGCACATTGAGTCAATCGTACCTCTCCGGAACCAACTACAAAAGTAATCGAATAGTTGTTGGAATGGCCAATAACAAAGAATTCACCACAAAGAGTACAACATCAAAAAAAATGGTAACTTTGGTCAACTAGTACCAACAGCCTTGAAAAAGATATTGCCATTCTTCTCCTACGCCTTCCATCCGATATTCATTTCGGTCATGGGTGCACTATTTTATTTTTTTACAACCCATGGTTACTTCAACTATGAAACAATTTATTTGTGCCTCGTACAAATACTCATCGTTACTGTATTTATCCCATTGGCTTGTTTCTATCTTTTGGTTTCTTTACAAAAAATAGATTCGATTATGGTGACAAAGGTCGAACAACGAAAGATTCCACTTTTCTTACAGTCGTTACTATTAAGTACACTTATTTTTAAAAGCGTCACAATAACCACATTTCCGGAATTATTCTATTTCTATTTGGGAAGTATTCTAAGTACCTTTTTAGCGTTGGTTTTGGCACTGTTTCATAAAAAAGCCAGCTTACACATGTTGGGCATCTCATCATTAACTGTATTCTGTATTGCTTGTTGCATCCACTTTCAGTTCCGAATGCAATTGCTCATCGCGGTTATTTTACTACTAAATGGTGTAGTAGCCTCTTCCCGATTGTACATGAAAGCACATACCCTATTCGAATTAACGTTGGGATATATCATCGGAGCGCTACCGCAATTAATTTTACTGCTGTTTTGGTTATAAAATATAAAACATCAAACCAATATTGATGGTACTCAAGTTTAAAGGTTGTCCGTTCAAAGAACCATTCTTGAAAAGATCTTGAAAACCATAATAAGCATACACATTGAAGGTATTGTATCCCGCACTCACATAAGCACCATAATGAAACTTATTCAAATCCGGGTTATTGGATACAGAAAATCGATCCGTAGAAGAAACAAACTTCGATTTACTGGCTAGTAAATAACTCATCTTAACACCAGTGTAAATCCTCCAAAACTTATGTGAATCGAAGGTAGAAGTACGCCAACGAAATTCAATCGGAACGTCTACAAAATACAAACCTAGCTTGTTATTATCAAAATCGGTCGTTGGTATTGCTGTATAGGTAATTTCATTATTATTCTCTGCAATTACAACGTTACTCTTGTAGTTATTGAATGTAAACCCTAAACCTGGAGCAATGGCCACAGTACGTTTCTTATTAAGAGGGAAATCACGTAGAAAACCAAAATTCAATCCTGCAGAAAAGGAGTTTTGAGACACCGCCTGCGGTTTATCATTCAAAATATTATACGTAACCCCAAAATAGAACTGATCTTCTCTGTACAACGAATCAATAGCCTCAAAATCGGGCACAGTCTGAGAAAAGCAAGACAAGCTGAAAAGACAAGTAAATAATAAGAAAAACTTTTTCATAAAATTTGTTTGGCTAAAGGTAATAAAAAAGCCTTTCTTTCGAAAGGCTCTTTAGTATTGTATGTTATTAGGAGTGGTGTAACTCTTCCTCACCTTCCTTCATAGGAACAGTTTGAGGTACGAAGTCATCATCATGTCCAGGCTTACTGTAATCGTAAGGCCATCTGTGTACTGTTGGTAATTCACCAGGCCAGTTACCGTGCATGTGCTCTACTGGAGCTGTCCACTCTAATGTATTCGATTTCCATGGGTTTTGAGGTGCTTTTGGTCCTTTGAAGATGCTGTAGAAGAAATTCCACATGAACACCAATTGGAAAGCAGCTCCGATTAAAGCGAATGTAGTAATCAATACGTTAACATCAGCTAAATCGTCAAATAATGGGAAGTTCGAGTTGGTATAGTAACGACGTGGCAAACCAGCCATACCGATGAAGTGCATTGGATAGAATACACCATAAGCACAAACTGCAGTTACCCAGAAGTGAATATAACCTAAAGTTTTGTTCATCATTCTACCGAACATTCTTGGGAACCAGTGGTATACCCCAGCGAAGAATCCGTACAATGCAGAGATACCCATTACTAAGTGGAAGTGAGCCACTACGAAATATGTATCGTGAACGTTAATATCTAATGTACTATCTCCAAGGATGATACCTGTTAAACCTCCTGAAATGAATGTTGAAACCAATCCAATTGAGAACAACATCGCAGGATTTAACTGTAAGTTACCTTTCCAAAGCGTAGTAATATAGTTGAATGCTTTTACCGCAGAAGGAATCGCAATCAATAATGTTGTAAATGTAAATACCGATCCTAAGAATGGATTCATTCCAGACAAGAACATATGGTGACCCCATACAATCGTCGATAAGAATGCAATTGCTAAGATAGAAGCAATCATCGCACGGTAACCGAAAATTGGTTTACGGGAGTTAGTAGCAATAATTTCAGAAGTGATACCCAATGCCGGTAATAATACGATATATACCTCAGGATGACCTAAGAACCAGAATAAGTGCTCAAACAATACTGGAGAACCACCTTGGTAGTGTAATACCTCACCAGAGATAAAGATATCAGATAAGAAGAAAGAAGTACCAAAACTTCTATCCATGATCAATAACAACGCAGCAGATAATAATACCGGGAACGATACAATACCGATAACTGCTGTAATGAAGAAAGCCCAAACAGTAAGTGGCAATCTTGTCATTGACATCCCTTTAGTTCTAAGATTGATAACTGTAACTACATAGTTCAATGAACCCATCAAAGACGAAGCAATGAAGATAGCCATTGATACCAACCATAAAGTCATACCTGTTCCAGATCCTGGAATTGCTTGTGGTAAAGCTGATAATGGTGGATAGATTGTCCAACCTGCAGAAGCTGGTCCAGACTCAACGAATAAAGAACAGATCATTACAACAGACGACAAGAAGAACAACCAGTATGAAATCATATTCATAAAACCAGAAGCCATATCACGTGCACCAATCTGTAATGGAATTAACAAGTTACTAAACGTACCACTCAAACCAGCAGTTAATACAAAGAATACCATGATAGTACCGTGGATAGTCACCAAAGCAAGGTAAATATCATTTCGCATTACTCCTCCTGGAGCCATTTTCTCTCCCAATAAGAATTTAAAAATCCCGAAAGACTGCTCTGGCCAAGCGATTTGCATTCTGAACAATAACGACATCACTACCCCAACGATTCCCATAATAATACCTGTAATCAAGTATTGTTTAGCAATCATTTTGTGATCAATACTAAAAATGTATTTAGTGATGAATGTATCTTTATGGTGATGTGCGTGATCGTGATCGTGTGCGTGATCGTGGTCGTGTGCTGCTGCTCCCATATTATTTATCTAAATTTAAATTTAATTATTTTTTTACTTCCTCTAATTTGTCATCTGCCGTAGCAACTACAGTAGAATCAGCTACTTTAGCTTGTGCTGGTACCGCTACTGGAGCAGGATTCTTTTCAGCTTCTTTAGCCGCTTTATCATCTTTTATAGCTTTGACAATAGTCCCTTTATCTTTCAACCAGTTTTTGAATTCTTCAGGAGTATCCACAACAATTTTCATTTGCATGTTGTAGTGAGAAGCTCCACAAATTTTGTTACATAATAACAAATAGTCGAAAGTATATGGATCAAGAGGTGTTTTACCTTCTGCAACTAACTTAGCGCTGTTAGCAGAACGTATTTTGTTGATATTGTTAACTTTCTCAACAATAGCAGGATCTTGACGCATTTCTTCAGTTGTCAATGTTGGTGTGAATGCAAATTGAGTCACCATACCAGGCACACAGTTCATTTGCGCTCTAAAGTGAGGCATATAAGCTGAGTGAAGAATATCTTGTGAACGTAATTTGAATAATACTTTTTTACCTTTTGGTATATGCAATTCAGAAACAGCGATATCATCTTGAGCGTTAGGATCGTTTACATCCAGACCCATTGTATTTACTCCTTCGATTAAACGAACATTAGCTTTACCCAACACGTTGTCTTTACCAGCGTAACGCGCTTCCCAGCTAAATTGTTTTGCATACAATTCAACAACAATAACTTCTTCATCTTCATCAACAAACATAATGTTTGTCCAAGTGTACAATCCGTAAAGAATCAAACCTGCCAAAACAATTACCGGGATGATAGTCCAGATAAATTCTAATTTATCGTTATCTGCATAGTACAATGCTTTTTTCCCTTTTTCACCTCTATATTTGAAAGCGAAGTAGTGTAATAACAACTGAGTGATAGCCTGAACAAAGAAAATGATACCAAAAGAGATATACATTAAATTGTCATAATCAGTACCGTGTTGAGAAGCTGGTGTACCTAAAACTAAGTGTCCCCATTTAAACAATCCATATATCGTGAAGATATAAAGGAATGCAAGAAAACCGAACATTAAATATCCCTGTACATTATTATCATTATCAGTAGCGATTTGCGAGTCATCTTTAGAAACGCCTACCTGAGTTAAGTCGAAAATTTTAGTCATTTGCCAGATTGCAATTGATAATAAGACTAAAACTATAATAACCAACAAACTTGTCATCTGTTTTCTTGTTTAAATATTAATAATGGAAATGCTTACTTTCTTCAATTAGCGGATTTCCTTTTGCCAATAATGGTGCTTTAGTTAAAGCGTTGAATACAACAAATAAGAACAATCCTGCAAAGAATGCAACTGAACCAATTTCAGCAGCACCAATAAACCAATTTTCACCAACTGTTGCAGGGAAAATCATGTTATGGAAGTCTAAATAGTGACCTGATAAAATGATGATACCCGCCATAGTGATAATCCAAGGTACACGTTTGAAATCTGTATTAATCAAAATTAATACTGGGAAAATGAAGTTCATAGCCACCATTCCGAAGAAAGGCAAGTTATAGTGCTCAATTCTAGTTTTGAAATAGGTTACCTCTTCAGGGATGTTAGAATACCACATCAACATGAATTGAGAGAACCATAAGTAAGTCCAGAAAACTGAAATACCAAACATGAATTTCGCTAAATCATGGAAGTGACTATTATTGATAAAATCTAAATAACCGTTTGATTTCAAGTGTAAAGTAATCAACGCAATTACAGTGATACCACTTACAAAGAAACTTGCAAAAACATACCATCCAAATAATGTACTGAACCAGTGAGGATCAACAGACATTACCCAGTCCCAAGCCATCATAGACTCAGAAACTAAGAAGAACGCTAAGAATCCAGCAGATGCTTTGAAGTTCTTTTTATAGAAAGACAAATCACCAGTTTCATCTAAGTTGATCGAGTTTTTACGAGTGTAAGTACGGTATAAAATCCAACCTCCTAAATAGATTACAGCTCTAATTAAGAAGAAAGGTACATTCAAATACCCTGATTTTCCTTGAATCAAGTGATCATTTGCTACAACATCTTTATCAGACCATACAAACAAATGATTCAATTGATGATCTCCAAAATAAAGTGTTGACAATACCAAAATCACAAACACAATGATACCTCCAGGTACAATATATGCGGTGATAGCCTCCATTACTCTGAATAAAGCTGGTGACCAACCTGCCTGTGCTGCCCATTGAATAGCATAGAATGCCAATACTCCTAAAGAAATCAAGAATACGAACAATGCTCCTACGTATAATGCAGACCAAGGCTTATTTTTTAATTGAGTAAATACATGCTCAACATGTTTTTTATGCTCATCAGCATGTGCATCATGATTAGCTGCCACTTCGTGACCTTTCTCAGCATGTGCAGGTGCAGCATGAGCTTCTGCATGAGTCTCTTCGGTAGGTGCTACAAGTGAGTCAGTTACATGAGCTACTTCTTTAACTTCAGCTACAGAAGAATCATGAGCAGCTTCTGTTTTGTGTTCAGTTTCAACATGAACTTCTTTTGCTTCAGCATGAGCCTCTTCTTTTTCTTCACCGTGTGCTACAACAGCTTCACCATGAGCATCAGCTGGAGCAGTTTCATGTGCAGCTGCAGCACCATGATGTCCACCATGAGTATCAGCAGCTAATATTTTTTCTACATCTTCAGTATTCTTCGGTGCACTGAAAAAACCATATCCAATACCCAATAGTCCTAAAACCATAAGGAAAATTGAAAGGTTTTTTATTTTGCTTGATAATGTATACATAACTTATATATCGTGTGTTTTACAATTATAATTCAGACTTAAGCTTCATTACATATTCTGCAACTTGCCATCTTTCCTTCTTAGACAATTGGTTTGCGTGAGAACCCATCGCATTCAGACCATAAGTCTCAACATGGAAAACGCTTCCCACTGTTACAGCTCTGTCTTTATAACTAGGTACACCTAAGAATTTTTCTCTTTGAACTAATTTCCCTTTTCCATCACCTTTTTCACCGTGACAAGAAATACAGTAAATATCAAACAACTCTTTTCCTTTTTCAAGGTTAATAGCTGAAGGCTCAAGAGGAGAAACAATTGCTTTTGAAGCTTCGTAACCAGCAGGAGTGTTCGGTAAATCATAAATTTCAAAACCTCTCTTGATAGTACCTTGAGCAGGTAATTGACCTTCTTTACCTACCAAACCATTTGGCGATTTAAAAGCATCTGATTCTGAATAAGTTTCATATGCAACCGATTCATACATGTTCGGGAAGAACTGATAGTTCGGTTTTTTATCATTTTTACATGAAACCATTAATGAAGCTAACCCCATTAAAGCTGTTAATGAATATACTACTCTTCTCATAATCTAATTAATGCTTTTCAACTACTTTAACTTCAACTGCACCTGTACTTTGTAGGAAAGAAGTTAATTCGTCTTCATTATTATTGACAGCGATCTCCATTAAAAAGTGATCATCTGTTGTACGAACATCTGGATTTTCAGCTTCTTTGAATGGCCATAATTTACTTCTCATATAGAACGTAATTACCATTAAGTGTGCTGCAAAGAATACAGTTTCCTCAAACATTACCGGCACGAAAGCAGGCATATTTTGAATATAACTGAAACTTGGTTTACCACCGATATCCTGTGGCCAATCACTAATCATGATATTATTCAATAACCATGTTGCAAATGACAAACCAGTAAGACCATATAAGAAAGCACAAATCGCAATTCTTGTTGGTGCTAACCCCATTGCTTTATCTAAACCGTGAACAGGGAATGGAGTATAAACCTCTTCAATATGGTGATGTGCTTTACGAGTTTGCTTTACAGCATCCATCAAAACATCATCATCAGTATATAGTGCATGTATTACTTTATGACTCATGACTTCTTAGTGATTATCGTGATTATGACCGTTTTTCTCTCTATCTGCTTTGTAGTTATCTCCTGAAGTTTTCAAGATTGTTTTAACCTCCGCCTGTGCAATTACAGGGAATGTTCTTGAATACAATAAGAATAATACGAAGAAGAATCCAATAGTACCAACGAAGATACCGATATCAACGAATGTAGGTGAGAACATTGTCCAAGATGATGGTAAGTAATCACGGTGTAACGATGTTACGATGATTACGAAACGCTCAAACCACATACCTATGTTTACCACAATTGAAATGATGAATGAGAACATGATGCTAGTTCTTAATTTTTTGAACCACATGAACTGCGGAGAGAACACATTACATGTCATCATCGCCCAGTATGACCACCAGTAAGGACCAGTTGCTCTATTCAAGAAAGCATATTGTTCATACTCAACTCCTGAATACCAAGCTACGAATAACTCGGTGATATAAGCACATCCTACGATTGAACCCGTAATCATGATTACAATGTTCATTAACTCGATATGCTGAATTGTAATATAGTCTTCAAGGTTACACACTTTTCTCATGATGATAAGTAAAGTATTTACCATCGCGAATCCTGAGAAGATCGCTCCCGCAACGAAGTATGGCGGAAGGATTGTCGTATGCCATCCAGGAATTACTGAAGTAGCAAAGTCAAAAGATACAATAGTGTGTACTGAAAGTACCAATGGAGTAGCTAAACCTGCCAATACAAGAGAAACCTCTTCGAAACGTTGCCAGTCTTTTGCTCTTCCTGTCCATCCAAAAGAAAGGATAGAATAAATTCTTTTTGTAAAAGGAGTTACTGCTCTATCACGTAACATTGCGAAGTCGGGTAATAAACCAGTCCACCAGAAAACTAATGATACTGATAAATACGTTGAAATAGCGAATACGTCCCAAAGTAACGGTGAGTTAAAGTTAACCCATAATGATCCGAATTGATTTGGTATTGGCAATACCCAGTATCCTAACCATGGACGACCCATGTGGATGATTGGAAACAAACCTGCTTGAACTACCGAGAAGATAGTCATCGCTTCTGCAGAACGGTTAATCGCCATTCTCCATTTTTGACGGAATAATAACAATACAGCTGAAATTAGCGTTCCGGCGTGACCGATACCAACCCACCAAACGAAGTTAGTGATATCCCATGCCCAACCAACTGTTTTATTTAATCCCCATGTTCCAATACCTTCGGTAATTGTGTATAACATACAGCTTAAACCCCATAAAAAGGCTGCAAGTGCTATATAAAATACTGTCCACCATTGTTTATTAGCTTTACCCTCTACCGGACGGGCCACATCGACAGTAACATCGTGGTAGCTTTTACTTCCAAGTACTAAAGGTTTTCTGATAGGTGCTTCGTAATGAGACGACATAATCCTTTATCTTATTTCTTATTAATATTAATTTCTAACTTTTACTTGGTAAACAACATTTGGTTTTGTTCCAATGTGCTCTAATAAATGATACGCTCTATTATCATCAGCCAATGCTGCCACTTTAGATTCTTTATCATTTACATCACCAAATACCATTGCTCCAGAAGTACATGCATTTGAACATGCTGTTTGGAATTCACCATCTTTCACTAAACGTCCTTCGTTTTTAGCTTTCAAAATAGTCGCTTGTGTCATTTGGATACATAACGAACATTTTTCCATAACCCCACGAGAACGAGCGTTAACATCTGGATTCAATACCATACGACCTAAATCATCATTCATATGATAGTTGAATTCGTCATTGTTGTTGTACAAGAACCAGTTGAAACGACGTACTTTATACGGACAGTTGTTTGCACAGTAACGAGTACCCACACAACGGTTATATGCCATATGGTTTTGACCTTGACGACCGTGAGAAGTAGCAGCAACAGGACAAACAGTCTCACATGGAGCGTGGTTACAGTGCTGACACATTACTGGCTGGAACACAACTTGAGGATTATCTGAAGCAGATTCCAATTCAATATATTTATTTCTTGAATCTAATAATCCAGAAGCAGATTCTTTTTTCTCAAGATCTCCTTTGAAACTTTCTTCAGAAGAATAGTATCTATCGATACGCAACCAGTGCATGTCGCGACTTCTTCTTACTTCTGACTTACCAACTACTGGTACGTTGTTTTCTGCATGACAAGCAATAACACAAGCTCCACATCCAGTACAAGCATTCAAGTCAATCGATAGATTAAAGTGGTGACCTATACTACGATCAAAAGATTCCCATAAATCAACCGACTCAGCCGGAACTTCTTTATGATCTAAAGAAACTACTGGCATGATATTCCAATCGGCAGCATCTTTAGTATTAAAAATTTCTAAAGTAGTCTCCTTAATGATGTCTCCACGACCCATTAATGTTTTTTGCAACTGTACACAAGCAAATTCATGCTCACCATCTGCCTTAGTAACAGAAACCGTTTGTACATTGTTGAAATTATTATATAATTTGTAAGCATTAACACCTACTTGCATTTCTTCTTTCAAAGCAGCTTTACGTCCGTAACCCAAAGCTAAACCAACAGTTCCTTTTGCTTGACCAGGTTGGATCATAACCGGAACATTTTCCAATTTAGCACCGTTTACTGATAAAGTAACCAAGCTACCGTTCAAACCACCGTTAGCAACATTCCAGTTCTCTAAGCCCCAAGCCTCAGCATCTGCTTTAGCTACAGTAACATAATTATCCCAAGAAGCTCTGGTGATTGGATCTGGAAACTCTTGCAACCATGGATTGTTCGCTTGTTGCCCATCACCCATACCTGTTTTAGTATACAATACTAATTCAGTACCGTTTGATTTTGCATTTCCTAAAACAGCTGCTGCCCCATTGAAATCAGCACCTGCACCTGCACTTGCTCCAACCTCAGTAAAAGCAACACCATCATGTACTAATTGGTTCCAAGATTTTGTTCCTGCCCAAGAAGAACGGATATAATCGTAATAGTTTTGAACATTTCCAGTCCAAGACAATAAAGCATCTTGGAATTGTACCGTATTGAATAACGGACGAATAGTAGGTTGAGTAACCGCGTATTGTCCTTTCACAATACTTACATCACCCCAAGATTCTAAATAATGTGGAGTTGCAACAGCAATACTAGAAACCAAAGCCGTTTCATCTTCTTTCATTGAGAAAGCTACAGAAAGTTTAGTTTTCTTTAATGCTTCAGCAAATTCAGCACCATTAGGTAATGAATATACTGGATTTACACCACTCATAATTAAAGTATGTACAGAACCCGCTTTCAAATCTGCAATTAATTGCTTCACTTCAGCAGCATTTCCTTTTCTGATTTGACGTGAATTAGCCGGATTAAAAGCCTCACTCGCTAAAGCGCGGTTGATTGCTAATACAACCAATTGAGCATTTTTATCTTCAATACCCGAAACCAACACACCTTTGCTACCAGCAGCCTTCAACTGTTGTGCTGCTTTAGTCACTGCATCTTCTCCTTCAAACTTAGAAGTGGAAACTGCAGCACCAGTAACAATACTATATATTTTAGCTAATGCTTGTTTTTGAGTCGCAACATTCATCGGCACACGCTTATCAGCAGCAGCACCAGACAATGTCATGTTTGCCTCAAACTGGAAGTGACGAGACATTTTTCCATTTTGAGGAATACGTCCTTGTGCATAACCAGCATCGAAGTTTCCACCTTGCCAGTCTCCTAAGAAATCAGCACCAACAGAAACAATTACATTTGCTTTAGAAAAATCATAATCAGCTAAAGCTCTTTCACCATAAACTGTTTGGAAAGCATCCAAAGCTTCTGTTGAAGAAACAGCATCATATACTACATGTTTTGCATTTGGATTTGCAGCCAAGAACTGACCAATTAATCTGTCAGTTGAAGGCGAAGCAGAAGTATTAGTCAACAATACTACTTTTCCTCCTTTAGCTTTAGCCTCAGCAACGCTAGCTTTAATTTTAGCATTTGCCTCACTCCAAGAAGCATCTTTTCCTGCTATTTTAGTGTTTTTCAAACGTAAGCTATCGTATAACGATAAAACTGACGCGTGAACACGAGCGTTTGCATGGAAATTAGCTCCCTCAATTTTATTATTTTCAATTTTGATAGGACGACCTTCGCGAGTTTTTACTAAAATGTTAGCAAAATCGAAACCATCAGAGAATGATGTAGCATAATAATCTGCTAAACCAGGGATGATTTCTTCCGGTTGAACTACATAAGGAATTGACTTATGCACTGGACCTTCACAAGCAGCTAAAGTAGCCGCTGCAGTACTGAATCCAACATACTTAAGAAAATCACGACGTGTTGTGTTAGAAGATGCCAACGATGCAGCATCACCTAAAAATTCATCCGTTGGAATTTCTTCCACAAACTCGTTATTTCTAAGCGTCTCAACAATAGAGCTATTTTCGTTTAGCTCCTCAACACTTTTCCAGTATTTTTTGTTTGATGACATATTGTATATAAATATTAGCTTCTTAATAAATAATTAGTAGTGACATTTACCACATTCTAAACCTCCCATTTGCGCTGCAGTCAATTTGTCTACACCATATTTTTTAGAAAGTTCTGAGTGAATTTTTTCGTAGTAAGCATTACCTTCTACTTTTACATTCGTCTCACGGTGACAGTTCACACACCATCCCATAGTTAATGGAGAATGTTGCTTCATCACTTCAAAAGTCTCAACAGGTCCGTGACATTTTTGACACTCAATTCCTGCAACCGAAACGTGTTGTGAGTGGTTGAAGTAAACGAAATCCTGCAAGTTGTGAATTCTCACCCATTTCACAGGCTTTTCTTTACCTGTATACTTTTGAGCTGTTTTATCCCAACCCACTGCATCGTATAATTTTTGGATTTCTGCAGTGTAGAATTCTTTAGTATACTCTACATAGGTAGAATCTTTATCTCCTTGGAATTCTGAAATATTTTTATGACAGTTCATACAAACATTCAACGAAGGAATACCAGCATTTTTACTAACACGCGCTGCAGAGTGACAGTATTTACAATCGATACCGTTATCACCAGCGTGAATTTTATGCGAATAATGAATAGGCTGAATTGGAGCATAATCTTGATCTACACCTACCTGCATTAAGTAACCATAAGCAAAATAAGCACCTACCAACAACATTAAAATCGTTGAAACCAGAACTAAAAATTGATTTTTAACAAAGGCATTAACCAAAGGCATTACAGCAAATTTCTTTTCCGCTACCTCTACTCCATTAGCTTTAGCAATTTTAGACAACACATTGTTCACCATAAACAACATACCAACTAAAACAGCCAACACTACAGCCAACAGACCTAAAACCATGTTATTTGACAAACCACCTTCTGAAGAAGCACCAGCTTGAGCATCTTGTCCAGTTGTTACTTTTGGCTCTTCTTTTGGCTGAGAAGTATACGCTAAGATATTATCAATATCCGCTGCAGACAACTGAGGAAATGCTGTCATTGGAGTTTTATTGAACTCCTCAAAAATTTTCACTGCATCAGCATCACCAGAAGCAATTAACTGAGCCGAATTGTTAATCCATTTCCCTAACCATGCTCTATCACGACGTTCAGCCACACCCCTCAAGGCAGGACCTGTCATTTTAGCATCTAACTTGTGACAAGCCGCACAATTTGCATTGAACAAAGCTTTACCCGCAGCTACATCACCACCAGCAGCAGGAGCCGCAGCAGTTTCCGAAGCCGGAGCCGCCTGAGCAGGCTCTTGAGCAAATGAACTTAAAGAAACAGATAATAATAACGAAAGACTTAACGTTACTATTTTAAAGATCGATTTATGGTTTCCCACCTTTTTCATATATTAAATGATTATCATCTAAATTCGGCATGATTTTTTCAGTAGTTGAACACTGAATACAATATGCCATTTAAAAAACTCCGACAAAAATACGACTTATGAACTATTCTCAAAACCTTAAATATATCTTAATTATTAATTTATAATTATTCTAAATAACTTTTTATTCACACAGTATTCCTGATTCCATTACTTTTGTACAAATTTACATTCATTATGAGATTTTTAGATTTTTTTAAGAAACCACAATACCTAGTCTTAACCGTTTTGTTTTCAGCTTTTTGTTATGCACAAGATGGAAAAACATCTGTAAAACAAGATCCAAGATTTGAACAACTGCTCGCAGAAAAAAGAAAAGTCAACAGTTCATTAAATGTGAACGAACGATTCAAAATACAAATCTTTACGGGAGAAAGCGAACCAGCAAAGAAAACATTGACCGAATTCCGAAAGACCAATAAAAACACAGATGCAACAATTGTTTTTAACACACCTATCTACAAAGTTTGGGTTGGGAATTACAAAACGAGAATTGAAGCTGAGAAAAAACTTTCAGAAATCAAGAAGAAATACCCCAATGCATTTCTGGTAAAACCCAATAAATAGTCCGAAACTGAGTTTCGGATTTTTTATTTCAAAATCATTATATTTGGTAATCAATAACAAAGAAAATGAATTCAAAACACAGCATCATCGCAATAGCAACGGCATTCTGTCTTCTTTCTTGTAAAGAAGAACTACAACCTCAAGCCGATTCGTCAGCAGTAAGAGCAGAACAAAACCAAACACCATCGACGCCTAAAACAACTACAACCCAAAACACTCAAAACACACAAACA
The DNA here is from genome assembly GCF_042653365.1 of Flavobacterium sp. GCM10023249. Lineage (NCBI taxonomy): Bacteria > Pseudomonadati > Bacteroidota > Flavobacteriia > Flavobacteriales > Flavobacteriaceae > Flavobacterium > Flavobacterium sp. GCM10023249. Next base: position 243,634 of record NZ_JBHSHZ010000006.1, read on the forward strand.
ACACCAGCAGCAACTACAACACAAGCAAAAGGACCGGTAAATCCAGCACATGGACAACCAGGCCATCGATGTGACATTGCAGTTGGCGCTCCATTAAACAACAATACACCAAACACGTCACAAGCACCCGCAGTCACCAACAAAACTGCGACTCCTCAAAACGTAAAATTCACACCACAAATGACAACCACTCAGGTAAAAACCGCAAAAGGCATGAACCCGCCCCACGGTCAACCTGGTCATCGTTGTGACATTAGTGTTGGTGCTCCTCTTAACTCAAAACCCAATACAACTACAATCACAACCAATAACAACACCAATTCATCTTATACCGTAACACCCAGCACACCACAAGGCACCACCCCTAGCCTTTTAACACCAACTACAGCAACTCCTGCTGCTTCAACAGCAACCGCACCCGGAATGAATCCTCCACATGGACAACCAGGCCATGTTTGCGGTATCGCAGTAGGCGCACCATTGGATAGTCAGAAAAAAGAGGAAAAGAAAACAGAATAAAAAAGAGCGCCAATGGCGCTCTTTTTTATTCTGTAAGACATGAAAATTTTTAATTAATCATATCCTTATCGTTCGTTTCAATTTCTTGAATCTTTTTATAGTCATCATTCATTTTTTGCTCTAAGTCCTTTTTATCCTTTTCATTTTTAAGGTACAAAAAACGAACAAGAAAAATAACGAATATTAAAGCTATTGCTATGTAAAAATAGTTGCTCATACTAATTGATTTATACTACTAAATATAGACACAATTTAGCATATAAAGGTTATGCTAAGGTTAAATAAACAAAAAGTTGCAAAAGTATCATAAAACAACAATTTCAACCATCTTTAATCATTTCAATTTTAATAAAATCAGAACAACTTCGTTTTATAACAAACGACATACTATACTACCTATCCGATTATTAAAAAAACTTTCAATTGCAGCATAAATTAGAATTAGCAACTTAAAGAATTTGACTATTCAACATGACAACCAAAGAGAACATTACACTAAATGATACATAATAATTATAACTTCATTTCCAACAAACCATAAACAAACGCTGTTTGACGCAACAATTAATTAAAAAGGCACTCTTACAGAGCGCCTTTTTAATTAATTAATTTTCTTTTCTAATTTTTCAATCCTTTGATTTTGTTCTTGAATTAACTTATTCTGAGCTTCAATTTTTTTATTTTGCTCTATAGTATAAAGCGTAAGCTCTTCGATTTTTTGTAATAATTTAATTTGGAATTCACCTACATTTACACCTTCTTTTTCCATTTGTTTCGCAGAAGCAATTTCGGGTAAATGTTTCTTTTCCTTGATATGTTTTTCTACATCTTCCAATTTGGGAAGATTATAATCTTCTTCAAAAACGAAATCGGCAGTAGGCGTATTAGTTACTTTAATTTCTTTAGCTTCTATTTTTGCATCGACTTTCATGTTATCACTAAAAGAAGATTTACCTATAACATCAAGTTTAACAGAAGGCGTTGTTGTACCAATCCCAATATTCCCATTGTCTTTCACTACGAATTTAGCCGGTTGATAATCTCCTTTTGAAATTCTCCATTCTTCTGTTCCTACATTACCGAAAAACCAGTTATTCGTTCCATCAAGTAATTGTGTCTGAATACCCTCAATATATCCACCTGTAGTTGTATTTCTTTTCAATGTCAACATAGGAGAATAACTCTGAATAGTATGCGCTTCTGAATAAGAATCCCCAACAACATGTAATTTATAAGTAGGAGACACTGTCCCAACTCCAACATTACCATTATCAATTATTTTCATTCTATTTGTCCCAGCTGTTAAGAAATTTATGGAACCAGTTCCTCCGGTACTGTAGGTGGAATTAATTTTCGCCCCATCTGTATCCGCAAAAAGTTCAATTCTATTATTTCTTGTACTATTATTATCAAATAATGAAATCTTACCACCTGAACCTTGGGTCGTTGAAATATTACCATTAACATCAAGCTTAGATCCAGGATTTGTAGTTCCAATACCAACATTACCAGTTTCTCTTACAGAAAAATATTCGTTTAGCGACACAGTTGTACCGTCAGCTACAGCTTGATTAGCAGGATTAGCATACACATGAAACCCTCTGAAATCAGTAACAATAGCAGACTTAGCAGGTGTAATAGGTGTACTAGATGCCCAAGCACCTGCAGTTCCTAATTTTGCTTTCACACCATAACCCATAAAAGCACCACCAGAATCACAAAGCGCGCCCCAATTCACTACCGTACCATTACTATATCTTCCCGACAATATATTTTGTCCTTCCGGAGTTCCTCCAGCACCGGCAAGGATAGTACCTCCTAAATCAATATTTCCAGCATCATTTGTTACTAGCAACTGTCGCCAAGTGCCCCAAGCGGCATCCTGCGGATTGGCATTTCTGTAAAATATCCCAGTATTATTAAAATTAAGTTGGTGGTTTTTATTACCGGTATTATCAGACCAAGGCGCAATGGTAATATTTGTTCCATAGGATCCTGTTGCAATACCATTCAGACCAACAGCCGTGATAGTCTTGAAATCTGCTCTAAATTTAAAAGGACTAAAATTAGGTGCGTCAGTTGTAGTTTCCGAACCACTGTTTATCCCTAAAGCAGTGGGTGTTTGAGCATTTGAAACAATGCAAGACAATGTTACAATAGCAACGAGTAATTTTTTCATGAGAAGTAATTTCTTATTTTTTTAGATATAATAAACCAAGAAAATTCGCAAATTGTATTCATAGTCGTAAGCACACAGCTATGATCAATCAAACTGATAAATTATTGATATAGTATACAAGGGAATAATTCGGGTGCAAAAATAGTTTTTTAGTCAATACTAGAAACTAAAATCAAAAAATAATTTTGCTTTTTGGCATTCCATTTATTGATTGGAATATTTTCATTTATTCTCCATTAGCCAATAACACTGCTCAACTGAAACATTGGTAAATACATTGCAATCAACAAAACAGCCACCAACCCACCGACAATTAAGATAATGAGCGGTTCAAGCACAGTTGACAATGTTTTGGATTGCGTTAAAAGCTCTTGACTAAACTGCTCATTCAATTGCTTAAAGACATATTCCGTTTGATTGGTTTCTTCTGCTACTTTTACTAGAGAAATAATTCTGTTGTCAAACAACATCTCACCTTTCATACTTTCGCTCAAAGAATTCCCCAAGATAATCCTTTGTTTGATCCTTATGAGAGATTCTTGCAAAGGCACAAATCCTATCATTTCTGAAACCATTTCAATACTAGTCAACATAGGTACTTTGGAAGCAGTTAAGAGCGCAACAGCCTGAATAAATTGCGCCATATAAACTTTAACTACAAAGGTTCCTGCCAAAGGGGTTTTAAGTAAAACATTATCAATGATTTTTTTATAAACTGGATTATTCGCAAAGAACTTTACAGAAAACAAAAAAGACAAAATCAATACCAAAAAATAAAGACCAAACTCTTTTAAAAGATAGGATAAGCGAACCACCATTTTAGTCAAAAATGGCAACTCCATATTATTTTGCCTGAAGATATCTTCAAACATCGGCACTACATAAGTAAGCATAAATACAACAACCAACATGGCGGTACACAACACGATAGAAGGATAAGTCAAAGCGGCAATGATCACTCTGTTTTGTTCATTTTTACGAGCATAATACACCCCTAACTCTTCACAAATCCTGTCAATATTACCCGTTTCTTCACCAATTTTCAATGATTGAACTTCATATTCAGAGAATTGACCCGTCTTTTTCAAAGAATCAGAAAAAGATGCTCCTTGTATCAAATCATTCAAAACACTTTCGATACGTTCTTTGTCATTTTTCTTTTTAATGGATTCCGATATAAGTCCCAAACCATCTTTAAGACTAACCCCTGCTTTTAGCAATACTGCTAACTCCTGATAAAAATATTGTTTCTTTTTTGAACCGAAGCTCTTACCGAAAATTTCAATTTCTTTCTTTAGAATACCATCTAGTCCACCATCAAAAGATTTCCCACCCGATACTTTTGCTTCCGTGTTTTCTATTTTAAAAGCCATCTATAATCTCCTTTCTTGAAAAAACCAAATCATTCTTCTTAAACACAAATATCTTATATCCTTTTATCTCATTTTCACAAGAAACCGAAACAGCATCAATTGTACCAGTTCGAGTGGTAACAGATTCAAAGAAAACATTCTCTATGGTTGCCTTAACGCGAATTGTATCTCTATTTCTAAGCACAAAATCTTCTTTAAAGTCATATACAACACTATCCAATTCTGACTTCATCTTCAATTGTCTCAAGTGTGTTGTTTCAACGATTTGCATACGATTGAAATCACTCCATAACATTTGTTCAAGAAAAACAACTTCGACAGCTTTCTCATTATCCTTACCAATAACTTCGATTTGTTTCTGAATGATGCGCAATACTGAAAATGCTAAACCGACCACAATACCGGTGATAATCATTACGACTATCAATTCAGCCAACGTAAAAGATTGTAGTTTCTTACTCATAAACTCTCTCCCTCTTTACTTCATTTCCTTTGGCATTAACAGCTATAATTTCATACGTGGTAATTCCATTTATAATTTTGCTATTAATCACAATTTTCCAACCTTGATATTCCTCACTATACGGAACAGGTCGTTTATGATTCTGCAGCTCATATTCTAAAACATTCAACCGATAATTCACAATAAATTCCTTTTTAGAATAGGTATTCAGAACAAGATTATTCAAAATAGTACTGGCCACCATGAAAATAACTACAATTAACACCGTTGCTATAAGAGCTTCTACAAGCGTAGCCGAACGTAATTTCCTCAATACAACCATTTCACTACTCCCTTCTTTTGTTTCGCAAACAATAAACCAGAATATATCTCCGGAATAGTTACATTTTCGATAGTCCCGTTATTTATGTGATTTACAAAAACAGAACCTGCCTCATTCACCACAAACTGATTTACAAATGCAGCTCCTGATATCTTCCCTCTAATTTCAAGATTTCCATTACAAAAAACATGACCGGTTACCCTTACCCCTTTTTCAAAAAGCACATTAGTCCTAAAATTACTCATTTGCTCATATTGCTTCAAAAAGCAAACATTCCCGTTTACTATAGCATTTTCAGCCAGTTGGAGAATTGCTTCATTTTCATTACTATCACTAACTGCATTATCATTAATTAGGACTAAAGCAGATGGGTACTCTAATTCAGCACCTCGTCCAATTCTAATTGTACGGGAAGCAATAACTTGAAAACATCCTTTAACATTATCATCAATAATTACTTCAGGAGCAATGATAATAATATCTTTTAGTTTCGCTGATGCTTTTACATGCACTACTTTATCAGATTTGAGAATGAAATTACCCGTAACACTTACATTGTCAATTATAATTTCCGAATTGGAATACAAGAGGCGTGTAGCTTTTCTGAAAGAATTACTATGTATACCTTGAATAAGATTTCCTATTGGTTCAGAAGGTTGATTCGTAGTAAAATAACCTTTTAATACTTTAATAAAATCAACATTAAACTCCGGAAGTTTTGGCCCATTAACCTTAACTGTTCCATTAATTAATTGTCCACCATAAAAGCTGTTGCCGTTAATATATCCCGGCTTGACACCTTGTGATGGCAAAAAAACATTTCCTTTTATTATAGTTTGACCCACAACCGTTAACGGATTATAGTTTTCTTTAAGACATAATGTTGGTGATGTTTTGGCGTTAAAAATACCGGAAATAAGAGCTACTTTTTCAAATACCTTTTTTCTGTTGCTTGTTCTGACAAATGCTTTTTGAAAACTACCCCATTGTGAAAGATAAGATTCACTAAGAAAACCATGTTCTCTAAGTTGAACTTTAGCAGTATCGGTAGATATTTTTTCCTGATATAGCAATGAGGCAATCCCATTATTTGCCAACTGCAAATTTTCGATAGAAGCTTTGGATTGTTGTTTGAAATACCCAAGAGTATAAGCATACAAAATCATTCCCGACAGCAACAATGCGATAAGTACCGCAATAAAAACCGTAAACTGAAGAGCACCTGATCTTAACCTTTTGAAAATCATTTTCATTCTTCAATTACGAACAAATTGACTTCATTTTTATATTTCACATCAATGGTTTCACGGTCACCTTCAATCAAAGTAACCTCATTCTCAGTTGAGCCAATCTTCATCAAATAAGTACGCCCATTGATAACAAGCATAAAAACCTTATTCTTGTTTTTCGTATCAGAAACAATTCCTTTGTATTTGATCTCTGGCCAAACCAAAGGTTCTTTAATTTTAATCTGTGGCTTCACCTTTTTAGCACTTTTAACGGGTCTACCATTTGAAGAAGTTGAATTTGTTGATACAGACTGATAACTCCCTCCAAGAAATGGGTCTCTGAAATTAACATCTATTTCACTAGTATCGGCTGCAAACTTTTTAATTGGAGAAAGATTTACAGGATGAACCGACCCAGTGTTTAACTGTTCTTCCTGCTCTGAGAATGAAAAGAATTGATATAATACGCTTCCCCAGATACCTAATACCAGAGGCAACAATATATAAATACTTTTCTTGTTCTTCATTTTAATTGATTATTAAACTATATACAGTACTTCTGTTTCCTTCATTACCAGCAACATCAAATCCTTTCACAAACCAATAATACGTCCCTGATGGCAATGTAGTAGTATATCCACTAGTCGCCTGTGTTTCAGAATGCAAATCGGTTAAAGCACTATTCTTATAAATATAAATTGTATCATATTCGGCACTGCCAGAAATATTCGTTCTTGACCAGCTAAAGGTTAGACTGGTCCCTGAAGTGGTACTTGCATTTGCTGGCGCTAATAAAGTCGGAGTATTGGGTACAGTTGTATCTACTTGTATTGAATTAGCACTATACAAAGTATTTTCTGAACCATTACTGGCTCTTACCCTCCAGGTAAAACTACCATCAGGAAAAGAATAGTTAAAATTAGTGGCGCTTAAAGTCTGATTCGTTACAATCGTGTTAGTAGAATCATAAATCTGTAATTGATAATTTGTAGCACCAATAACTGACTGCCATTGAAGATTGTGAGTGGGTACTTTGGTAATAAAATTATTGGCAGGTGATGTTAACAACACAACATTATCCTGAAAATTAGAATTATCTGCTATAGTAATAGTTCTGGTCTTAAAAGGTGTTGAAGTATTTCCGCTAATTGCTCTTACCCTCCATTGATAGGTTCCGATATTCAACTGAGTTGTGAACGTAAGCGTGGTCACCTCGGTATCCACCAAAATTTGGGAAGGAGCATCGAAGTTAGGCTTAGCAATTTGGATTTGGTATTTTTTGGCATATTGAACAGCCTCCCAATTCAAATTCACAGTTGTTGTATTAAACTGTGCGTTATCCTGTGGTGCCACCAAAACGATTTCTTCTTCTGAAATATCATCTTCCAATAAAATTTCTTCGCATGAAAGAAAAAGAAAAGAAGTAAAAAAAGCCAACAACCTAACAAGCAATTTCTCTTTGTTCATCATCATTACATTTTAAATAAACTCTCTTCTCTTTTGTCTTCCTTGATTTTTGAAAAGCTCTTCCCTTGGCAAGAGCTTCCGGAATTAACCACATCGGCAATATACCACTTCCCTTTAGCATTCGAAGACCAGCAAAATGAACCGGATTGATACCCTAATACACGATCCTGCTTCAATTCGAGCGTTCCGGTCTTTTTCCCTTCATTAAACAATGCAACCGTATATTTCTTGTCCAGATTATTCACCAGATAAAGAGCATCAGCCTGTTTGATTTTTAGTAAATCTTCATTGGAAAGGTAAACTGCTATGGAAGAAACCACCTTAACATCCGAAGTATTCGACAATAAAGTAAAAACCTTTTCATTATAGGTTTCATTCAATTCGTTGACATAACCCAGTTTATCGGCTATTTTAAGAACCACCATTTCAGGTTTCACATCTAAACTATCAACATAATTCAACTTCGCGGTATTCTGATTGTATTTATTTTTCTTAAGATAACTTTTGGCCGTCTTTTTGGAAAACGGAATTATTTCAACACTTAAGCGGATTTTATTTTCCAATACAGGAAAAGCAGTACTTTCAAAGGTATTTTTAGTAAACGACGATTTTACCGAACCAACACTTCCCAATTCAACAGTGCTGTTGGTTACATCGTAATTTTCCTTATTGATTTTTATAGACTGACAAGCCATCAGCAAAACAAGCAACAAACCGGATGCTATTTTTTTCATTTTTAAAAATTTGGGCGTAAAAGTACGGATTAAAAGGGATAACGCAAAACTATCGTTTCAGGACTGAACATCATCAAAACCTAGTCCAATATCTTTTCTAATACAAGCAACCTACATTGAACAATAATCTGAAAAATACCCATTAGTTGGTAATAGTGTAGGGAAGAAAAATCAGTAAAAAGAAAATGCAATCGCTTTTTGGAATTTTTGGCTGGTATTCATATTCAATTTAAAATCGTGATTCTAATCGTTAAGCAATTATTTTTCATTTACGGTTTTACATTTTCAAGAAAGCAGCATCTGTTTCTAAATCAAATAATTGAAGTAAAAACCCTGTTAAAAAGTTACTAAATTCAATAAAAAAGGCAACTTGGGATTGCCAGAATAGTAAAACCGGAAGCAAAAATAAGATATTGAACTTCTTAAGCACTATTTTTTTGTAAAAAAGTTCTTGCTTTTTTAGCATTCCATTTTACAAACATTTTCAAACAAAAAACCCGCTTAAAAGCGGGTTAAATGCATATGAGTTTATTTTTACATCCATAAAATGAAAATTATTAAGTTTTCAAAAAAACTTTCCTAATAAATTTTATCATAAATAGTATTGAGTGTGACGCTCGCAGTATGGGTGGAATATATCAAACCACGCAATAAAGCGGAGAAAATTTTTAAAAACAGCATGTTTTTGATATTTTATAAATACCTTTTTCATTAACAATCGTAACATCGAAAGTTGTCTTTTTATACTCTGAATCTAATTCATTTAGAGGATACTCCGCAATAAAAGATACTGCATAAGTTTTATCCGTTTCTTTTTTTTGATTAATTTCTAAGCTATTCAAAGATTGTTCACATATAAACTCGTTATTGGTTATATAATCAAAATCTTTATTAAAATCTTCAATTTGCTTATTATAAAAATTTTGGGTGCAATTTTTTTTCTTAATTGAATCTAACTCCTTAAAAAAAATTGTTGTTTTTGATTTGTCTTTTGCATTTGGAGAATTTAAATAAAAATCAATATACTCTGAATAAAAATTAATTAGCCATTTTTTTTCCAGATGAATACTATCTACAGATTGATCTATCGAAGAGATTGTATCATTAATCTTACTCGATTTTTTCACATTTTCAATATTTGACAATGAATTTGTATCGTGGTTTTTACATGAAAATACACCCAAAATTATTATTATGTATAAAAATTTTCTTTCCATTATAAATGACATTTAAGTTATTAATTCCATCTGTAAATTTTATACGGTGAATTATGTTTACGATATCCTGATCCTGCATATATGCTATTTTGATACCAATAAGATACCCATTGACTCCCATTATGTATAGCAATATGTCCATAAGGAACCCCATTTTCATCTGCAGTACCACCTGGATAACCTTGCATAACCACAATATCTCCCTTGAGATAATTTGTTGTTCTTATTTCTTTAAATCCTAACCCCACCAGAAATGGTCCCCAATCCCTTGCTGGTATTGGTGATCTGGGATTGAGTGTTGTTAACTTATCCCTAGGCATACCAAATCCGTCTTCAACACCATACCTTACATATCTCGCGCAAGCACCTCTTTCCCCTTTAGGGACTAAATCATGAGTGCTGTAAGCATTAGAATTCATTGTTGCAACTGCACTATCAATATTGAAGTCTCCAAATGATCCGTTACCCCTCCCCATCGTCGGCACCTCTACAACTGCTGTAAAATTTTTACCGGCAACCCATTCGGTTCTATTATATAAATCAAAAGACATGCTGTCATGTGAAACTATTTTACCAAATGAACTAGTTCCCCAACTGCCATCCGGGGATACAAAATTAGCTCCGTAACATTTAAAACCACTCAATTCTCCTGACACGTCCATCCAAACTAATTCTCCTGTAGGATTTCCATTTGCGTCTAAACGTCTATAAAAATCATCCGTATGTCCTCCATCCGGATCAATCTTACCTACCGGGTTATTCCCCATCCCTAAATAAGGTGAGAAAAATTCACCTTTAGGATCCGGGTTCAGCCATCTTCCTATTCGGCCATCCCACAAACGCAATTGAAAAGCCTCCATGTTTGTATCTTTATCATACTCCTGTCCTTGGTAAGCATAACGATAATCACTAGTCATCCCTACATCTCTTCCGGGAAGTTTTTCTCCAAAAGGATAATAATCAGCATAGAGATAAAATGTCCCGTTAACTTTCTTTTGTGCTACTGCCCTAACATTACCAAGATGATCAGCAATTTCATAATTCATATAATTACCTCCCTGATCTTTCACAAACATTCCCAGACGGGATAAACCATAAATTGGCAATTCTTTCTCTACAACGCTTCCTCCTGATGGCTTATTATAAATTGCCATTACATTTCCTCCAAAATCCAAGGCATAATAATCTGTATACAAAAGCACACCACTGGCATTATATGACTCTTTTTTAACTCTTTGTCCACGTTCGTTATAGTAAAACTTTACAGCTGTATTAATTCCTTTTTTAACTTCTGTAATCAACCCCTGAGTGTTGTAAAAATATTCCAGTCCTTCAGTGGTATTTTTCTCCAATTGTCCAATGGCATTATACGCATAAGCCGTATTTCCTTCTAAATCCAAATTATTTGAAGGCGTTACAACCCCAGTATCATTGACATTATTCAGTCTGTTTTTTCCAGCTACATAACTGTAATTCAGAACATCTGTAGGTTGTGAACTATTATCTGTACGCTGAAGACTTTTAATATTACCGTTTGCATCATAGCTTAATGAGCCTTCTTTAAACATCCCTGAAGGTGTAATAGCACCTGTATTATCAGTACTGCCAAAAGTAGCATCAGTCAACCATCCGTTTCGGTTATAATTGTACATGTAAGCTTTTTGATTAGCCACGCCTCCGGTTATATCATCTTTGTTAGCCCAACGCATCGCCTTGATATTCCCATTAAAATCCTGATTAGCTCCTGTAATAGTAGGTGAAGACGCAATACTGGTATTAGATCTCTGATAATCTCCGTCATGATAGTCCAAAATAACCCCAAATATATCATTTGCATCATGCCCCGGATCTTTAGACTGCTCCAAAGATGGATGGTTGACACTCTTGAGCTGACCTCCCAATGTATACACATAATCCAATCCCTGTACACCCTGCCCAATATTGGTACGTTTCAATTCTCCGGTGACATAATATTTATAATCAGCATGGGTAATAAAGGTAGTGTTGTCTGTAGAGGTTTCCACTTTGACCAATGCATTATTCAGATTATAGCTGTATCGGTGTATAAATAGTTCTGATGCTTTATCCTTCTGATAAATCACCTTACTTGGATTTCCTTTATAATCATACTCATAATGAATTGTTTTTGCCCCCAATCCTTCGGTGTACTGCACCAGCCAAATCACTCTCCCGTAGACATCATAACTGAACCAACTTATCACATTAATAGTTGATCCTGTTTTACCGAAACTACATACTACGCTACCTTCCAGGTTTTCCTGCGCATAATTTGCAGAAGCAATACCTTCAGCAGTCAACACATTGGCTAATGTCAAATTCGATGGGATTACAATAGACGTAACATTGTTTTCAGGATAATCATAAATCGTACCGGTTTGTTCTGAAGTGGTACCCGATACCAAAATCCCATCCGGATTAGCCGAAGCCTGCGCCCACACACCAGTCGCAGCTGTTATCACACCACTCTCGACTGGGCGTGCCAATTCATCATAATTAGTATAAGAAACTTTGTTATCAGCCTGTAATTCATTTTGCGAATAACGGATTTGTCCGTTATTACGGTAAACAAACTTACTGATCCCCTCATCAGGGCTCTTTGCTTCTTTAATTTTTCCTTGGTCGTTATATGTAAAAGTCGAAATAAAGGCTGTTGCTCCGGTTTGCATATGAGTTGGAACATCTTTAATCACCGCATTGAATTCATATCCGTTTGGCTGAATGCTCTTTATCAATTGACCTGTTTTATTATATACACTAACAGCATATTCATAATAGTTCACATTATAAGAAACACCTTTGGCACCAGAATCATAAGTAATTGATCCTCCAGAAGGAGTCTGCCCTATATATACTTTAGGATCTACAGTTGGGATTGTTGTCGCTTCAACACGATAGCCTTTACCTGAAACCAAAGTCGTAGGTGTTGGGATAATCTGCAAACCGGTTTTCAAATCAAACACTTTATAATCTGTAGTAATATTGCTACCAAGAAGAACCCCATCAGGAGCTCCTGCAGGAATATGCACATCTACATATCCTTGTGTTCCGATAAGTGAATACACTGGATAGCTTGTTGGCCCTCCGGAACGGGCTATAGCCAATGCCTTTCCTTCGCCGTCAGTAAAAGTCACATTCTCCACTCCGTTAGCATCCACACTCACCGATTTGAAGAATTTAGTAATCACTTCTTCTTTTCCGTTATTTATGGCTCCGTCATAGTAATTATAACCGTATACATAATACATTTCCTGGGCTGCAGGTACTGTATACGAATAACCTGTTTTCCATTCGTTGCCGATTTTATTACCTCCAACTACATTAATGGTATTGCCCGGGTTCAGGCTGTTGTCATAATTAATCTCAGAATAGGTTTGTTGGGCAGTAGCCTGATGGGTTTCGTAGGTGTTGTTATCACTGTAATACTTATCTACAAACTGTGACTTGTATCCCGCATCTGATAAATACTTAACATTGTCAAAGTTCATACAGGTTGGCACTGAAAACGACTGTTTCCATTGTCTGCCGAAATCATCATAAACTGTTTCTGAACCCCAGGTCAGGTTCGTTTGAAAATCCTTGCTAACCGAAACTTTAGGCTTACCCAAATCATCAAAATAAGTTTTGGATTGCGCTATCACACTTCCGTCCTTGATATCATATGCAATGGACTCGGTATTGTTATCATTGTTCGGATTCACAAATGTGGTCAAAGTCATGTTCGGATCCAATGGCATCAAGGGAACTGCAACTTGCGGGCTCTTACCCGGTGAAGCCGTAGCTATAGCAAAAGTCGTTGTTCCTCCAGCATAATAACCCTCGACAGTCGAGCGGTAAATCGCTTTTCTAAGATTATCGTCAATTCCCGTATAAGTTCTGTTTCCGCTACCATCCAATATATAACTTCCGTCAGGGTTTCGCGCTGGGATACCTCCTAAGGGCCCTTTAAAAACTCCTCCGTCATCATTACTTAAAAACGGGCCTATTTCAACCCAACCATCATCATCATAACCTACATGCAGATTGTTCACGGGATCCTGTCTGTAAACAACCTGATCCACTAGTTTACCGTTAGGAGCATGAAGCGATACTTTATCTTCATTATTAAACAACACCATGGTGTTTTGTAACACTATGCTGCTGGATGCATTATAACCGCTTGTAGCTAATACATCAGGAAACAATTCTTCGAATTTAGCCCTGCCACCAATGGCATTCGGCGCTCCACCTGCTGTCTGTCCCGGATATTGATCTGACATTGCTCCATACCACTTGAATCCACCATAAGTAATAATTTTATGACCCCCAGGCGGAATAATGAAATCCCCGTTAACAGCATCAGCCGTGAGGGTAAACTCCGTATGGTTATCCTTGATAATCCAACCTGTTAAATCAATTGGTGAAGTTGAAGAGTTGAACAATTCAATATATTCTCCGAAATAGTGGTACTTATCCTCAATACGTTCATTAAAATGCGTATCAAAATGAACTTCCGAGATCACCACTTTACCATATTGGTTACACAACAAAGGATTACCTGTCGAACCTTGGTTATTAATTCTCGCTATAAAAGTAAGGTTCGGATTGGTTATCGCACTGGCTCTGAAACCGGGCTTCATACTAACCGTTTGTGCGTCCTCTACAGTTTGCGACCAGGTAACCGGTGTATTAAGAACGGTTTGGGCGTGAAGACCGAAACTTAAAATGGATAACCCTGCTAGTAAAAGTTTTTTTATCATAAAAACAACGTCTTTTGTTGTTGATTGTTAGTTGCTATTTTTTAATTTCTCTTTTGGACAAATTGATCCTTCGGATTGAATTGTTTCAATTGTGCCAGGATCCTTCCGCTCTGCTCCCTGTCCCCTGCCGAGTGGTGCACTTTGTAAAGCAGGTGGTACAACGGGATTTTATGCTTGAACGATTCCTTTTGTTTGTTGTCCGAAAGGGTTTTCAGTTTTGTGAAATTGTCTCTTGAAACCTCGCCTTCCTTAAGTCCGATCTCCAATACTTCCCTCGCCTTCTGCAAATTACCCGAAGCCAATAACACACTTGCATAACGGTAAATCAATTTGTTTACCACAGCCGGTGAGTTAGTCGTTACAATTGAAATGGTGTTCTCCAGCATGCTGATGGCTTCCGTATAATTTCTTTGGGCCACATATAATTTACCCAGTTTATCCAGTACGTCAACTGCTGTCTTGTCTACCAGGTTGTAGTTCTCCAAAATCATTTTAGCGATCGAAACACCGTTATTCAAAGATTCAGCCGTTACTTTCCCTTTTCCGTAAGCCTCCTCGATGGCATCCACCACTCCAAGGTAACTGTAAACCGAAGGGTGTTTGTCAGCGAACTTCTGACGCTCTTTGATCAGTTCAAAGTACTTCCCATTGGCATGGTAAGCCTTCTTCAGGTGGAAAAACGACAGGGAGTCTGATGGGTCCAGATCAAAAAGTCTTTGCGACAACACAAGGCTTTTCGAAGTATCTTTCTTATGTCTGTCCAATAAAACACGCAAGTGTTTCTTTTTCTCTTTGGTGATATGGAAGGCTCTTTGGGTTTGTTCCGAAGCTATAAACAATGGGGTCCTTCTTTTGCTATCCAACTTGGCAATCACAGCCTCGATTTCAGCATCGGTCTTAACCGCTACAGTTGCTTTGATCTTCTGGTTAACCTGTTTGGCATGCGCATGTTTTTGCTTTGCAGCTTCCTTAGGCGCGACTTTAGCTGAAAGGGATTCTTTGGCTTTGGCGATCTTCGAAGTTCCTTGGGTCAAATAAGGCTTGACACCTTCCAGGGAAACTGCCTTGCGGTATAATTCTTCGGCATCGTTTACAAGCGACACGCTCTTCTTATTCTGTTTTTTGAATATTTTGGTCTGTTTCTGGTTCCCTTGTTCTAAACGCACCAATGAACGCGCAGCACGGTCATAGAATTGTCCTTTACTTGGGTTTTTCAAAACACCCTGCCTGAAGAGTTCGGCTGCAGCCAAATGGTTATTTTTAGTACCATATACATTGCTCAGCGCATCGTAAAACTGGATATAATTAGGCGCCAGTTTGATGCACTCCAAGTATAATTCCTCAGCTTTCTTATAGTCTTTTTTATAGAAAAATTCTTTGGCCTGTTTTGCCAATTGCTGTGCTTCTTTAAAACCTCCTTGGGTAGGAACGGAGTCTGCACTGAAAACACGGTTGATCGCGCTCAGTTCCGAAACCGGTAACATCGCTGCTATAAATCCCCATGAACTTAACTTGATAAAATCTTTCCTGGAAAGATGGTCCATAATTATTTATGAATTGAGGAAAGAAAAGGAGAAGAGCTATTTTGTGAAAAACAACCAACCTAACATCGGAAGATAAGCTCCTTAACTATTGTTTTGGAATCTTCTCCTTGAGCTTTCAAAATTAATATATCTTTTTTATTTACAAAACTATTTCTATGGCTTTTTACAAATTTTTGTAATGCATCTTGTTCTCAGATGAAATCTTAAACCCGCCCGTCAATCCATTAGGCTGATCGTCAAACACTTCCACGTAGGTCTTAACTAGTCGGCCCGCCGCGTCATATTCGAAGCGCGTTGCCAGACCATTGTTGCCTACAATATGAGACAACTCATCCCACTCATTATAAACATAACCGGTAACGGATGAAGCGATTGGTCGTAGCATGATGTCGTCGTAATATACTGTCGCCCCTGTCTTAGCAATTAAGGAAACCGTAGTCGCCGCAGTGGTCATGTCAAAATAATGTGTTTTTAAAATCCAGTCACCGGCCTGTTTGCTCGGCCCGTTAAAACTAACCGTAGCACCATTAATCAAAAGTCTTGCATAACCTGCATTGTCTTTATGTACCCAAACATTCAACTTATACCTTCCGGCTTTGTGCTGGTTGTCTTTAAGGTCAATATTAAGTTTACCAGGACTGTTTACCGCCAAACTGTATTTACCCGAATGCGATTTTGTGTTATCACGGGTGGCACCGTTAAGACTCATCCCCGGTTCCAACCAAACACCATCAATATTTTCAAGGCCCGAATAATACAATTCGTTGTATTTAGCATTACCCACGGCTGTGATCTTCGTTTCCTTGTCACCCATCTTGGTGGCTACATGATTATTGTTGACATCCTTAACTTCCAATATTATCGAATAATGATCGTACTTGGTCACTTCTGAAATCTGCTTCCATTTCACAGGTTGCGAACCTACACCTACTGTCCAGTCGAAACCGTCATCGGTAGCACTGTTGTAATTTTGGAAGATACCTTCATTATCTTTCATTCCGTTCCAAACATAGTTTTTATGTTTACGCCAGATTTTCTCATTATCAGTTGAAGCGGCTGTCAAATTACCTTGTATGTCCTGATAAATCCACTCATTGCTCCAGGTCGTGATTCCCACACCGGTTTCTTTCCATGGCTTAACTGCATCTGTCGGATCATAGATATACGAATACTCTACTGCCGTTTGTGACAACATGTTGCGGTTATTGACATCAACAACCTTGGAACCCATCGCGCCATATTTGATATAAGCAGGGACAACTTTGGTTTTAAAGATCTTACCGTCACTTGAAGAATAAATCTGTTCTTTAGATATACCGGAAATCAAATCCCAGTCTTTAAATTCGGTTGTGTATTTATAACCACCTCTCTCTTCTGTCGAAGATTTAATGATACTAGGATATTTGACTCTTGTCGAGGAATTAATTACCCATTTATCTTTAATATTCGTATTATCCTTATAATCAACCTCCTTGTAACTCTGGTAAGATTCCTGTGTCACTCCAATATTACTAGGAATGCTATTGATATCATAATAATTACTGTAAACTTTGTTCAATATGTGCCCTTTGTCATTCAGGCTTACTACTTCTAACAACTGTCCCAAAGCCGCAAAATTCTCTTTTACGACATAAGAGTTAACACTCACATTCTTATTAACACCGGTATTTACAAAACTATAATTTGATGTCTTTTCAATTTCATAAAAATCACCAAACTTAATTTTAGCAGGATCCTTTTCTTTCATAATATTGAAACGGTAACGCATTTTGCCTTGGGAAACCAAACCTTCTTTGTGGGAACTAACAGTTATATAGTCAAACATAATTCTTGGAGAAGGAAGTTCTGAACTGTAAGGAACTTCTTTAGCAACATTCTGTGCAAAAGGAATATAGCTAACATAACCAATACCGTCTTCATCTTTGCCATATTTATAATCCATAACATAGGTATTAACACCGTCAGAAACCTTAACCTTTGAAACTCTAGGAGATGATTCTGAGAAAACATCGTCACCTCCTAATTTAATTGAACAGCTAATTATTGCTGAATCACGCCAAAGATCCAAATCATCACTTCCAAGAATTCTTCCAGTTCTAATAACAGTATATTGTCCTGTAATGGCAACTTCATAATTATTAGCATCCACTTTTCGTATTATTCTTCCAGGCCCTTTATATTTATACTGGATCATCTCATTATTCGAAAAATCTTTCCCATAAGCATCATAATCTATACTCACATCTCTATTTAAAAGATTAGGAAATCTATTCCCGTCAACCAGCTTAATAAAAAAAGAATCTGCCCTACCATCAATATGCGCAGAATACCCGTAAATTTTATATGCAGGATTATCTCTTGTAAAATCCAAAACATACGGCACCAACGTTTTAAATTTATTTCTTTCATACTCCATACTGATTTCCCCCCCTTGTGGAGTGATAATCTTTTTCAATGAGAAAAATGAAGGATTTTCAAAATTATACCCCCAACCATCTTTATTGTCAGGATTAAAATTTTGCGTATCATTTAAATATTCAAATTTATACGCAGGCAACACCTTTTTCCCTCCTTTGCCTTTAAAATCAATTTCTTTTAAAGTAAGACGGTTATCTCCGGGCACCAAACTGTAATCATAAGTCAAATCAATTACTTTAGACGATTTTGGAACCATTGCCTCCCAATTATCATTAAGATCTAAAACATTGTCAAAACATTGATATTTGGCTGGTTCATTTTCTTTGGTTCCAGATTGATTGTATTTAATAAGAACAGTCTTATTATCATCAGGTCCAAAATCTTTATTTACATTTTTGGCATCATCATTTTTCAATAAAACAATTTTTTCCAACCTTAATTGCTTCTGCGACGGCACAACAAACCTTCCATACACAATAGAATTATTTTCCAAATCATCTTTATGAACAGCAGAATCATAACTCCACGTTGATGACATTGCATCTTCACGTTCATTTTTTATAAATAACGCTGTATGCGTTCTTGTCTTGATTTTATCTAGATAGTATAATTGCTTCCTTCCCCTTATCCATGTTTTAATTTTAGGGTCTTTTTCATCGATTATATAATCTTTCTTATATGGATTTTTCCAAATAAAAGCATCAGTCCATTTACCATATTCAAACGCAGTCCAATACCCTAAGTCTCCCTCTCCGGCAACACCATCACCATTATCAACATAATCCGGGCCTGTAACCGCAGTCAGCAACCAATGCGTTGCAAACGGCTCTAATTGTCTTTTTTCAAAGTATGAATCTTTCTCTTCCGGACTTTTATTCAATACCCCGAAAGTCCTGGTAATAACTTCATGATTGTAAACCGGTAATGAATAGTGATATGTTTTTCCATCTATCGTAGTCACCTTAAAAGCCCCAACTCCGTTTTTTGGCATTTTACTTCTGTCAAAACCTGTTCCTTCAGGCAACAAAAAGCCTTTATCTTTAAGACCGGAATAATTATTCAATATTTGATCATTTGTATAGTACTCAATATAATGAGACGTTGTTCTTCTGGGCTTATCATTAACGTCAACACCACTTGAGTATTGGCTTAAAACATTAGTAATAGATGCATTGTTATTGAAAGTTGCAGCATTAACACCCAAATAGCTCGTAATTTCATTATCAAACTCAAATTGGGGCATGGAATTGAACTTTGTAATATTATTATTTGAGGCCGCAGTATTACGCACTGTATATTTCAAACTATAACCTTCCTTATTTTCTTTATCGTTTAATCCAAATAAGGCCCCATTTTTATAATGGACTGCTGACATACTTCCCGAAATACCCTGAGCACTTAAACTAAAATTATCATAAGCAGGAAAAGTCATATTATCACCTTTTACATCGGTCCCTTTGGCAAAATCGTTACCTTCAAAACTGGTCTCAACAATATCCATGAATGCGTTTTTAGTATCCTTTACATAAGAATAACCAGCAGCATTATGAGGCCCATTGTATGTCGCTAAATCATACGCACTACCATTACACGGAAATGAACCATAATGCCATTTTTGATAACCATGCGGACCATATTGTATATCATTATATTGACAATAACCCGTATTGTTTGCATTATAACCACACAGAGCGTTTACAGTATGAAAAGCATAATAAGGAGGCATATAACCCCATATAAGAACATCTTCAATACTTTTATCAAAATTCAATGCTCCCAAAACAACATCATACTTATTCTTTCCCATCCAGTACTTAAATTCCTGTTTTCCGAAACTGGCACTGAAAACACCGTATTGTGTGGGCACAACAATAGGAATTGTCCAACCCGACGAAGAGGTGGAATAATCTCCCATTGAAACAGTATTACCAAATGCTAAAGACATACCTGATCCGGAATTTCCATATTTCGTCTTATTATTAACGTCTATACCGATACTTGATCCTCTAGAAGAAATTGAATAATCCAAATTTACAGAACTGCTATTTCCAGTATTTAAATCTAATCCCATTGAAAAAGTTCCATTACTACTATAACTTACAGAAAACCCTTCACCATTATTACTGAAACCTGCCTTAACACCAACTTCTCCATTAGAATTAGCATTTAATCCAACTGTCAGCCCGCTAACAGTTGTCAAACCTATTCCAATGGAAGCCGTCATGTCTGAACTCGCTGTTGCATTTACCCCAAGAATACCAACGCCTGCTATTCCTAATCCAGCACCGATACTAACCTGTCCGCTCAATGACTGATTATTACCCCAACTAAATCCAACACCTACTGAAGCAAAACCACTGGAATATCCAACTGAAGCAGTATATCTTGTATCGGTATGGGTTTTGTCCCAAAAATATTCATTCAATTCTGATGCATTATAATCATCAGGATAACCATTAATACCTCTGTCAATAGCTCCCGGATTTATATTCCATCCCAATCCGGCCCAAGATGATTCCTGATCCATGGCAATACCGGCATGATATCCCATTGCGATCGGATATCCACCTTCTGGACTCGGTACGTTCAACAATGGCAATACATAACTATACTGCCCTGTAATTAAATTCACCATATCTGTCGCATCTACCGGCTCAAAACTACCAGCTTCAGGAGATTTAGGTCCATTATTTGAAGCATACAAATTAGCAGGCACTAACGTTGGTAAAAAAATCAATAAGAAGAACGTAGCAATCGCCCTTCTGAATTTATGACTCGTATTCATATAATATATTAAAATCGTAATTGGGGTTCGTCTTTCAGCTCGCTGGTTTTGACTTTGAATTTTATTTCACCGGTATCCAGTCCTAAATCTTCAATCGTGAAATTCAGGTACTCTTCTTCCATGAATTTTTCATCTCTCGGATACACAATCATCAAGGTAGTAGCATCAGTCATACCATACATACGCGGATAAATGAAATCAGCCATGGCTAATGTATCCTTCTTAGGGGTAAACAAATGAACTTTCTCCTCCATCCCGAATGCAAGATCATTAACCATCTGCCCGAAGCGTTCTTTATCACGCGCCAGGCCATTAAGAAGTTCCTGGTTGTTTTTCGACATCGACAAATTGAAATAAAGGTATTTCCCGTATTGGGCACGAAGTTCTTCTACCTGTTTATCAGTATACTTATCTGACAACTCTTGCTTAACCAGTAAATCGGTAGGACGGTATTGCAATGTATAATCAACTCCGTTCACCGTTTTTTTGTACTGATATCCGTTATCTTCATCAGTGATAAAAGCAGTCATTTCTTCCTGCGAATCAAATGATTTTCCGCAAGAAGAAATGAATAATACGCAAAGAAAAAGTAAAATACTATTTTTTACCTTCATACTCTGCATTCAAACCTTTTAATACATCTTCGGTCAAATCACTTGACTCATCAGCATACATGATGTTTCCTCCTCCGCTTGCTCCAAAAATGATTTTGTAACCGTGTTTTTTTCCGTATTCTTTCACGTAATCATTGATTTCATTGATTACGGTTTGTGTAATTTTCTTATCCTCTTCTTGGATTTGTTTTTGGATTGCTTCCTGATATCCGTTGATTTGCTGTTGCTTGTTACCTAACAATTCCTGCTTCAACTTCAATTCTTTTGGAGATAAAGAGGCACGCTCTTTTTCGTAAGCTTTCAATTCATTTTGCCATCCGGCTACCAAAGAGTCAATATTAGCCTTCATGGTAGCTGCTTTTTTATCGAATTCAGCTTTGGCACCAGCCGTTCTTTTATATCCTTGGATCAATTTATTTACATCAACATAAACTAAATCCGAACTGTTATAACTCTTGAACAACCCGAACAAACTCAACAATAATGCGACTGTCCCTAAAACAATTGGTAATTTATTCCCTGCTAATACTCCTTTCAAAAAACCTAACTTTTCCATTCTATTAATTTTTGCGCAAAACTAGTTCTTATAAAATTCATTCGCAATGGCATGATTGAATATTTTTATTAAAATTTCCTTACATCAAGAAAAGAAAAAAGCAAGATTTTACCTCTTGCTTTTTAATTATAATATTAGTCTGGGAACCATTACATTGCTATCCATTTCATAGGGAATTTTGATTAAAAATCAAGACCTGATTAAAAGCCTTACCATGGAAGGATTAACATTTTTTTTAATTTCTTGTCAACAAATATAAATTGAACAGAAGAACTCCCTTCATCATCAACAATTGAAATTGTATCAGAAAAAGAATCTTTCTTATTAACTTTAAATAAATTTAAAACTTCATCTTTATTCATACCTATATCAACTCCGAACTTTAAAGTCACAAAACTTTTATCAGAAACATTCAGACTGTCCAACATCACTTTTTCATTAGTTTTATAAAACCTTGCAGAAGAGTTTCTTTTTTGAAAAGTAATTAACGTATCAATACCATCTGTATATTTATTGACTGTCGTAGTCTTGTGCACATCATAGGTGCCTTTAAAAAATGAAGATAAATTTTTATCAAAAAAATCAAACTCTCCTAAAGGCGCATTTGCAAATTCATTATTTATTATCTCTGTTTTTAAAACAAGACTATCAGTAGATACAACCTTATTACTCAATGAATCTTTGCTTTTTACGGGCGATAATTCTACATTTTTTTTATTTTCAGAGTTATTATTACAACTAACTAGAAAAATTAAAATCATCACTGTTCCTAGTACTTTCATATCTTTTATCGTTTTGGTAAATTATCAACAAATGGATTGTTGCTGGATTTGGCCTATTATTACTATTTCCCTTTTTCCAAATTTCATAATGTAAGTGGGGTCCACTACTTTTCCCTGCAGAACCCACTTGCATATGATAGAAAGCATGCTCATTCCCATTTGCATCTCGTATTCGAACTCTAACACCTCCGGCGTTACCGTCCTCAAAAGTGATCAATTTCACTATCTGCCTACTTACTGGCGCATATACATTGGCTCCATTTATCTCACCTCCAAATTTACATACTATATCTTATCCATTATGATGTCGCGCTTGCAAGTCACCCCAATCATCTGTTAGATACATTTCTCCATATACAGGCGCTCCATAAAAACCATTATCTGGCTTTACATTAGTAACTATAGTCTCTTGATTAACAGGATAATAACACCCACCTTTCTTATTACCCATCCATTTGATATCTATTTGTGTAACTTTCCCTGAATCACTGTTACCAAAAGCTATCACATTATTATAACTATCTTTAACTGAATAAGCTGATCCAATATTATTGTAACCATCAATTTTATCGCTACCATTAAACCAAACGATTTCTCCTGTAGGATTACCATCAGCATCTAATTTCTCATAGAAGTCATCTGTATCACCACCATTCGTATCAATCTTACCTACCGGGTTATTACCCATCCCTAAATAAGGCGAAAAATACTGCCCCATAGGATCCACAGTCAACCATCTCCCAAATCTTCCGTCCCATAATCGCAACTCAAAAGCTTCCATCTCTGTTTACCACACAGACTCTTATTTACATAAGTGTTCGGTGAGTGCTTCGCAATTCAGGGTCTTTCTCCTGTCCTTGGAAAGCGTAACGGTAATTGGCATCGGTGATTTGCTGGTTGGACAACGACATCCCGAAAGAACGTAAAACAAAAATACTTTTTTTACAAACAATCCTGACTACTTACCAGAATATATTTAATTTCATTAAAAGACTTTTTCAGGTAGCTGTGTAATACAATTTTGTTTTCAACATCCTCCTTTTCAAAAAAGTGAAATACAAAAAACATTAACTAAAAGATAGTCTCAAAAAAATTATATTTGCAGCCAAATTTACCGTCATGAAAAAATCATTCAGAAAAGTCGCTTCTTTCAACCTACAGGAAATGCTTATTGTACTGGCTATCATAGGAATACTGCTATTGATTGCCCTGCCGAATCTTATGCCACTAATCACTAAAGCAAAAAGTGTTGAAGCACAAACGCAGTTGAAAGCTATTTTCAATGCTGAAAAACAATATTTTTTCATGAACTCAAAATATAGCACTAGTCTAACTGAACTCGATTTCGAAACGCCCAAAACAGTAAAGGAAAATGGAAGTGCAAACTACCATTATGAAATCATTCAGGCCTCAAACACAAGCTTTAAGGCACGCGCTACTGCAGTTACTGATTTCAACGGCAACGGAACGTTCAATGTTTGGGAAATTGATCAGAACGGAAATCCAAAGCAAACCGTAAACGATTAATGGTATTCGTCAAGATCTTCATAGTAATCTGTTTCACGGGAATACTCGTCCAGGATTACAAATCCAGATTTGTGTATTGGTTTTTGTATCCATTAGTTGGTATAGCCGCTTTAATACTCCATATTGAAAAGAACGGAATAGAAATCACATTATTGAACAGTGCTTTGAACCTAGGATTCATTACAATACTACTGTCTATAGCTTTCCTATATGCTCACTATATAATGAAGGTCAATTTTCTAAAAGAAGCTTTTGGAATTGGGGATGTATTGTTTTTTATTTCTATTGCATTTGCATTTGCACCGTTCTCATTTGCAATTCTTTTAGTATTCTCCATGTTGTTCTCATTGGTAATCCATTTCTTTCTGAAAACGAAACAAAAACACAACTCTTCTATACCATTAGCAGGCTACATGTCTTTATTTTTTGGCGCACTATATATATTGAGTTTTTTCACAAACCTTGCTGTAATTTATGCATTTTAGAAAATGAAAGAGAATTTAATACCTGTCGAACTCCTGCAGCTCGTATCTGTTGACCAAGCATACCATTACAGAATTGTACCATACAAAAAAGAAGGTGATAAAATCACTTTCAAAACAGACGCCATTGATTTAAACCAGTTACAATCTGAACTTGAAATCATATTTGGACTCAAGGTGATTCTTGATGAAGAAACCACCGAAGCCATCAACAGGAACCTATCATTAAACTACCGAAAAACAACGGCAGATACCGTGTCAGAAATGCACTACTCAACTGATTTCCTGGAAAAGATATTAATGGAAGCCAAACAGATTGGAAGTAGTGACATTCATTTTGAACCTTTTGAAAAATCAGCCCGTATCCGCTTCAGACTCGACGGAAAACTAAAGGAACACTACCTCATTCCTTCAGAAGAATATCCGGTACTAATTAACAAAATCAAAATCAGAGCACATCTCGATATCGCAGAAAAACGATTACCTCAAGATGGTAGAATAACAATCAATACACCTAATGAAGATTTTGACATCCGTGTTTCGGTACTACCTTCTTTGCATGGTGAAAAAGTAGTACTGAGAATTTTAAACCGCGATGCCAATCATATCAACCTATCTTCATTAGGATTTACAGAGAAGGAATTGACACTTTATAATGAAGCCATCCGAAAGCCGAACGGTATTCTCTTGATTTCTGGACCAACCGGATCAGGTAAAACAACAACGTTATACGCCACTTTAAAAGCACTCAATCAACCCAATGTAAACATTCTGACGGTAGAAGATCCTATCGAATACACCCTTGAAGGAATAACTCAAGTACAATTAAAAGAAAACATCGGACTTGATTTTGCCGCTACGCTGAGAACTTTTCTTCGTCAAGATCCGGACATCATCATGGTAGGAGAAATCCGCGATGCCGATACCGCCAACATGGCCATAAGAGCTGCCTTAACTGGACACTTAGTTTTATCCACCATACATACCAATTCGGCCTGGGCGACAATCTCGAGATTGATTGACATGGGAATCCCTCCGTTTTTGATTGCCGGCACACTCAACATGAGTATTGCTCAACGATTGGTCAGACAGTTATGCAACCACTGTAAAGTGAAATCAGAAGTCTCAACGGATATTTTCCCTAAAAGCTTCAACATTCCAAAATCACTCACACATCATTTTGAACCAGTGGGTTGTGAACATTGCCATCAAACAGGATACACTGGTAGAAAAGCAATTTATGAAATACTACCCGTCACTGCTGAACTTAGTAACGCGATAAAAGACAATCAGTTCTCAATTGAAAACTATGTCATCGAGAAAAACCTAACCACATTGCAAAAAAATGCAGTGGAACTTATTAGTAACGGAACGACTTCAATTGATGAAGTTTTTTCATTACTTCTATAATTCAATTATATTTGCCGACTTTATACAAAATTTATGAAAAAAATAATAGGGCTTTTACTTTTGATTTCTAGCCTAAATGTCTTTTCACAAGACGCAAGAATTCAAAATATAAAGAACAATATTGAAGCAATTTCAGCCGACTCTCCAGGATTGACCGAGAAAGTTAACATCAATATCAAAGAAACCACTTTGACAAGCTTTCTATTGGCAGTTTCCGAAGTACATAAAATAAACCTGAGCGTAGCTCCTCAATTGAACCAAATCAACATTGTCAATAACTTTACCGATGTGACCGTGGCCGATCTTTTGGTGTTTTTATGCAAGGAATACAATTTAAGTATCGACTTTACCGGAAATATTCTTTCTATAAAGACCTACGAAAGACCGGTTGAAAGACCAACAATAAAACCAATTCTTGTCGATTACAATGCACAAGAAAATCTATTGTCGGTTGATCTAAAAGACGACAAATTATATGATGCATTCAAGAAAATAATGGATGCAAGTGGAAAAAACCTGGTTTTTGCACCCGGACTTGAAAACAAGTTACTAACCAGCTACATCAAAAACATGCCTTTTGAAGCAGCACTGAATAAAATTGCCTATGGTAACAATTTGGCAGTAACAAAATCAAAAGATAACTTCTACCTAATTGATGAACTAGAAGGCAATTACAACTTCGACCAAAATACAGAAAAAGGAAACACTACAGCTGCCAGACAAAACAAACCAGTACGCTCTAGAAAATCCAATTTCTTCTTTAATGTAATCGATCAGGATAAAAAACTATTAGAAGTAGACTTCGAAAACACGCCGGTTTCAAATATTATCTATGATATCGGAAATGAATTAGGTATCGACATGTACATCTCCAACCCAATGGAAGGCGCAGGTAACGCTACTTTCAAAGCAAAAAACATTACTTTCGATAACTTATTGACTAAATTATTTGAAGGAAGAAATCCTGCATCTTCAAACCAGTCGGGCAGTGAAGACAATTATGGCTTCAAGAAAAACGGCCTTCTGTATTATTTCGGATTGAAAAATCAGTTAACCCTGAGAAGCATCCGTACGGTTCCGCTTATGCACCGCTCTATTGAACTTTTAGGCAATCCGGGAGGTTCTGACGGCAGAAGCTCAGGAAGACTTAGCAATAATTCGGGCAATTACACCAATTACTACGGGAACAGCAGTAACAGTCAAAGAAATTCCGACACAAATTCATCCTACAACAATACCTCTTCCTATGGTAACAATCCGTCAAATCAAAATACAAATTACGGTAGTTCTTCAGGAGCATCTGGTGGTTCTTCTTCATCTGAATCGATCATATCCATCGTTCCGGATGAAATTAAAAAGGATTTGGATATCCGGGTAGACAAAGAGCTGAACAGCTTTATCGTAAGTGGACCGGAATTGAACATCGCCCGTTTTGAATCGTTTGTCAAATATATCGACAAACCAGTTCCTGTAGTACTAATCGAAGTAATGTTACTTGAAAACAATAGAAACGCAATAGTAGAAACTGGAATCAGTGCAGGTATTGGTGACAAACCGGTTACTACTAAAGGTAGTGTTTTCCCTGGAGCAGACATTACTTTAGGTGCTGAGACAATCAATAAAATAATTAATAATTTTGATGGATTCGGATCACTTAACATCGGCAGTGTAGTCCCTAACTTTTACCTTAGCCTTAAAGCATTGGAAGCAAACGGAAATGTAAAAATCAGATCCACTCCAAGACTTTCTACTTTAAACGGTCATAAAGCCTTTTTATCTATTGGTGAAACAACTTATTACGTAGTAACTAACCAAAATTTCTATGGCTCGCAAATACCTCAGGCTTCGGAAATTAAAAATTACCAGCCTATCGATGCAGAACTCTCCGTTTCAATCATGCCTTTGGTTTCAGGTGACGGACAAATAACCATGGACATCAAAGTAATTCAATCTAGCTTTAACGGCCAAAAAGTAGACAAAGACGCTCCCCCTGGTATAAATTCAAGGGAATTCACTTCGATTATCAGAGTGAAAGACCAGGATTTAGTAGTATTGGGTGGTCTTGAAGAAAAAGTGAAAAACGACTCAGGATCGGGCGTTCCTCTATTGTCAAGAATTCCAATTATAAAATGGTTCTTCAGCTCAAGAAAAAGGGAAGACTCTAAGAAGAAACTAACAGTATTAATCAAGCCAACTGTTATTTATTAATGAAATCTAACGGATTAAAAAAAAGCTTGCTTGGCAAAAAGTATATAGGGCTCGAGCTATTTTCTTCTGATGCACAGGAGAAAATAGCCGTACTTGAAGTCGTGCAGAAAAAAGACGAGTTGTCTATCTTTAAAGAAGACATGAGAACTTTTAACGACACTACTCTAAAAAGTCTCGACAACAAAACGCCTTATTTCCTAACAATCAATACCAATTTAGTAATCCAAAAGGAAGTAGCTGACAACGACCCAAACGATTCTAAATTACTTCAAAAGCATTTTCCCAACTTAAATTTCAATGAGTTTTATTATCAAATATGGCGCTTAAAAACCAAGAGCATCATTTCGATAGGTAGAAAATCACACATAGAAGAGATTCTAACGACTTTCAAAAAAAACGATATCCCGATCATTCATCTGAGTCTAGGAAATTCCAACATGCAGCTAATCCAAAAATATTCAGAGGCTACCAGCATAACAACCAACATTCATACAATTGCTTTGATTGGTGAGGACAACATCTTGACTAAAATAGCCAAAACAACCGCTGTATTGTATCATCTAAACGGACTAGAAATCAGAAACACGCAACTATTGTCTTTTGCAAGTATTGTAAGTTACTTATCAGCTACCGCCAATTCGGGTGAATTACAAATTAAAAACGGAGAACTGGAAGACAACTTCCTTCAAAGCAGACTGTTCCGAAAAGTACTAACCGGAGCGGTATATTTTCTTCTGGTAGTACTATTGGTGAATTTTCTGGTCTTCAACAGCTATTTCAAAGCAAACTCAGAATTGGACAAACAGATAGAAAGTACAAACTCCTCAAATCTGAACACCAGTCAAATCAAAAAAAGAGTGGCGCAAAAAGAACTTTCAATTGAAGAATATTTCCATAACGCCACGGTAAAGAAATCTGGCAAAATTGCTTCAATCACCAGACTGGTGCCGGGTACAATAGCACTGACTACTCTGCATTTTAATCCTATGGAAACAAAAAATGAGGATCCCACCAATCTTCTTTTCAAAGAGAATACTATCAGCATTTCGGGGACTTCAAACAGTACTGCCGATTTTACAAAATGGATCGGAAAATTGGAAAGTCTGGATTTTATCTCAAAAGTCAATATCTCCAAATACGGGAAAAACGAAGAAAACAAAACACTTTTCGAACTACAAATAGGAATCGATGAAAATAAACAATAAAAATAAAATTCTTTTTTTGGGTGTTTTCACTGTCTTTTATCTTGCTTATCATTTTGCAATTTCAAAGACAATGGATTCCCGTAAGGAAAATAAAGAAAAGAAAGCACTGGTGGAAAACGCACTGAACGGAATTTCTGTAGAGCAGTTACTGCAAAAGGAAAAACAGGCAGACGCACTGATTCAGCAATTCAAAATTACCGGAACTAAAAAAGAAAACTTCCAGAATTTCCTCCTGAAAGAGATTGATAGATTATGTCTGGAAACCAGAATAAACATTCATGATTTCAAGGAACCCACAGCAACCAAGGACAACAAAAACACCTTCTACTATATCCTGACTGTTGAAGGGAAGTTCAACAATACCCTGAAATTCATCAACAAACTAGAAAACAACCACAATGTGGGCAAAATAAAGAGCATCGCATTCTCTAAACTATCCGATTACAACACCAAAAGCGAAAAACTTTATACCGAAATTGTACTTATAAACTAGCACATATCTGCTTGTGTACAACTTATACGAAAGCGATAATTCTTTACCTATATTTTTATTGATTTGTTATCAGTATAAAGATTAAAACCCGGCTTTACTGATTTCATCCTGATCCGTTACTTCCTGATCTAAAAAAATCCTACAATACTTCGGGTGCTTTGAAGAGAATTCAATTTTGAAATATTTATTCCGATAGTCTTCACCCTCTTCATCGGAAGGCAATGTCTCACTAAGTTCATACATCAACCTTTCATGAATGACATAATATTTTATATTGTCATTCTTGCCTTTTTTATCTATGGCAAAAACCATCCCCACACTGCATACCTTATTCTCCTGGATTTCTTTTTGAATTCTGTCGCTATGCTCACGCATTAAAAAATAAGCAAAATAAAGAATCCCAAAAACTAAAATAAGAGATATACTTTTTTTAATCATTTCCACTTAAAAAATTATAAATTTATTGATTGGCAGGATCCGTCAAAAAATCCCGATAGTGCTGATTTACTTCATCAGTTCGCTTCACTCGGATGTAATCCGTGCTACTTCACAAAAAACCGATAACGCTGATTCGTAATTCTTAGTATCGTTTCTTTTTAGCTATGGAAACAAATCAATCTCCTGCTTGTTTAAAATCTCGTTCATACTGAATCCAGCTTTTAATAGTTCTGTAGTATCCGTCACTTCTTCACAATACATCGGACGTACACTTCTGGGATCCACCTCTGAATACAAAATTCTGAAAAATTTCCTAATACTGCTATAGTAAAAACCATTAGGACCGTCCCCACCATCAGCTCTGTATTTTGTGCCATTTATATAATATGAAAAGTAATTAGATGGGTTTTTCCCAGATCTGTCACGGGCAACATATTTACCTATGGTGCACTTTTCATTTTTGCCTGCCTCTACGTTGCAGTAATCTTTTTCCCCAACAAACATAAACATAAAAATCACAAGAAGACCAACTACAATTTTATCGGTATATTTTTCCATAATACATTTTACTTTTACAAACTTTATTGTAATGAAATAAAGATTCTTAATTCATTCTTTTGAGGAGTATTCAGAAGAGACAGTAAAAAGATTCAGTATATCGCTCTCAGCACTCTCCAGTTGAGTTACATCTACAGATACTAACTGGCTCCTAAACAAATTCACATCGACAACCTCCCACTCATCCTGATCATACCAGCCACCTACCGAAGTGTTATAAATCGAAAAAAAGTATTGAGCAAATGCATGTAATCCTGAACTTGAATTGCTTTGATAAGATACCCGAAATAGGTTTCCCACATCCTGAAAGCAACAATCTCATTCCCGTTAACAAATGAGAGCACAATCTCATTTTCGCCTTCAAAACCACTATGAAAATCAATTACCTCCATCAAATTCAAATCCATTCCTATTGAACAATTCCTGTATAACAGACTCTCATTTTTTTTCCGAATTAAAGAACAAAACTAAACAAACAATGTAAATTTAAATCAGTAGTAAAAGAAAACTTCAAACCTTAAAAACCTCTTCTTTCAAACCTCTTCTTTTTATTCTTACTCTTAAAATAGTCAACTGCATTACCTCTCTAGTAAATCTGGAATAACAGTAACAGACAAGTTTGATATATGTCGTGTATATGCCATTTATGCAAAACAAAAACACACACTGCAAGTCTTACCTCCATTCCTAGCAAATACAAAACCATTCATGCCCCATAGCCCAAAACACTTAAAGTAAAACATTCCAATCAGGAAAACAAAAAAGCCCGACAATTACGTCAGGCTTTCACTTTGCAGAGAGGAAGGGAGTAACTACGTTCATCCCTGAAAAAGTAAAAAACACAAAGTCAAAACAAGTAGCTTTTTCAAAGCCACCAACTTTTTTGTTCCCTGGATGCTTTAGAAAGTAAAACTTTCATCACATTCCGGAAACAAAAAAGCCTGACTGTTACGTCAGGCTTTTACTTTGCAGAGAGGAAGGGATTCGAACCCTCGATGCAGTTACCCACATACAAACTTTCCAGGCTTGCTCCTTCAACCACTCGGACACCTCTCTATTATGGGATTGCAAAGAAATCTATTTTTTTTCAGAAAAAAAAGGACAAAACGAATTAATTCATCTCACCACGTAAAGAAGTTTCAAATATGGTTTTAAAAACCGATGGCGCTACATTTTGCCCTAACAAGTACATCAACTTCGTAATGGCCGCTTCTGTAGTAATATCTTGACCAGAAATCACACCAATTTGTTTCAATTGAGAACTGGTTTCATAATGCCCCATGTTTACGCTACCACCTGAACATTGTGTTACATTAACCACATATATTCCTTTGCGGATTGCATCGGCTAACAAATCTACAAACCAATCTTCGGTTGGCGCATTACCTGCACCATACGTTTCCAGTACAATTCCTTTCAAGTTTTGAGCAGAAAGCAGCGCTTTCATGACATTTTGATTGATTCCAGGAAACAACTTTACCACCGCAACATTATCATCAAATTGCGTATGTACATCGAGTGGCTTCCCATTGGCCTTCAACAGAATTTCTTCATTTACTTTCAAATGCACACCGGACTCTACCAAACAAGGCAGATTGGGTGACGTAAATGCATTAAAATGTTCGGCACTGATCTTCGTAGTACGGTTTCCGCGATAGAGTTTGTATTCGAAATAGAGGCAAACTTCAGCAATTACTGGTTTTCCCTTATGCTGTAGCGAAGCCACCTGTATCGCAGTAATCAAATTCTCTTTGGCATCGGTACGCAAATCACCAATAGGCAATTGTGAACCGGTAAAAACAACAGGTTTACCCAAATTTTCAAGCATGAAACTCAAGGCCGAAGCTGAATACGACATCGTATCAGAACCGTGAAGCACCACAAATCCATCGTATTCGTTATAATTGGTTTCAATAATCGAAGCTATCTTCACCCATTCCTGAATATTCATATTGGACGAATCAATTGGTGTATCAAAAGACACCGTTGCAATTTCACAATCCAACAACTTCAGTTCCGGAATACTTTTCAGTAATTTATTAAAGTTGAATGCTTTTAAAGAACCTGTTTCAAAATCCTTAACCATACCAATGGTTCCACCGGTATAAATCAATAAAATAGTTGGATTAGAGGTTGTCATGGTACTTTAATTTGTTGACAACAGGATTCGCATACATCGCTAGGAAACTTTCATACATTTGTTGATTCTGTTTGTCGATACGCATATCCAAACGACGTTGGAACAACGACTTTTCCTGGTCTGTATATTTATCTTGGAAACGAGTTGTATTATTTAAAATATCGTAGGCGATAAAATTGGTAGGCCATAAACGATACGATTGTAATATAGAGTCGTCAATCAATTGGACTAAAGACTGAATTTGTTTATTTGTATTCAAATGTTCTTCCTTAATAGCATCCAACTCCTTATCCAAAACATCACCAACATGGATATGAATTCTTCTTTTTTGTCCTAAGACACCACGCAAGATATTATTAAAGTCTTCATTGGAACTTTTGATATACACTTCATTATTCGCTTCTGCCATTAACTGTGGCATTTTTAATGCATCGGTAGGATCGTATTCGTACGAAATGGAAATCGGCACAATCTTAATTTTCTTAAAATAATCAATCACATCTCTACCGGCAGCAGCCATGGATAACATTTTTAACACTCCCGAATGCGTGGCATCGTTACCATCTTTCGTTCTTCCTTCGCGTTGGGCAATCCAAACCGAACGGTTTTCACGAAGCAACAATTGTTCGATATATTCCGACATTAAGTGAGAGCTTTGTAGTAATTCTCTTGGTGACAAACCCCGTTGCACTACAAAGTTTCGGTTCAAGCGGGACAACGAACGTAAGAAGTCCTTTTTCACCAGATTATCGCCAATAGCTGAAGCCGTCATTACCAAACCGTAATCGAATAGTGCGATATTGAGTAACGAAGTATCCAATATAATATCACGATGGTTGGAGATAAACAAATAAGCGGTATTCGGTTCCAGTTTTTCGAAGCCTGAAGTAGTTAAACCGTCAGAACTTTTCTGTAGTACTTTTTGAATGGATTCATAAATAAAGTTGCATTGAAAATCGCGTATTGAGTGTGTTTTTCTCAACTGCGCTTTCCAAACTTCTTCATCAACATCAGGGAACGTGAACTGCATCATCGCTTTCATGATAGGATGATTGATTCCGTTTTGAATGGCCTGATTTACTTCGGCATCATAATAAGGTCGAATGGCATCGAATTTTGACATTTCCAGAATAATTACTACTACAAATGAACGAATAATTTTTGAAACCTTTGTAAAGGCAGCGTTATATTCCGAAAACGGCTTTTGCGTTTTCGGTAGTGATTCGAGCGATTTCTTCGATAGGAAGTTGGTAGATTTCGGCCAACTTTTGCGCCACCAAAGTTACATACGCACTTTCGTTACGTTTCCCGCGGTGAGGAGCAGGAGCCAAGTAAGGCGAATCGGTTTCCAGAACAATATGCTGGATATCGATTTGCGCTAAGAACTGATCGATTTTACCGTTTTTAAAAGTCACCACACCGCCGATACCCAACTTCATTCCGTAGCCAATTGCTTTTTGCGCCTGTTCCAAATCGCCCGAGAAACAATGAAAGATTCCGAACAAATCGTCACCTTTTTCCAGTTCCAGCACTTCAAAGATTTCGTCAAAAGCATCACGGCAATGAATATTAATAGGCAGTTTGTATTTTTTCGCCAATTGAATTTGGCGTTGGAAAGCGATCTTCTGTATATCCAAAGTTGTTTTATCCCAATACAAATCAATTCCGATTTCACCGACGGCAAAAAACTTTCTTTGAGCGAACTGTTCCTCTACGAAAGCCAGTTCTTCCAGATAATTTTCCTTTACATAACAAGGATGCAGTCCCATCATCAAGAAGACATTATTAGGATATTGCGCTTCCAAGTCGAACATTCGTTGCGCATAAGAAGAATCGATGGCTGGAATAAAAAAGCGAGTAACTCCTTTATCGATGGCATTCTGAATCATTTCAGCACGGTCATCGGCAAATTGAGAAGAATATAAATGGGTGTGTGTATCGGTAAGAATCATGGTGTAATATTTGAGCCACAAAGGTAAATTGAAAGATTTGAAAATGAAAATTGGGTTAAAAATACTCGAAATCAGTAGTCTACCATTATTTTTATCAAACAAAGTTGTCTATATAATAAAAAGTTGTATATTTGCGCACTTAAAATTTTAATAAACATTATTGTTATGTACGCAATCGTAGAGATAGCAGGGCAACAATTCAAAGTAAGCAAAGACCAAAAAGTGTATGTTCACCGTTTGGCTAGTGAAGAAGGTTCAAAAGTTTCTTTTGACAAAGTTCTTTTATTAGACGATAACGGAAACGTTACTTTAGGCGCCCCAGCTATAGAAGGTGCTTCAGTAGAAGCTAAAGTGTTACAACACTTAAAAGGAGACAAAGTAATCATCTTCAAAAAGAAAAGAAGAAAAGGTTACAAAAAGAGAAATGGTCACCGTCAATCATTAACACAGATTATTGTTGAGGGTATCGTAGCAGCAGGTGCTAAGAAAGCAGCTCCTAAGAAGGAAGCAGCTCCAAAAGCAGAAGCAGTAACTGAGGAAGCAGCAGCTCCAAAGAAAAAAGCTACTAAAGCCAAAAAAGAAGATACGCAAGAATAATATTAACTTATAAAACCAAAACATCATGGCTCACAAGAAAGGTGTCGGTAGTTCGAAGAATGGTAGAGAATCAGAATCGAAACGCTTAGGTGTTAAGATTTATGGTGGTCAAGCAGCTATTGCTGGAAATATCATTGTAAGACAAAGAGGTTCTAAACACAATCCAGGTGAAAATGTTTACATGGGTAAAGATCACACTTTACATGCTAAAGTTGACGGTGTTGTGAAATTCCAGAAGAAAGGTGATAACAAATCATTCGTTTCTGTAGTTCCATTTGAAGCATAGTCTTTACAGAACATAAAGTATAAAGCGTCCGTATTTGCGGACGCTTTCTTTTTTTATACCTTTGCATCAATATTTATATCATGAGTAAAATACGTATTACCAAGCAGTTTAATTTTGAAACCGGTCATGCCCTATTCGGTTATGACGGTAAATGTAAAAATGTACACGGTCACAGTTACAAACTATCGGTAACGGTAATTGGTACTCCTATAACCGATCGTACGAATGTAAAGTACGGAATGGTAATTGATTTTTCAGATTTAAAGAAGATCGTTAAGGAAGATATTGTGGACGTATTCGACCACGCTACGGTATTCAATGCTACTACTCCACACATTGAATTGGCCAACGAATTAAAAACACGCGGACATCATGTTATTTTAGTGGATTATCAGCCAACCAGTGAAAACATGGTGATTGACTTTGCTGCAAAGATTCAGAAAAGACTTCCGGAAAGTGTTAAGCTACATTCTTTACGTTTACAAGAGACCGAGACTTCGTTTGCGGAGTGGTTTGCTTCGGATAACCTGTAGAAGTTATGAATTATGAGTTATAAGTTATGAGTTCATAACTTGTTTTGGTTCTTAAAAACAAAGAAAATAAAATGCGTGACTTACTGCAATTAGAACAAGACAAAAGAGATCTACAGGAAGCGTTAGCACAACATAAAGGAACTAAGTACAAACTCCTGATTAAATTGTTTGTTGCCCTACCTGTTTTTATTTTCACCACCCTTCTACTTTCTATTATGCCAAGCAGAGGCAGAGGTAAGAGCATCCCTGAAACAGTGGGCCGAGAAAACTATATTTTTTTTGTAGGCACATTCTTTTGTATCATTTTTATTTGGGGCGCGTATAAGGAATACAACAATTACAAAAACACGATTTCTGATATTGAATACGACATTGAAGTTATTGATTCTAAAATAGCGAAGCTGAAAGAGGAAAACAGGAATTGAGTGACTAGTGATTAGTAAAGAGTACTTAGTACTTAGTAACTAGCACCTATTACTTAGTGTATAGCACCTGCATCTTAAAACAATTAAGATACAACAATAAAACATATTGGCTCCACAATAAAATATAGTGGCTTCACTAACGGCAATATTGTCTTCACAATAGACAACCGAGGCTCCACAAGCAGCAATATTGATTCCACAAGCGGCAATCGAAGTTCCACAAGCAGTACTATCCATTTCACAAGCAGCAATCGAGACTGCACAAGCAACAACATTGGCTCCACAAGCAGCAATCGAGGCTCCACAAGCAGCAATCGAGGCTCCACAAGCGGCAATATTCACTTTTCAAGAAAATTACAAGGCCAAACAACAACCGAATATATTTCGGCATAAAACAACCTATAAAAAAAACATCTCCCAAATACTATCAGTAGCACAGGGAGATGCATCACAATCAAATAAAAATGTTTAAATCTTCAGTTTTTTGACCAAGTTATATTCGCTTGAATTGAAACCATATTGAGCCTTTACATTTTCTTTAATCATAGTTGCTGTTTTGGATATAACCTCATAAGCATCTACCCTTATGTCATTATTACGGATAAACAGTGAATAAGCATCCATTACAGCATTATTGGTGTTAACTGCATTTTCATACAATCGGTTAAGATTTACGATGGATAGTTCGTTACGGCTTGGCGCATAATTATTTTCGAAGGTCGAAAGATTTGCAATCAAATCGGCAAAGAACTGAATTTTAGAGTTGTACGACTGCTGGGATTGGCTTACAAAATTCCCTTCGGTGCTTTTTATTGTTCTGCTGATAGAACCTCTTATTTTAGCAATGATACCAGCAACGTTAGTCGCCTCTTTAGCTTCTTTACCAAAATTTACTTTCACGGTGGCATTGATAGGAGAAAGAATTCGGCTAACAGAATATTGGTCTTTTTCGAAGATTTTAACTCTGGCTTCGACCGCCAGGGAGTAATTTTGTTTGTGGATAGCGATTTGGGTGTTTTGGTTTTTGAGATCGTTAATTAGGTTTCGGAAGCCTTCGATACTCAATTCGGGTTTGGGTGATTGGTAGTTGTTGAAGCCTTGTAGAGCGGTTACTAAACTTTCCGCATTCCCGATTCGGGCTCCATAACTGTTTTCTGTTGATGATTTCATAACTAATAGTTTTAAATTAATAGATTTATGAGCTAACCAACATTGTGCCAAAATTCTTACAAAATACCATTCGCTACCTATAATCGGATGAAAGGCAAATAATTTCGATGGGATGCAAGAAAAATGAAAACACAACAATCAAAAAGGCTGTCTGAATTACTTTCAGACAGCCTTGATTCAATTACACCATTACTTGACTACTTTAACAGTATAAAGTTTGCAAGTAACGCATTGGTTAGGATTTTATGAAATCTGATCGAATTTATAACAGCAGAAATCAGCACCTTTGATGTAAACCGGAGGACAAACTCTTAATGGATTCGAGCTACAACCTGCTCCACCCATGATTCCTTTTTGAGCGTCATTGTTTAATTCCTGAGCTCCTTCTAATTTTAAAATGCTTTTTAACATGTTTTTTTAGTTTAAATTTTACAAACACCCAATCTATTTAAAGACATTTGGGAACTATGTCTGATCCTTGGCCTGGAATATTTTTATGATTCAAACAGCGAACTGCTATGAAAGTTGTGCAATCTAATTACTACTAACTTGTATTCAATCCTTAAAAATAGCTGATAACAATGAATTAAGGATTGCAATACTGATGTCAAATATTTGATCTTTTTAGGAGATAAAAAAACGGTAGTTGTGACAATTTGTAAATTGTATACCCTTGTTTTGTATTGTAAGAAGCCGCTTACAAGCGGATTGAAGAAAAAAAAGTCGTTTCCCAAAAAGCCAGGTAAAAGCACTAGAAGGAAACATTAGAATGCGATTATACTGGTAGGATACAAACGGAAAAGTCACTTTTTACGAAAAGAGACATAAAAAACAGGTGCGATTGACTGATCCAAAAGAAAACAAAAAGCCTCTTTCTATAGAAAGAGGCTTTCAATAATCAATAACCTTATTATACAATTAACATTGCATATTAGTCACCACAAGGATAGTTGTATTTGCTTATAGGTGCACAAGGATCGTACCATCTATCAGCATTACACCATTGCGCTGGTTCTGCACATAAAGAAGGAGGTGTTCTTCCTGCACCAGAGATATTCAATTGTTCTTTTCTAGACAAGCCTTCGGCTCCGTCTAATTGTAAAATGTTTTTTAACATAGCTTCCAGAATTAACAAGGATAATTAGTTGGAGAAAATGGTGCGCATGGATCGTATGTTCTTTCATTAGAGCAAAGTAGTAGTGGTTCTGCACATAAAGAAGGAGGTGTTTTACCAGCACCAGAGATATTCAATTGTTCTTTTTTAGACAAGCCTTCAGCTCCGTCTAATTTCATGATGTTTTGTAACATAATTAGTTCGTTTTAATTGGTTCAAACTCCAAACATTTAAAGACACTTGGATGTTATGTCTGCCTTGATCAAGAGATTTTTTTTAAATGAATTCAGATTTTTAAAATGCCATTTTGTTTTGAATTCCAAGGCAAATATTGGTGAGTTTAGCAAGAAAAAAAAAGGAGCATTTCAACTTTTTATAAATTATAACTCCCATAATTTATAAATTAAAACAGGCTCTAAAATAGCGCAATTCAATGAAAAACATACTAGTAACAAAAAAAAGAAAATGTACGAAAAGACATATTGATTCAATTGCAGATTACAAACAACAATTGCGTTACATTTGACACATTAAAACTTATTCCGATGAACAAAAAAAAACCAACCTTATCCGACTTTACTACGGCGGCAGTAAACCGGTTAGCAATGCTTCATGTTAGAGGAGGAGGCACG
Source organism: Flavobacterium sp. GCM10023249 (assembly GCF_042653365.1). NCBI lineage: Bacteria > Pseudomonadati > Bacteroidota > Flavobacteriia > Flavobacteriales > Flavobacteriaceae > Flavobacterium > Flavobacterium sp. GCM10023249. The sequence continues at coordinate 283,763 of NZ_JBHSHZ010000006.1, forward strand.
ACTGTACCTCCACAAGGAGACCCTGGAGACACTAACGATCCAACGGCACCACAAGACCCACCACCACCACCAAGAAAAGGTTTTATAGATCCGACACCGGATTTTATTACCAATCCATAATTAAACGTAATAATCAGATTCAATTTTATCTGCAAACTGAACCGGAGTTAATCCGGTTCTTTTTTTGAAAGAAATTGTAAAAGAGTTTGCTTTTTTAAAGCCGGCACTTTCGGCGATGGCTTGTGTAGAATATTTGCGATACGTTGGATTAGTGATCAATTCATTAATCACATAATTAATTTTCAATTCGTTGGCATACTCGCTGAAACTTTTTCCAAAACGTTTATTGACTACATGAGACAAATAAGCCGTATTTGTTTTGATCTTTTTGGCCACAAATTGCAGCGTAAAATCTTGGTTTAGGAACACTTTTTTCTCTTCTAGTTCCGTCAATTTTTTAACGATCAAATCTTCTTTTTCCTCATCTATACTTAATGTAGCGCTTTCTCTTTTGGGAAGCACCTCCTTTTCAGATTTATTTTGACTCTTTTCGATTTGGCGTTTGAATTCTTCGATAAGCAACATTGCCTTCTGATTGTCCTTTTTCTTTTGGTGGTTTTTCCAAATCAGAAAACCTATTAAAAGAATAACCAACATTACGGTTAAAGCAAACACTATTCTTTTCCAAAAGATATAATTCCCATTATTGCGTTCGATTTCCTGAATTTCTTGAATCGATTGCTTTTTACCGACACTAAAATTAACCTCCAAGGCTTCCTGCAACAATTTCGATTCGGTAGCATCATAATTGACTAGAAAAATCTTGGAATGTTCCAATGCTTTTTCATGATTCTTCAAAAGATTATAGATTTTCGCCTGAAAATAATTAGAACAATTGAATGCTACAGGACTGTTAGCGTTGATGACATGCACTGAATCTACTTGTTGGAAACATCTTAGCGCTTCTTGGTATTTTTTTTGCTTAAAATAAAGCTCTCCCAGATTCAAGTTAAGGTATTTGAAGTTATCCTGAGTTAAGCCCTCTTTGTTCATTTTCAACAATCCAAGGTATATTTTTTCAGCTTGAATAAAATCGCCTTTGTAGTTATAAATTTTACCCAAATTTAATTTGGCAGTCGTATTATTGGTCACTGTATGATCAGAATACACCAATGTACGTTTGTAATAATACTCGGCTGAATCCAGCAAAACACGATTATTTTCATGAATAAAGTACTCATTATCATAGAAAGAAGCTAGTTTATAACTTACGGTTGTTTTGCTCTGATTGTATTTTTTGGTATCGTAAAGATGAAAATTAGCATCGGTTAAGCGATCGGATTCTCTTGCTGTTTTTATGGCAAGCCGATAATTTTTGATATCATTATAGATAGAAGAGATATTGTTATAAAATTTGATTTCCTGAATGATATCGCCAATTTTTTGGGACAACTTTTTACCTTGATAATACGAAAGTAATGCCTCATTGAGGTTGCCTCTTTTCCATTCGGAAAGCCCTTTATAATTTAAAAGGTAACTTTCGAGTCTGTCCTTTTCAATGCCAGCCGGTACACTTTTAAGATACTTGAAAGCAAGAGAAGCATTGGCTTTGGAGGCAATACTATCCCCTTTATATTGTAGCAAATAGGACTTTGCACCATAAGCAAATGCCTTATGGGCACTGTTATTTGATTTTTCCATTCTGACAGCATAGACGAATGCGCTATCCGCACTAGTGTTTAACATACCTTTGATCTTATCTCGCAAGACAAGATATTCGGAATGATTCAGCGTATTACTTTGAGAAAAAGCTACAAAAGGAATACATAAGAAGGCGAATACTACAGAAAGTTTCATAGGAAAATTTTGGCAAATATACATTATCATGTTAAAAAAGTAAATATTCTATGGCATGGGAATAAAAAAGGCGCTCAAGGAGCGCCTTTAGAATATTTAAAATAATATTAACCTAGTAAATTGTAAACAGCACTTGGATAAACACCAATTATTAATGTAGCTGCAAATGCGATTACCGCAACGATATAATAAATTATAGGCATCGGTGCCATTTGACCTTCTTCTTCTTTGGTATACATTGCTAAAATGATTCGGAAATAGTATCCCACACTTATAATAGAGGCTATAATAGCGATGATAACTAGTACCAACCAACCCGTTTGCACCAATTGATTCAACAAGAAGAATTTTGCGAAGAAACCAGATAAAATTGGAATACCTGCCATGGATAACAATGAAGCAGTCATTACTAAAGCTAATAATGGATGTGATTTCCCAAAACCATTAAAACTATCAATTGTTTCATGTTTCTTTTCGCTTGTTACATATAAAAGCACCGCAAAGAATGCTAAACCAGCAATAGTATACGCTGTAGCGTAATAGAATAAAACATTGGCGGAATCGTTTGAAATCAACAAGGTTGACACCATGAATCCGGCATGAGAGATTCCTGAAAAGGCAAACATACGTTTCACATTATTCTGACGAAGTGCCATGATATTCCCGACAATCATTGATAACGCGGCAACCACAACAATAATCAATTGGAAGGCATACGTTTGAGAAGGCAATAAAATTACGACCAATTTGTAAAGCGCTGTCATAGCAACTACTTTAGCCAAAGTACTCATTGTAGCCGTGGTTAAAGCAGGAGAGCCTTCGTATACATCCGGAGCCCAAAAATGAAAAGGAACTGCGGCTATTTTAAATAACATACCAATTAACAACATGGTGATACCTAAGTAATACCATAATGGAAAGGTTGTTGAGTGCGTAATTTGATAGATTGACATTACATCAAAAGTACCCGTTGCACCATAAATAAGTGTTATACCAAAAAGGATGATACCTGAAGCAAAAGAACCCATTAAGAAGTATTTCATTCCTGCTTCGTTACTACGTAAGTCCATTCTTTTGCTTGCTGCCAGCACATATAGAGCTACCGATAAGATTTCGATACCTAAAAAGAACATCGCCAAGTTTCCGAAAGACACCATTGCTACAGCACCTGCCAACAAGAATATTTTGATGGCCACAAAATCAGAAATAGTTGTTGGTCTGTCTTTGTAAAACTCTTGACTCAGCGCAATCAAGAAAACAGTGATTACAATAAATAAACTTGTAAATGCGACAGAAAACTTATCAACAACTATCATGTTGTTGAAGAAAAAGCCATACGCATTCTGTTCACAAACATTGTATCCTAAAATAGCTAACAACCCAACAATTGCAACTGGAACAATAATTTTTCTCCCGTTAAAAATTTCGGCTATAAGGCTGATGACTCCTAATCCTGATATCGCTATTAATGTATTCATTCTTTCTCTATTATAAATCTGAATTCACTTCAGAAATTACATATTTAAATTAAAATTAATCTTGGCTACAATTTCCTGTAAAGCCGGTGTAATCAAGTCATTGATTGGTTTTGGGTACAAACCGAAAAACAATAAAACAGCAATAATTACAACAAACACTACAGTTTCCTGAACGGATATTGATGCGAAAGGTTTCGCATTCGCTTCACCTAACATTACATTTTGGAACATTTTCAACATATAAACTGCACCAAGTATGATCGTAGTTCCGGCAATTACTGCGAACCAAATATTCACATTATACAAGCTGTACAACAAGGTAAACTCACCAATGAAATTGAACGTTGATGGTAAAGCTACAGAAGCCAACATCACAATCATAAACATAGAAGCGAATTTATTGTCTAGAATTCGGATACCGCCCATTTGAGCAATTTCCTGCGTATGCAATCTTCTTTCAATCACTTCTACAGCAAAGAACAAACCTACCACTACAAAACCGTGAGCAATCATTTGTAGTACTGCACCTCTCAAACCGTCAATAGACAAAGTATAAGCACCCGCTGCAATCAATCCAACGTGCGCCAAAGAGGAATAGGCTAATAATTTTTTTAGGTTATGTTGTTTTAGCGCAACGATTGAACCATACACCACACCAATAATACTTAATGCCAAGAAAATATTCATATAGGTTTTAGCAGCCAAAGGCGCTAAAGGCAATTGCCAACGAATTACGCTGTACAATCCCATTTTCAACATAATACCCGACAACAACATGGTACCTACAGATGGTGCCATTTGATAAGTATTTGCCTGCCAAGTATGGAAAGGGAAAATAGGAATCTTAATGGCATAAGCTAAAAAGAAAGCACCAAAAATCCAGAATTGTTCTTGCTCTGTTAACTGTAATAAATACAAATCACCTATCATCAAACTACCCGCTTTTTGGAACAGATAAATGAAAGCTACTAACATGAACAAAGAACCTGCCAATGTGTAGATAAAGAATTTAATGATTGCTCTTTTACGTTCTTCAGCATCGCCATTACCCCAGATTAGAGCGATAAAGTAAATAGGCAATAACGCCAATTCCCAAAAGATATAATACAAGAATGCATCTGCACTAATAAAAGTTCCAACCATTGCAAAGGCCATGAACAATACTAATGCGTAGAATGTTTTACTGTTTTTGTATTGATTCCCGAAGGAAGACAATATAATCAAGGCGGTTAGTGCGGTTGTAAGAAGTACCATTGCAATAGACAATCCGTCTACTTTAGAAGCAAGGAAAATGTTTGGGTTTGAAATCCAATGGAAAACAAAGTTAGAATTGACACCGGCATTGTGTTGATTCAAAATAAGTATTGAAGCAGCAAAAGCAGCCAAACTTACCATAAAAGCTACCGATTTAGCCAATTTGTCTCCGGAAAAATACGTTGCCAGAGCTCCAAACAATAATAAAATGAGTATAATTGATACGTTCATTATGCGTAATTATTAAACTAAAAATAGACAAATTAAAATCGACGCTACTCCAATAACAAAAGCCAAAAGGTAAAACCCGATGCTTCCGTTTTGAATTGCTTTCCCTTGTGTTCCCATTGCGGCTGCAATTTTACCGAATCCGAAAACCGCTTCAGAGAACGCTACTTCGAAGTAGTTTCTAAAGAAGTGTGATAATCGTTTCAATGGAGTAACAAATAAAGCGTCATACACTTCATCTACATAGTATTTGTTATATAAAACCGAAGCAATTCCTTTGATATCTTCGTCTTTAGCCGGAACCTCTGCTTTTTTGATGTATTTCGCATAAGCAATTCCAATTCCGATTAAAGCTCCTACAGTTGCAATACCCATTAAGGCATAAGCTGTTCCATCCAAATGATGCGCCTCATGAGCTTTTTTGAATAAAGGTGCTAAATAATGATTCAACCAACTATTCCCAGGTAGACTGATTAATCCACCTACTGCAGCAAGGATTGCTAAAATCACCAATGGAATCGTAATTAAAGCTGGGCTTTCATGCAAATGATGCTTCTGTTCTTCTGTCCCTCTGAATTCTCCGAAGAATGTCAAATACATTAAACGGAACATATAGAAAGCCGTCATGATAGAAGCGATTGAGCCCACTACCCATAACACAGTATTTCCGTGGTAGGCTGTCATTAAAATTTCATCTTTAGACCAGAAACCAGACAATGGGAAAATACCCGAGATTGCCAAAGTGGAAATCATCATTGTCCAAAAAGTGATAGGCATTGCTTTACGCAAACCACCCATGTTACGCATATCCTGTTCGCCGTGCAATCCGTGGATTACCGATCCAGAACCTAAGAACAAACAAGCTTTAAAGAAAGCATGCGTGATTACGTGGAAAACGGCAACTTCATAAGCTCCCAAACCTAAAGCCAAGAACATTAACCCTAGTTGAGAAACAGTAGAATATGCCAATACTTTTTTGATGTCGTTTTGAACCAATCCAATCGAAGCCGCTAACACAGCAGTTGCTGCTCCTATGATGGCGATGATGTCTTGAACTTGTGGTGCCAAATCGAATACGAAGTGCATTCTTGTCACCATAAAGATACCTGCTGTTACCATCGTAGCAGCGTGGATTAACGCCGAAACTGGGGTAGGTCCCGCCATCGCATCAGGCAACCATGTATACAAAGGAATTTGAGCTGATTTTCCAGTTGCACCAATGAATAAACAAAGTGCCGCTAATGCAATCAAACCTTCATTATTTGCTATAATTTTTAGATCAGAAGCATTTGCAGCGATCACTTGATAATCCAAGCTACCGAAAACGAATGCCAGAATGAACAAACCGATTAACAGACCTAAGTCACCCACACGATTCATTATGAATGCTTTTTTAGCTGCATCATTATAGTCTTGGTTTTTATACCAGAATCCGATTAATAGATACGAACATAATCCAACGCCTTCCCATCCGATGAAAAGAATCAACAAATTGCTTCCCATTACTAACGTAATCATGAAGAATACGAATAGATTAAGGTAAGCAAAGAATTTGTGCATGTTTTCGTCATCATGCATATAACTCACCGAATACATATGGATTAAAGTTCCGATGCCGGTTACGAATAATAACCACAATACCGACAACTGATCCAACAAGAAAGAAAAGTCAACATTGAATTTTTCCAAAGTAATCCATTGGAATAAATTTACCACTATGGGCTGACCCGGATTTGCATTAAGTTTGGAAAAGAAAAACAGAGTGGCAAGAAACGAAACCAAAATGGATACGGTTCCTACTACACCTACAATACCTTTTCCAGCTTTCTTTCCTACAAAAACATTGAATAGAAATCCGAATAACGGCGCTAACAATAATACTAAAGCTACATTTTTCTCCATTAGTATTTATCCTTTTAAATTCTTTAAATTATCAACATCAATCGAACCTGTGTTTCTGAAAATAGAAACCAGAATTGCCAAACCAACTGCAACTTCGGCAGCAGCCACAGCCATGGAGAAGAATACGAACACTTGTCCTTCTGCATCCTGATGTAAGGTAGAAAAAGCCACCAACAAAAGATTTACGGCATTTAGCATAATTTCGATTGACATAAACATGATGATTGCATTACGTCTGTATAATACTCCAAAAGCACCAATACAAAACAACAGTACACTCAAAAAAATGTAATTTTCAATACCTATCTCATTCAGTATATTTCCCATGTTACTCTACTGTTTTTTGTTTTTTAGACAATAATACCGCACCGATCATAGCTACTAATAACAAGATGGAAACGAATTCGAACGGCACCATGTATTCATTCAACAATACTTTACCCAAAACTTTAATCGATTGAAAATCTTGTCCACTAGACTGATAGTTATCAATCTTAGGCATAGCATTGATGAAAGCTTTCAACATTACGTAGCATAAAATACCGAAAGCAACTATGGCAGCAAATACTGAGGCTTTGGATTTAATGGGTTCATTGTCTTTGTTAAGATTCATCAACATGATTGTGAAAAGAATCAATACCATGATTGCTCCTGCATAAACGATAATATGCACCAATGCTAAGAATTGTGCGTTAAAAAGTAAATAATGCCCTCCAATACTGAAGAAACACATTACCAAATAAATAGCACTATGAATTGGATTTTTACTGATTACTGTCATAAATCCGGTAGCTAAAGTTACCGCAGCCAGTATATAGAATATAGTTAGTAACGACATATTAGTGAACTGATTTAGAATTTTTAATCGCCATTTCAAGCGGCATTACTAATTTATCTTTTCCGTAGATGAAGTCTTCTCTGTTCGATGCCGATTTCACAATTACTTTCGATTCGGTTAAGTAAATAGCATCCTTTGGACAAGCTTCTTCACATAAACCACAGAAAATACAACGCAACATATTGATTTCATATACCGAAGCATATTTCTCTTCGCGGTACAAGTGCTCTTCTCCAGGTTTACGTTCAGCTGCCGTCATGGTAATGGCTTCAGCAGGACAAGCAACAGCACACATACCACAAGCGGTGCAGTTTTCACGTCCTTGCTCGTCACGTTTTAACATATGTTGTCCACGATATACCGGACTGAACTCACGTTTTTGTTCCGGATATTTAATGGTTACTTTTCTTTTGAATAAGTGTTTGATCGTAATTACCAATCCTTTTGCGATGGCAACTATGTACAAACTTTCGAAGAAAGTCATCTTTTTGTTAGAGACTTCTTTTTTTCTTCCTGATAATGAAATGGTATCTATTGACATTTTATTATACGTATTTATCAGCTATAATAATGAAAATTCCAGTCAACACAATATTAGCAATTGCTAAAGGAATTAACATTCTCCAACCTAAGTTCATTAATTGATCGTATCTGAAACGCGGGATAGTCCAACGAATCCACATATAGAAGAATATGAAGAAACAGATTTTCGCGAACAACACAACGATACCCAATATATTGGCAATATTTACCCCTGCATTTTCGGCCATCCAGTCCATTCCTGGATAATTATAAGCACCGAAATAAAGGATAGACAAAATTGCTGATGAAATAAACATAGCGGCGTATTCACCAAACAAATAGAATCCCATTTTCATAGATGAATATTCTGTGTGGTGACCACCAATTAACTCGGCCTCACATTCTGCTAAATCGAAAGGCGTTCGGTTTGTTTCAGCGAAAGAACACACTAAGAAAATTAAGAAACCAACCGGTTGGTAGAACACATTCCAGTTCATTCCTTTTTGACCAGCAGCAATCTCACTTAAGCTTAATGTTTCAGTCATCATTACCAAAGCAATTACTGACAATCCCATGGCTACTTCATAAGAAATCATTTGAGAAGAGGCACGCAAAGCACTCATTAACGAATACTTATTGTTCGAAGCCCATCCACCAATCATGATTCCGTAAACGCTAGTAGACAAAACAGCGAAAACGTACAATAACGCTACATCAATATCTGTAGCTTGAAGAATTACCGTTCTTCCGGCGATTTCCAACTTATCTCCCCATGGTAATACCGCACTAGTAATAAGTGCCATACTCATAGAGATTGCTGGTCCTAAGATGAATAAAAATTTATTAGGCGTATCAGGCATAAACTCTTCTTTGGCGAAAAGTTTCAAACCATCAGCAAGTGGTTGAAGAATACCTCCTTTACCTGCACGGTTTGGACCGATACGATCTTGAAGCCAAGCTGCGATTTTACGCTCAGCTAATGTAGAATACATCGCCATTAACATGGTAATAGCGAATATTGCAACAATAAAAATACTTTTTTCTATGATAATTGCACTGTCCATTTCTTATTGTTTTGAATTTTCAGTGTCCTTTAAAGGAACATCTACCATACTAATTTTTTTACGGTCTTGCTCACGTCCGATAAGAATGTGGTCTTCTGTTTTGATTTCCACTTTTGGAGTATTGAGCGCATATTTGTTACGGTTGATTACCGAAGTTTTTTCGAAAGTACGAGGTCCTTCAATAGTCCAATCGTTCACCTCTTTTTTATCGAAACGGCACGTATTACAGATGAATTCTTCCACTTCATGGTATTCGTCTTTACGACCCGTAACACGTTGAATTTCGTTACCAAACATCCAAACTGTAGTTTTCCCGCAACATTTATCACAATCTCTGTGCGCGTTATATGGCTTACTGAACCACACTCTCGATTTGAATCGGAACGTTTTGTCAGTCAACGCACCAACAGGACACACATCAATCATATTTCCTGACATTTCATTGTCGATAGCTTTGGAAATACAAGTCGAGATATTAGCGTGATCACCACGATCCATTACACCATGTACACGTTTGTCTGTCAACTGATCTGCTACCTGAACACAACGTTGGCATAAAATACAACGATTCATGTGCAATTGAATATTCGGACCGATATCTTCCGGTTCGAAAGTTCTTTTGGTTTCGATGAAACGTGTTTGTGATTTTCCGTGTTCGAAGCTTAGGTTTTGCAAATCACACTCTCCTGCCTGATCACAAACCGGACAGTCCAACGGGTGATTGATCAACAAAAATTCAGTAACCGACTTTCTTGCTTCTTCAACACGAGGTGAAGCTTTGCTGGCTACCTCCATACCATCCTGACATCCTGTTACACAAGAAGCAACCAGTTTAGGCATTGGTCTTGGATCGGCCTCACTTCCTTTGGTAACATCAACCAAACAGCAACGGCATTTTCCTCCGCTTCCTTTTAATTTAGAATAATAACACATGGCTGGTGGAACTACTTCTCCACCAATCATTCTTGCAGCTTGCAAGATTGTTGTTCCTGGTTCGACTTCTATCGATTGACCATCTATTGTTACTTTCATTCTCTATATTGTTAGAATGTTTAAAGTTCGAATGTTTTTAAAGTTTTTGGGACTTTTCAACTTTCCAACTTTCAACTTTGAACTCAACTTATATTGTTTGCTTTGCCACTAAATGCTTAACTTTTTCGAAAGGTTCAGCAACAAAGTGATCTCTATTTTTAATTTTTTCAGGGAAACGAACATGGTATTCGAATTCTTCTCTGAAGTGGCGAATTGCCGCAGCTACCGGCCAAGAAGCCGCATCACCTAATGGACAAATCGTGTTTCCTTCAATTTTCGATTGAATGCTCCATAACAGCTCGATATCCTCTTCACGACCGTGACCGTTTTCGATACGGTGCAAAATTTGCTCCAACCATCCTGTTCCTTCACGGCAAGGTGTACATTGACCACAAGATTCGTGGTGGTAGAAACGTGAGAAATTCCATGTATTACGAACAATACAAGTCGTATCATTGTACACGATGAAACCACCTGACCCTAGCATTGATCCGGTTGCGAATCCACCATCCGATAATGATTCGTAGGTCATTAAACGATCTTCACCGTTTGCCGTTTTATAAATTAGATGTGCAGGTAAAATTGGCACCGAAGAACCACCAGGCACTAATGCTTTCAAAGGACGGTCATTCAACATTCCGCCAAGATATTCATCAGAATTCATGAATTCTTCCACAGAAAGGCCCAACTCGATTTCGTAAACGCCAGGATTTTTGATATGTCCTGAAGCAGAAATCAATTTGGTTCCAGTAGAACGGCCTACACCTATTTTTGCATACTCTTCACCTGTATTCATTACAATCCAAGGCACAGCAGCAATGGATTCCACGTTGTTAACCACGGTAGGATTTTGCCATAATCCCTGAACAGCAGGGAATGGTGGTTTGATGCGAGGATTTCCTCTTTTACCTTCCAATGATTCGATAAGGGCCGTTTCTTCTCCACAAATGTAAGCTCCTGCACCGCAGTGAACGTACAATTCCAAGTCGTAACCAGAACCCATAATATTTTTTCCTAACCAACCGGCAGCTTTAGCTTCGGCTATAGCTCTTTCCAAGATTTTATATACCCACATGTATTCACCACGAATGTAGATATAGGACAAATTAGCTCCTAAAGCATAACTTGACGTAATCATTCCTTCTATTAATAAATGCGGAATATATTCCATTAAATAACGGTCTTTGAACGTACCTGGTTCAGACTCGTCGGCATTACAAACCAAATGACGTGGCTTACCTGATTTTTTATCGATAAAACTCCATTTCATCCCTACTGGGAAACCAGCACCGCCTCGACCACGGATTCCGGAAGTTTTCACTTCTTCAGTAACTTCATCGGGAGTCATCTGTTTCAACGCCTTTTCCACAGAAGCGTAACCACCATTTTGACGGTACACCTCATAGGTTTTAATACCCGGAATATTGATTTTGTCTAATAATATCTTTTTTCCCATAGCACTATTTATCCAATAATGTTACTTTACCTGCTTTACAGTCATCTATAAGCTGGTCTACTTTTTCTTTCGTTAGATTTTCATGATAGAAATCACCTAACTGTAACATTGGTGCGTATCCACAAGCGCCCAAACATTCTACTCCACGCACTTCGAAAAGTCCATCGGCTGTTGGCTCACCAATTTTTACACCTAATTTCTCACAAGTGTAATCCATTAAATTTTCCACACCGCGTGTTACACAGCATGACGTTTGACAAAATTCAAACATGTATTTACCGATTGGTCTTCTGTTAAACATCGTATAAAACGATACAACTTCATAGACTTCAACGGGTAAAATTCCTAAAATTTCAGCCACTTTATCCTGCAATTCATAGCTCAACCAGTTATCGTGAGCATCCTGTACTTCATGTAATACCGGAATTAAAGCCGATTTGCGTTTATCCTCCGGATAATGACTGGTTAGCTCATTAATTCGAGCTAATAATTCAGGAGTAATATTGATTTCTTGTTTAAAATTATGTTTTTCCATACTCATTATGCGTCTAATTCGCCAGCGATAACATTTAAACTTGACAAGGTTGCGATAGCATCAGATAGATTCTGACCTCTAACCATATCGTTAAATGCTTGATAATATATAAAACACGGTCTTCTGAAATGTAAACGGTATGGCGTACGGCTACCATCTGTAATCAGATAGAAACCTAACTCACCGTTTCCTCCTTCAACTGGGTGATACACCTCAGTCAACGGAACCGGAACCTCACCCATTACAATTTTAAAATGGTAAATAAGAGATTCCATTGTAGTATAAACATCCTCTTTTGGAGGCAAGTAATATTCTGGAACATCAGCATGGAATGGGCCTTCAGGCATTTTTGCCAAAGCTTGTTTGATAATTTTCAAACTTTCCCACACTTCGGCATTACGAACACAGAAGCGATCGTATGTGTCACCTGATTTTCCAACAGGAACATCAAATTCGAAATCTTCATAAGAAGAATATGGTTGCGCAACACGAACATCATAATCGATACCTGCAGCACGTAAATTAGGACCTGTAAATCCGTAACTCATGGCTTTTTCAGCAGAAATAGGACCAACATTTATTGTTCTGTCCATAAAAATACGGTTACGCACCAACAGATTTTCAAATTCTTGCCAAACACCAGGAAATTCTTCAAGGAACGCATTAATTTTAGTCCACACGGCCGGCGACCAATCTCTTTCAAAACCACCTATACGCCCCATATTCGTTGTTAGACGGGCACCACAAATTTCCTCGTAGATTTCATAGATTTTTTCACGGAACTGAAACACATACAAGAAACCTGTTAAAGCTCCTGTATCAACACCTAGAACCGAATTACAAATAATATGATCCGCAATACGCGCCAATTCCATTACGACAACACGCATGTATTGCACACGCTTAGGCACTTCAATACCTAAAGCTTTCTCCAACGTCATCCACCAACCCATATTATTGATTGGTGCCGAACAATAGTTCAAACGATCCGTCAATACGGTAATTTGGTAAAAAGGACGATTTTCAGCAATTTTTTCAAAAGCTCTGTGAATGTAACCCACTGTTCCTTCCCCATCCAAGATTCTTTCCCCATCCATTAAAAGGATATTTTGAAAGATACCGTGAGTAGCAGGGTGCGTAGGTCCTAAATTCAATATAGTTAATTCGCTTCCGTCTTCATTTCTTCTCTGATTGATGACGTTTGCGTAACGTTGTTCTGGTGGTAATAATAACTCTGACATGGGTAAAGTTTTCAGGTTTATTAACAATTTTGTTGTGTTCTTCCGAAGAAACGGTCGTCTTTATCAGTACGTCCTCCGTCTTCAAGCGGGAATTCTCTTCGCATTGGAAAAACTGTCATTTCGTCCATATTTAAAATGCGTTTCAACTGTGGGTGACCTTTAAAAATGATCCCAAAGAAATCGTAGGTTTCACGCTCCATCCAGTTAGCTCCTAAAAACAAAGGGATAACCGAATCAATTTCCGGATTTGAAGCTGGTAAAAAGCTTTTGATTCTAATACGGACATTATCCAACCAATTGTGCATATGGTAAACAGCAGCAAATTGGCGCTCTTCTGCATATTCAGGATGATGAATACCACAAATGTCGGTTAGAAAATTAAAACGAAGTACTTCGTCTTCTTTAAGGTATTTCATAACTTCTAAAATAGCATCGGGTGCCACTTCAAAAGTTAATATATCGTGTAGTTGTACAAAATCAGACACTTTTAGCCCAAATTGTTCAATTAATTTCTGTTGAATTACAGCGCTCTCTAAAGCCATACTATTTGATGTTATAAGAACCTAATAAATCTTTATACTCGTCTGAACTACGACGGCGTACCGATTCGTTTTTCACAATTTCCTGTAAACGCATGATTCCGTCTAAGATTTGTTCCGGTCTTGGTGGACATCCAGGCACGTAAACGTCTACCGGAATCACTTTATCAATACCTTGTAATACCGAATAGGTATCGAAAACACCTCCTGAAGAAGCACATGCACCTACCGCAATTACCCATTTAGGCTCTGACATTTGTTCGTATACTTGACGTAAAATGGGTGCCATTTTTTTGGCAATAGTACCCATTACTAAAAGCATATCGGCCTGACGAGGAGAAAAACTCATACGCTCAGAACCGAATCGTGCCACATCATAATGCGATGCCATAGTTGCCATAAATTCTATACCACAACAAGAAGTTGCAAAAGGCAAAGGCCAAAGTGAATTAGCGCGAGCCAATCCCACCACATCACTTAGTTTTGTAGCAAAAAAGCCTTCTCCGGCATAACCTTCCGGAGCATCGGCCATCTTATATTTAGAAGAATCACTCATATTATTTAGATTTTGGGCATTGGGTCTCCGATTTCAATACTTCGACCGCAAATCTCAATTTCACGTTTTATTCCCACTCCAATCCTTTTTTCTTGATCACATAATAGAAACCAACCACAAGCAAAGCCATGAAGATTCCCATTTTTGCTAGACCTTCCATTCCCATTTCACGGAAATTGACAGCCCATGGATACATAAAGATAACCTCCACATCAAACAACACGAAAAGGATAGCTACCAAGAAATATTTTACAGAAAACGGTACGCGAGCATTTCCAACAGATTCAATTCCACATTCGAAATTTTTATCCTTATTGGCTGAATGACGTTTAGGCCCTAACAATCCTGAAATAAAGATCGTAGCTCCCACGAAACCTACTGCTAATCCCACCTGCATCAAAATGGGCAGAAAATCCAACTGATTTGTTTGCATATTGTTTGAATAGTTTTATCAGAACAACAAAGATAATTGGGCGCAAGTTAAATAACAATTATAAATATGTATTTCGTTACAAAAACACACTTTATTTATGTTATTTTTACTCATTCTAAACAATAAATAAAAAAACCGCCAAGATTTCTCAAGGCGGTTTTTGATAATTTTAATCTTCTATAGAATTACCGTTTTGATCTAAAAACTTGTATTCTAAATACGTGTAAGCGTCACGAGGTATAATTTTCACCCATTTTTTATGTTCAAAAAACCATTTTGAACGTATTGATGGAAAACCTTTGGTAAGGTAGGCAGCAATAAAAGGATGTACGTTTAATCGTATTTTTTTATGCTGTTTAACGAGTCTTTCTAAATCCGAAGCTATCTTATCTATAACAACAATTGGTGCATCAACTTCTGCATGCTCATTGTTTGGATCTTCTTCTTTAGTTTTAATATTCACTTCCGGTCGGACTCTTTGACGTGTAATTTGGACCAAACCAAACTTACTTGGAGGTAATATTTTGTGTTTTGCTTTATCGTCACTCATTTCTTCTTTCAAGAAATCATATAAGACTTTGCGGTTATCTGGATTTTGCATATCTATAAAATCCACCACAATAATTCCGCCCATATCACGAAGTCGTAACTGACGAGCTACCTCAGCAGCAGCTATCATATTCACTTCAAGCGCCGTATCTTCTTGATTGGCAGCTTTAT
Organism: Flavobacterium sp. GCM10023249; assembly: GCF_042653365.1. Lineage (NCBI taxonomy): Bacteria > Pseudomonadati > Bacteroidota > Flavobacteriia > Flavobacteriales > Flavobacteriaceae > Flavobacterium > Flavobacterium sp. GCM10023249. The sequence goes on from NZ_JBHSHZ010000006.1 coordinate 299,418, forward strand.
TTGAACGATTACCACTATTAACATCTATGACGTGCATAGCTTCGGTATGTTCAATGATAAGATAAGCACCTTTGCTCATTGAAACTGTTTTCCCGAACGAAGTTTTGATTTGGCGTTCAATACTATATTTCTCAAAAAGAGGTACGTCTTTCGACTGATAGAGTTTGACGATTGATTCTTTTCCTGGAGCAATTTGCTGCAAATACTCCTTAGTTTCGTTTAACAACTCTTTATCATCAGTAATAATTCCGCTAAAAGTATCATTAAAAACATCCCTTAAAATGGAGGATGCTCTATTTAATTCACCTAGCACTTTTGACGGATGATGAGCTGTCGGAATGCGCTTGCACATTGCTGTCCATTTGTCCAACAAATTTTGCAAGTCTTTGTCAATTTCTGCAACTTTTTTGCCTTCGGCTACTGTTCGAACAATGATACCGAATCCCTTTGGTTTTATCGATTGGACCAAACGTTTTAGACGATCTTTTTCTTCTTTGGATTCAATTTTCTGAGAAATCGAAACTCTATCTGAAAAAGGCACTAAAACAATATATCGACCAGCAAGAGAAAGTTCAGAACTTATTCTTGGCCCTTTGGTTGATATTGGCTCTTTAACCACTTGTACTAAGATTGATTGATTTGCACTAAGCACATCGGCAATAGCACCATCTTTATTAATCTCAGACTCGAAAGGGAAATTTTTTAGGGAGAAATCTTTTATTTTACCTGCGCTTACAAGTTTAATGAATTTCAATTGAGAAGCAAGATTTGGACCCAAATCATGGTAATGTAAAAAGGCGTCTTTTTCAAAACCCACATTTACAAAAGCCGCATTCAGACCAGCAACCGGTTTTCTTATTTTGGCAATAAAAATATCACCCACCTGAAAGTTGCTTGTTTCTTCTTCTTTGTGTAATTCAATTAGTTTTCCATCTTTTAATAAGGCAAAATCTACAGCTTCAGAACTTGTACGAATAATTAATTCTTTATTCATGTGTAAATTTTTATCCCAACTTTTTGGCAAGAAATCACAACAAAACGGATCATAAACAAAAGATGACTATGATTTATACCGAATGACTCAATGCTAATTGTGAGGATGGATTAAACATTTTTTTACAGGCAATTTACCCGATGGCAGATTTCGAAATTTAAAAATGTATTTATTTCCGAAATCACCGATTTCAATGAACGTTTAAAAAGAAAAAAGTAGTTTAGAACTACTTTTTCTTTTTGTGACGGTTAGCTCTCGCTCTTTTTTTACGTTTGTGAGTAGCTACCTTATGTCTTTTTCTTTTTTTACCACTTGGCATAACTTTGTAGTTTTATTGATTAGTAAATTATTTTGCTTCGTTATTTGTTTTTACACCTTCTACGAACACTTTAGCAGGTTTGAATGCTGGGATGTTGTGCGCAGGAATTTTGATGGTTGTGTTTTTTGAAATGTTTCTTCCTGTTTTTTCAGCTCTTGTTTTAACAATAAAACTTCCGAAACCTCTTAAATACACATTATCACCTGTCTCTAATGAATTTTTCACCTCATCCATAAAAGATTCAACTGTAGCTTGAACATCTCCTTTTTCTAAGCCTAATTTGTCAGCAATTTTAGCTACGATATCTGCTTTTGTCATTTTAATATATAAATTAAGTTTATCTAATTTTTTTGAGAGTGCAAATATATAAATTAAAAAAAGAATAATTCAACTATAAACGATTAAAATTTAATAACATAAAGATTTATTTTTGCCAACCAATACTCAACAATGATATTTAGTAAGACATTAATTACGTGGTATTTAGAAAATAAACGCGATTTACCTTGGCGAAATACAACCAATCCGTACCACATTTGGTTGTCCGAAATTATGCTGCAACAAACGAGAGTCGCGCAAAGTTTGTCCTATTTTTTTGCTTTTACCGAAGCTTTTCCAACGGTTTTTGATTTAGCCAACGCAGAAGAAGAACAGGTTTTAAAACTATGGCAAGGATTGGGCTATTATTCAAGAGCCAGAAATCTGCACGCAACCGCAAAACACATAGCTTACAAATTAGAAGGCAACTTTCCCAACAACTATAACGATTTACTTTCCTTAAAAGGAATAGGCGAATACACTGCTGCAGCGATTGCCTCTTTCGCATTTAATGAAATAAAACCGGTAGTCGACGGCAATGTATATCGTGTTCTAGCACGTTATTTCGGAATCACGACTGATATCGCGTCAACAAAAGCCAAAAAAGAATTCACACAATTGGCATCAGAATTGATTGATCCAAAAAAACCCGCTTTGTTCAATCAAGCCATTATGGAATTCGGCGCTTTACAATGCACACCAAAAAGCCCAAATTGCTCCATCTGCCCATTAAACAACAGTTGTTTGGCTTTAGCACATAAAAAAGTCAACGAATTACCCATCAAACTCAAAAAAATAAAAATTAAAGATCGCTTCCTGAATTACATCCTTATTATAGACAACAACAACAAAAGTATTGCCAACAAAAGAACTCAAAAAGGAATTTGGCACAATTTGTATGAATTACCTTTAATTGAAACTGATTGCCTGGAAACCGAGAGCGATATCAAACAAAAAATAATTAAAGACTATCCAGAAGAAAAAAAAATAACACTGCTAACCTCAGAAAGCACCATTCACAAATTATCCCATCAGCATCTTCATATTCGTTTCTGGAAAGTAGAACTCGAAAAAACTTTGGACAACAGTTTACATTATGAAGAACTAATGCAGCTCCCATTCCCCATTGTACTTCATAATTTTATGGAGAACAATAAGTATTGATTTTTTACGTATATTTGATAACAACTAAATTATAAGCCATGAACGGTACATTGAACAAAGTAATATTGATAGGTCATTTAGGTGATGAAGTGAAAATGCATTATTTTGATGGTGGAAATTGCATAGGAAGATTCCCATTAGCCACTAACGATATCTACATCAATAAAACCACAGGAGAAAAAATCACCTCTACCGAATGGCACAATGTGGTTGTACGAAACAAAGCGGCCGAAATTTGCGAAAAATACCTTTCAAAAGGCGACAAAATCTATGTTGAAGGACGAATCAAATCTCGCCAATGGCAAGCTGAAGACGGGTCTACCAAATACACTACGGAAATACAAGTTACCGAATTTACTTTTTTAACTACTAAAAAAGATTCGGAAGCTGTTAAAAACACTCCGGATACACCAAAAAGCACTAATTTTGACAATCCAATTGAAAACGACCTACCTTTTTAATTCTTAATTAATGCCGACTAAATACCTTAGCCTTTTACTTTTTGCCTCTATCAGTATAGCTGTTATAAGTTGCAAAGACGATGTATTACCAAAACCCAAAGCGTATCTAAGTTTAGAATACCCAAAACCAAATTATAAAGCATTTGATCAGAATTGCGGTTACACTTTCGAATACAACACACTTGGAAAAGTAGTCGATCAGGGCAATTGCAATTTCCACATAGATTATCCCAAACTAAAGGCTACAGTATATTTAACCTACAAACCGGTCAATCAAAATATAGACAAACTATTACGTGATGCACAAAAACTCACTTATGAGCATGTCATCAAAGCCGACGGCATTGTGGAACAACCTTATGTAAATAAAGAAAAGAGAGCGTATGGTATGTTTTATGAAGTTGGAGGAAATGCCGCTTCGCAGTCACAATTTTACCTAACCGACAGTACAAAACATTTCTTGGTCGGTTCAGTTTATTTTTATGCAAAACCTAATTTTGATTCTGTTTTACCCGCAGCAGCGTATATTAAAAACGATTTACGCATTTTAATGGAATCCTTAAAATGGAAGAAATAAAAAAAAGCTTCAGCAATGCTGAAGCTTTTTTTATTACAACTATCTACAATTATAATGTAGCTGGTTTTGCATCTTTCTCAGAACATGCTTTTTTACCTGAACAACATCCCGATTTCTTTTCGGCTTCAGGTGCTGCTTCTGTTTTAGCTTCATCAGCTTTAGCAGCTTTCTTTTTCTTTTTCTCTTGTTTTGGCTCCTGATAGTTCATTGCTTTATCCGCAGAGTTTTTAACATCAGAAACTTTATACGTTTTACCATCCGCAACAGCCTCGACAGTTTCTACTAATTTCTCTGGAGTTTGAATTGCGGCATCATATTCCACAGTTGCCGTTTTCTTTTCAAAATCAACACTCGCTTTTTGCACACCATCCATTCCGGCTAATTTGTTTTCGATTGTTTTAGCACAACCCATAGCACAAGTCATACCATCAATTTTAAAAGAAGTTGTTTCTGCCTTAGCAACTGTTTTAGTTACTTCTTTTGGCGCACTTTCTACTGTGGTACTTTCAGCAGCCTCTTTTTTACAACCAATCAAGGTCAGACCAGCACACACTAAAGCCAGGACCGAAAATTTCATATTTTTCATAGTATTGAATTTTAATTGTTTATTATGCAATGAAGCAAAATTATCGAAAAAGTAATTTGATTGTCATAAAAATAACAGAATTTTGGGAAATCAAACTCCGACCCATGTTCTCAAAAAACAACAAATGGCTTTTATTAGTTCTTCTCTCATTGATTTGGGGAAGTTCCTTTATACTTATCAAACGTGGTCTAGTAGGACTAAATCCTTTTCAATTAGGCGCTTTACGGATTATTTTCGCATGTGTCTTCATGGTAATTATTGGTTTTAAAAGCATTTCTAAAATACCACTATACAAATGGAAATATGTCGCCATCACTTCCTTATTTGGAAATGGATTACCCGTTTTTTTATTTGCCTATGCTCAAACAGGCATTAAAAGCTCCGTTAGTGGAATTTTAAATTCATTAACACCGTTATACACATTACTTATTGGTGTCCTCGCATTTGGCTTGTCTTTTGTAAGAAATCAGGTAATTGGGGTCATTTTAGGATTAACAGGCTGCCTACTACTGATTATATTTGGAAAAAGTGCAAGCGGTGAAACCAACTATTTTTGTGCTTTATTAGTTGTCATTGCAACAATCTGTTATGCTTTGAATGTAAATTTAATCAAGAAATACTTATCCGATGTTAGTCCGCTCGCCATTACAACTGGTAACTTCCTAACACTCTTAGCACCTGCACTACTAATTTTATTCGCTAGTGGTTATGGCGAAATCATGACTGAACCAAAAGTGATCCATTCGACACTGTTCATTATTATTTTAGGAATGGTCGGAACAGGAATTGCCAACATTTTGTATTACCAACTCATACAGATCACCTCACCGCTTTTTGCATCATCGGTAACTTATTTCATACCCATTGTAGCAATGAGTTGGGGAATACTTGATGGAGAAATCTTAAACCTTATGCAGTTTTTTGGAGCTGGTGTAATCTTAAGTGGCGTGTATTTGGCGAGTAAAAAATAAAACGTTAGCCCTAAAACAAAAAGTTGTATTTGTAACTTGAATACAGCTTTATTTTATTATAACTTTGATTATCAAACCCACAACCTATGAAATTAAAACATTACTTATTATTACCAGTACTTTTTTTAAAAATCAATTTATTTGGACAAATTTCTAATCAGCTAAATTCACGAGTAGGAAAAGATGGAAATAGCTCTGAAATATCAGCTACACAAAATAGCAATCCATCATTAACTTCGGCATCTTCCCATTTAAACTTTGACGGAGTTAATGATTATGTAGCAATTACTCATTTTGAAAGACCGACGGAATTCACTTTTGAAGCTATGATAAAAACGAGCGTAACTTCTGAAGTATGCATACTATCATGGATAGATGATCAAATTGACACCGGTTACAATGTTGATAGAAGCAAAATAAAAATTTTAAATGGTAAATTATTATTCCATTTTGACCTTAATTCCGGAGGTATTCCTTATTCCTCTTCTGGCCGTTATATGGGAAACATCACGATTAATGACAATCTTTGGCATCATATAGCAGTTGTAAAAAAAAATCAGGCAAGTAATGATGTTTTGTTATATGTAGACGGAGTACTAGATATTACAGGAACTCTAGGGATTTATCAATATAGATCTAAAAACATTTATTTAGGAGCTGATGGCAAATATGTCTATGAGGCACCTATTGCAAATTCAAACTTGTCAAAACACAAGAAAAAGTCAGAAAACAAAGAGACACAAAGGAACGTTTATTCTCCAATCCCATTTGAATTCTACCCAGGCGATTTAGACGAAGTACGTGTATGGAACAGAGCTTTACCCATAGCTGAAATTCAAAACAATATAAATTGTGAACTGCCCTCTCCAACTACTCAAAATGGTTTAATCGCTTATTACAATTTCAATCAAGGACTTGATGGCGACAATAATAGTTCTGTAACTACATTAACAGATGCTACAAGTAATGGCTATAACGGGACTTTAACTGATTTTGCATTGAATGGTACAACATCAAACTGGATGGCAGGTTCAAGTATTGTTTCCGGTAACACTTGTGCTCCTTTTTTGAGTACAACTGATTTTGAAATAAACCATCAGTTCAAATTATATCCAAATCCAGCTACAAATGAAGTAACTATAGAATTCAAATCTTTAACAAATGTTCAGTTAGAAATAATTGACATTAATGGTAGAGTTTTATTAAATCAGGCATTAGATTACACTAGCAACAAATTAAATATGACTACTTTACCATCGGGAATTTATTTCTTTAAAATAAATTCAAAAGAAGGTGTAGCAACGAGCAGGGTAATTAAACATTAAAAATATTTTTGCAGCAATGGCTGTCCAGAAAGGACAGACGCTCTTTATTAAGAGATCAATACACTGTTCATAAACAACAAAAGAGGCGGAATTCCGCCTCTTTTGTTGTTTTATCGATATCAAAACTATTATTCAATTGCTTTTACAACTGCTTTTTCTGCTTCTTTTCTAGATCCATCAAATCCATCAATTCCCGATACTGTAGTATATTTCAATACATATTTTTTCCCAGGATTCAACTTGTTGTACACACTTTGACACATTAAAGTAGCTTCGTGGAAACCACATAAAATTAACTTCAATTTGCCTGGATACGTATTTACATCACCTATCGCATAGATACCTTCAACATTAGTCTGGTAATCCAAAGCATTGTTCACTTTAATAGCATTTTTTTCAATTTCCAATCCCCAGTTGGCAATTGGCCCTAATTTTGGAGTCAATCCAAATAATGGAATGAAATAATCACAAACCACATTCATGCGTGCACCATTGATTTCAATATCAACAGATTCTATTCGTTCTGAACCCTTAAAACCGATTACTTCGGCAGGCGTAATCAATTTGATTTTACCTTGTTTTTTTAATTCTTGTACTTTTTCAACCGAATCCAACGCACCGCGGAATTCATTACGTCTATGCACCAAAGTCACTTCGGAAGCAACATTCGAAAGGAAAATACTCCAATCCAAAGCCGAATCACCACCGCCTGAAATTACAATCTTCTTATCACGGAATTTTTCAGGATCTTTCACAAAATACTCCACTCCACGATCATCCTGCTCGTAAAACTCCAAATCTTTCAACGATGGTTTCCTTGGTTCAAATATCCCTAAACCACCTGCGATAGCAACCGCTTTTGCATGATGTTCAGTTCCTTTGTTAGTGGTTACAATAAAAGTACCGTCTTCTAATTTTTGTATTTTTTCGGCTACTTCGTTCAATGTAAAACCAGGCTGGAACTGTTTGATTTGTTCCATCAAATTATCAACCAATTCTCCTGCATTTACGGAAGGGTATCCCGGAATATCAAAAATGGGCTTTTTCGGATACAGCTCTGTCAACTGTCCGCCCGGTTGAGGCAAGCCATCTATAATATGGCATTTTAATTTTAAAAGTCCGGCTTCAAACACCGTAAAAAGTCCTGTTGGACCGGCACCTATGATAAGTATATCGGTTTCAATCATTATTCTATGGATTGTAAAGTCATCGGGCGACTACATATTGCGTTAGGGATTGCAGCATTTGTCTGAGCTCTTTTGTTTTCATCTTTTCGATGATAACAAAAAGCGAGTGCGGAAAGCCCGGCCACGCCAAAGCGAGGAAACGCCCAAAAAATTAGTACTGAGATTTTAATTTAAGCAACATTCACTACCGTTTCGATTTGCGGCGCATATTTTTTGATAGTCGTTTCAACACCTGCTTTAAGCGTACTGATACTTAAACTACAACTTGTGCACGCTCCTTCAAGGCGAACTTTAACGTGCTTTTCATCTTCGATAGCCACTAATGAGATATCACCGCCGTCAGAATTCAAGAACGGACGAATTTCCTCTAATGCCTTTTCGATATTGATTGTTAATTCTTCTTTTGTCATCTTTTTTAGATTTTTAGACATCTATAAAATCTGTTTCAGCTGTACCATTGCTTGCAACGAACAGCTGAAAAAGCGATTTTTATTTTTTATTTACAGCAGAGCAACCTGCCATAGTGGTTATTTTAATTGCTTCGGTAGCAGGTAAATTTTCATTTCTGTTTACCACTTCTTGCACTACGTTTCGTGCGATATTTTCAAAAATTCCTTCCAATGGAGAAGCGGTCTGAAGCGCAGCTGGTCGGCCGTAATCTCCAGCCTCACGGATACTTTGAACCAATGGCACTTCACCAAGGAATGGCACTTGTAAATCTTCTGCAAGATTTTTTGCACCCTCTTTACCAAAAATGTAATATTTATTGTTCGGCAATTCTTCTGGAGTGAAATAGGCCATATTCTCAACGATACCCAAAACCGGCACATTGATACTGTCTGACATAAACATTGACACTCCTTTTTTAGCATCGGCTAATGCCACTGCTTGCGGAGTACTTACTACGACAGCACCGGTGATTGGCAAAGATTGCATTATGGACAAATGGATATCTCCGGTTCCTGGTGGCAAATCGATTAACATGAAATCCAAATCACCCCAAGCCGCGTCAAAAATCATTTGATTCAATGCCTTTGCAGCCATTGGTCCACGCCAGATTACAGCCTGACTTGGTGCTGTAAAGAATCCGATAGACAACAATTTAATTTCGAAGCTTTCAATCGGTTTCATTTTCGATTTTCCGTCAACTTCGATTGAAATTGGCTTTTCAGTTTCTACGTCGAACATGATTGGCATGGATGGTCCATAAATATCGGCGTCTAAAACTCCGACTTTGAATCCCATTTTAGCCAAAGTCACAGCCAAATTAGCAGTAACGGTAGATTTACCAACACCACCTTTACCCGAAGCCACAGCAATAATGTTACTGATTCCTGGAATGGTTTTACCCTTGATTTCATTCGCCTTTTCAGGAACTTCAACTTTGATGTTGACTTTTACCTTCGCATCAGCTGAAAAAGTATCATGAATTAATTTGCGGATATCGTCTTCTGCTCTTTTTTTGATGTGCATGGCTGGTGTTGATAACACCAAATCAACCACAACCTCATCTCCGAAAGTGATTACGTTTTGTACGGCACCGCTTTCCACCATATTCTTTCCTTCACCAGCTATCGAAATGGTTTCTAAAGCCTTAAGGATTTCTTTTCTATCTAATTTCATTTCTTTGGTAATTCTGTTTCAGTTATCTTTATTTAAACTGATTTTAGATTGCAAAGATAGTCAGAAGTTTAAAAGTTTGAAAGTTTGAGGGTTTAAAGTTTTGTTATAATGGAATAGTTAGAACTTATTCAGAAAAAACAAATCCAAATACTCGTCAAAAACATAATCTGGAAACGATTTTTCAAATTCATTTCGCAAAACACTCGTATCGAATTGAGAACAATTAACAAAACCTGTAAACTCATTGGAATAATAAACATTCCCTTTATTATAGAGTTTTACTCTCAATTTTGTTTTAAAAGCTCCATAATATTTAATTATAGGGTAAACCATATATTTCTCAGGAATGAGTTTATAATGAAACTGTTCGGGGTTACCACATCCACCAAAATTATAATAACACTCTATTGGCTTCCATTTTCCATTCTTGTCTTTTGCCTCCTGAATAAATTTGAACCTACTAAGAATTGTATCATTGGATCTATTCAAAACCAGTAAAGGATAACACTCTACATAATCATCGGAGAACTTGAATTTTTCATCTAAGTATTTAGAAAACTCGATATTAACTTTTTCAGACTGCATATTTGTAGGTATTTTACCATTCAACAAACCATCTATAATAATGTTTTTTGGCATTGGAATATACTTGTATTCAAATCCGGAAGCATAGGCAACATAAGATGTATCGACAATAACATCAATATTATATCTAGGAAGCAGTGTATCCGGCCTTAATCTTTTAAAGAGATAACGCTGTTCTGTATTTGATGGATATCTCTTCTTACTATCAATATCAAAATCCTCACTAATATTCCAGGCCAAAAATGAATAATCAGAAAACTGAACCATTACATTGGCATTGACCTTTACGGCACTTCTTTCTTTATGTTCAATTATTTTAGGATATACACTTTTATCCTTACATGAAAAGAGAACAATAAATAACAAAATAAACAAATACTTTTTCATAATTGATTATTCTTCTCTAACGTCGGGTTGCCAAAAATGTTTTTCAAAATCAACAATTTGATTATCAATTACCTCAACGCCTTCACTTTCCAACAATTGCTGCATCAAGCTTGTACCGTCAAAATGATGTTTCCCGGTGAGCACCCCATTTCGATTAACCACACGGTGTGCCGGAACATATTCCATATTGTGTGATGCATTCATTGCCCATCCCACCATTCTTGCTGAACGAGCCGCTCCCAATGCTTTGGCAATAGCACCGTACGAAGTCACTCGGCCTTCCGGTATTTGGCGTGCAATTTCATACACTCGCTGAAAAAAGTTTTCGTTGTCCGGATTAGTCTTGGTTTGTGCCACGGATTCAGTATTTAGGGTACAAAGTAATACTTCAAGATATTATACAATGTAAAAACAGAAATCATTCCAGTGATAGAACCGATAATAATATTCATGTTTTTCATGATGAATTCGGTTTTATATTGAATTTTATTGAAGAAAGCAATGTAGGTATAAAACACTCCGAACGATCCTAGCACCACACCCAATACAAAACTATACACAGATGAAGGTTCAAAGTTAAAATAACCAAATGAAGCCAAACTTACACTGACAAAAACATAGTAAGGAATGGGGAAAAAATTAATTGCAGATACTAACATTCCTAGAAAAAAACGGCTTTTTTTACTTTTAAGCTTTAAATCTTTTTTGATTTTAACTTTGGGTTTTTTGGCAATCAACAAAAAATAAATGGTTACCAATGTAAAAATTCCAAAGCCGATTTCCCGTAAAAGAATAACAACTTCCTGATGTGCATCAATGTAACGTGCAAAAATTAAGGCGAGATAGGTTTGAAAGAAAATAATTAAAACAGCACCAGCCACAAACATCATGGCTCGGTTTTTACCATCCTGCAGACTAATCTTTGCTGCTGTCATATTGATTAGTCCCGGAGGAAGAATCCCTATTACGGAGGCAGCAAAACCTAGAAGAAGCGGCAGAATGTAAGCCATAATGCTATTTTATTTTAAATCGAATATACGTAATTGCCTTGTTAATTTCCAAATATTGTTTTTCGTAGAAAGTTTGGATTGATGTTACTTCTTTTGGAGCACCTTCATTTTTGTATACATTATGATTCGCATACAATACTTCGTGACCTTCTCCATGTAATAATCCCAAGGTATAACCATGCATGAATTCAGAATCGGTTTTAAGATTCATCACTCCGTCCGGTTTTAATATTTTTTTATACAATTGTAGAAATTCCGAGTTCGTCATACGGTGTTTGGTACGTTTGTATTTGATTTGCGGATCTGGGAACGTAATCCAAATCTCACTGATTTCATTTTCAGCAAAAATATAATCGATCAACTCGATTTGTGTACGAACAAAAGCAACATGCGCCATGCCGCTTTCCACTGATGTTTTGGCACCACGCCAGAATCGAGCACCTTTCACATCTATACCGATAAAATTCAAATTCGGATTATTTTCGGCAAGACCAACAGTATATTCTCCTTTTCCGCAACCTAATTCCAATACAATTGGATTGTCATTTTTAAAAAATTCAGCATTCCACTTCCCTTTTAAAGCAAAACTATCAGAAACCACTTCTTCTCTTGTTGGCTGAAATACATTCGTGAATGTTTCGTTTTCCTTAAATCTCTTTAATTTATTCTTACTTCCCACTGCGATAAAATTTTGGCAAAAGTAGGCATTTATATTGTTTTTGAAAACCAAAGTTGCTTTGATCCAAAAAATTAAATCAGGAAACTATTTTATAACATCGCAGTAACATTCCTGCAACATATCTTGACGTAATTTGAAATTAAAAACATTGAAAAAGAGAAAAGTAGAAGTCGTTGTCATTTCAGATGTTCATTTAGGAACCTACGGCTGCCATGCCAAAGAACTACTAGAGTATTTATCCTCTATCAAACCAAAAATTTTAATTCTCAATGGTGATATTATTGATATTTGGCAATTTAGAAAATCCTACTTCCCTCCAACTCATCTGAAGGTTTTGAAAAAAATCATTGCATTGAGTTCCAAAGGCACCAAAGTATATTACCTCACAGGCAATCACGATGAACTTTTACGCAAATTCACCGACATTCATTTGGGTAATTTCAGCCTACTCAACAAAATGACACTCGATTTGGACGGAAAAACAGCCTGGCTTTTTCACGGTGATGTCTTTGACGCTTCCATTACACATACCAAATGGCTGGCAAAATTGGGTGGATGGGGATACGATTCACTGATACTCTTAAACAGAGCCATCAATTGGGTATTAATTCAATTGAATAAAGAACCCTATTCTTTATCCAAAAAAATAAAATCAAGTGTAAAATCGGCGGTTAAGTTTATTTCTGATTTTGAAAATGTATGTATTGAACTAGCCATTGAAAAAAAATACGATTTTGTGATATGTGGTCATATTCACGAACCCAAAATTGAGCACATTAAAAACCAACATGGAGAAACCACATATCTAAATTCAGGAGATTGGGTTGAAAATCTGACCGCTTTAGAATACAATAAGAAAAAATGGCGCTTGTATGACCATAAGACCGAAAGCATTACTTTTGAACAATATGAGGAAACTTTCGAGTATGAAAACCATTTGGTAGAACAATTCATTTCCATCATTGAAAAATAATTTATGTTTAAAACACCAACACAAAAAAGAAATATACTTGTAGCTCCACTGAACTGGGGTTTAGGACATGCAACTCGATGCATACCTGTGATCAATGCATTAATCGACAACGATTTTAATCCGATTATTGCATCAGATGGCATTGCTTTGGAACTATTGCAAAAAGAATTCCCAAACCTACAAACCATTGAACTACCTTCCTACAAAATTGAATATGCTAAGAATGGCGCCAATTTCAAATTAAAATTGTTTTTGAACAGCCATAAAATGATTAGAGCCATACTGAAAGAAAAAAGCAAGACACGACAGATAATAAAAGAATACAATATTGACGGAATTGTTTCGGATAACCGATTGGGAGTGGTAAGTGATAAAATTCCATCAGTTTTTATTACACATCAACTCAATGTGATGACAGGCAATACCACTTGGCTTACTACACAACTACACAACATGATCATCAAAAAATTCGATGAATGCTGGGTACCCGATGTAGACACAGTACCTAACTTAAGTGGTAACCTTGGTCATCCGGAAAAAAAACAACCCAATGTAAAATACATAGGCCCTTTAAGTCGCCTTCACAAAAAAAATCTGGAAAAAAAATACGATTTGATGGTCATTCTATCTGGGCCGGAACCACAGCGTACCATGCTAGAAGAAAAATTGATTTCTGAGCTAGAATCCTATAACGGCACTATTCTTTTTGTTAAAGGCAAAATAGAGGATCAACAGATTATCGAGAAGAAAAATCAATTTACCTATTACAACTATATGAATTCGGAGCAAATCGAAATTGCTTTTAACGAAAGCGACAAAGTTGTATGTCGTTCCGGCTACACCACAGTAATGGATTTAGCCAAATTAAAGAAGAAAGCATTTTTTATTCCTACACCCGGACAATACGAACAAGAATACTTGGCCAAAAAATTCAAAGAAGAAGGACTCGCACCAAGTTGTAAGCAGGAAAAATTTAAAGTTAAAAAATTAGAAAAAATCAATTTATACAAAGGATTACGAAGCTTTGAAAGCAATACAAAATGGATGGATTTACTTGAAATATTCCAATAAAAAAACCGGCTTACTGCCGGTATTTTTTTTATCAAGTAGGTCAGTTTGGCTTATTTTCGATAAGCAACTGTTTCTTTTTCCCATTTATTAATCACAGCTACTCTGCTGTCTTTGTAATCCACTTCGTTCAATGCTCCATCACTCCAGAAAAACCACTTACCTGATTTATTTCCGTTTGTAAATTCTCCCATTGAAGTTTTGATTCCTTTTTCGTTATAAGAAACCCATTGTCCATGAACTTTACCGTCTTTGTAAAAGCCTTCTTGCTTCACACTCCCATTTTCGTAATAGTACGTTGCTTTGACTAAATTACCATCAATTTCATATTTAGGCTCAATTTCCTGCGCCATCATCATTCCTGATACAAATAAAGCGCATGCTAATAACTTATTTTTCATAGGTCTACGATTTAAGGATTCATAATTAATTAATCAAATATAGATTATTAATTTACAATAAAAAAACTTTTGCTTAACAATTTCGTAACATTGAAAAAAGCAACAAAAAAACCGAATTGATTCAAATTCAACAACTTGACATCAATTCGATTTTTTTTTCAATTTTATAGTCTAAAAAACCAAAAATTTTACACTTTTTCTAACGTAAATGAAAATTCTGAGCCTTTACCAAATTTACTTTGGACGTAAATTTTTTCATCATGTGCTTCTATAATATGCTTAACAATAGACAATCCGAGTCCGGAACCACCTTCACTTCTTGCTCCACTCTTATCTACTCTGAAGAATCGTTCAAACAAACGCGGTATATTTTGCGGCTCAATTCCTTCGCCGTTATCGCTTACACGAATGATTACTTTATTATTGGTTAAATCTTCGATACCTATTTCTGTTGAACCACCCTCTTTTCCATATTTGATAGAATTCATAACCAAGTTCAACATTACCTGCTGAATTTTTTCAAAATCAGCCAAAACCATAATTGGCTTATAATATTTAGAATCGAAACTTAACGTAATATCTTTTTTATTGGCTTTAATCTCTAACAAATCCATTACATTCTGAGCCAAATCAACCATATCGAATTCAACCATTTCAAGACTCTCGTCACCCATTTCAAGCTTGGAAATCATGTCGAGATCTTCAACGATATATACCAAACGTTCAACTCCTTTTTCGGCACGTTCCAAGTATTTTTTTCGCAAAACTTTATCCTTATGTGCACCGTCAAGCAAAGTTGATATATAACCTTGAACCGTAAAAAGTGGTGTTTTTAGTTCGTGCGAAACATTTCCTAAAAACTCGCGTCGGTATTCTTCACGGTCTTTAAGCATTTCGATTTCCAACTTCTTATCGGTAGCAAACTTCTTAACTTGTTTAGTTAACGTTGCCATATCTGTGGTAATTGGCTGACTTCTGAATTCGGCAGAATCCAAAAAGGAAATATCATCATAAATCTTTTTGACTCTTCTATAGATAAAATGTTCAACACGGTATTGCAGTACAAAAAAAGAAAAGATAAAAATTGAAATACCAAAAACTATACTGAAAGCCAAGTTTATTGCAAAAAAGAAATAGGACAAAATGGTAACAAATCCAGAAGAAAACAATCCTATATACATTGCCGATTTTACAGCAAACTTATACGTCTTCTTAAAATTGATACTCATTAAAATTCAAATTTATAACCTACTCCTTTAATTGTTTTGAATAACTCTTCTCCAATTTTTTCACGAAGTTTTCTAATGTGCACATCTATAGTACGCCCACCAACTACAACTTCATTCCCCCAAACTTTATCTAAAATTTCTTCTCTCTTGAAAACTTTACCGGGTTTGGAAGCCAACAAATAGAATAATTCAAATTCTTTACGTGGAAGAATGATTTCTTCACCGTCTTTATGAATCTTATATTCTTCACGATTGATTTCAATGCCTCCTACATTCAAACTATCACTTGCCGCTTCATCTTCTTTTAATCTACGAAGTAATGCTTTCACCTTACTCACCAATACTTTTGGTTTGATTGGCTTCGTGATATAATCATCTGCTCCGGCATCAAATCCTGCAACTTGTGAATAATCTTCACTACGAGCCGTTAGGAATGTAATAATGGTTTGACTTAATTCGGGGATTTTTCTAATATTTTCACAAGCTTCCATCCCGTCCATTTCCGGCATCATGACATCCATAATAATTAAATGTGGAAGATGTTTTTTAGCCTTTTCAACGGCTTTCTTTCCGTTATCAGCCGTAAAGATCTGATAACCTTCTTGTGTTAAGTTATATCCTACAATTTCCAGGATATCTACCTCATCATCAACTAAAAGAATCTTAATATCCTTCTTTTTCATACAAAGAGCTCGATTGTTTATTTGACGTAAAAGTAGACAATATTTGAAAGAAAATATTGTGATTACGCAAATTTAATCTCTTAACATTCCCGAAACATAATGAAAACCAAAAAGTAACTTCCAATTAACACAATCTTTACTTTGCTAACATTCCTTTGCACCAAAATTAAACACAGCTACTCAATGAAACTTAAATTAACATTTTTGTTCTTACTATTCTCTTTAGTAGGTTTTTCACAAAAAACCACTATATCTGGTGTGGTGTCAGATAAAGACTTAAAAGGAGAACCTCTTCCGTTTGCCAATGTAACCATTAAAGGAAAATCATTAGGTGTAACTACAGATATCGACGGAAAATACATATTAGAAATTCCAGCTGGAACACATACTGCAATTTTCAGCTTTTTAGGTTACGAATCCAAAGAAGTTCAATTTTCTATTGCTCAAGGCGAAAACAAAATCATCAACGAATCTATTGGATCAGGAAGCGTTACTCTTGAAGATGTCGTAATCAAGTCAACCATAAATCGTGAGAAAGAAACAGCTTTACTTTTAGAACAAAAGAAAGCCGTAGAAATCAAACAAAGTATCGGTGCGCAAGAAATGTCTAGAAAAGGAGTTAGTGATGTAGAGGAGGGATTGACTAAAATAACAGGAATAGCTAAAGTAGATGGACGCGGATTATTCGTTCGTGGTTTAGAAGATCGCTACAACAACTTATTGATTAATGATTTACAAGCGCCATCAAACAGTCCGTTCAAAAAAATCATTCCAACCGATTTATTTCCTACTGACATTGTTGGTGTATTGAATGTATATAAAACTTTCAACCCAAACATTTCGGGAGATTTTGCAGGAGCAACTATCAACATCGAAACTTCACAACCTAAAAACAACATCACTAAAATCACTTCAGGTTTTAGTTATGTAACCAACAACAACGGTCAAGATTTCCTATTATCTGAAGACGCTAATACAACACAAGGATTTTTAGGATTGAATGGAGATGATAAAGTTTTACCGGGTTATTTTGGAGGGAGACCTTCTGGCGTAGTAATGAGTCCGTCGCAATATTCAGATTATAGCAAAAACAGCAATTGGAATGCAGATAAATCTTCTAGTCCAATTAATACCAACTTAGGTTTTTTACACGCCAACAAAGTAAAAGTAGGCGACAACAGTTTGAATTATATTGTATCTGTTAATCAAGACAATGCGTATGTAATCAGAAAAGGAGTGGAACGCACTTTCAATTTCGGCCAAGGAAATTATGATAACAATTTGTTCACTACTTCTTATGATTTCAAAACAACAGTTTCAGGATTGGCAAGTGTAAAATACAAAACTAATCGTTTCGGAATTGGCTTTAATTCATTCCTTCTAAGAGCAACATCATCTAGAATCGACGATCAGTTCGGTTATACCAATAGTCAGGCAAACAAGCCAAATATGATTATTCGAATGAATCAATTTGAAGAAACACAATACTGGAACAACCAAATCATCGGAAATTATGATTTAACAGAAGACAAAAAGCACACATTAAAAGGTGGATTTTCATTTGTAAAAACCAAATTTGGACAACCGGACAGAAAATTCGTCGTAGGTGAATTGAACGGTGAAGATCAAATCACTGCGAGTTTTGGAGGAAACAACTTAATCAGACAATATTTGGATATTTCAGGTGATCGTTTCTTTTCAGGCATGTTAGAATACAACGTAAAACTAAATACTACAGAAAGTGGTAAAGAAAACAAATTATCTGTAGGATATAACGGATTCAGTAATGAAGAAATCTCATCGTACCGTTTCTTATTCGGAAAACCAATTTCATCAGGATTACCTCAGTTTACTACAAGCTTAAATAACATTGAAGGAGTGGTAGCCAATGCAGTGCAAAATGGAATTATCAATTTTACGGAGACCTCAAATGAAGATTACAAATCAAAATTATACCAAAATGTACAATCAGGATATGCTAATTTATTTTGGAATTTTGGTGAAAAATGGGAAATCAACGGAGGTTTACGTGTAGAAAAATCTTTAAGAGAAATCAAATTCAGACGTTTAGGATACGGAATCAATAGTCCCTTCTCTAAATTAACCGAAGACAACATTGACTTCTTACCATCGGTAAATACAAAATACAGCTTAAACGATAAAAGCAATTTACGTTTTGCTGCTTCAAAAACAATCACAAGGCCAGCTTCAGCGGAACTTCTTCCTATAGAATACTTAAACGCAGACGGTACGGTTGTATTAGGAAACTATCCATTAGCTAGAACTGTTTTCCAATCTCAACAAAACTGGAAATCCTTGAAAAACACTGACAATTTGAATTTCGATTTGAAATACGAAATCTTCCCAAAAGAAAACGAAATGCTTGCTATTGGCGTTTTCGGAAAACAAATTCAGAATCCAATCGAAAGAATCTTTGTACAAAGTGCAAGTAGCGGTGGTCAAATCACCACATTCGACAATTCAAAAAGTGCTACCATTTTCGGAGCAGAATTAGAGTTATTGTTACAATTAAAACGCATAAGTCCAGTTTTAGACAAATTCACTTTCGGATTCAATACTTCATTGATGAATACCAAAGTAAAAGTAGACAAAATCAATAACCCTGCTGAAAATTCAGACACAAGAAAACTGCAAGGTGCGGCGGATTGGGTAATTAATTCCGATTTAAAGTATGAATTCCAATTCAACGAAGAGATGAAAAACACTGTGACTTTAGTGTATGGTGTAACAGGTGACAGAATTTATGCTGTTGGAACTTCGAATCTGGATCACATTTACGAAAAACCATTCCAAAAACTAGACTTTGTATGGACCAGTAAATTCTCCAAAAATTTAGAAGCGAAATTATCTATTGACAACATCTTGAACCCAAATTTCAAAAGAGTAATGGGCGATAACAGCAAAGTAACCATATACGAAAACGACTTAACGGTTCGTCAGTACAAAAAAGGAACCGGTTTCGGATTGACAATTGGTTACACTTTTTAAAAAGTTAACAAACTTAACGTAGAGTTTAAACAAAATACACAAAGTATAACAATTCAATAATTTTCTGATAACCATAAAAAAAAACAATCAAACTAGTTTTGTATCAGTAAATTAAAACAGACAACACCATGAAAAAATTAATCTTAAGTCTTTCAATTTTAGCTACACTTTTTACAGGTTGTACTTCAAGTGATGACGATTCTTCAGTAGAACCAGTAACTGGGGAAATTTCTGGAGATATTACTACAAACAAAACGTATGTAAAAGGAAATTATACTTTAACAAGTTCAGTGAGAGTAAAATCTGGCGCTACTTTAACAATAGAAGCAGGATCAGTTTTAACAGCTCAAGATGCTAACGGCTTGATCACTTTAACTGTTGAAAAAGGAGGAAAATTAATCATGATCGGAACACCTGCAGAGCCAATCATCTGTACATCAACTACAAAATTAGCGGGTTCTTGGGGTGGAATCGTTATGTATGGAGATGCACCAGTTGTTCCTTCAACAAGCGCAACAACTGCTACATCTGAAGACGGAACAAGTACAACTTATGGCGGAACAGTTGCAGCAGATAACAGCGGAACATTGAAATATGTACGTGTAGAATATGCTGGAAGAAAAATTGCTGACGGAACAAAAGAATTGAATGCATTCTCTTTTTATGCAGTTGGAAGCGGAACAGTTTTAGAAAACTTAGTTGCTTACAAAGGTTCTGATGACGGGTTCGAATTTTACGGAGGAACTGTAAGCGCAAGTAACATTATCGCTTTTGGAAATACTGACGATTCATTCGACTGGCAAGATGGATGGAGAGGCCAAAACAATACCAACTGGTATGCTTACCAAACAGGAACAGGAAACTTCGGTATGGAAGTAGAAGCAAAATCAGTAAATAATGCTTTCTGGCCAAAAGTTACTAACATTACTTTAAAAAGAGCTGCTGGTACATTAACCGAAAACGCTTCTGTAGAATATGATGCTATCCAATTCAAAAAAGAAGGTAATGGTGAATTCAGTAACATCTGGATTGAAGGTTATAATGACACAAATGCCGTAGCGGTAAGAATTCAAGACGCAGCAACCAACAACAACCAAGTTAATGCTTCTAAAATTAAATTGACTGACGTTAAAATCGTTGGTTCAACACCTCAAACTGGAGCTGGTGCTTCTTTTACAGTGGCATTCCCTTCTGGACAATACACTACAGTTTCTTCAACATCAGGAGCTAGCCTTACGACTGGTGCTTGGAGCACGGTTGATGGCATCAATTTAATACAATAATCAAACATACGTTATACAAAAAATGCTCCAAATCATTGGGGCATTTTTTTTGGTATACTATTTGAAATATTTTTTATATCTTTACAATTCAATTCGATTCAATGGTAAAAAAATACTTTTATATTACATCTCTGCTACTTCTATTTTCTCTGAACGCAAGTGCTCAGGAAAGTAAGGATGGCACATTGAATTCTAAGATCCAAGAACAACCCTTTGAAAACTTGAACATTTACCCGAATCCTGTGGTAAATGACAGAGTATATATTACCTCCAAAACAACAGCCCCAAAAGACATCGAAATTTTTGACGTGTTGGGAAAAAGGGTGATGCAGGCCACTATTTCAGGAAAAGAGCTAAGTGTAGCATCATTAACTCCTGGAGTATACATCATTAAAATCAAAGAAGGAGATTTACGTGCCACTCGTAAACTAATTATAAAGTAGTTACTTACTTCTTTACATTTTTCTTAAAACTTTAAGTTTTATTTACATCATTTCTTTTTTGATAAAGAAATTACTTGTTATATTTGTTATCCAATTTTTAAACAAAAAACAATGAAAAAAATTTACTTAGCGTTCATCATAACGTTGTTTTCGACATTATTTGCAAATGCGCAAATCGTAATCAGCCAAGTTTACGGATCCGGTAACAACGCTGGAGCTACTTACCAAAACGACTTTATTGAAATCTTCAACAGAGGAAGTGTGGCTCAAGACTTAACAGGATGGTCTGTACAATATGCGTCCGCAACAGGAACAGCTTGGGCTGTTACCAATTTGACTAGTGTTGTATTACAGCCAGGCCAATATTATTTAATTCAAGAAGCAGGAGGAACAACAAATGGATCCGCTTTACCAACCCCAGATGCCACTGGAACCATCAACATGAGTGGTTCAAACGGAAAAGTTATTTTAGTGAATGTTACAACAGCACAGACAGGAACAAACCCAACAGGTTCACAAATTATCGACAAAGTCGGTTTTGGATCAACACCTAATGGTTTTGAAGGTCAAAATACCGGTGTTGCATTGACAAATACAACTTCAGCAACAAGACTTACTAGCGGTTGTACAGACACAGACAATAATGCAAATGATTTTGTAGAATTGACTCCTTCTGCAAGAAATACAGCTACCACTCTAGCGCCATGTAGTTCCGCACCAGATATTGTAATTACAACCCCTACAAATGGAACTGCATTTTCTCCAGAAACAACACTTCAAAATGTAGATTTATTTGTTGCAAATTTCAACGTAGCTAATGGAACAGGCGATGGCCACATTCACTATACAGTTAACGGGGGCCCTGTTGTAATGAAATACGACACTACACCAATTATAATCCCTACAACTCCAGGATCTTACACTGTTTACGTTGAACTTGTTGACAATGCTCACAACCCAATCGTTCCAGCACAAAATGCAACAGTTACATTCACTGTATCAAGCTACAACAACGTATCAACCATTGCTGCTGCAAGAGCAGTTGGAGTAAATAACTGGGTAAATTTTACCGGTGAAGCATTAGTATCTTTCACAAGAACTACAAGAAACCAAAAATATGTTCAAGATGCTACCGCAGGAATCTTAATAGACGACAACGCTGCTTCAATTTCAACTCCATTTATAATTGGAGATGGAATTTCAAGCCTTAGAGGTCAAATAATTAACTTCAATGGTGTATTGGAATTAGTTCCAAACCAAAATGCAACTAAACCTTCAACTGGAAATACAATAACACCACAATTAGTAACAGCTAATGATATTGTTGGTAACATTGATGCTTACGAAAGTGAATTAGTACGTATGAATGGAGTGACTTTTACTGCTGGTGATGGTAATGTAACGTTTATTGTAAACACTGACTATGCTACTACAGATCCAAATTCGTTGACTTTCAGAACTCTTTTCAGTGCAACTGAGGTTGATTATATTGGAACTGTAATCCCAGTTGGACCAACTAACTTCATTGGAATTGTTAGTGAAAACAATGGAGTAGCTAGAATAACTGCAAGATCTCTAAGCGAATTAACCTTAGCAAAAGACAAATTCGATGATATTGCAGGTTTACAAGTTTACCCTAACCCTGCTAAGACTTACTTAAACATAACTTCGGACAGCTTTGCTACTAAAAATGTTGAAATTTATGACGTTTTAGGTAAAATGGTAGTAAACACTAAAGTGACCAATTCTTCTATAAATGTTTCTGGTTTGACTAAAGGTGTTTATGTTGTAAAAATCAACGAAGAAGGAAAAACAGCTACTAGAAAATTAGTGATTGAATAAATAAAACTTCGCTATTTTATAGCTTTTAAAAAGCGTCAACATAAAAGTTGACGCTTTTTTTGTGCTTATAAACGATAAAATCTACTTATCATCCATTAAATTTCTTACAATTAACTCACCTACCTAAATTTACTCCAAACATTTAACCTTTTGTCCTATGAAAAAAAATTACTTCATTGTATTCATGACCTTATTGGGTCTATCCCTCAACGCGCAAACCACTTTGACGCAATGGAATTTTGATTCCAGCTCAACTACTCCTTCTACTGGAACAGGCACACTAACAATAATAGGAGGAACAACCCCATCCTCGACTGCATATCCTACTGGAAACCCAGGACTATCCTATAGCATCACAACCTTTCCTGGTGACACTTCAGCCTCAGGAACCGCAGGATATCGATTCGCAACCAGTACCGTAGGCTACAATGGCATAACAGTCTCTTTTGAAGTTTCAGGAACCAACCAATCCTCTAAATGGCAACGTTATGAATACACTGTCGACGGCACCAACTGGATTACTCTAGGAAACAACAATGGTGATTTACTTACAACCTTCATCTCTAAATCATTTAACCTGCCTGCAACTTGTGATAACAATCCAAATGTTGCTTTTAGAATCGTTTCTATATTTGCCCAACCAACCAATACAGCTTATGCCTCTGTAACAGGAGGAGGTTATAACGGAAACAATGGCAGATGGCAAGTTGATAATTTTCGTTTCTCATTCAACACATTACGAACAGATGAACATACTATTCCTAATCTGAAAATGTATCCAAATCCAGCAAAATCTCAAGTAACTATTTCTTCAGACAACTTTGCAGAGAAAAAAATTGAAATATACAACACCTTAGGAAAAATGGTATTGGCACAAAGAACCACAAACAATCCTATTGATATTACTTCTTTAAGTAAAGGCATTTACATGGTAAAAATTAGCGAAGAAGGAAAAACTGACACATTACGCCTTTTAATCGATTAAACAAATAATTCATTATCAATCACTTAAGCCTTGTTTCAAATCTACGAAGCAAGGCTTTTTATGTTTACAATAAAAATGTACCCAAATACACCAGATCTGCATCACTAAAATTAGTTAGATAAAAAATCTACAATCTAATCATTTTCAGTACAATGTGTCTTTTTATCGAGTAAATAGTTTTGTTAGCGATTAAATTATTCAGTATAAAATTCCAGTATTACTTTTACATCATCAATAACAACAAACATAACACAAACATCAATATGAAAACTATTTATCTTTTATTAGTATTAAGTCTTACAGTTACAGCAAACGCATTTAATGGTGGTGAAACTTCTATAGAAAATCCTAAAACAGGAAAAAAAGCTTCTGTGATTGAAAGCAAATGGACAAAAAATGCAATCGGAGGATTGAAAATTGTTTCTTACGATTCTAAAAAAATGGGAAAACACATTTATGTAGTTTCAGATAATTATGTACCAAAAAGAGTAACTATTTATAATTTCAAAGGTGAAAAAGTGTACAAAGCTACCACTGTAGGCTCGCCTATCTACTTGGCTAAATTTGAAAAAGGAAACTATGCCATCAAAATCAAAGAAGGCGGGAAAACCGAAATCAAAGAATTAATTGTGAAATAATTTGATCTTCATATTTTTAAGAAGCCCTGCATTTTGTAGGGCTTTTTTATTTTATGTATTTTTGACACATGTTAACAACTTCCGACATATTCCATATTGGTTCCAAAAAAGAATTTGAAAAAATCACACTGAAAATATTTCGTTATCAGTACGACAACAATTCAGTATACCGAGATTTCTGTACATACCTTAAAAAAGACAAAACCAACGTGAAACGTTTGGATGAAATCCCTTTTCTTCCGATTCAATTTTTTAAAAGTCATGAAGTTGTAAGTTCAACAGCACCCATTCAAACCACATTCACCAGTAGTGGCACTACAGGGATGAATACTAGCAAACATTATGTTACTGATTTAGAATTTTACGAAGATAGTTACCGCTTGGGATTTCGACAATTCTACGGATCGATAGAAGACTATGTAGTTTTGGCTTTACTTCCATCCTATTTGGAGAGAGAAGGATCGTCGCTGATTTATATGGTAGATGATTTGATTCAGCAAACCAATAATCCAGAGAGTGGATTTTACCTAAACAACCACGTTGAATTGATTGATAAATTAATTCGATTAGACAAAGAAGGCCAAAATGTGATTCTCATTGGCGTAACCTACGCGTTATTGGATTTAATTGAAAAACAGAAGTTCAACCTTAAAAATACCATTATCATGGAAACTGGCGGCATGAAAGGCCGTCGTAAGGAAATTATCCGAGAAGAGCTCCATTCTATACTGTGCGAAGGATTCGGCGTATCCGAAATTCATTCTGAATATGGCATGACCGAGTTATTGTCCCAAGCATATTCTTTGGGCGATGGCATTTTCGAATGTCCTGCCTGGATGCAAATCCTTATTCGCGACACAGAAGATGCACTGAGTTATGTCGAAAATGGCAAAACAGGTGGCGTAAACGTTATAGATTTAGCCAACATTAATTCCTGTTCATTTATTGCAACACAAGATTTAGGAAAAATCGTGGGCAACAACGCATTCGAAGTACTGGGTCGATTTGATAATTCTGATATTCGAGGATGCAACTTGATGGTACTATAAGCAAAAGAATTATAAATCAAAAACCCTCACCTCCGAAACTACGGATCGCAAGGGTTTTAACCAATTCATAATCAAAATTAGTATCTGGCAAACGAAAAACTCTGACCGCCCATACTTATTGTAAATTCGCTTTTAGATTCATTGTACTGAAGTTCTACACCAGCGGCATCAGATTTAAATTTATCTTTTCCTGCTACCTCAAAAGAAAGTGCCGGACCTTGGCCATCTTCAGGTGTACCAACCAGAGTACCATCTTCATTCGTAAAATTAAGTTTAATTGGAATCTGTTTACTTGAAAACTTTCCTAAATAAGCGTCTAAAATCGGTTCTTTTTCCAATTCACTTTTACCTTCTTCCCATACATTATTACTTGCATTCACATCAGGAAAAACACGATCAGGATCAATTGTAATCGATGCAATTTCTTCTGAAGAATTCAATTTAAATTTCCAATCCGAGTTACGTTGCCAAACCTCAACCGGTAACTGCACTCGACTTACCGCACCGGATTTCGTTTTCACTTCCAAAACAACCGGCATTGCCATTTTTTCCAAGTTTTGAATAGAAACCAACGCACCGTTTTTTGGATTATTTTTAATGTATTTAATTTTCGTTATCCCTTGATCCAATCTCCAATTATTAACGAACCAACCTCTCCAGAACCAACTCAAATCTTCACCAGTAACATTTTCCATTGTTCTGAAAAAATCATCTGGAGTTGGATGCTTAAAAGCCCAACGTTCAATATACACTCTAAATGCTCTATCGAAACGTTCTCTTCCCAGAACTTGCTCACGTAGTATAACTAAGCCTAAAGAAGGTTTTTCATAAGCTAAAACGTCCAAATTCTGTTCTTTCATTCCGTCTGGAGCAGTCATTACCGGTTCTAAATCTGGATTGGTTAAAAAGTTAGCCCCACGATGCATATTTCTAGGTCTAGTTTTATATTCACCTTGATTAAAATCAGCAGAACTTAATGAATTAATAAATGTATTCAACCCTTCATCCATCCACGCGAATACTCTTTCATTAGATCCTACAATCATTGGAAACCATGTATGACCAAATTCATGATCCGTAACTCTCCATAAATCTTCACCGCCATACTTCCAGTCACAGAAAACAATACCAGGATATTCCATTCCTCCTGCGCTACCACTAGCTACATTAACTGCAGCAGGATAAGGATACTCCAACCAACGTTTCGAATAATTTTCAACAGAATATTTGGTATACTCTGTAGCTCTTCCCCAAGCTTCTTGACCGGCACTTTCAACCGGATAAGCCGCAATCGCAATAGATTTTTTTCCGCTTGGTAAATTAATTTTAGAAGCATCAACTATGAAAGATGCGGAAGAAGACCAAGAAACATCACGTGCATTCTTAATTTTAAAACGCCAAGTTAAAGTTGTTCCCGTAGGTCTTGAATTCTTATTGGTTACTTCTTCAGCCGAACGAATCGTTACCGTTTTATCGCTATCAGCTGCCAGCTTCCATCTTTTTTGTTGTTCAGCAGTATACACCTCCGAAGGATTCATTAATTCACCTGAACACACCACAATATGATTTGAAGGAGCGGTCACAGCGATATCAAAATCACCATATTCCAAATAAAACTCTCCAGCACCAAGATAAGGCAATGAATTCCATCCTTTTACATCATCGTACACACACATTCTCGGATACCATTGTGCCATGTTGAATATCTTACCGTTTTGCGTTTCATGCACTCCCATTCGATTAGAACCGAAATTCGGAGAGATAAATGAAAAATCAATTTTAAGTGTCACCTTTCCACCATTGGCCTGAAGTTGTTGAGGCAAAAACACTTGCATTCTAGTATCTATAATTTCAAATTTCGCTTCCTTTTCAACCGTCTTTCCATTAGCATTAGAAACTACACGAACCGATTTAATCTTATGACCACCGTCAAATACTTGTCCTTTATCCACATAAAGCATCCCTGACGTAGAAACAGTCGATTTACCACGAGAACCTTCTTTAAAGAGATTTTGATCAACATTCATCCACAAAAAAGAAATCTGATCAGGGCTATTATTAGTGTAGGTCAAAACTTCTGTCCCAATAATTTCATTTTTGGCATCATTAAGAATCGCAGTCAATTTATAATCTGCTCTGTTTTGCCAATACTTTGCTCCAGGCTGTCCGCTTACCGAGCGCGTTTCAGTACCATTTTTGGTATAAAAATTCGGTCCAAATGCAGCGTGATAGTCGTAATTCGATACTGATTTAGGCTGCTCTTGAGCCAACATTTTGGTCGTCCCTAATGATGCTATCAAAAGGGAAGCCATTGTAATAATTTGTTTGTTCATGATTTTGATTTTTTCCGCTGCGCTCCAAACAGTTCGGCTGCGCCTCGTGTGATGATTGTGATTGATGAGTTACTACAATTTATTCGTCTAACTTTTTAGTCATATTGAATCCAATAAACAACGATACCCCAGCCATTGTAAAAATTGTAGCAGGATAAACACCATCTTGATTTAAAGAAGTGTAAGTAGTTAACAATAATGCGACAAAAGTGCCCACACCGATTCCCATTAACAATAATGCAAGATTTAAAAGAATTACTTTGTAAAACGGAGATTTGGATTTAGCACCTGGCATAAAAATACTGGCATCTACTCCTTTTTCGATAAGAGCCAAACGCTCTCTATTGCGTGTTGACAAATAAAGATAAAAAACACCGAAAACGGCTGCAAAAAAACTAATTGGAATTAAAATGTCTCCTAACATGATTGATTGATTTAAAAATTAATATTGATTGATATGTTCACAAGCTATGACGACAAGTCTTCTGTTTTGGTTACAAAAAAATTAAAAAAATATTTTTTCAATAAAACTGTAACCGATACACACTTTTTATCGTCTTACCTCTATATGACTTTTATAGAAGACCAGCATTATATCAACTTAGTCCTGAATGGCAACACGAATAGTTTCGCTACTTTAGTGGATCGTTATAAGGATATGGTATATACTTTGGCTTTAAAAATGCTCAACAACAAAGAAGAGGCCGAAGAAATTGCTCAAGACACCTTTATAAAAGTTTTCAACTCATTGAACAAGTTTAAAGGAGAATCCAAATTTTCAACTTGGGTTTATAAAATAACCTACAATACATGCCTTGATGCATTAAAGAAAAAGAAGAAGCAAAACAATGTAGCCTATATTGAAGATTTTAGCGAACATCAAACCAAAACATTCGAAGGAATTCTGGACAACATTGATGAAAAAGAAAGAAACCAAGCCATACAAGATTGCTTGGAGGAATTAGCAAGTGACGAAGCTTTTTTACTTACACTTTATTATTTTGATGATCAATCAGTAGACGAAATAGCCAAAGTTCTTAACTTAAGTACTGATAACGTAAAAGTAAAATTATTCAGAACCCGAAAAAAATTGGCTACCATTTTAAAAAGAAGATTAGAACCTGAAATTTTAGATTATTATGAATACGAACGAAGATAAACACATCGAGAAATTAATCGACAAAATGTTGAAAGATCAGACTTTGGAAACTCCTTCGTTTGATTTCACATCAAAGGTGTTGTCACAGGTAACCGCAATACAATCAAGTAGAATAACGACCTATAAACCTTTACTTTCAAAAAAAACAGTTTTAATTATTATCAGTATACTACTAGCATTGATTGTCTTCAGTATTTTTTACGATAGTAAACCAACAAGCAATTGGATTCCTCATATTGAATTTATTCCTTTCAAAAATCTAACAACATCGTATGAGTTTTCTAAAGTAACCACTTACAGCGTAGTATTAACTGCAATAATGATATTTATTCAGATTCCTATTTTAAAAAATTATTACGATCGTAAATTTGACGCATAATAGCCATTCAAAATAAAAAGCCGCTCTAAATAGAGCGGCTTTTATATTTAAACCGAGGTTAAATCGGATTAATATCTATAGTACTCAGGCTTAAATGGCCCTTGAACTTCAACACCAATATAAGCAGCTTGCTCATTGTTTAATGTTTCTAATTCAACTCCTAATTTAGCTAAGTGTAACGCTGCTACTTTCTCATCTAAATGTTTAGGTAACATGTATACTTCGTTTTTGTATGCTGCAGAGTTAGTCCACAATTCGATTTGTGCTAATGTTTGATTCGTAAACGAGTTAGACATTACAAATGATGGGTGACCTGTAGCACATCCTAAGTTTACCAAACGTCCTTCAGCCAAGATAATGATATCTTTACCGTTTACGTTATAAATATCAACTTGTGGTTTTACTTCTGTTTTCGTTGAACCATGGTTTTTATTCAACCAAGCCATATCGATTTCATTATCGAAGTGACCAATGTTACATACGATAGTTTTATCTTTCATTGCTTCGAAATGTTTCCCTACAACGATATCTTTATTTCCTGTTGTTGTAATTACGATATCCGCATTACCAACTACAGTATCTAATTTTTTAACTTCGAAACCATCCATCGCAGCTTGTAAAGCACAAATTGGATCAATTTCAGTCACAGTAACAATAGAACCAGCACCACGGAAAGAAGCCGCCGTACCTTTACCTACGTCTCCGTATCCACAAACCACTACTCTTTTACCTGCTAACATAACGTCAGTTGCACGACGAATTGCATCTACAGCAGATTCTTTACAACCGTATTTGTTATCAAATTTCGATTTAGTAACCGAATCATTTACGTTGATTGCCGGCATGAACAATGTTCCGTTTTTCATTCTTTCGTATAAACGGTGAACACCAGTAGTAGTTTCTTCTGATAAACCTTTAATCCCAGGAATTAATTCTGGGTAACGGTCAAAAACCATATTGGTTAAATCTCCACCATCATCTAAAATCATATTCAATGGTTTTCTATCTTCACCAAAGAATAATGTTTGTTCGATACACCAGTCAAAAGATTCTTCATCAAGACCTTTCCAAGCATATACTTGAATTCCAGCAGCAGCGATTGCAGCAGCAGCCTGATCCTGAGTCGAGAAAATATTACAAGAAGACCAAGTAACCTCAGCTCCTAAAGCAATTAATGTTTCTATTAAAACCGCAGTTTGAATTGTCATGTGTAAACATCCTGCAATACGAGCTCCTTTTAGCGGTTGGCTTGCACCATATTCAGCACGAAGTGCCATTAAACCTGGCATTTCAGCCTCAGCTAATTCGATTTCTTTTCTTCCCCAAGCTGCAAGGTTAATGTCTTTTACCTTGTAAGCCACAAATGGAATTGTCGTTGTACTCATCTATTTCTATATTTGTTTTATATTCGAATAATTTCGGACAGCAAAATTAAGCATTTCCTTTTTATTTCCTAAATCATTTTGCTTATTTTGTGAATTGTTTAAGTTTCTAATCTTTTGAAATCCAATAAAATAACAGATGCCGCTTTTTAAAACCTACCACATTAACGATTCAACAACCGTTTTTCTTTGGAAAATAACCGAAGATTACACCGATTTGTTGCGTTGTGTTACTATGAAAGAAGCATCATTAAAAAGACTGGAAAGCATGAAATCTGAAGGCCATCAAAAAGGTTTTTTAAGCGTACGAATGCTTCTTCAACATTGTGGTTATAATGATTATGACTTAGTGTACGACGAATTCGGCAAACCCCATTTACAAGACGGAAAACATATTTCCATTTCCCACTCCTTCGATTTTTCCGCTATAGCCATAAGTAATGAAAACATTGGTATTGACATCGAACAAGTGAAAGAAAAAGTACTGCGAATTGCTCCTCGTTTTATGGAAATGTGGCATTTAGAAAATCTTTCCGAATCAGAACAAATGAAAAAAGCCACCGTGATTTGGGGAACCAAGGAGGCGATTTTTAAAGTGAAAAATGAAGCCGGAATAAGCTTTCCTGAACATATTTTTGAAAAACCTTTTTCTCTATCCGATAAAAAATGCAAAGCCGAACTACACTTCAACACACGAATTGAAAAATTCGAAATTTCGTTTGAAGAGGCAGAAAATTACATGTGGGTTTGTGCTATTCTTGCCGACTAATTAAAATCTTATAGAATAGTAGTATTAACCAAAATAGCCAATACACTGATAAATACACTGGCAATAATCAAATCAAATACTAATTTATGTTTTTGCTGTGACAAAATCGCTCCGTTTACAAAACTACATGCAATCACCACAAACGCCAATTGTATCATTTGTAAAAGCGAAACTCCATTTTGCAAAATATACATGGCAGCTGCTCCACCCAAACAACTTTGCCCTATAATCGCCAAAGTAGTAAACCCTAAATACCCTCTCTCGAAGTCCTGAAATGTTTTTTGATATAAAGTCATGATTTCTATTATTTTATACTCCAAAATTACCATTGTAAGTCAACCTATTTCATGACAAAAGTCATATCCTGAAAAGTATTTTAATCGTATCCTTTTTCAATTCAGAAGATGATACACTTAAAAAAACTATTTTTACAACAGAATAAGAACAAGCAAATGATTTATCAACAAATACTAACTGCCAAAAAGGAAAAAAGGAAGTTATTGGCCATTTTACTCGACCCCGATAAAATTGACCTGAACTCTTTATCTTCACTAGTAGAAAAAATCAATCAATCACCAGCTACGCATATTTTTGTGGGAGGAAGTAGCGTTGAAAGCAACATCATAGACGAACTAATACTCTTGTTGAAAGAAAAGACAGATTTACCTATTGTATTATTCCCAGGTAATCCGTCGCAGATTTCTGACAAAGCCGATGCCATTTTATTCCTAACCTTATTGTCAGGAAGAAACCCCGACTACCTAATTGAACATCAGGTAAATGCAGTTCCCATTTTAAAAAAAACACATTTAGAAGTAATTTCAACAGGCTACATCCTTATTGAAAGCGGCAAACAAACTGCAGTTGAGCGTGTAAGCCAAACCTCTCCTTTAAATAGAGACAACTCCGATTATGCACTTCAAACAGCCCAAGCCGGTGAATATATAGGAAATAAATTAATTTATTTGGAAGCTGGCAGCGGAGCACAACAAGCCGTTCCAACAATAATGATTGAAAAAATAGCACAAAACCTTCAGATTCCTATTATAGTTGGCGGTGGTATCCGTTCGAAACAAGGTATTGATGATGCTTTTTCCGCTGGGGCAGATTTAGTAGTCATTGGAACTGCTTTCGAAAACGACATTCACTTTTTCAATTCTTAACCATAACCCAACATGATCGATTTTTTTATTGATGCTTATAAAAACACTCCTCTTTGGCAAATACTTTTAGAGGCCATCGCATTTATCTTTGGAATATTGAGTGTTTGGTATGCTAAAAAGGAAAATATTTTAGTATACCCTACCGGGCTCATCGCCACAATGATTAGTGTTTATTTGCTTTGGAGAGCAGAATACTTAGGAGATATGATGATCAATTTATACTTCTCTGTCATGAGTATCTATGGCTGGTGGAATTGGTCCAGAGGTAAAAACGAGGAAGCATTGGAAATCACCAGAACCAATACCAAAGAAAAACTTTACGGCATTGCTTTATTCTTACTCACACTATTTGTTGTAATAGGGATTTACAAATACTTTGAATACGAGATAAAAACAGAAAATTATTTTGATATTTTTGCATCTGGTATTTTCTTCACCGGAATGTGGTACATGGCCAAAAAGAAAATCGAAAACTGGACTTTGTGGATTATCGGCGACATCATAGTAGTTCCACTTTATGCATATAGAGGACTCGGGATGCTTTCGTTACAATATCTAATATTTACACTATTGGCCATAGCGGCTTATTTGGAATGGAGAAAGATCTTAGACAAAAAGAGACTTCAATTATAAAGGTAACTCTTTACGGACCTGAAAGCACTGGTAAGACTACTCTTGCCAGACAATTGGCCGAACATTTTAATACCGTATGGATTGAAGAATTTGCAAGGGATTATCTTCAAGAAAAACTAACAAAATTCAATGCGATTTGCGACGAATCTGATTTGTTGCCTATTGCTATTGGTCAAACTCAACTGGAAAACAAAGCTCTAGAAAAAGCCAACCGATTCCTTTTTTGCGACACCAATTCTTTGGTAACCAAAGTCTTCTCTGACATCTATTATGACCACTGTACAGACGAATTGGAAGAAGCCGCCCGGTTGCATGAATACGATTTGTTTTTCCTTACTGACATTGATGTACCTTGGGAAGACGACGGATTAAGAGACAGTCAAGAATATCGAGACAATTCTTTTGTCCTTTTTGAGAAGGCATTAATCGATTATCAAAAGCCCTATATTTTAATATCCGGAAACCAAGAAGAACGCCTGCAAAAAGCGATTCAAATTGTTACTGATTTGGAAAAAGCAAAGAGAATCGGACTGACAAATCACGATTTCATTGCAATTCATAAACAAGAAAAAAACATCGATTACATCGTTACTCAAATTAACAATATCAAATCCGGAGTTTCGAAAATCACCATAGACAAACCAGCCACATTAAACAATGGCATTACCCAACTGTCTGAAAACGAATTTGACTATTTCAGCTCTGTTTATGATACTAAAATGCATCAATATACAGTGGAGAAATTTGTTCCCGCATCTGGAGCAGCTAGTCGTATGTTTAAATTTTTGACCGATTTTATCCAAGAGTACAATCCAGCCACTGAAACCATAAATGGCTACATCAATAGATCCAAAAACAATTCACTTTCAACGTTTATTGTTGCCATGGATAAATTACCCTTTTTCAGAGAAGTAGACACCTATTTAAAATCAACTTATCCTGATTTCAACTCCTTTTCAATTGACCGAAAGAATCATCTTTTTATCGCAACGATATTAACCGATAAAAATTTCAATTATATTGATAAACCTAAAGGAATCCTTCCTTTCCATCAATACGAAGGGATAAATGCTACCCCAATTGAAGAACATTTAAAAGAGGCTTTAGCGTACTGTGCTAACGAAGAGAAAGCAACGCTACACTTCACTATTTCAGAGGAGCACAAAGTAGACTTTGAAACCATTATTCAAAAAGCAAAAAAGGAAATCAAGAAGAAAATTGACTACAGTTTTTCCGTTCAAAATACTTTAACCGATTCCATTACGCTAAATGAAAAACTGGAAACCAATAAAGATGGTAAGGGCGAAATTATTTTTAGACCCGGTGGTCATGGCGCTCTACTTCATAATTTAAACGAACGAGAGTCAGATATTATTTTTATCAAAAACATTGACAACGTAAGCCACAACAGCCTAAACACCATTGCATTGTACAAAAAGGCTTTAGGTGGTGTTTTAATTGAAAAACAATCGCAAATTTTTGAACAAATTCAACTATTAAACAAAGCTGAATTATCTAAACAGGATATCAAAAAAATCGCAAAATATATCACCGAAAACTTAAATATTGCCATCCCTAAGAGTTTTGAAGACTATAAAACGGAGAGCAAAATTAAGCATCTCAAATCCATTTTAAACCGACCAATTCGAGTGTGCGGTATGGTGAAAAATGAACAAGAACCAGGTGGCGGACCATTTTGGGTTAAAGAAAAAGACGGTAGTATTTCATTGCAAATAGTTGAATCAGCACAAATCGATTTAGACAATAAAACACAGGCTAATTTATTTAAAAGTGCTACACATTTCAACCCGGTAGATTTAGTTTGTGGCATCAAAAACCATAAAGGAAAAAAATTCGATTTATTGAATTTCACCAATCCGGAAACAGGCTTCATAGTAGAAAAAAGTAAAAACGGAAAAACATATAAAGCCTATGAATTACCTGGTCTTTGGAATGGAAGTATGGCCAATTGGATAACATTTTTCATCGAAGTACCGATTGAAACTTTTAACCCTGTAAAAACAGTGAACGATTTACTTAAAGCGAACCATCAACCTCGATAATCGTGGAAAAAGAGACAATCCTTTCAGAACTACAATACAAAGCTGTTAGAAGCAGTGGAGCAGGTGGTCAAAATGTCAACAAAGTTTCAAGCAAAGTCATTCTGTTCTTCGAATTACTCAATTCCAAAGGGTTAACTGACGAAGAAAAAGAATGGCTACTTAACAAATTAAGCAAAAAGTTAAACCAGGAAAACATACTGCTGTTAACTTGTGAAGAAGACCGAAGTCAGCTAAAAAATAAAGAAATAGTCACAAAAAAACTTTTTGAACTACTAGAGAAAACATTACTGAAACCCAAAACCAGAAAAGAAACTAAAATTCCAAAATCAGTCAAAGAAAAAAGACTGAAAGAAAAGAAAACGAATGCCGAAATCAAGAATTCTCGTCGCAAACCCGACTTTTAATTATTGTTTCTTGAATTGATTTAATGCATTTACTGTAAAGTCACTTAACACCAATTTACCTGAAATTGCCGCTCTTTCATACAAAAGCGTTCCCCAATTTTCGGTTCCTTCCCACAAGACTTTTTTCATTTCCAACAAAGCTTCTGGATTATAGGAACTTAATTTGAGAACATAAGCATGCAAAGCTTCATCCATCTCAACAACCGTAGAAAACAATTCGGAATATAACCCATTTTGATAGGCCCACTGTGCACTTTTCCATTCCGAAGGCTGTAACGTCATTTGCGACATTGCTGTTTTACCAATCTTCCTAGAAACTGCTGGTTCAATTACGAACGGACCGATTCCGATAGCAATTTCTGAAAGTTTTACAGCTGCATTATCGACTGCAAAAGTATAATCACAAGCAGAAGCCAAACCCACTCCTCCTCCTACAGCTTTCCCTTGAATTCTTCCCACGATTATTTTTTTACATCGGCGCATCGCGTTAATCACATTGGCAAAACCACTAAAAAAGACTGTCCCATCTTCTAAATTACGAATAGAAAGCAATTCGTCAAAAGAAGCTCCTGCACAAAAAGCCCCTTCTCCAGCACTTTGAAGGACAATAACAGAAATAGCATCATTTTCACTTAAAACATCCAACTGCTCCGTCAATTCTTTCAATTGCGAACTGGGAAATGAATTACTTGCCGGATGAGCAAAAGTTATTGTAGCTATAGCTTTATCGATGGTTGTGGTAATTGTTCCGTTAGCAGACATTGTATTTTTATTTGATGCGTAAAAATAAAGAAAAAGCATAAAAAAATCCCGATATAATCGGGACTTTCTTTATTTACCTTTATTTACTTCGGCAACATATTTTTCTAGAGCCATCGTCATGGATGGAGCTTCAGGCGTTGGTGCCATTATATCCACTCGTAAACCATGCTCTAATGCTTCTTTTTGTGTTGTACTTCCAAATACCGCTATACGAGTATTGTTTTGTTGAAAGTCAGGGAAATTTTTAAACAATGATTTAATTCCTGTCGGACTAAAAAATGCCAATACATCATAGTACACATCTTTCAAATCAGACAAATCACTCATTACAGTTTTGTAAAAAGTTCCCGGAGTCCAATCCAGTTTCAAGTTATTTAATGTTTGCGGAATATCTGCATTCAATTGATCAGATGCAGGCAACAAGAATTTTTCCTCTTTGTACTTTTTGAAAAGCGCAGACATATCAGCAAAATCTTTTTGCCCAACATATATCTTACGTTTTCTGTACACTACATATTTTTGCAGGTAATAAGCAATCGCTTCACTCTGACAAAAATAGCGTAAATCTTCAGGAACTTTGTAACGCATTTCCTCTGCCACTCTGAAAAAATGGTCAACGGAATTTTTACTCGTTAAAATAATCGCAGTAAAGTTGTTCAAATCAATTTTCTGAGCGCGAACCTCTTTGGCCGGAACTCCTTCTACGTGTATAAAAGGTCTAAAGTCAACTTTTATTTTGTGCTTATTTTGTAAATCAAAATAAGGCGAGTTATCAACTTTGGGTTCAGGTTGCGATACTAAAATCGTTTTCACTTTCATATTAGACATGCCTAAATCTGTTATCGGTTTGTAATTGCATAATACATAAAGTAATAGGGAGCAATTTCAAGAGCGCAAATATATAAAATAAAATAAAACAACTTACTCAAAAGCAAATTTTGATAATTTCTTAACGAAACGAGGTAAGTTACCGAGTTAGTTATCAATAATATAACTAAAACACCAAGAATCACATAAGAATTCATTAAATTAGTATAAAAGAGCAAAATGTTAATTGGCAACAACAACAACCCTACATAGGTTCGATAGCTCACTTTGAACAAATTGAACTGCTCAATAAAGCTTTCAATATTAAAAGAAGCGGCTATAATTTTCTCGATCAAAAATTTAGACAAGACAAAGAAACTCAGAAAAGTAAAAATTTGAATAAAGCTAATCCAGTTGGTCTTAGTGGTATACCCAAAATAACTCAAGACTAACAAAATAAAAAAAGAGAAAGAAACCAACTGCACAAAAAACAGCAAAATGGTAAACCAACTCATCAAGTTACTGGTATCTTTATACACTTTAAGGTATTTATTATTGACCAGCAGACTGACAAAATCACTGAATCGATTTTCGAAAGCCGCTCTGGTTATCACAACAATTCCTATAGTAACAATAAAAACTATTGTTATCCAGTCTTTGTTTTCGACAATTCGCGGAATCAATTCGTATTTTCCCATGGCGCAAAATTACAAATTTTTTAATCGTAATGCTGAATTATAAATTATTTAAGAAACACATAACCTAAAAAGTTTATTTTTGCATCAGATTTTAACACCATGCAAGACGGAATTGTCATTATACCTACTTATAACGAGATAGAAAACATTGAAACTATTATTCGTGCCGTTTTTTCATTACCGAAAAAATTTGACGTTTTAATTGTAGACGATAATTCTCCTGATGGCACTGCTGACAAGGTCGTTGAACTTCAACAGGAATATCCTGATGCGCTGCATTTAGAAAAAAGACAAGGAAAAGCTGGTTTAGGCACTGCCTACGTTCATGGTTTCAAATGGGCAATCCAACATCACTATGAATATATCTTTGAAATGGATGCTGATTTCTCTCACAACCCAAATGATTTAGAGAAATTATACAATGCCTGTAAAATCGAAAACGCCGGAATGTCAATCGGCTCTCGATACATTACTGGAGTTAATGTAGTTAACTGGCCATTAAACCGGGTATTAATGTCTTACTTTGCATCTGTATATGTACGTATGATTACCGGTATGCAAATTCAGGATGCCACTGCAGGTTTTGTTTGCTACCAAAGACAGGTTTTGGAAAAAATTAATTTGGACCGACTAAAATTCACTGGCTACGCTTTCCAAATTGAAATGAAGTACCGCACTTTTGTCAATCATTTCAAAATCGTTGAAGTTCCCATTATTTTTACCGACAGAACTAAAGGTGAATCAAAAATGAGCGGCGCCATTATCCGCGAGGCTATTTTGGGCGTTATCATGCTACGTATCCGAAAAATATTCAACCGATTATAACACACAACTATGAACTCGATTTTAATTAAAAACGCAAAAATTGTTAACGAAGGAAAAATAACCGAAGGCGAAGTTTTAATTGAAAATGAATTCATCAAACAGATAGGCAAGAACCTCAACATTCCTGCAAATTGCGAAATCATAGATGCAAAAGGCAATTATCTAATTCCTGGAGCTATTGATGATCAAGTCCATTTTCGCGAACCAGGACTAACCCACAAAGGAAATATCGCTTCCGAATCACGCGCTGCAGTGGCTGGAGGTATCACTTCTTTCATTGAACAACCCAATACAGTTCCCAATGCTGTTACCCAAGAAATTTTAGAGCAAAAATACCAAATTGCTTCTGAGACATCTTATGCCAATTATTCTTTTATGATGGGCGCCACGAATGATAATTTGGAAGAAGTTTTAAAAACCAATCCGAAAAATGTAGCCGGAATTAAAATTTTCTTAGGCTCTTCTACTGGCAACATGCTGGTTGACAGAGAAGAAGTGCTAACCAACATATTCTCTAATACAAAAATGCTCATCGCGGTGCATTGTGAAGATGAAACCACGATTAAAAATAATTTAGCGGAGTACAAAGAAAAATATGGTGATGACATCCCGATGGAGTTCCATCATTTGATCAGAAGCGAAGAAGCGTGTTATCTTTCTTCTTCGAAAGCAATCGAATTAGCTAAAAAAACAGGCGCACGCTTGCATATTTTTCATCTTTCAACTGCCAAAGAAACGGAATTATTCAGGAATGACATTCCGCTGGAAGAAAAACAAATTACAGCAGAAGTTTGCGTTCATCATCTTTGGTTTACCGATGAAGATTACAAAACCAAAGGCTCACTCATTAAATGGAATCCGGCAGTAAAAACCCAGAAAGACAAAGACGGATTATGGAAAGCATTACTAGATGACCGAATTGACGTAATTGCTACTGACCATGCTCCACATACATTAGAAGAAAAAGCCAACCCTTACACATCAGCCCCTTCCGGCGGACCATTAGTACAACATGCTGTGGTTGCGATGTTTGAAGCCAACAAACAAGGTAAAATCTCGGTAGAGAAAATCGTTGAAAAAATGGCACATAATCCTGCTAAAATTTTCAAAATAGACCGCCGTGGATTCATTAAAGAAGGCTTTTATGCTGATTTAGCCATCGTTGATCCAAATTCACTTTGGACAGTAGCAAAAGAAAACATTTTATACCATTGTGGTTGGTCTCCATTAGAAGGAACCACTTTCAGTTCAAAAATAACCCATACCTTTGTCAACGGAACTTTGGTATTTGAAAACCAAGAAGTCAAAGAAATCAACAAAGGAAAACGTTTAGCTTTTAATCGATAGATCATGAAAAAAATATTGTTTTGCATCACAATAGTCTTGCTGGCATCTTGTTCAAACAGTATTGAGGTTGAAAAACCTGAAAACCTTATTGAAGAGGAAACCATGGAAAACATATTATATGATTTGGCTTTATTACAAGCATTGAAAGGTCACAGCCCTAAAGAAATGAAGAAAAACGGAGTCGATGCTAAAACCTACATTTATCAGAAATACAAAATTGACAGTCTACAGTTTGTAAAAAGCAATCGCTATTATTCCGCTGATGTACAAAACTATATGAGTATGTTCGGCAAAGTAATCGAACGTTTGGAAGAAGAAAAAAAAGCAGCTAAAGAAATTGTAAAAAAAGAAAATGAAGCAATGCAAAAAAAGAAAAAAGATTCTATTGCAAAGTCTTCAAAAATCAAATCGACAAATTAAATCCAATCTTCTTTTTTAATTTCATAAATAAAATTGAGTTTTTCAGGTTCACCGTAATACTCAATTAATTTTTCACTTATTTTTTTCGCTCCAATCCTTTGTATGGCAATTTGAGAACGAATATTATTTTCGCCAATGTGAAAGTGTACTGCTTCTACAAA
Organism: Flavobacterium sp. GCM10023249; assembly: GCF_042653365.1. NCBI lineage: Bacteria > Pseudomonadati > Bacteroidota > Flavobacteriia > Flavobacteriales > Flavobacteriaceae > Flavobacterium > Flavobacterium sp. GCM10023249. Next base: position 340,512 of record NZ_JBHSHZ010000006.1, read on the forward strand.
CTGAAAAGCATAATCCAACATTATTTTTTTTACAATCGGATTAATGCCTTTACCCCAATACTCTTTAGCATAAAAAGTATAGCCAATCAAAACAACATTCATCTCAGAATCATAATCATAAAATCTAGTACTACCCAAAATCGTTTCTGAAACAACATCAACAATCTTAAAAGCGCCATTACTTTCCATAGCACCCTGGAAGAAATTCTCAAAAACTTCTCGCTTGTAGCGATCCTTATTCGGATGCTGTTCCCACACCTCCGGATTGGCAGCACAACTAAACAAAGCCTCAAAATCAGTCAACTGTAAAGGAACTAGGCGAACCATTTCCGTTTCCAAAGTCGTAGGTTGTAAGTTCATCTTATTTTTTTATATATTCCGAAATGGTTTCAAATTCTATCCCGATAGCTGTTTTTACTTTAGAACTATCATAAAAATCAACCGTGTGCAGTGTTCTTGCCATATCTTTAGACAATACTCTCTTCTTGCCAAATAACCCCAAAACATAATCCAATCGCCAAGCAATACTTGTCATCCATCGTTTAGCATGAATTTTAGGCAGACTGACTTGTAGTTTATTCGCAATTAAAGCTGTCACTTCCTGATACGTTAAGGTTTCGGAAACCAAAACAAAACGTTCACCTGTAACTCTAATCTGCATCAATTCAAACATTGCTTTTACCACATCGGTTACCGAAACAAATCCTGTTCCTCCTTTTGTATAAAAAGGCAAACCATTTTTTACTTTTTGATAAATTTCTCCGCTTCCTTCAATCCAGAAAGTCGGCCCTAAAATTACGCCAGGATTAACTACAACAACTTCCAAACCTTCCTGATGACCTCGCCAAACCTCCATTTCGGCTCCATACTTTGAAATCGCATAATCACTGTGTTGCGTTTCAGGGTTCCATTCCGTTTCTTCGGTAATTACTTTTTCAAAATCTTTCAAATCGCCCAAAGCAGCAATCGAACTTACATAGCACAATCTTTGAATCCCAAAATCAATACACAGATTAACTACATTGGCTGTCCCTTCGATATTATTTTTTCGTAATTTCTCTTCATCCTTTGGATCAAAAGAAATCAAAGCTGCACAATGATAAACTATTGCAACACCTTCAAAGGCCAATTCCAATGAAGGAACATCAAGAATATCCGCCGAAATCCATTGAATTTCATCAAACAATTCAGCTTTTTGATTGTACTCAAAAACCTTTAAAACTTGCTTTTTCGATTCTTCTTTTCTAAAGAGTGCTTTAACATGTTGCTTTTGTGAGGCCAAATGCAAAAGCAAATGCGAACCTACTAATCCTGTTGCTCCTGTGACTAAAATCATATTCCAAAGATAGAAATTTGAATCAAAGACAAAAAGACATACTGAAATTAAGGCAAATGGATTCCAAAAACATTTTAAACAGAACCGCCTTATATATCTTCAAATCTCTTTTATCTTGTAATTCTAATCTATTATCTTTGCGAAAATTTTATAATAATGGAAAACTTAATTGCTGAATTACAATGGCGTGGACTGGTACACGATATGATGCCGGGAACTGAAGAACAATTGTTAAAAGAAAGCACTGCAACATATATCGGATTTGATCCAACATCGGATTCATTACATATTGGAAGTTTGGTTCCAATTATTTTATTGGTTCATTTGAATAAATTCGGGCACAAGCCTATTGCTTTAGTAGGTGGTGCAACAGGAATGATTGGTGATCCTTCAGGAAAAAGTGACGAAAGAAACTTATTGGACGAAGAAACGTTGGCTAAAAATGTGGAAGGAATTAAAAACGTCTTATCCAAATTCCTTGATTTCAATTCGAATGAAGCCAATGCTCCAGTTTTAGTCAACAATTATGATTGGATGAAAACATTCTCATTCATTGATTTTGCGCGTAACGTAGGAAAACGAATCACCGTTAACTATATGATGGCCAAAGATTCGGTTAAAAAACGTCTATCAGGCGAGACTGGAGAAGGAATGTCTTTTACTGAATTCACCTACCAATTGATTCAAGGATATGATTTCTACCATTTGCACAAATCACACAACTGTTTATTACAAATGGGAGGAAGTGACCAATGGGGTAACATTACAACTGGAACAGAATTAGTCCGCCGTATGAATCCGGAAGGAAACAACAAGGCGTTTGCTATGACATGTCCATTAATCACAAAAGCGGACGGATCTAAATTTGGTAAATCGGAAGGAGGAAATGTTTGGTTGACTGCTGACAAAACTTCCGTTTACAAATTCTATCAATTTTGGTTGAATACTACGGATGTGGATGCGGAAAAATATATTAAGATTTTCACTTTCTTGAATAAAGAAACAATCGATACATTAATTAAAGAACACGCTGAAGCACCACACTTACGTGTTTTACAGCGTAAATTAGCTGAAGAAGTAACTATTTTCGTTCATAGCAAAGATGCTTTAGACAAAGCTATAGCAGCTTCTAATATTTTATTCGGAAATTCAACATCTGATGATTTAAAAGGATTAGATAGTGAAACGTTCCTTGAAGTTTTTGACGGAGTTCCACAAGCTGAAGTTTCACTAGAAGAAATTAAAGCTGGAATCAATATCGTTGATGTATTAAATACCAAAACCGGATTTTTAAAATCCAACGGAGAAGCACGACGCGCACTAACTGAAAATTCAATTTCAGTAAACAAGGAAAAAGTTACCGAAGAATATACCATTTCAACTAACGATTTAATCAACAACCAATTTGTTTTATTGCAAAGAGGCAAGAAAAATTACTTTGTTGTCAAAGCAATGTAATTCTGATTAAAAACCTAATAATCAACCACTTCTAAAGAAGTGGTTTTTTTATTTCTAAAACCACGCAAAACCCAATAATATTAAGGTTTTCATAATTTTATTTCTACCATTTTAAGCATTTCGTTGTTATATTTTTACTTTTTGCGGTATAAAATTGTTAAATAATTAAAAAAATATAAATATATTCGCATCCAAAATCAACTAAAAAACCAACATTATGAAAACCAAACTACTTTCCGTTATGTTATTAGCGGTTACAAGTTTTGCTTTCGCACAGGATGGCTCCCTTTGGAGAAAAACCACAAGTTCTGGCAAAGTTCAACTTGAAAAAAGAATGCAACTTCCGGAGAAGAATCTCTTTGAATTGGATGTAACTTCTCTACAAACTGCTTTAGCAAAATCACCTCGCAGATCAAGCACAACTAAAGCTACAAATATCATCGCACTTCCTAATGCTGAAGGACAATTGGAGCGTTTCAGTATCTATGAAAATTCTATTATGGATCCTGCATTAGCAGCAAAATATCCAGAAATCAAATCCTATATTGGAATTGGTATCGACAACCCAACTTCGACTGCCTATTTCAGCATGTCACCATTAGGTTTTAAATCGATGACAATTAATGCTGACAAATCAGCATCATTTATCGAACCACTTTCTGCCGACTTAAGAACTTATACCGTTTACAAAAAAGCAGACAAAAAAGCAGATCTTTCACCTTTTGAGTGTAAAGTAATTGACCGAATCGAGCCTCGTGTAACGAATGGCGGCGCTAACTTACGCCCAAATGCAGACGATTCGACTTTAAGAACATTCCGTTTAGCCATGTCGGTAACCGGCGAATATACCGCTTACTTCGGAGGCACTAAAGCACAGGCTTTAGCTGCCATCAACAACACTATGACTCGTGTTAACGGTGTTTTCGAAAAAGATTTTTCTGTAAGAATGGTTTTAGTCGCAAACAATGATGCAGTAATTTATACTAACGCTTCAACTGACCCTTACTCAGCGGCATCTTCAGGAGCTGGAGGGGCATGGAACTCAGAATTACAAAATACCCTAACTTCTGTAATTGGAGAAGCTAATTATGACGTTGGTCACTTATTTGGTGCTTCAGGTGGTGGTGGAAACGCGGGATGTATTGGATGTGTCTGCGTTAATGGTCAAAAAGGGTCTGGATATACTTCACCTAGTGATGGTATTCCTTCCGGAGATAATTTTGACATCGATTATGTTGCTCACGAATTAGGTCACCAATTTGGCGCCAACCATACTTTCTCTCACGGTAACGAAGGAACGGGCGCTAACATGGAACCCGGTTCAGGTTCATCAATCATGGGGTATGCCGGTATTACATCTCAAGACGTACAACCGCATTCGGATGCATATTTCCATGCATTCAGTATCCAACAAGTTACGAATAACATCAAGACTAAAACATGTCAAACCAATACAGCAACAGGAAACGCAGTTCCAACTGCAAATGCTGGTGTTGATTATACGATTCCAAAAAGCACTCCTTTCATGTTAACAGGCACAGGAACGGATGCTAACGGCGATGCTTTAACCTACAACTGGGAGCAATTTGATAATGCATCTAGTTCACAAACAGGAGCAAGTTCTGCTGCAAGCGCAACAAAAACTTCAGGACCTACTTTCAGATCGTATCCTTCTAGCACTTCTTCTGTGAGATATTTCCCTAGAATGGCTTCTGTATTAACAGGTGCAACAACGACTGCTGGAGCGGAAATCACTGTAGAAGCAGTACCTTCTGTTGCCAGAACAATGAACTTCAGATTAACCGTTCGTGATAATAGAGCTGGTGGTTCTGCCAACAATTCTGACGATATGGTGGTAACTGTAAATGCGACTGCAGGACCATTCGCTGTAACAGCACCAAATACTGCAGTTTCTTATGCAGGTGGATCATCACAAACTGTTACTTGGAATGTAGCTGGTACCACTGCAAACGGTGTTAACTGTGCTAACGTGGATATTTTAATCTCTACTGATGGTGGAAATACTTGGTCAACAGTTTTAGCTGCAACTCCAAACGACGGAACGCAAGCAGTAACTATTCCTAACACAGCAACTACTTCTGCACGATTAATGGTAAAAGGAACCAATCATATTTTCTTTGATGTTTCAAACACTAACTTTACAATTACTGCAGGAACAATTGACAATACAGCTCCATCAGCTCCAACTAGCTTGACTGCTTCTGGAACTACACAAACCACTACCAACTTATCATGGACTGCTTCTACTGACAACGTAGGTGTGGCAGGATATGATGTATACCAAGGCGCTACTGTAATCGGAACAACCGCTTCGACCACTTACAATGTAACAGGATTAACTGCTTCAACTGCGTATACTTTCTCTGTAAGAGCAAAAGATGCTGCTGGAAATGTTTCAACGGCAAGCAATACAGTTAATGTTACAACATTAGCACCGGTTGTTGATACGACTGCTCCAACAGCTCCAACCAACTTGGCTGCTTCAGGAACTACATCGTCTTCAACAAATTTATCATGGACAGCTTCAACTGACAATGTTGGTGTTACAGGATATGATGTATACCAAGGTGCCACTGTAATAGGAACAACTGCTTCGACTACTTACAATGTAACAGGATTAGCGGCTTCAACTGCGTATACTTTCTCTGTAAGAGCAAAAGATGCTGCTGGTAACGTTTCGACAGCGAGCAACTCGGTTAACGTAACTACTTCAGCTGTAACCATTACCTATTGTGCATCACAAGGCAATAGCACAGCTGATGAAAAAATAGGAAGAGTTGCAATCGGTTCGATCAACAATCCTTCAACTGGAACTGCTGGTTATGAGAATTTCACTTCATTATCAACTTCTGCAGCTCAAAATTCATCACAAACTATCACAATTACTCCTTCATGGACTTCATCTACTTACGCTGAAGGCTATGCTGTATTCATCGATTACAATAAAAATGGAGTATTTACAGATGCTGGCGAAACAGTTTGGACAAGAGCGGCTTCAACAACGACTCCGGTATCAGGTTCATTTACAATTCCTGCTTCTGCTAGTTTAGGTGCTACAAGAATGAGAGTTTCTATGAAATACAATGCGGTACCAACATCATGTGAGGCTTTCTCATACGGTCAAGTGGAAGACTACACGATTAACATCACTGCTGGAACTTCAGATACAACAGCTCCAACAGCTCCAACTAGCTTAACCGCTTCTGGAACTACATCTTCATCCACTAACTTATCATGGACGGCTTCAACCGACAATGTTGGTGTTACCGGATATGATGTATACCAAGGAGCAACGTTAAAAGCTTCTGTAACTACAACTTCTTATACAGTAACAGGATTAACCGCTGCAACTGCATATACATTCTCAGTGAGAGCGAAAGATGCTGCTGGTAACGTTTCTGCGGCAAGCAACACGGTTAATGTAACTACTTCATCTGTAACATTGACATACTGTACTTCTCAAGGTAACAATACTAATGACGAGAGAATCGGAAGAGTTGCTATTGGATCTATCAACAATGCATCTACAGGAACAGCTGGTTATGAAAACTTCACTTCTATCTCTACTAATGCAGCAAGAAGTGCTTCACAAACTATCACAATCACTCCAACATGGACTGGTTCAACTTATGCTGAAGGGTATGCCGTTTTCATCGATTACAACCAAAACGGTGTATTTACAGATGCTGGTGAAACAGTTTGGACAAGAGCAGCTTCAACAACAACTCCAGTTTCAGGTTCTTTCACGATTCCAGCAACAGCTACTTTAGGTGCTACAAGAATGAGAGTTTCAATGAAATACAATGGTGTACCAACTTCTTGTGAGGCTTTCTCTTATGGCCAAGTAGAAGATTACACTATCAATATTACTGCTGCAGCAAGAGAAGAAGATTCTTTCGAAAGCATTGTGGTTAATGACATCAAACTATATCCAAACCCAACTTCGTCAATTTTAAATGTAACTTCAGTTTCTGAAAACGCTTCATTTAGAGTTTATAACGTAATGGGACAAACTATTTTAGATGGTAAAATCAACAATGGAACAATTGATGTTTCTCGTTTGACAAATGGAAATTACATTATGGAAATTTCTGACAACGGAAATTCAACTACCAAACGTTTTATCAAAAACTAAATTATAAAACCAAACTTAAAGACGCCTTCTTAACCGAAGGCGTTTTTTTATAGTCATTATTCATCAGTCATAAAATTTCAGTAATTTAGCGACACTTTCAAAAAAATTAAAAATGAAAAAACTGCTTATTTTAACTCTTGGAATCATGGGATTATCAGCAAATGCACAAGAAGTTATGTCACCCGAATTGCTTTGGAAATTGGGCCGTGTAACTGCACTTGGAATTTCTAAAGACGGAAAAAACATTGTATACAAAGTTGCCACTCCTTCGGTTGAAGACAATAAATCCAATTCTAAATTCTACACCATTCCTTTAACAGGAGGAAAAGCCACTGAAGTTACAGATACTAAGGAATTACTAAAAGATAAAAACATTTCGCCAGATGGACTCTACTTACTTTCTCATCAAGAAGTAAAAGTAAATTCTGTACTAGGAAAAGATGTGTATCCGGAACTAACAAAGTCGGACGCAAAAGTTTACGATGGTTTGGATTACCGTCATTGGGATACATGGAGAGACGGAACTTACAATCATGTTTTTTTTAGTGGCGTTCCTGGACCCAATGTACGATTAGCTCCTCCTGTTGACATTATGCCAAACGAAGCTTTCGATTCACCTCAAAAACCATTTGGCGGAGACGAAGACTACATTTGGTCACCTGACAGCAAAAACATCATTTATGTTTGCAAAAAGAAAGCAGGCACTGACTACGCAACGAGCACTAACACCGATTTGTACGAATACAATATCGATACTAAAGAGACAAAGAATTTAACCGAAGGAAATTTAGGATATGATACACATCCCTTATTTTCTCCTAAAGGCGATTTGACTTGGTTACAAATGAAACGTGACGGTTACGAAGCCGACAAAAACGATATCATTGTTCGTTTTAAAGGAATGGACATGAACCTAACATCAGCATGGGATGGCACTGTAGAAAGTTTCAAGTGGAGTCCTGACAATAAAAAAGTATATTTCATTGCACCAGTTGATGGAACAAAACAATTATTTGAGGTTAATTTTCCGGGATTGAGCCGAATAGCAATAACTGTAAAGCAAATCACGAATGGAACATTTGATGTTACTGAAATTGTTGGCTTCAACCTTGACAAAGTAATTGTGGCTCGAAACGATATGAATCACGCCTCAGAACTTTTCTCCTATGATTTAAAAAAGAAAACCTGGAACCAGCTAACCAATGTCAATACAGAAACTTACAAAAATCTAGCATTAAGCAAAACGGAAAAACGATATGTAACCACTACCGATGGCAAAAAAATGCTGGTATGGGTAATTTTACCGCCAAATTTTGATGCTACTAAAAAATATCCTGCATTATTATACTGCCAAGGCGGACCACAAAGCGCCTTATCACAATACTACTCTTTCCGTTGGAATTTCCAAACCATCGCCGCGCAAGGATATATCGTAGTAGCGCCAAACCGCCGCGGAATGCCGGGTCATGGTGTACAATGGAACGAGCAAATTTCAGGAGACTGGGGCGGACAGGTGATGGATGATTATTTAGCAGCCATTGATGATGTTGCCAAAGAATCGTATGTAGACAAAAACCGTTTGGGAGCTGTAGGCGCGAGTTATGGTGGTTATTCTGTATTTCAATTGGCGGGTATCCACAAAAACAGATTTAAAACATTCATCTCTCACTGCGGAATCTTCAACACACAAAGTATGTACGGCACCACTGAAGAAGTGTTCTTTACTAATTGGGATTCGGGAGGAGCTTACTGGGAAAAAGAAAATAAAACAGCCCAAAAAACCTACAATGAGTTTAACCCGATGAACATGGTTAACAATTGGAATACACCTATTATGATTATCCAAGGCGGAAAAGATTACCGTGTACCTATCGGACAAGGTCAGGAAGCTTTCCAAGCCGCTCAGTTAAAAGGAATAAAAAGTAGATTTTTATTATTCCCGGAAGAAAATCACTGGGTATTGAAACCTCAAAATGCTTTAGTATGGCAACGTGAATTTTTCAAATGGTTAAAAGAAACCTTATAAATAAAATGATGTTTACAATAATTCACAATCGCGACTAAATTAAAGCTATAAGTAGCAACAAAAAAACCATTCGTAAACGAATGGTTTTTTTGTTTATAAAATCACTTATTTACAAAACATAACTTGACGTCCCTTTGTTAGGCCAAGCTGTATTTGCGCTAGGCAAAAATAAATCATCTACATGAATTGCAGGAGCTTTCGTATTATTCATAAAACTTGGATTTATAATATTAGGGTTGTAACCGTTTTTGATTCGAATATCAGTCAACAAGGTATTACCAGTGCAATACATAAACGTTAGTTTCGGGTTTGAGTCAAAATTAAGTGTTGTCCATCTGTTTGTAGAACAATTAATTTGCTTCAACAAGCTAAATGTAGAAAAGTTCAAAGCTGTTAATTTATTCGAATGAATGAATAAATCAGTGATTTTAACATTACCGTTCAAATTTAGAGTAGTCAATTGATTTCCATAACACCAAACACCCCAAAGCGTATTTACAGCCGATGGAATTGTCAGACTAGTCAATTGATTATTATTACACCAAATTTGAGACAAATTAGTATTGGTACTAAGATTCAGAGTTGTTAACAAATTGTTGTTGCATTCAAGCACGCCTAAAGTGGTCATTCCAGCCACATCCAAAGTCGTTAGATTGTTGTAACCAACTGATAATTGCACCAACGAAGTAAATGCTTTAACTCCAGTTAAATTACTAATACCAGCACCTGTCAGATTCAATCCAGCTCTACCTTGATCAATCATCACATAATTGTCGGTAGTATTTGTATCTGTAGCTGCACCCAAGCTTATCAATTTAGCTCTGAAAGCAGCATCCGGAACATAGGTATTAACCCATGGCGCTCTTTGAGCATTGCTTTTTCCTTCAATTGCATGCTCCATAGTTAAAAGATCGCTCATGAAATTTGGATAATTTGCTTTTCTGTAATCTTCCGGAGTTGGATTTGGATTGAAGCTACTTGGTTTTGTCTCAGCTACTTGAGTTGAAGATGTTTCATCTGTATCATTAGAACAGGAAACCAGATTCAGCACAAGCGCAATCATTAGTAATTTTTTCATGTTTTTTATATTTAAAATTTGTTCAAATGTATCCAAATCGCTTTGTCAAATAAAATTATTTGTTGGTAATTTCTTACAATTTTTATTGTGCTGATTTCAAAAAAAATATTAACAAAAGAAGAAATAACACTCTTTAAAGCGCTGAAAACGCAAACATCAAACCCAAAAAAAGCGCAAATAAAAAAATTCATTCTAAATCCTAAATACCGATAGGCAACACAATTTAGTCGAGCAGGTAACATTTTTATTATCTTTACTATTTGAATTTTACAACCTATGACTACAACAACCATAAAAGAATTTTACGACGAAATGTTTGGAGACTATTGTCCGGAAGTACTCAAATACGTGGAAGAGATGGACAAAAAAGATGTAGGTCATTTTAATGTTTTCAACATTAGCGACATGTATGATACTTGTAAAGCAAAACCCAGCATGCCTTACAATAGAAGAACCTATTACAAGATTAGTTTGATCAACGGAAAAAACAAAGTGGAATACGCTGACAAGACTATTGAAATAGATCAGTTTGCCATTTTATTCGCCACTCCAAAGATTCCGTACCGTTACACTCCTTATGACAGCAACCAAAAAGGCCATTTTTGTGTTTTCACTGAAGAGTTCATGACCAAATCCAAAACTGGTTTATTACTAGACGAACTACCAATATACCAACCCAATACCGATTTCATTTTTCAGTTGAATGAAAGACAATACGAAGAAATTGCCACTATTTTTGAGAAAATGCATCATGAGATTCAATCAGATTATCAATTTAAATACGATTTATTGCGGAACTATGTGATTGAATTATTGCACAACGGACAGAAACTCAAGCCAATGGATTCGTTAATTGATACCATGAATGCCTCGTCACGAATCACTTCATTGTTTCTGGAATTATTGGAAAGACAATTCCCGATTGAATCCAACACACAAGCCTTACTCTTGCGCAATCCGAAAGATTATGCCGAAACACTCAACGTACATGTTAATCATTTAAACAAAACCCTAAAAGAAAGAACGGGAAAAACCACCAGTGAAATCATTACTTCGCGACTACTACAAGAATCAAAAATATTATTAAAGAACACCAGCTGGAACATTTCGGAGATTTCAAATTGTTTGGGTTTTGAAGAAGTTGCACACTTTTCGAACTTTTTCAAAAAACAATCCGGATTATCCCCATTAGCTTTCAGAAGGTAATTATTTGATTTTTACAAAAGATAGATTGTTTAGAGCAACAACGAATCAATACAATCGATGCAACTTTGTACTGTAATTTAATACCTATCAAAATGACAAACAGTATCAATAAAATTGCATTGGTTACAGGTGGTAGCCGTGGTTTAGGAAAAAATTCTGCCTTGCAGCTTGCACATAAAGGATTTGATGTAATCATCACCTATCAATCTCAGAAAGAAGAAGCAGAAAAAACCGTATCAGAACTACGTTCTTTAGGAAGAAAAGCGAGTCTTTTACAATTGGATTTATCGAACATCCCTTCATTTGATGCCTTTGCAGGCAGTTTAAAAAACACCCTTTCCAATGATTTTGGAACTGAAAAATTTGACGCTTTGGTCAATAATGCCGGTTCAGGTTATTATGCATCAATCGCTGAAACAACAGAAGAAGGATTTGACGCTATGAGCACCATTCATTTAAAAGCTCCTTTTTTCTTAACCCAGAAATTAGCCTCATTATTAAATGACGGAGGAAGCATTGTGAATACCTCATCGGGACTTTCCCGCTTCAGCTACAACGGTTATGCCGCTTACGCTATTATGAAAGCCGCAATTGACGGATTAATCCGTTACCAAGCCGTTGAATTTGGCCCTAGAAAAATACGTTCCAATTCAGTAGCACCCGGCGCGATTGAAACCGATTTTGGTGGAGGTGCCGTAAGAGAAAACAAAGAGTTAAATCAGATGATCAGCAATTTGACACCACTAGGAAGAGTTGGTCAGCCTGATGACATTGGCGGTGTTGTGGCATTCCTTTGTTCTGATGAATCGAAATGGGTTAATGGACAAAGAATAGAAGCCTCTGGAGGAATACATAGTTAACCCAAGTACAAAGCCTCTGGTAAAACAGAGGCTTTTTTATGCTTTGGAATTAAATCATTGGCCTCAACAAATTCTGCTCGAGGCTTAACAAACTTTACAGAAGACATAACAAACTCTGCACAAGGCTTAACAAACTCTGCACAAAGCCTAACAAACATTACACAAGACATAACCAACTTTATTCAAAGCCTAACAAAGTTTACATAAAGCCTAACAAACTTTACAGAAGACAATACAAGCTTTTCTCAAAGCCTAACAAACTTAACACAAGACATAACAAACTCTGCATAAAGTCTAACAATAAATACAATTCACAAATCGTGACAGCAAGTTTTGCTAAATAAAAAAACTTTTAATTAAACGGTATTCCACAGACTGAGTACCATACTGCGCCTTGACACTTTCCTTGATTCTTGTGGCGCTATGGGAAAGATTTGAATAAGCCTCAATTCTTCTACTGTTAGTTAAAGAAAATTGGACATGAGAATCAACCACACCTTTATTTGCAGCAACAGCATCATTATATAAAGCTTGAAGAGAAATCACATTAAGTTTAGAATTAGCCGGGCTATATTCGGAACCGAAGTCAGAAATATTCGCTATTAAATCGGCAAAGAATTGCGTTTTTGAATGATAAGACTGATAGGATTGACTTACAGTATCAACTTCGGGATTTTTTGGCTTCGCTATATTAGCACCTCTCATTTTTTCGATGATACCCGCGACAAGCAATGCTTCTTTGGCACTTCTTCCATAAATAGCCTTTACATTGGCATTAATGGGTGACAACACTTTTTTAATTGAGTTTGGACTTTTTTCCAGAATTTGGAGACGGTGTTCGACAGCCAGTGAATAAGCTTGTTTTTTAGAAGCCACTTCGCTATTGAGTTTGTGGATTGCAGCAATTTGTTCGTTTAATTTGGCGATACTCAGTTCCGGTTGTACAGATTGGTAATTGGAGAAACTTTCGAGTGCCTGAACCAGTTTTTGAGCGTTACCGATGCGGGCTCCGTATCCTCTTTCCGTAGTTGAATTCATCTTGATGGTTTTAGTGGTTAACAAGACGATTACCGAACAATTATAGTGCCAAAGGGGGTTATGAGTTATGAGTTGTGAGTTGTGGGCGGATCTTTATTAGTGAGGATAGGTTTAAAAAAAAAGCCCTGATCAATCAGGGCTTCGGTATTAATTTTTAGGTTCTTTCATGACGAAAGACTCCATGAATTTTGTTGTATAGTTACCAGCTACATAATCAGCCTCGTCCATTAATTGTCTGTGGAAAGGGATTGTAGTTTTGATACCTTCGATTACGAACTCATCCAAAGCACGTTTCATTTTAGAAATAGCTTCTTCTCTCGTTTGCGCAGTTGTGATCAACTTCGCAATCATTGAGTCATAATTAGGTGGAATGGTATAACCTGCATACACGTGAGTATCCAAACGCACACCGTGACCTCCTGGAGCATGTAAAACGGTAATTTTACCTGGAGAAGGACGGAAATCGTTGTATGGATCTTCCGCATTGATACGACATTCGATAGAGTGCAATTGCGGCAAATAGTTTTTACCAGAAATTGGCACACCCGCTGCAACTAAAATTTGCTCACGAATTAAATCGTAGTCGATTACTTGTTCAGTGATTGGGTGTTCTACTTGGATACGCGTATTCATCTCCATGAAGTAGAAATTTCTGTGTTTGTCCACTAAGAACTCAACAGTACCCGCACCTTCATATTTAATAAACTCAGCCGCTTTAACTGCAGCCTCACCCATTCTGTGACGTAAATCGTCGGTCATGAAAGGAGAAGGTGTTTCTTCAGTTAATTTTTGGTGTCTTCTTTGTACAGAGCAATCTCTTTCCGAAAGGTGACATGCTTTACCGAATGAATCTCCGACTACTTGAATTTCGATATGACGTGGTTCTTCGATAAGTTTTTCCATGTACATACCGTCATTTCCGAAAGCAGCAGCAGCTTCCATACGAGCACTTTCCCAAGCTTTTTCAAGCTCTTCTTCTTTCCAGATTGCGCGCATCCCTTTACCACCACCACCGGCAGTAGCTTTCATCATAACAGGGTACCCGATTTCTTTGGCTGTTTTTTTAGCTTCTTCAAAAGAGGCTAAAATACCCTCTGATCCAGGAACACAAGGAACGCCAGCAGCTTTCATCGTTGCTTTTGCAGTTGCTTTATCCCCCATTTTATCAATCATTTCGGGAGAAGCCCCGATAAATTTGATACCATGTTCTTGACAGATTTTAGAGAATTTAGCATTCTCAGACAAGAAACCGTAACCAGGATGAATTGCATCAGCATTAGTAATTTCAGCAGCTGCGATAATGTTAGACATTTTCAAGTACGACAAGTTACTTGGTGCAGGTCCGATACAAACTGCTTCATCAGCAAATTTGACGTGCAAACTTTCTGCATCGGCTGTAGAATAAACCGCTACGGTTTTAATTCCCATTTCTTTACAAGTTCTAATTACACGAAGTGCAATTTCTCCCCTGTTTGCGATTAATATTTTTTTAAACATAACTTTACAATAAAATTTCAAATCCCAAAAACAAAATCCCAACCAAATTGGAATTTGGATTTTAATTACTTGGAATTTTATTAAATTATGACGGGTCTACTAAGAATAATGGTTGGTCGAATTCTACTGGTGATGCATCATCTACTAAGATCTTAACGATTTTACCAGACACTTCACTTTCGATTTCGTTGAATAATTTCATTGCTTCAATTACACAAAGCGTATCACCTTTACCGATTGACGAACCTACTTCAACAAATACAGGTTTATCTGGAGATGGTTTACGGTAGAAAGTACCGATCATTGGAGATTTCACAGTGATGTACTTCGCGTTGTCATCTGCATCAGCTACAGGAGTTGCTGCTGTAGGTTGAGCTGCTACAGGAGCTACAGGAGCTGCGGCTTGTACTTGAGGCATTGCAGCTTGCATAGGCACTTGTTGAATGTAAGTGTGCTCAGTTGCTCCAGCATCAGTAGTTTTGATAGTGATTTTGAAATCATCCATCTCTAATTTTACTTCAGTAGCACCTGATTTTGCTACAAATTTAATTAAGTTCTGAATTTCTCTAATATCCATGATATTCGATTTTTGGTTTATTATTTAGTATCATAAGCCCATTTCAGATAAATAGATCCCCAAGTGAATCCACCTCCGAAAGATGCAAATATAAGATTATCTCCTTTTTTTAATTGTTTTTCGAAATCACTCAATAACAACGGTAAAGTTCCCGAAGTTGTGTTTCCGTAACGATGAATGTTGATTAAGACTTTGTTTTCGTCCAAATTCATACGTTGAGCAGTAGCATCGATGATGCGCTTGTTGGCTTGGTGTGCTACCAACCAATCCACAGAATCTCCGGTTAAACCGTTGCGTTCCATGATTTGTTCACTCACATCAGCCATACCGGAAACAGCGTATTTGAATACTGTTTTTCCATCTTGGAACACGGTATGCAAACCGTTTTCTACGGTATCTTTAGAAGCTGGCATAATAGAACCACCTGCATCAATTTTAAGGTAATCACGACCGATTCCGTCGCTTTTTAAAATTTCGTCCTGTAATCCAAACCCTTCATAGTTAGGTTCAAAAAGAACAGCACCTGCACCATCTCCAAAGATAATGCAGGTTGCTCTGTCTGTATAATCAATAATTGATGACATTTTATCGGCACCAATTAGCAATACTTTTTTATATCTACCTGATTGAATGTAGGCTGCGGCATTTGACATTCCGTAAAGGAAGCTCGAACAGGCAGCTTGTAAATCATAGGCATAGGCATTGGTTGCACCAATTTGACTCGCCACATACACACCTGTAGATGCTACCGGCATATCCGGAGTAGCTGACGCCAAGATAACCAAATCAATGGTTTTTGGATCCAGACCCGTTTTTTCGATTAAGTTTTGAGCTGCTTTGATAGCAAGATAAGAAGATCCTTTTCCTTTTTCTTTCAGAATTCTTCTTTCTTTGATTCCTGTTCTGGTGGTAATCCACTCATCTGTCGTATCTATCATAGTCTCAAGAACTTCATTAGACAGAACATAGTCAGGAACATAGGCGCCTACGGCGGTTATTGCGGCAGTAATTGTATTCATGTTGTTCAAATAATTCAACTTAAAACAAATGTTTCAAAAAGAGGTTGAAGTTACGAAAAAACTTTAAAACAAAGACATTAAGTTCTTTGAAAAATAATTTCGGTTCTATCCAACAAAAAAACTCTCACATTTCGAGTGAGAGTTCGATTTTCTTTTTACTAAAACGTATTAAGCAACAGCTACTGATTTATCAATAACTACTTGACCTCTGTAATACATTTTACCTTCATGCCAGTAAGCTCTGTGGTATAAATGCGCTTCTCCAGTTACTGGACAAGTTGCGATTTGAGCAACAGTTGCTTTATAGTGAGTTCTTCTTTTGTCTCTTCTTGTTTTCGAGGTTTTTCTCTTAGGATGTGCCATTTTACAAAATTATTTATCCGTTAATAGTTTCTTTAATGCTGCCCAACGCGGGTCAATTTCTTCTTCTTTTATTTCTTCTTCGTCTTTGACTTCGATAGTATTCAACTTATCCATCGCGTCCGTTTTCAACGTTCCATCCTTCACTCCGGGATGAATCCTTTTTAATGGAATAGACAAGACAATCATTTCATAAATGTACTGCATGACATCAATTTGGTGTTCTCCAAAAGGAAGAATCAACAATTCTTCATTGTCATCGTTATACGTTTCTCCAAATCTAACAACCAATTTCAATTTTCCTTTAATAGGCAAATCAAACGGTTCATTTGTCAAATCGCAAGGAACATTTATGGTTCCGTTGTGCTTGAAATTCAATTCAAGCATCGAACTTTGCTTTTCTAAAACCAAATTCACTTTTATGTCGGCCGAATCAAATTCGTCGTACTCAAAGTGATCAAAGAACGCCTTACTAATTTGGTATTCAAACTGATGTTTCCCAAGCTTTAATCCCACATATGGAATTAAATATTCATTTGTAACTTTCATCTGATCAATCTACATTTTTTATAGGCATCAGATGGAACGCTTTGTGATTTAACCCTTTAAATAAAGAAATTTTTCTTTACAGCGTTTCATCCTAACAACAATTTGTCCCTCAATTAGGGTGTGCAAAGATATAAATAATTTATAAATTCAAAAGGGTTATAAACATTTTTTTGTTTATAACTGCTTTTCTTTCACTTTTAAAGGATTCGCAACGATATCTTTATAGTCATTTCGTGATTTAAAAATATCAATGGCCGCATAAATTGCTTCCAAAAAAGACTGATGCTCTGCAATTCCTTTTCCGGCAATGTCAAAACCAGTTCCATGATCTGGAGAAGTTCTTATCTTATTTAATCCTGCGGTATAATTTACTCCTTTTCCAAAAGACAAGGTTTTAAACGGAATTAAACCTTGATCATGATAGGTTGCAATGACTGCATCGTACTTTTCGTATTGATTACTTCCGAAGAATCCATCTGCTGAAAAAGGACCAAAAACCAAAATACCTTCCTCAAAAATCTTTTTCATAGCTGGCTTCAACACTTTTTCTTCTTCATCTCCAATCACACCATTGTCACCTGAATGCGGATTTAAACCTAAAACTGCAATTCTAGGACGGTTAATTCCAAAATCCTGAATCAAGGACTGGTGAATGGTTTTTATTTTTTTACGAATCAATTCTTCTGTTAAATGTTTCGCCACCTCATTAAGCGGCACATGATCTGTAAGCAATCCAACACGTAAATTATCTTGAATCATAAACATTAACGCATCACCTTCCAATTCCTGATCCAAATAATCAGTATGTCCTGGGAAAGAAAATTCTTCCGATTGAATATTCGATTTATTGATAGGCGCAGTAACCAAAGCATCAATTGCTCCTTCTTTTAAAGCTTTAGTCGCTTCAACAAAAGATTTCACAGCATACTTCCCGACATTTTCATCTACTTTACCGTATTCAACATTCACTCCTTCACGCCAAATATTAAGGACATTGATTTTTCCAGTCAAAGCTTGTTCTATTTTATCGATGCCATGAAGGTTGACATTCAGATTCAAACTCTTTTTCAAGAAAGAAAGAATTTTAACATTAGCAAAAATCACCGGCGTACACAGTTCCAGCATACGTGTATCTTCAAACGACTTCAGGATGACTTCGCTTCCCACTCCGTTCAAATCACCAATAGAGATACCTATAATTATATTTTCTGGTCTTTTTGTCATCAGTTCAATGTATTTATTGCTAATTTTGAATGCAAATTTACTAAAATTAATCAGTTAATGTTTACAGGCATCATAGAAACTCTCGGAACTATACAATCACTTCAAAAAGAAGGTGAAAATATTCACGTTACCGTACAATCTTCAATCACAGAAGAATTAAAAATTGACCAAAGTGTGGCGCACAATGGCGTTTGTTTAACCGTGGTTAACATAGAAAACGACAAATACACCGTTACTGCCATTAAAGAAACTATCGAAAAAACCAATTTGGGCGATTGGAATGTTGGTGACAAGGTAAATTTAGAACGTGCCATGAAACTAGGTGACCGATTGGACGGTCATATTGTTCAAGGTCATGTGGATCAGACGGCAGTTTGCAAACACATCGAAGAAGCCAATGGAAGTTGGTATTTTACTTTCGAATACGACAAATCATTAAACAACATCACAATCGAAAAAGGATCAATTACTGTAAACGGAACCAGTTTGACTGTGGTCAATTCAAAGCTGAACGAATTCAGTGTTGCGATTATACCTTATACTTATGAGCACACCAACTTCAATAGTTTTAAAGTAGGCACAAAAGTGAATTTAGAATTTGATGTGATTGGGAAGTATGTAAAACGTTTGCATGAGTTGCAGGCGTAAACAACAAATTCCAAAAACTAAATTCCAATTTAAACATCATAAAAAATCCCAAATACCTTAACTGGAATTTGGGATTTTTATATTTTGGGTATTTAATAAAACTACATTTTCATCAACCAGTTTCTCATGGAAACTTCGTTACTGATAATTCCTCTTAAATCAGCAATCGCAACGCGATCTTGTTGCATTGAATCACGGTGACGGATAGTTACTGTTTGATCTTCTAAAGTTTGATGATCGACTGTAATACAGAAAGGTGTTCCTAAGGCATCCTGACGACGGTAACGACGACCTACCGCATCTTTTTCATCGTAAGCTACATTGAAATCCCATTTCAAATCTTCTATAATTTGTTTGGCAACATCAGGCAATCCATCTTTTTTCACCAATGGCAATACAGCTGCTTTGGTTGGCGCTAAAACCGAAGGCAAACGCAAAACTGTTCTTGTAGAACCATCTTCCAAAGTTTCTTCTTGCAACGCTTTTGAGAATACCGCTAAGAACATACGATCCAAACCAACTGAAGTTTCCACTACGTATGGCGTGTAGTTTTTGTTTTCTTCGGTATCGAAATATTGCATTTTTTTACCTGAAAACTCTTCATGCGCTTTCAAATCGAAGTCGGTACGCGAGTGAATTCCTTCCAATTCTTTGAATCCGAATGGGAAATTGAATTCGATATCGGCAGCGGCATTTGCATAATGCGCTAATTTTTCATGATCGTGGAAACGGTAATTTTCTTTACCTAATCCTAATGATAAATGCCAATTCAAACGTGTATTTTTCCAATACTCGTAGTATTTCATTTCTTCACCTGGTTTCACAAAGAACTGCATTTCCATTTGTTCGAATTCGCGCATACGGAAAATGAATTGACGCGCTACGATTTCATTACGGAATGCTTTACCCGTTTGTGCAATACCAAATGGAATTTTCATACGTCCCGTTTTTTGAACATTCAGGAAATTAACGAAAATACCTTGAGCTGTTTCCGGACGTAGGTATAAATCCATAGCCGTATCAGCAGAAGCTCCTAATTTTGTTCCGAACATCAAATTGAACTGACGTACTTCCGTCCAGTTTTTAGAACCTGAATCCGGACAAGCGATTTCCAACTCTTCAATTAAGGCTTTTACATCGGCCAAGTCACCAGTATCCAAACCTTTTGCCATTCTTTGGAGAATTGCATTTTTCTGGTCTAAATACCCTTTTACTCTTTCATTAGTAGCCACGAATTGCGCTTCGTCGAAAGCATCACCGAAACGACCTTTTGCCTTTTCGATTTCTTTTTGTGCTTTTTGGTTTAATTTTTCGGCATAATCCTCAATTAAAACATCGGCACGGTATCTTTTCTTAGAGTCTTTGTTGTCGATCAATGGATCATTGAAAGCATCAACGTGACCTGATGCCTTCCATGTGGTAGGATGCATGAAGATAGCAGCATCGATACCCACAATATTTTCGTGCATCTGCACCATTGATTTCCACCAATAGTCTCTAATATTCTTTTTTAATTCCACTCCGTTTTGAGCATAATCATATACTGCGCTCAAACCATCATAAATTTCGCTCGATTGGAAAATGAATCCATACTCTTTTGCATGCGAAACTACATTTTTAAATAAATCTTCTTGTTTTGCCATAGTGGTGCAAAAATAAAAAAAACGGACTTAAAAAATCCGTTTTGTATTACAATTTATATGAGATGAAAGTTGGTTTTTAATTGAAAAGTGACAAATCGTATTATTTTAATGAAAATACAGTACTTCCAATCAGGTTAATTCCTGAATAGATGTTGATTTCATAGTCACCTTTAGACATATCTTTTTTATTAGGATCCACGAATACACAAACGTCCAATTCTTCATTGTCATAATACACATTGGTTTTTGCGCTGAAATTTAGTAATCGTTCTCCGGATTCCATAAACTCTCCATTTTGAGACACTACTTTACCATCAGGATTAACCACTTGAATGTATACATCTTTATATCCCTTTACTGCTGCCTTATTTTCCAACAAAGTAAAACAAACCTTAATTTGTTCGGTAGCATTAAAACGTTTGGTTTCAATAATGTTATTGGATACAATCTTAATTCCGTTTGCAGTTACGTTCGTTGCAGTAAGATTTTTAGAAACGGCGAGTACCGCCTCATTATCGTTATTCTTTCTTTGTAGTTCTCTGTTTTTCTCGGACAAATTTTTCAACTGATCTGACAAGTCTTTATTTTCTTCAATTTGTCTATCCAAAATCACTTGAAAGGAATCTGTTTTGGTCTTTTTAACCAATTTATCAATCGGAACTAATCGCTTCTCAAGACGATAAACATTTTTACCTGAAGACACTACTTGCTCCTGTACTACTACACCTCTTTCTTCCAACAACTGTTTATTTTTCAGCACTTCAGAATCATAACGATTCAAAATTTCTTTTAACTCATTGGTATAGGTTTCCCTATCAAGTCTTATATTTTCTTCAAGTTTTTTGTTTTGATTTTTAGAATCGTAATATTTTAGGGCAAACACAAAAGTTGCAGACATAAGTGCAACTGAAGTCAATTTCAATACCACTGTAGGAATTTTCACCGTCATACTCAGGGCCTAATTAATTTATTTTTTCTAAATTTATCTGATTACACGAGAAAGAAAAAAAAAAATCGACGAAATGCTTAAATATTTGTTAAACTTATTTTACCCCAAAGTTTGTTCTGGTTGCAGTCAATTTATTTTAGAATCTGAAAATCACCTATGTACGGTATGCCGACATGAGATTCCTCTTACAAATCATACTGCTTTTAAGGAAAATGAAGCCTACAAAAAATTTTATGGAAGAATTCCTACACAACATGTTTCTTCTATGTTTTATTATCATAAAAAAGGTGTTACTCAACAACTTATCCACAATTTAAAATACAAAAATCAGCAACACATCGGAACGATACTTGGCGAATGGTATGCTGAAGAACTAGCACAGCAATCCGTTATAAAGTCGGCCGACTATATTATCCCTGTACCATTACACAAAAAAAGGCTTAAAGAACGCGGCTATAATCAAGTAACTACATTTTGCAATGCACTTGGCAAAGAACTCAACATTAACGTTAACAATGATTTGCTGTTTCGAAACCATCACACTATTAGTCAATCCAAAAAGAATCTGACCTCTAGATCCAATTTAGCTGAAAATACTTTTGACATACATTTCGATGAGCAACATCACAACAAACACTTTCTTATTGTTGATGACGTTTTAACTACAGGCGCCACTTTAGAAAGTTGCGGACGCGCCATTTTGAAAATTCCTGGAGCCAAAGTAAGTATTGTCACAATGGCCTTTTCGGAGTCGTAAAATTGCAAACATTCCAAAAATATTTCATTAACACTAAATAAAGTGGTTATTTTGCACTGTAAAACAATCTGAATGAGAAAACTTAAGTTTTTAAGCTATACAACTATTGCTCTACTATTTTTGGTCGCTTGTGCCAAAAGAGGCTCCATTACTGGTGGTGAGAAAGACGTTACACCGCCTAAAATTGTTTCGAGTAATCCAGAGAATCTATCTACAAATTTCAATCAAAAAACCATCAAAATTAATTTTGATGAATACGTAAAAGTAAAAGATTTACAAAAAAATCTTATTGTTTCACCACTAATGAAAAATCAAATTACTGTGCTTCCTCAAGGGAGTGCCAGCAAACAGATTACCATTAAAATCAACGATACTTTACAAGCCAACACAACCTATAGTTTTAATTTTGGAGAAAGCATTCGCGACAATAATGAAGACAATATCTTATCACAATTCAAATATGTTTTCTCTACTGGATCCGAATTGGATTCACTTCGCATTGAAGGAATCATCAAAGATTCTTACGAAAAAGAAGCAGACTCTTATGTTAATGTAATGCTTTATGAAGTAGACACCAACTACAATGACTCCATCATTTACAAGCAAACTCCAAGATACACGACGAACACTTTAGACAGTTTAAAAACATTTAAAATCGAAAATGTTAAAGCTGGAAAATACAAACTTATTGCTTTAAAGGAAAAAACTGCAAACTACAAATTTGACCCCAATACAGACAAGATTGGGTTTTACAACCAGACGATTACAGTTCCTGACAATGCAATTTTTGAATTGGAGCTTTTCAAAGAAGTACCGAAATTCAAAACCAAAAAACCGACTCAGACTTCGGCAAATAGAATAACGATGGGTTATGAAGGTGATTTCAAAAACGCAAAGATAACTGCACTCCGTCAAAATCAGGATTTCAAGATTAGAACCACCAAGATGAAGGATAAAGATTCGCTTCAGATTTGGTTTTCTCCTTTACAAAAAGATTCAATACAACTGAATGTTTCTAAAGAAGATTATCGCAAAGAATACACTATAAAAACACGCGGTTTAAAACAAGACACGATTAGCCTTTCGAGCAAATACAGAGGCAACATTGGATTCAACGATGTATTCAAGTTAAATTCAAATACACCTTTGGAAAAATTTGACATTACCTTAATGAAACTTGTAAAAAGTGATTCAACTGCTGTTAAATTCTCCCTAAATTACGATGAATTCAATCAGGATCTTGAAGTTAAGTTCGACAAAGAACCGAATGAAAAATACACCTTTACAATGATGCCTAAAGCCATTGAAGATTATTTGGGACAAGTCAATAAATTGGTGAAAATAGATTTATCGACAAGGTCGTACGCTGATTACGGTAATTTGAAATTGAATCTGAAAAATGTCAAATCATTCCCTTTAGTAATTGAATTGACCGATAATAAAGGAACAGTTTTAGCTACTAAATATACTGAGAGCAATCCTGTTGTAGAGTTTTTATTGATTGAACCACAAAAATACTCGCTCCGAATAATTTATGACGAAAATAAAAACGGTCAGCGTGATACCGGTAGCTTTTTGCAAAACAGACAAGCTGAGGAAGTTTTTCATTTCCCAACCGAAATCGATGTACGAGCCAATTGGGATGTCAATCAGGATATTGACTTAGGTAACTGACATCAATTCATCAGTTATCCTTTTGATGATTAATCCTCAAAGAATTTATCTTTTTTTCGAATAGTTGAAAAGTATCTTTATCGTTAAGAAAGTTCAAACGATTACGGGTTTCTAACATGGTATTTTTATCCAAAGCAATCACTTTGACTGCTTCCGTTTCAAACGGTTCTATAGTGAAATTTCCTAGATAGTCAATAATTTGAGAATGCCCAATATACTCCAATTGATTGGCGTCGAACCCAATTCGATTAACTCCGATAGTGTAGCAAAGATTTTCGACAGCTCTCGCTTTTAGCAGAATATCCCAGGCATTGATGCGTGGTTTGGGCCAACTGGCCACATAAATGAGCAGATCGTAATGCTCAACATTTCGGGTAAAAACAGGAAAACGTAAATCGTAACATATTTGAAGGCATATTTTCCAATCTTTATACTCAACTATCACTTTTTCCTTCCCTGGAGTGAAAACCTGTTCCTCTTTAGCCAAAGTGAAGAGATGACGTTTATCATAAGTTTTCAGTCTTCCATCTGGAAAGACAAAAACCATCCGATTATAATAGTTATTGTTTTCGGCAATAACCAGACTGCCTGTTAGGGCAGTATTTTTCGTTTTAGCCAAAGAAATCATCCACGAAACGGTTTCGCCATCCATTGCTTCTGCAACCGCTGACGGATTCATGGTAAAACCCGTGGAAAACATTTCGGGTAACACTATAAGGTCAACAACGTCATTTATTGCATTAATTTTTTCTTCGAAATGATTCCGATTGGCAATTGGATTTTCCCAAACAATATCAGACTGGATAATGGCTATTTTCATATGTTAAAAATACAAAAACACATCCAAATAAAAACCTTGTAGTATTTGGGTGTGTTTGTAATGAGGTAATGAATCAATTAAAGTTATATTTTACGCCTAAATTGAAATGGTTATTATCTGTGTAATAATTATTCCCCATTATACCGCCTGTGTTACCTTTGTAACCACCTAAGCGATACGCTTCCAAATCGATGTAAAAAGCCATTTTAGGAGAAACGAAATAACTTATTCCGGCACCTGAATTCATACTGAAGAATGATTTTGAAAAGTCGGTTTCTTTTCCTTCAGGAAAACGATAATCACTTTTAATTTCATGGTTATAGGCTGCACCTAATTTCAAATTTCCTTTAAGGTTTTTATGAATAGTAAATTCCCATTTCAGATCAACCGGAACCGAGACAACAGCTCCATCAAAAATGCCATTCGCTTCGTCTTCAACAAAAGAAACACCTGTTTTAAAATATTTAATCCTTCCAATGGCACTCCATTGCTTTGCAAAATAATATTCAGCCGTTAAACCACCTTGAAAGGAATGTTTTGTTCCATTGTTAGCAAAAGAAGGTATACTATTCAAACCTAATTCTGCACCAAAATACCACTTCCCTTTGGGTTCTATATTTACGTTTTGGTTACTTACCTGAGCCTCAGCCAACAAAGGCAAAAAGCAAAAAAATAGAAGTTTTTTCATACGTAAACATAAAAAAAGCATTCTTTTTCAGAATGCTTTTTACATATAATTAACTTTTAATTATCTCATCACATCGATGATAGTTCATTTATTTGAGATAACATAATCCCAATTATTTTCTTTGTATCTTTTACCAAAAGCAGGCAATGCCAATCCTATACCATCAATCGTAACTCCGACTGGCACTAACAATACAGCGTAACCACCATATGCAATTGACACAATCGTAACGGGTGTACCAATTCCTACAACAAGCAAACCAGAAGCAATAGATAAACCTACAGGACGTCTTTTAATTTTAGCAATTGAGGTCAAAGCGATAGTGTCTTTACGTGTAGCAATAGACTTATCATCAACGATTTTAAAACGACCTTTAAAAACTTTACCACTATCCGTTTTAACAGCTACTCTTTTGTTTTCTTTCAAAAAAACAGTTTTCCCATTTTCCTTGTTCTTCATATTGATTCCCTTTTCTTGTGCTTTCAACATCATGTTTGAAAACATCACAAAAAACACCAATGCTACTATTTTTAAATTTAAAGTCATCTTAATTTTTTTATCCTTTTTGCGAAAGATAGGAATTCATAAGCAATACTTACAGTTATTTCATACAAAAAAGCATCTGTAAATACAGATGCTTTTAGAATTATGCCAATAGAGAGTTTATCAACTTTTAACTTTCCAACTATCTAAGAAAGTTTTGATTTTCTCTTGACTGTATCCTTTTCCTTCTTCCAAAGAACCAGTTTCTTGAACATGCAACACTTTACCATTGGAATCCAATATCATAAAAACTGGGTATCCCATTTTTTCGCCTGGGTTACCGTTATAGTGGCTGAAGAATTTTTCGTTTTTATTTTTGGGAGACCAATTCAAATGATAATAAATGTAGTTTTCATCCATTGTACTTTTCAATACCTCCGTTTTTTGAACGAAATCGTTCAGTCGTAAACACCATACGCACCAATTTCCACCAATTTGGATCATAATATTTTTATTTTCCGCTTTGGCCACACCCAACAGTTCTTTCACTTTGCTATCAGCATCTTCCATTTCTTGGTAAGGTTTAGGCAAAGAAGCCTTTTCTGCTTCAATTTTCCTTTTCTTTTCTGCCTTTTCTTCGTCGGTTTGTGAAAATGCTAGTGTAGAAACCAATAGAAACAATAGATATATACTTTTCATTATTCTTTTTGAATTAAATTAACAAAAATCGAACCATTAAAAAAAGCGTCCGAAGACGCTTTTCATTATTTTATCAAACTTGCTTTCAGATATTCTCTGTTCATGCGAGCGATATTCTCCAATGAAATACCTTTTGGACATTCGATTTCACAAGCACCGGTATTCGTACAGTTACCGAATCCTTCTTCATCCATTTGACGAACCATATTTAACACACGGTCAGTAGCTTCTACTCTACCTTGAGGTAATAATGCATATTGAGATACTTTAGCACCAACAAACAACATAGCAGAACCATTTTTACAAGTCGCCACACAAGCTCCACAACCAATACATGCTGCTGCTTCGAAAGCTTTATCAGCATCGGCTTTAGGCACTGGAATTGTATTCGCATCAATAGTATTACCCGAAGTGTTTACCGAAACGAAACCACCAGCTTGCTGAATTCTATCAAAAGCACTTCTATCAACCACTAAATCCTTGATTACTGGGAACGCTTTACTTCTCCATGGCTCTACATAGATTGTATCACCGTCGTTGAACATACGCATATGCAACTGACAAGTAGTAATTCCTGTATCTGGTCCGTGTGCGCGTCCGTTGATGTATAATGAACACATACCACAAATTCCTTCACGACAGTCGTGATCGAATGCGATTGGTTCTTTTCTTTCATTAACCAATTGTTCATTCAATTGGTCCAACATTTCTAAGAACGAGCTGTCAGTAGAAACATTATCCAGTTGGTATGACTCCATACTTCCTGAAGTTTTAGCGTTTTTCTGACGCCAAACTTTCAATTTTATATTGATATTCTTTTTAGATGCCATAATCTTATTTTTTTATAGCCGTCAACTAATTATTTATAGTTACGTGCAGCGATTTTGATGAATTCGTATTTCAACTCTTCTTTGTGTAATACCTCTTTATTGATGTCTTCCCCTTGGTATTCCCAAGCTCCAACAAACGAGAAGTTTTCGTCATCACGTAAGGTTTCTCCCTCAGCATCCTGATGCTCTTCACGGAAGTGACCACCACAAGATTCTTCACGTTGTAATGCATCCATTGCCATCAATTGACCCAATTCCATGAAATCGGCAACACGAATTGCTTTTTCCAATTCTGTATTCATTTCATCAGCAGAACCAGGAACAAAAACATCTTTATAGAATTCTTTACGTAAAGCATCAATTTCGGCAATAGCCTCATTTAATCCTTGCGCATTTCTTCCCATACCTACTTTATTCCACATAATGTTTCCTAAAGCTTTATGGAAATGATCAACCGATTTCGTTCCATTGTTATTCAAGAAGAAATTGATTTGATCTTTTACTCTCTTTTCTGCTTCAACGAATTCAGCAGACTCAGTAGAGATTTTTCCAGTACGGATTTCATCGGCCAAATAGTTAGAAACAGTATATGGCAGCACAAAGTATCCGTCTGCTAAACCTTGCATTAAAGCTGAAGCTCCCAAACGGTTTGCTCCGTGATCAGAGAAATTGGCTTCACCTGCTACGAAACATCCTGGAATTGTTGATTGCAAGTTGTAATCAACCCAAACACCACCCATAGTATAATGAACTGCAGGATAGATTTTCATTGGCGTTTCGTATGGATTTTCGTCTGTAATTTTTTGGTACATGGTAAATAGGTTACCATATTTTTCTTCCAACCATTGTTTTCCTAAAGCAGTAACTTCTGCATCGGTAGGATTATGATTTCCTTTAGCGTAAGCCGCTTGTTTTCCTTTTGAAATGATTTCAGAAGAGAAGTCTAGGTAAACTCCTTCGTTGGTGTCGTTTGCCTCGATTCCGTAACCGGCATCACAACGCTCTTTAGCGGCACGTGAAGCAACGTCACGTGGTACTAAGTTACCGAAAGCAGGATATCTTCTTTCCAAGTAATAATCTCTATCTGCTTCTGCAATTTGCGTAGGTTTTAGTTTTCCTTCACGGATTGCTTGTGCATCTTCTTTTTTCTTTGGTACCCAAATACGTCCAGAGTTACGTAACGATTCAGACATCAATGTTAATTTCGACTGATTGGTTCCATGAACTGGGATACATGTTGGGTGAATTTGTACATAACATGGGTTTGCGAATAAAGCACCTTGTTTGTGGATTTTCCATCCAGCGGTTACGTTACTTCCCATAGCATTTGTCGACAAGAAATATACGTTACCATAACCACCAGACGCGATGATTACTGCGTGAGCAGAATGGCGTTGAATTTCACCAGTCACCAAATCACGAGCAATAATTCCACGAGCTTTACCATCCACTTTTACAATATCTAACATCTCGTGACGATTGTACATTTTCACACGACCTAAACCGATTTGACGAGACAATGCAGAGTAAGCACCCAATAACAATTGTTGTCCTGTTTGACCCGCTGCATAGAATGTACGCTGTACTTGAGTACCACCGAACGAACGGTTATCCAACAAACCTCCGTACTCACGTGCAAAAGGGACTCCTTGTGCCACACATTGGTCGATAATATTTCCTGAAACTTCCGCTAAACGATGTACATTAGCTTCACGTGCACGGTAATCTCCACCTTTAATTGTATCATAGAATAAACGGTAAACAGAGTCACCGTCGTTTTGGTAATTTTTAGCAGCATTTACGCCACCTTGAGCCGCGATTGAATGCGCACGACGTGGAGAATCCTGAAAACAAAATGCTTTTACATTGTATCCCATTTCACCTAAAGAAGCAGCAGCAGACGCTCCAGCCAAACCTGTTCCTACAACGATAACATCAATTTTAGGACGGTTATTAGGTGCAACTAATTTTAAATGGTTTTTATGATTAGTCCATTTCTCTGAAATAGAACCTTCTGGTATTTTAGAATCTAACTTCATATATTAGTGCTTTACAACAAGATTAAAATAAATACAAACTGGGATAACTGCAAACAAAAAAGGAACGATGATTGCAAATCCTTTACCGAATAATTGGATAGCCGGTGTGAACTTATTATTGATACCCAAAGATTGGAATGCACTTTGGAAACCATGCCATAAGTGAAATCCTAACACTAGCATTGATAAAACATAAAAAATCGTAAATGGTAATCCCCATTTTGGATCTTTAAAGAATTCGAAAGTAATTTTGTGCAAATCTTTGTACGCTTCTTTAAGTTTGATATTCAATTTAGCGTCATAGATTTCTGTTTTATTTTTCACGACATAGGCAGTCTCATCAACAGGAACATAACCGCCATCTGTTGTTAGATAGAAATCCTGAGCCATACCTGGTTGTAATTCAATCGTTGTTTTTTGCAATGGCATTTCGGAAAAGTGCATTTTTGCCCAGAAATTAGTCATGTGTGTTGCTATGAACACTAAAATCACTGTACCTAAAACCGCCATGTTTCTTGACGCCACAGAACTGCTGTTTTGCGGACTGCTCATTGCGTAAGCAATAGGACGTGCTTTTTTGTTTTGAATCGTCAACATGATTCCATCAACAGCGTGGAAAACAATTGAAATGTACGTTAAGTAAGAAAGTAATTTTACCGCAGGATTGGTCGTCATAAACAACGCATACTTGTTGAATTGCAATGCGTCGCCGAAAATTAACTGTAAATTACCAGCTAAGTGACCGACCAAAAACAAGCATAAAAATAAACCCGTAAGAGCCATCCAATATTTTTTTGCTAATGATGACTTTAAAAGTGCAGATTTTGCCATAATATTTGTTAGATAATTGGTTGTAAAAAAATTGAAACAAAAATAAGGGAATTTGACTGTATCTACAACCCAATTCCCCTTATTTATAATGAATTTAAAATGACTTATTTTTTTGTTGATTTACAAAAGTTTACAGTCAAAATTATCTATAAAAAAATCAATACGCTATTTCACAAATGAAGGAATCAATCCTCTCAAACCCATATCTACTACATTTTCACCAGCATTGGGTTCAAATTTACCATCTGTATTGACTTCTTCCCATTCGAAACTGTTATTGACAGACAAAGACAAGGTCACCACAATATCTTGCGTTTCATTGCCCGTAATCTCTAATTTTTCAGCAAATTTACCAGTAACCACACAAGAACCTGCCGGTATTGGAGAAGTTGACGCTAATGGGTTGGGAACCGTAGTAGCTCCTTCCGGGGACTGTCCTGAAAACGGCAAACCTGAAACACTTAAAGCCCAATAACCTTGTTTGCGATTGCCATTCACAGTAAAATTGGAAGCACCCAAACTGTGAGTTGTGATATAAGTATTAAACCCAACGAAACTTCCTAGATTTCCCACCAAATTTGCTCCCGAATTCCATATGTTAATAGTATAATTCTGATACGCCAACGAACATCTCACCCATTCATAACTTCCCGCCTGAATTTGTCGAATTGGTATTGCCAAAAAAGTTTCACCTTCAGCTACAATTTTGGATTTACTGAAATCAATTGCACGTTCTCCACCTGCTGTAGTTTCCGGAGCATGGTATAAGATTTCACCTTGACCTAATTGTGTTGTTGCCAAAGGAGCTAATTCCAAATAATGCGAACTTATCGAATTAAATACCGGAGATTGCGCTGCATTTCCAGCCGAAACTGTTGAAGGTTGCCCAAGGTTATTCAAACGCTCTTGATTGGGATCAAATTTAAATTTCACAATCAAAAACGGACCTTGATAAGGCGGCGTATCGTCTTTATCATCACAGGATAAAAATAGCATTCCAAAAAGCAAACAGCTTAGAAATTTTTTTAGATTCATAGGAATAATGAATTAATTACAGATAAAACTAAAGTAATCATAAAATTGAAAACAAACCGCGTTAGTTTTTTAAATTTGGAAAAAGAATACAATTGATGCAAACCACAAAAATCACACACACACTTTCTTCTTTTTTTGATGGCACGAACACCCTATCAATAGAACGATTTAAAGGCAATTTTAGTCCGTTGCTATTAAAAAAGAACGACTATTTAGTAAAAGAGGGCGAAATTTGTCCTTATTTCTGTTTTGTGGAAGAAGGCATTTTACAACATTCCATACTAGTAGAAGAAGAGGAAAAAACAACCTATTTGGCCTTAAAAAAAACCATCACTTCTTCGCTCAAAAGTTTCCTATTTGAAGAAATTTCCAGAAAAAACATCAAAGCATTAACAGACACTCGTTTGATGGTTATCAATTTGCATGACTTCAAAATATTAAGAGATCAAAACGAGGAATTCCATCGGTTTTATTATGATTTAATCGAAAAGCAAATTTGTCTGATTGATGACTATCGAATTGATTTACTGACACTCACCCCTGAGGAACGGTATCAAAAATTATTGCAAAATGAGCCTACACTTTTGAAAGAAATTCCGCTACATTATTTAGCCTCATTTCTTGGAATTTCGAGTCGGCATATGAGTCGAATCAGAAAGAATATAAAATAACGCCATTTGGCTGATTGATACTTATTCGGTTTATGTAACTTTGGTATTCTAAAAAATATAGTTTTATGAAATACCATCAGATAGCTCGTGATTTATTCATCAAAAACAGAAGAAAATTCACAGCACAAATGAAACCAAACGGAGTTGCTATCTTCAATTCGAATGATATTTATCCAGTTTCTGCAGACAGCACATTGCCTTTCGCTCAGCATCGCGACATTTTCTACTTATCCGGAGTAGATCAAGAAGAAAGTATCCTATTGTTATTTCCTGATGCACCTTATGAGCATCTAAAAGAAATATTATTCTTAAAAGAAACCAATGATCATATCGCAGTTTGGGAAGGTGAAAAATTAACCAAAGAGCGTGCTTTTGAAGTTTCTGGAATCAAAACCGTGATTTGGTTGCAAGATTTCCACAAGACTTTAAAAGAAATCATGGCATACGCCGATACGATGTATATTAACACTAATGAACATTATCGCGCTGTTATCGAAACAGAAACGCGTGAGGCAAGATTCATCAAATGGTGGAAAGAAACGTATCCTGCACATAAAGTTGAAAAATCGAACCCTATCTTACAACGCATTCGTTCAATTAAAGAAAGTGAAGAAATTGATTTAATCCAAAACGCATGTAATATCACTGAAAAAGGGATTCGCCGACTTTTGTCTTTCGTTAAACCGAACGTAATGGAATACGAAATCGAAGCCGAATTGGCTCACGAATTTTTACGTAACCGTTCCAAAGGATTTGCGTATACTCCGATTATCGCTTCGGGAAACAATGCTAATGTTTTGCATTATATTGAAAACAACCAACAATGTAAAGCGGGTGATTTACTACTATTGGATGTAGGAGCTGAATACGCCAATTATTCGAGTGATTTAACCAGAACCATTCCGGTTTCAGGTCGTTACACCGAAAGACAACGTGCCGTCTATAACGCAGTTTTGAACGTGAAGAACGAAGCAACTAAAATGTTAGTTCCTGGAACACTTTGGAAACAATACCATATTGAGGTAGGTAAAATCATGACATCCGAATTATTGGGATTAGGTTTGATTGACAAAGCCGATGTACAAAATGAAAACCCAGACTGGCCAGCGTATAAAAAATATTTCATGCACGGCACTTCACATCATTTAGGTTTGGATACGCACGATTACGGATTATTGCACGAACCGATGGAAGCCAACATGGTGTTTACTGTTGAACCCGGCATTTACATTCCGGCAGAAGGATTTGGAATCCGCTTGGAAGATGATGTTGTGATTCAAGAAAAAGGCGAACCTTTCAACTTAATGCGCAACATTCCAATTGAAGCCGATGAAATTGAAAGTTTGATGAATTCTTAATTTAGAAAAAAGAGTAAAGAATAAAGAGAAAAGACGCCTCACGATTGTGGGGCTTTTTTTTAATCAATGTCACTATAATTTTAACTTTATTAAAAAATATTTTAACTTTATTAAAATTCATTTGATAAATTCATACATTTGCAGTAGTACTATTTAAATTTATTTAACGAGATACTTATGAAGTTACCTATCGTATGTCCAAGCTGTGAAAGCGCACTCCGTGTAAGTCAAATGAAATGTGATCAGTGCACCACTGAAGTCAATGGCAATTATGAACTGCCTTTATACCTCAAACTTAGTCGTGATGAGCAAGAATTCATTTTGGAGTTTTTCCTTACTAGCGGAAGTATTAAAGAAATGGCAAAACAAGCAGATCTTTCTTATCCCACCATGCGCAACAAAATGGACGATTTAATTGACAAAATTCAAAAAATGAAATAAGCATTATGAACTGGCAAACAATTTTTAATCCGTTTTCAATCTTTTCAGAAAAACAACTGCTGTTAAGTGGCATTGTTCTATCAGTAGCAGGAACTTTCATAGGCTATTACTGCAACAGTTCCTTCAACGGCACTCTCGACATGCATCTTATAGAGGACAGTAAATTACTTACTGTTGCTTTAGAAAATACAATTGATATTAGTGTAGTAACACTATTGCTTTTCGCATTAGGAAAATATCTTAATTCCAAAACGAGATTTGTAGATATATTAAATACAGCTTTTTGGTATCGACTCCCAATATATATAGTGGCTTTTATAAGCTATGTGATATTACCTGCCGATTTTAACGATAAAGTCAAAAAGAACATCCATACTCCAGAAAAAATTTTCTCCAACCCATTAGAAATCATAATGAGTGCTGTTCTTGGAATTGCTATACTATTGTGTTTGGCATATGCAATTGTTTTACTAGTAAACGGATTCAAAACAGCAACCAATACAAAAAAATGGCAACACTGGGCCGCCTTCGGATTTGTACTCTTGGTTTCTGAAGGAATTACACAATATCTTATCAGACACCTTTTATAATCATCAAAATCATGAATCAAAAAACGAACACTATGAAAAAGACATTTGCACTTCTCCTGCTATTATTTTTCCCTCTATTAACTTTTTCCCAAGACATCAATGGAAGTTGGTTTGGAGAATTAGAAATTCAAGGTATGAAATTACCTTTGGTTTTCAATATCAAAACGGAAGGCACTCTTTTGAAAACTACATTAGACAGTCCGAAACAAGGAGCGAAAGACATTCCGGTTAAAAACACACTTTTTGAAAACAATACACTTAGTATTGAAGCATCCGATTTAGGTATTTCATACAAAGGAAATTATAACAATGGAAAAATAGAAGGTACATTCAAACAAGGCAATATAGAAATTCCTTTGGTTTTGGATAAAAATCAAACAAAAAAGGAATATACTTTCAATCGCCCACAAACTCCTAAAGAACCTTTCAATTACAAAACAGAAGAGGTTAGTTTTGTTAATCCGATTGATAAAAACACTTTAGCAGGAACTATCTCAACGCCGAGTGACAAAAAAAACCTACCAATTGTTATTATGATTACGGGTTCCGGAGGACAAAA
Organism: Flavobacterium sp. GCM10023249; assembly: GCF_042653365.1. Lineage (NCBI taxonomy): Bacteria > Pseudomonadati > Bacteroidota > Flavobacteriia > Flavobacteriales > Flavobacteriaceae > Flavobacterium > Flavobacterium sp. GCM10023249. Next base: position 375,611 of record NZ_JBHSHZ010000006.1, read on the forward strand.
TCGTGATGAAGAACTTTTCGGACACAAACCATTTGCAGTTATTGCCGATGATTTTGCAAAAAAAGGAATTGCAACTCTTCGTTTAGATGATCGCGGAATTGGTGGATCGAGTAAGGTTGACAAAAAATCGACCACAGCAGATTTTGCAACAGACATTAACTCGGCAGTAGATTTTTTACAGCAAAAAGGATACACTAACATTGGGTTATTGGGCCATAGCGAAGGCGGAATGATTGCTCCAATGGTGGCAACTATGAATAAAAATGTGAAATTTATCATTTCAATGGCTGGTCCTGGGATTAAAATAACAGATTTAATGCTGCAACAAATCGAACAAGGAGGATTATTATCTGGTGAAAATCCTGAAAAAGTAAAACTTGATGTTTTGACTTCTAAAAAACTATATGCTTTTATTGAAAACTACAAAGGGAAAGAACTCGCTAAAGACTTGGAAAATTTTTACATCTATGAATTAAAACAATATCCTTCCGAAGTAATTAAATCCGATAAAATTGAAGAGCAAGCTAAATCAGAAATTAAGCAAATTACCAGTCCATGGTTTTTATACTTCTTAAAATTTGATCCGCATTATTATATTTCAAAAATCAAAATACCAGTATTAGCTATCAATGGAAGCAAAGACTTCCAAGTAGATGCTAAAAGCAATCTGGAAGGTTTCAAAAAGGGATTAACGAAAGCGGGTAACAAAAAATACGAAGTTGTTGCTTTCGAAGGTCTCAATCATTTATTCCAAGAATGCAAAACTGGTGCTTTTTCAGAATATGCTGAAATCGAACAAACCATAGCTCCAAAAGTACTCGACAAAATGAGTGATTGGATATTGAAATTATAAAACTAAAGATTTGTTAACGTCCTACTTTGTAGGACGTTTTTATTTATTTTTATTCCTTAATTCAGAATAATGAAAAAAATAATATACTTCTTTTTAGTTTTTACAGCTTTACAGGTAAATGCCCAAACCGAAGGCTACTCTCCTAACATTGACGGCACGCAAACCTTTTATAAAATCTATGGAAAAGGCGAACCTTTATTAATCATCAATGGCGGACCGGGCATGAATAGCAATGGATTTGAGTTTTTAGCCAAAACCTTGGGTGAAAAATACCAAACGATTGTATACGATCAACGAGGCACAGGCAAATCAACTTTAAAAGAACTAAATTCAGAAACCATTACCATTAAACTAATGGCTGAAGATATCGAATCGCTCCGCAAGCATCTAAAAATAGAAAAGTGGTCCATTCTAGGCCATTCATTTGGCGGAATCATGGTTGCGCATTATGCTACAATGTATCCAGAGAGTATTCAAAAGATTGTTTTTTCTGCCTCTGGCGGAATAGATCTGGGACTAACCACTTATGTTTCGACCAATATCACATCCAAACTCAGCAAAATAGAACGCGATTCCTTAAATTATTTCAGTGCCAAAATAGCTGCAGGTGACACCTCAAAAAAAACTTTGCTAGGTAGAGGAAGAGCATTGGCTCCTGCTTACTTATACAACAAAAAATACGTACCTATACTAGCTGAAAGACTTACACAAGGTAATTCTAGAATTAACGAATTGGTTTGGGATGATTTGAACAAGATTAAATTCGATTGTAAACCAAAACTTAAAGACTTTACTCAGCCTGTTCTAATTATTCAAGGCAAACAGGATGTAATAAAACCAGAAACTGCAGAAATCGCACATAAGATTCTTAAAAATTCAAAAGTCATATTCTTAGATAATTGTGGTCATTATGGATGGCTCGATGCCGAAAAAGAATACTTTAATGCGTTATTTGATTTTTTGAAGTCCTAAACTAAAGTTACCTTTGTTACTATAATTACAGACTTTGAATTCTATTTTTTACAAAAATATAAAAATTGCTTATTCGGATAGTGGAAGTGGAATGGCTTTGGTTTTCTTACATGGCTTTCTAGAAAATTCTACTATGTGGCATTTTTATACCGATTATCTTTCGAAACAATACCGTGTAATTACCATTGATTTACTTGGACATGGAAAAACCGAGAGTATGAGTTATATGCACACTATGGAAGATATGGCTGACGTTGTTCATGCCGTTTTATCCCATTTGCATATTTCCGAAGTCGTTTTTACAGGACACTCCATGGGAGGCTATGTTTCTTTGGCATTTTCTGAACTCTATCCAGAAATGGTCAAAGGATTGGTGTTGCTCAATTCTACTTCAAAAGAAGACAGTCATGAACGTAAATTGAATCGAATGCGAGCCATTAAAGCAGTGAAACAAAACGCTGCGACTTTTGTAAGCATGTCGATAGCCAATTTATTCAGTGAAGAAAATCGAGAAAACTTAACAAAAGAAATTGAAGCTGTAAAACAAGAAGCGTTGCGAACTCCTTTACAAGGCATAATTTCAGCTTTGGAAGGTATGAAAGTTAGAAAAGATAGAGAAGTTATATTACACCAAGCTGCATTTCCCATTCTTTTAATTTTAGGAAAGAAAGATCCAGTTCTTACGTATGAAGATACAATTTTACAAATCGAAGGAACTTCAGTTAAGCTAATAACTTTCCCTGACGGACACATGAGTCATATCGAAAACCAAGAGCAACTATTGTTGGTACTTATTGATTTCTTTGGAAATATCTAGTTCGTTTTTTCTTCAAATGGCAGATTGTCGTCAAGAATTTCATTCACAAGACCAACTAATTCATTTTTAAATTCACTTAAAACATCTTTAGTAATGTTCGTTTGAAGTTCTTTGCCTTGTTTAAAACCAAAAGGCATAAATCCCGCTTTCATGTTTTTGAAAGAAATAATTCCCGCTTCCATCTCCATTCCATTTGTGAACTCCTCATACATAAAAGCATAACACAATAGCTGAATTATCTTTTCATTTTTAACCTCCGATGTTAAACCATTCCAGTCCGAAATCACTAAATTTCTAGCTTCTACCTTTCCGGTTTTATAATCAATAATGCGAAGTTTATTATTCCGAATTTCGATTCGGTCAACATTTCCAGAGATTACAATTGGAAACGGCAAACGATCGTCATTCAATTCAGCTTTTAATTGTTTTTCCAAATCAAGCACCTTAACAGCATCTCCTTGTTCTATTAGTTTCTTTTCATCTTTTAGAAAATTGAACACATTCCGTTTTGCCACTTCGAAAGCCAAAAGATTTTTCCCTTTTTTGACTTCTCCTTCTTTATACACTTCTTTGAATTGATTGTATACTTCAGCATCTGCCAATGTCAACATACTTTCTACATCTTGTACAGTAAGGAACTTGTTCATAAATGGCTTGTACAATTCCTCCAACGTCTTATGAATAATTGTCCCTAAAGTATTCAATGCAATATTTTCTTCGACTTCATCGACTTCTTTAATCGACAATAATCGTTGAAAATAAAACTGAATCGGATTTCGTATATAAGTTGTTAAAGCAGAAGGCGAAAATCCTTTTCCTGATGCAATTTCCTTAAGTCTTAGGATAACGCTTTCCGACTTTGGGATCGACAAATTCTCATGAGCGATATTGGGCACATGTGGCTGTATAATTTTATGGATCAGAGTATGATTTTTCTTTTTTTCAACTTCCAATTGCGTAATGAATCGACTCTTTTCGCCACCATCCAAACCTTCGCTTTCGGTATTATACAATAAATAAATTCGTTTCGCTCTTTGCAATAAGTGATAAAAATGATAGGTATAAATTGCATCCTTCTCTTTAAAAGTTGGCAAACCGATTTCTTTTTTAACATCATATGGAATGAATGAATTCGCACCTTTACCCGCTGGAAATTTCCCTTCGTTCATAGAAGTGATAATCACAGTTTCAAAATCAAGCACTCGACTTTCCAAAACTCCCATGATTTGCAAGCCGGAGAGTGGTTCACCTTCAAAAGAAACCTCAGCAACATCGATAACCTGTTTGTATATTGTATGCAATACATCAACCGAATCTACATAATCATTTTTAGCACAATACGAAATCAGCTTATTAATTACTTTAAATATTGAATACAAAAAGGAACGAACCAATTTGTCCTCTTGTTCATTATGCGCCAAATTCTGTTTAATATGAAGTAATATTTGCGCTATTTGCTCCAAAATTGCAATAGGTTTTAGATTCCATTTTCCGAACAATAAACCAAAAAGCTGATTATATTCGCCCTGCAATGACATTACTTTTTGATGCGTTATAAAAGTATAATTGTTGCGTTTAATTGTAGCAATCAAATTGGAAGCATCAACATAGGACTCAATAATAGGATTAGACAAAACATCCAAAACGTCTTTGTAATACATTACGTAGCTCTCCGCATTACGATTAATGGCATTACCATGCATTTTAAAAAGCTTTGCAAGTAAAATTTGGACGGGGTTATTTTTGCTAGAATAGCCCATCGTGATATTGAGACTACCGACATTTTCAGGCAACGAGTGTAAAATGGGAATGAGAAGGTTTTCATCTCCTAATACTAGAGCTACATTATCCAATTTGACCGCTTCGTTCTCTGATATAATATCATGAATAAGTGATGATGCAATTTTAGCTTGTCCTATTGATTTGGAAGTGCCAATAATTTCAATATGTTTTTCCTGCGAAAATTCGTCTACAATCCATTCAAACGGATGATTCTTGTAATATATCCATTTTTCCTTGAAACGTCTTACAAACAATCCGGTATCATGATAGGGGTCAGCAATGAAAGCAGCATCGATATCCCATAAAATTTCAGCTTTATCCAATGCTATTAAATGTTGAATAATCTTTTCTTCTGCTTGGTTTAACGCATTAAAACCTGCAAATACTAATTTTTCTGACTTTAAATTAGATGAAAAAAACTCAAGATTGTTTACTGCTTCTTTATAAATCAAACCTTGATAACCTATATTTTTTTGAAGTAAATGATTACTAAGATTCTCATAGTACAATGGCAATCTATCCCAGAAATCCAATTGTTTATCAATAAGATCGGTTCGATCCTCTTGATTTAACTCCCAACGTTTTAAAACTTCAATATCCTTTAAGTAAGAAAAAACATATTGGGAATCCAAAAGATAACGATCAATTTCATTAAAATCTTGAAGTAGCGTTTTCGCCCAATTGGCAAATTTTTCGAAGGATTGTCGCTCATTTATAGCTGTTAACCCAAGGTAAACTTCGTAGAATTCAAAGAGCAATTCAATTTGATCTACGGATCTTATACCAGCTAAATCTTGAACAAACTCTTCAATACTGATTATTGTAGGAGCAAAAAAAGGATTTTCCAGCTTGTTTTTCAAGATATCCAAAAGAAATACTCTAGCTCTTTTGTTCGGAAGAACAATAATACTTTCGGAAAGATCTCCTGTACTGTTTTTAAGTATATGGTTGGCGAGTTTATCAAGAAAAGAGTTAACTGTCATATCATAAAAATAAAAAAAACGCTCCGAAACCGGAGCGTTTTAAAGAATTTATTTTAGAGGAAATTATTTAGATAATTTCACTTCAACTCTTCTGTTTTGAGCTTTACCAGCTTTAGTTTTATTAGAAGCGATTGGTTTAGTTTCACCGAAACCAGCAGATGTTAATCTAGCAGCATCAACTCCGTTTTCTACTAAGTAGTTTTTAACAGCAGCAGCTCTATCTTCAGATAATTTCAAGTTAGTAGCATCTTTACCGTCAGAATCAGTGTGACCTTCGATAGAGAAGTTAGAAGCTGGGTACTCTTTTAAGATAGCAACCATTGCTTGTAATACTGGGTAAGTTCTTTCTTGGAAAGTAGCTTTGTTAGTATCGAATAAGATAGTTTTAGCGTAGTCGTTTAATTTTTTCATTACGTCTTCGCTTACTTCAGGACAACCGTTATTAGCTACAGTACCTTTAACATCTGGACATTTGTCATCTTTGTCAAGAACTGAGTCACCGTCAGTATCTGGCCATGGACATCCACCGTTTTCTCTTGGACCTGCAACAGTAGGACATTTGTCTTTGTTATCAGCTACACCGTCACCGTCAGAATCAGGACAACCTTGTAAGTTAGCTAAACCTGGAGTTTCAGGACAAGCATCATCTTTATCAGCAATTCCGTCTCCGTCAGTATCAGGACATCCATTTAATTCTTTAGGACCAGCTAATTCAGGACAAGCATCTTCTTTGTCTTGGATTCCGTCTCCGTCAGTATCAGGACAACCTTGGAATTCTTTTAAACCAGCAACTTCAGGACAAGCATCATCTTTATCATAGATACCGTCATTATCTGTGTCTTTACCTCCAAATTGGAAAGTTAAACCAGCCATGTGTTGGAATACAGAAGGTACATCTAAAGCACCATCCTCATCAATTCTGTCTGTAAATGCTTTTTTGTAAGTAGAGCTTAAAGATAGACCAACTTGCTCAGTTAACCATAAAGTCAAACCAGCACCAAAGTTAGCATTTCCAGCACTTTGCTTATCCATCCAAGTGTAACCTCCACCAATGTGAACTGAAGGATCGAACCACTTGCTTCCGATTAATGATTTAAAGCTATATGCGATTTTACCGTCAGCTCCATAATACATAAAATCACCTGGATTATAAACTACAGTTGTAGAAGTTGTTCCAGGAGCAATATCAACCCATTTAGAAATTTTGTTAACTGATCCAGTAATTCCAACTGAAAAGTTACCACCAACATTTTTAGCAACTGACAAATAAGTTACCGATGGAATGATATTCCAGTGGTCGTCTACTTTAAAAAATTGCGAAAAATGCTCGTTTAAATTAAAATCTTTTACTCCAGCACTAGTTCTAGTATCTACTGCATTAGCTCCAAAAGATATTGCCCATGGGTTATCACTGCTTTGAGCATTTGCATTCAAACCAGCAACCATCAACATGGAAACAAAAAGTTTGTTAAGATGTTTCATACTTAATTTTATTTGATTACAATACGTTATTGTGACAAAAGTAAGTCGTAAATAATTAATTACAAAATGAATTGTTAAAAAAATCGACTTCTTTCTCGAAAAAATTATTTTTTTATTATATTTAGTTCCAGTCCAACTTCTGTAAAAGCATTAATTGCTTTGTCCAAATGTTCTTTAGTATGTGCCGCCGAAAGTTGTACTCGAATTCTAGCTTTTTCCTTTGGTACAACAGGAAAAAAGAAACCAATTACATAAATTCCTTTCTGAAGCAATTGATCCGCCATGTTCTGGGAAAGCTTCGCGTCGTAAAGCATTACTGGCACAATAGCAGAATCTCCATCTATAATATCGAAGCCCGCTTTTTTCATACCTTCTTTAAAATAATTGGTATTCCACTCTAGTTGATCACGAAGCGTAGTATCTTTTTCCAACAATTCGAAAACTTTCAACGAAGCACCAACGATAGCCGGCGATAACGAATTGGAAAATAAGTAAGGCCTAGAACGTTGGCGTAAAATCTCAATGATCTCTTTTTTTGCGGTTGTATAACCTCCCATTGCACCTCCTAAGGCTTTTCCTAATGTGCCCGTAATTATATCCACACGGCCCATTACTTTTTTGGCTTCCAATGTTCCTTTTCCGGTAGCTCCAATAAAACCTGCTGCGTGACATTCATCCACCATAACCATAGCATCGTATTGATCAGCCAAGTCGCAAATTTTATCCAATGGCGCTACTAAACCATCCATGGAAAAAACACCGTCTGTTACAATCAATTTAAAACGATGACCGGCCGCCGTCGCTTTTTTAAGCTGTTCTTCCAGATCAGCCATATTATTATTTTCATAACGATAACGCGCAGCTTTACACAAACGCACCCCGTCAATAATGGAAGCATGATTCAAACTATCCGAAATAATACAATCTTCTTCACCCAGCAATGGCTCAAAAACCCCACCGTTAGCATCAAAAGCTGCAGCATACAAAATAGTATCCTCGGTTCCATAAAATTTTGCAATAGTTACCTCCAATTCCTTATGGATATCCTGAGTTCCACAGATAAAACGCACCGACGACATTCCAAAACCATGACTATCCAACGCATCTTTCGCTGCCTGAACTACTTCAGGATGAGAAGACAATCCCAAATAGTTATTGGCACAAAAGTTCAAAACAGTTTCACCATTTACAGTAATCTCAGCACCTTGTGGCGAAGTAATGATTCGTTCTTTTTTATACAATCCGTTTGCCGTAATTGTATCTAATTCATTTTGCAAGTGTTGTTTAATTTTTCCGTACATGTCAATATTAATTAGTGTAATCGGTTATTATTTAGCGTTACAAATGTACTACTTCTAAATTTTCACCTATATATAAAAGTGTTTTTTTGTCAACACTATATCCCATCTCTTCTAAAACCAACTCGTACTCTGCCAGCTGTTTTTCATATTTCGATTGATGTGCTCCGGTTTTATAATCCAGCAAAAAAACCGTTTTACCCTGAATAACGACACGATCAGGAATCATGGTTTTCGCATTCTTTTTAAGCACACTCCTTTCGTTGAACACTCTATTGCCTTCAGCAAAAAAGTCCTGCAATTCAGAATGACTCACTATACTTCGAAGTTTTTCAGCGACAGTATCTTTTTGATTTTCGGAAATCAAGCCACTTTCTACTGCCTTAATCACTGCCAAATCAACATCATTTTTGGTTGTTACAAAAGATAATATTTCATGCATCATATTCCCGAATTCAATAGCTTCTTGCTGAACTGTTCCCCACATTAACGCTTCTCGCTGAGCAATTTTAATCGATTCGGAAGCAATTACAGCATGTTGTGCTTTAATTGTCTCCATCGCAGTAACCAATTCATTACTTACCGACACTTTCTCTGGAGACCCAAAATCATAGCTCATTTTATTTTCCTCAAAAAACAGACTATCTTCAACAAATTCCATAAAAAAAGAAGCCAAATTATTGGGTAACTTTCCTTCCTTATTTCTTTTTTTCTTGCACGAAATCACATACAGTTGTTCCTCAGCTCGGGTCAGTGCCACATACAAAACATTAATATTATCCAATAAATCTTCCTGTGCTTTCTGATTGTACACAAGTGCCGCCTCTTCACCAAATCTTTGAACATCTTTGTTTTTAGCCACTAAAGCCTTAGCCATACCCATTTCCGTTTCGTCTGCTTCAATCCAAATTTTCTCACCCTTGTTCCTTGTAAAATCTTCTTCAGCAAAAGGAAAAATAACCACCGGAAACTCTAAACCTTTGGATTTATGAATCGTCATAATCCGAATCGCATTAGAACCTTCTGCAGAAGGCACACTCAATTTACTTCCACTCTTCTCCCAATACTCCAAAAAATCACCTATACTCATCTGATATTTCACATCTCTTTCTAAAACCACATCTAAAAAGAATTGTACATAAGCATTGTTTTTTTCGGATGTAATTCCGTTTAAAATCAACTTTTCGACAATTTCATAAAGTGATTTTCTTCGAATGGCCTTAAAATCGAGGTTAATTTCAAAACCTTGAAACCATTGTTGCAATTCGTTTTCATTTTCAAAACGAATTCCGGCGCTTATAAAATCATGAACCGAAAATCCCGTTTCGTAATTTTTAGCCAAATAATACAACGCGTGTGCCAGCGACTCTTTATCCTTTTTATCATTCAAATATCGAAGTGTATTTAATAAAAACTGCACCTCTGACGAACTATCCAACAATAAACTTTCTGAGGAAATCACAGGTATTTTATGTTCAGTCAAGTAGTTGGCCAATAAAACCCCATGTTTATTACTTCGTGTAAGCAATACAATATCTCTTAGAGAAAATCCTTTTTCTTGTACTTCCTGTATGGTTCGAAATGTTTTCTGAAGATACATCTCATTAACAGTCAACTCTTCATCCTCAATATCTTCCAACTCTGCCAAAAAAGTGATATTAACAAAACCTCCTTTTTTCTTATTTACACGTTGGTAACTCTTATTTAAATACAAATCCTTATAATCTTCATTTTCAAACTTATCCGCTAGGAAACGAAAAAAATCATTATTAAAATGAATTACTTCATCATAACTACGATAATTGGATTCAAGAGAAAACACTTTGAAATCTTGATTACTAAAAGGGTAATTTTTCCTTTTTGTCAAATCAATAAATTGCTCTGCTTTTCCACCACGCCAACGATAAATTGACTGCTTTGGGTCGCCTACAATTAACAAAGAACCCTGATTTCCCTGCAAGTCTTCGCTAGACAAGGCATTATCAATTAACGGAATCAGATTTTGCCACTGCATTTGGGAAGTATCCTGAAATTCATCAATAAAAAAATGCTTGTAGCGTTCGCCCAATCGTTCGTATATGAATGGCGCCGGTTGATTTTGAATTTGTTCGTTGATTAGCTTATTAAATTCGGAAATTGACAAAATACTTTGTTCTTCTTGAATTTTGGCCAATTGATTACTTACAGTATTCAAAAGTGAGAGTGGTGTTATATTTTTGAGAAAAGCTTCATAAAAATGTTTTTTCTCCATTTTTTGATATACCAAAGCCAAACTAGACAGAAGTTGCGGAATAATTCCTTCTATAACAGATCGATCTTTAGCCGATTTGTTGATTTTGACATCTTCAAATTCATGATACGTTTTATTCGAAGGATTGAACTTTTTATCCTGAATACTTTTCAAATGATTTGGAAAATAGCCCGAAGAAAAAGATTTCATATCAATTCCATTGGATTCGATCAATTGCAAAGCATCCGAAGCCAAATCAGCAGACTCCTTTTCAATACGATCACACACCTCGACCAACTTATTTTTTAGCGCAATGAACTCCGGTATTTGTTTCTCTTTCAGTGAGACTACTTCTTCCCGATAATTTTCGTTCAAGATTAACTTTCCTGTCGTAAAAATATCACTTGAAACATCCCATGATTTATCGTCATCTGTCTTCTCCATGGTGAAATCCACCAACAACTTTGTCAACACTTCATCTTCTCCCGCTTGAGCAACAATTGCATCAACTGCTTCCTGCAACAGATTCTCAGTATCCAATGACACATCAAAATTAACAGGCAAATCCAAATCATGCGCAAAAGAGCGAATCACCTTGTGTGTAAATTTATCAATGGTCGAAATATCAAAAGCTGCATAATTGTGAATGATATTTTTAATGATTGCTTTCGATTTTTCGGTAATCTTGTACAAATCCAATCCAGTATCTGTAGCAATATCCTGCATTAAACCCAATGATTTATCGCTGGGATTGTCTTTAGTAAAATCGAAAAGACTTTCTACGATACGGGTTTTCATCTCATGAACCGCCTTGTTGGTAAACGTGATAGCCAAAATAGATTTATACGCGTCATCTTTTTTGGAGGTAAGGATAATTTTCAAATACTCCTTAACCAGTGTATATGTCTTACCGGATCCCGCAGAAGCGTTGTATATTGAGAAAGCTGGTTTTTTCAAGAGAGATTTGCGTATAGAGATTAATTTATAGCGAAATAAAAAATAACTATTTCCTTTTCCAAAGTTAAATGATTAATTTTGAAAATATTTATTTATTAATCTTTAAACAGACAATAGTATGGCTTTCGAGTTACCGCAATTACCTTATGCATATGATGCATTAGAACCACATATTGATGCAAGAACAATGGAAATTCACCATTCAAAACATCACAATGCATATACCACTAATTTAAATGCTGCAATAGCAGGAACAGAATTAGAAGGCAAATCAATTGAAGATATTCTTTCTAATTTAGATATGTCCAAAGCAGCGATTCGCAACAATGGTGGTGGATTTTACAACCACAATTTGTTTTGGACAGTTATGTCACCTGACGGTGGCGGTGAACCTACTGGCGAATTAGCTGACGCGATCAACGCAGCATTCGGAAGCTTCGCAACTTTCAAAGAAGCTTTTGCCAAAGCTGGAGCCACACAATTCGGTTCAGGATGGGCATGGTTATGTGTAAAAGACGGAAAATTAGAAGTGTGCGGTACTCCAAACCAAGACAACACTCTAATGCCTGGTGTTGGATGTGGAGGCACACCAATCTTAGGTATGGATGTTTGGGAACACGCTTACTACCTTAACTACCAAAACCGTCGTCCAGACTACATCGAGGCTTTCTTCAATGTAATTAATTGGAAAGAAGTGGCAAGACGTTTTTCAGCTGCAAAATAATACATCGATTTAAAAAGAGAAAGCCAGACAATTGTCTGGCTTTTTATTTGAATCAATAATTAACAAAGAATAAAAAAGGTGGACGTATTAGTTCCACCTTTTTTGCCCCAAATCTACCATAAACTTAACCTACTTATGTAATGGTGATTCAAATGTATAGCGGTTCTATCTTGATACCAAAGAAAGTCGTCAAACTACCAATAAAATCGACAAGGCAAACATCTTAACCAACAATGGCAACCCGTCTAATCCAACACTCTTATAAAGGTTAAAATGAAATCCATTGAAAAATAAAAAAGGCAGGATCACTCCTACCTTTTTTGCCCCAAATCTACCATAAACTTAACCTACTTATGTAATGGTAGAGCGAATGTATATCAGCACTTATTGAACTTCAAAATAAATCGTTGAATTGTAAAAAAAATCGTTGATAGGGTTAGCACTCATTAAATTTAGTTAGAAGATTCGAAGTTGAATCGGAAGTGCCTTAAAATAAAAAAGGCGGAACTAATAAGCCCGCCTTTTTTGCCCCAAATCTACCATAAACTTAACCTACTTATGTAATGGTGATGCGAATATAGATTCAGGATACAATCTCGCCAAACTTAATCGGTGAATTGTAAATAAAGTCGATAAAAGACATTTTTGTAGTCCTTTTAGTATGCTCTTGCGTCTTTCCCTTCATAAAAATTCATAAACGCCCTGTTTACTACACGATTCCCTCCATCTGTAGGGTAATTCCCGGTAAAATACCAGTCACCCAAATTTTTAGGACAAGCTTTATGTAAATCGGCCACACTTTGGAAGATAATTTTCACTTCGGCTTTCACCGTAGGTTCGGTAAGCATTTCAGCAATTTTATCTGAAATTTGTTCATCGGTGAATTGTTCGTACAATTCATTCACATAATTTACCACTTCGGCATCACTAAAATGTTCTTGCGCTTTACACTTCGCATATACCTCGTCCACCAAATGATATTTATTACTATCCTTCAATAATTCCAACATCGCCTGAAAAGCCACTAATGTTTCCAATTTAGCCATATCTATACCATAGCAATCTGGATAACGTATCTGCGGTGCCGATGATACCACCACAATTTTTTTAGGATTCAAACGATCCATCATCTTGATGATACTCTTTTTCAAAGTAGTTCCACGAACAATACTATCATCGATGATAACCAAATTATCTGTAGGCTGAATCACACCATATGTAACATCATATACATGTGCAACCATATCATCTCTGGAGCTATCTTCGGTAATGAAGGTGCGTAATTTGACATCTTTAATGGCGATTTTTTCAGAACGAAGTTTAACCGAAAGAATTTCTTGCAATTTCTCTTCTGACAATGACTCTTTATGCTCTAAAATAGTTGCTATTTTCCTTTGATTTAAGAAATCATTGGCCGCTTCCACCATACCGTAGAATGAGGTTTCTGCTGTATTTGGAATATACGAAAAAACAGTATTATCAGTATCATTATCAACTGCTTTTAAAACCGCCGGCATTATTAGCTTACCTAGTTCTTTGCGTTCCTGATAAATTTCAGCATCGCTACCACGAGAAAAATAAATTCGTTCGAATGAACACGCTTTTTTATCCAAAGCTTCCCGTACTTTCTCGTCGATCACCGTACCATTTTTCTTGATAATCAATGCATGTCCCGGTGTAATTTCTTCAATAGCTTCGAAAGGCACATTGAAAACCGTTTGAATTACCGGTCTTTCAGATGCAACCACCACAATTTCATCATCCTGATAATAATAAGCTGGTCGTATTCCTGCCGGGTCACGAGTTACAAAAGCATCACCATGACCTAACAAACCTGCCATTGCATAACCACCATCCCAGTTTTTAGAGGCACGACGTAAAATTCGACCTACATTCAATCGTTCAGCAATAACTGGCGATGCTTCTTGTTTTGACAAACCTTCATTCTTGCATTCTTGGTATAAGTCGGTTACTTCATCATCTAGAAAATGACCGATTTTTTCCATCACAGTAACAGTATCCGCCATTTGTTTTGGATGTTGTCCTAATTGTACTAAATCCTGAAACAACTCTTTAACATTAGTCATATTAAAGTTTCCAGCCACAATCAAATTTCGATGCATCCAATTGTTCTGACGAAGGAAAGGGTGAACATTTTCGATACTGTTTTTACCAAATGTGCCATAACGCACGTGTCCTAAAAACAATTCCCCAACATAAGGGATGTGCTTTTTTTGCAAGGTTACGTCATTCAAATATTCCGGGTGATTTTCAAGCTCTTCATTAATACGACCATTGATTTGTCCGAAAATATCTTGAATAGGTTGCGCCTGATTGGAACGTATTCTACTGATATATCGTTCACCTGGTTCAACATCTAATTTAATACTTGCTAAACCAGCTCCATCCTGACCTCTATTGTGTTGTTTTTCCAACAGAAGGTACATTTTTTCGACACCGTAAAAAGCTGTTCCGTATTTTTCTTTGTAGTATTCTAAAGGTTTTTTTAATCTCAAAAGTGCAATACCACACTCATGTTTTATCGCGTCACTCATACTGTTAGTTGTGCTTCTGAAAAGAATTCAGAAAATGTTGTGTTGTTGTTATTTAAATAAAAAAAGCCCCGAAAATCGAGGCCATACTTTTTTTATGCTAATTCTATGTCAAATTGCGTCAATGCTTTGAATTGCTTTAATCTGCTTTTCACTTCTTCTTGGGTCAAGCTCACCATTCTTTCTGTACCGAATTTCTCTACACAGAAAGAGGCCAAATTAGAACCATGAACGATAGCTGCTTTCATGTTTTCGAAAGAAATATTTTCACTTTGCGTAATAAATCCAGAAAAACCTCCTGCAAATGTATCACCAGCTCCAGTCGGATCGAATACTTCTTCCAATGGCAATGCTGGAGCAAAGAAAACGGAAGTATCATGGAATAATAAAGCGCCATGTTCTCCTTTTTTAATCACAACATACTTTGGTCCCATAGTTTGAATTTTAGCTGCTGCTTTTACTAATGAATACTCACCTGATAATTGACGAGCTTCTTCATCATTGATAGTAATTACATCAACACGTTTCATAACTTCTTTCAATTCCGGCAAAGCGCAGTCCATCCAGAAATTCATTGTATCCAAAACCACTAATTTTGGTTTAGCTGTCAATTGATCCAAAACACTACTTTGAACCAAAGGATGTAAGTTTCCTAACATTACAACATCTGAATTCTTGAAACTTTCCGGAACGACAGGTTTAAAATCGGCTAATACATTTAGTTCTGTCACTAAAGTATCTCGAGAATTTAAATCGTTATGGTATTTTCCACTCCAAAAGAATGTCTTTCCTCCTTTGACTACTTCAAGACCAGTTACATCAATATTTCTTGATTTCAACAAATCGATATATTCTTGGGGAAAATCCTCTCCTACAACCGAAACGATTGCAGATTGTAAGTTGAAATGAGATGCAGAAAGACCGATAAAAGTACCAGCTCCTCCTAAAATTTTATCAGTTTTTCCAAACGGCGTTTCAATAGCATCAAAAGCTACTGTTCCTACAATTAATAATTTGTTCATAAAACGAATTGAAAATTAAGGCACAAAGATACAATTTAGTTTTTGTTCTTCCCAACAGAATTTTTAGTTCTGTTTTCCAACTGATATTTCATTACTTTGAAAGTTTCATAAGGTGCTTTACTCAACATCGAATTGATCACAAAAGCAGGCACATTTGCTTCAGGATCACCGAATAATTGTTGTGTTACCAAAGTAGTTGACTCATCTATCTTCTTAAGATTCCAAAAACCTCTAAAGCGTTTAATGCGAATAATCTTAGGATTAACTTTAACGATATTATTTGCAGCAGAAAGCATTATAGTACATTCCTTTTTTTTCCGAGTCAAGACAACCTTAGAAACATGATCCCTATCTTTTATAGGCCAATCAAAATTATTTTGAATGTAAAACACCCAACTTGTATCCGAAAGTTTTTTTATCAAAACTGAATTATTGGTTTTATAACTCCAGTTTTTTAAGTTTTTAATGTCTAGTATTTTTTTTAAAACAGTATCCATAGGAGATTTAACCTCCATAACCGCTTTATATTCCTTAATTGAAGAAGAGTCCGATTTTCTTACATATATTTTGATATCCTCTTTATCCAAATCAAGCTTCCACGGATGAGTCAACTGAGCAAACCCTAAAAGAAAAAACCCAATAATGAGATAAAATAGTTTTCGCATTGTATAAAATTAAGGAAATCAAAGCAGTTTGTCAGCTTCATTTTCATAAAACGAATCGACAGCCAATTTATTTTGCTGAGAAGCCATAACAGCTAATTGATCGCAGCGTTCATTTTGTGGATGATTATTATGTCCTTTGATCCATTTGAAATCCACTTGATGTTGACGGTAGATTTTTAAAAAACGTATCCATAAATCAGGGTTTTTTTTGGCTTTGAAACCAATTTTCTCCCAACCGAAAACCCATCTTTTTTCAACTGCATCAACTACATATTTCGAATCAGAGACCACCAAAACTTTCATGTTCTGATTCTTAAGCTTCTCCAAACCAACAATTACCGCTAATAGCTCCATCCGATTATTTGTGGTTAATCGGAATCCTTCATAAAATTCTTTTTTATATGCAGTACCAACTAACTCCATAACAACCCCGTATCCTCCTGGACCAGGATTGCCTTTTGCGGCACCATCTGTATATATGTGAACTTGATGTGACAATTAAAACTATTAATTTAATTTAGTAAGTAGCTTTTCAATAATTAAAGGAAAAAATTCATATTCTAATTCATGAACTTTTTGGGCTATCTCATCGACAGTTGTACAGCCTTCGATTGTAACCGAATGTTGAAAAATAACCCCACCTTCATCATAATGGTCATTAACATAATGAATAGTAATACCAGTTTCTTTCTCCTTATTATCTAAAACAGCCTGGTGTACGTTCCTTCCATACATTCCCTTACCTCCAAATTTTGGCAAAAGTGCCGGATGAATATTAATTATTTTATCTGGGTATTTCGAAATAATATCCGAAGGAAATTTCAAAAGAAAACCTGCCAAAACAATTAAATCAGGTTGTAATTCTTCAACTTTTTGCAATACGAATCCATTATTCAACTCTTCTTTGGTAAAGGTTTCAAAAGGAATATTATGGTTTTTCGCCTTTTCTAACACTTTGGCATGTAGATTGTTAGACAAAATACCGACTACGTTTCCTTGCTTACTGTTTTTAAAATGTAATATGATTTGTTCAGCATTAGAGCCTGAGCCCGAAGCGAATATTACAATTTTTTTCATTTGTTGTGTTGTTAAAAGTGTTGACTAT
Organism: Flavobacterium sp. GCM10023249; assembly: GCF_042653365.1. Classification (NCBI taxonomy): domain Bacteria; kingdom Pseudomonadati; phylum Bacteroidota; class Flavobacteriia; order Flavobacteriales; family Flavobacteriaceae; genus Flavobacterium; species Flavobacterium sp. GCM10023249. The sequence goes on from NZ_JBHSHZ010000006.1 coordinate 393,053, forward strand.
AAACCCATTGGATTTTAAGCGCAGATGTAATTTTTATTACGCAAAAAAAAGAATAATAAATGACAAATAATTAAAAATGGTATTCTTTGTGAAATTAATTTTCTAAATTCGTAGTTAGATTTATTAACTAAAAAAGTGGTTGTAAAATAATTTTTTTATTTTTGCCAACTAATTAAAATTTAAAATTAAAGATTATGTCAGACATTGCATCAAGAGTAAAAGCGATTATCGTAGACAAATTAGGTGTTGACGAAAACGAAGTTGTTACAGAAGCAAGCTTCACTAACGATTTAGGAGCTGATTCATTAGACACTGTTGAGCTAATTATGGAGTTCGAAAAAGAATTTGACATTCAAATTCCAGACGACCAAGCTGAAAACATTGCTACTGTAGGTCAAGCTATTTCTTACATCGAAGAAGCTAAAAAATAATAATACTACCCAACATCTGTAAGTGCAATACCTTACAGATGTTATTATTTTTTACTGTCTTTATCAAAATCTTTTGTAGATTTGTAAAAACATTGATTGTATTACAATCATAAAATATTATGTAATACCCATTGTTTCTTTTAGTTAATTAAAAGTACCATGGGTTTTTTTATATCAAACAAAACCAACTAAGGATGCAATTAAAGCGAGTAGTAGTAACAGGATTAGGAGCACTTACCCCAATAGGAAACACAATTGAAGAATATTGGAACGGTCTAATTAACGGTAAAAGCGGTGCTGCACCAATCACGTATTATGACACTGAAAAACATAAAACAAAATTTGCCTGTGAAGTAAAAAACTTCAATGTTGAAGATTATATTGACAAAAAAGAGTCCCGCAGAATGGACAAATTTGCCCAATATGCTATTGTAGCAGGGGATCAAGCCATTAAAGATGCCGGAATAACAGACTCTAATGTTAACAAAGCCAGAGTTGGTGTTATCTGGGGTGCAGGAATTGGTGGTTTGGAAACTTTCCAAGAAGAAGTTTTGAGCTATGCAAAAGGTGACGGAACACCACGTTTCAACCCTTTCTTCATACCTAAAATGATTGCCGATATTGCACCAGCACATATTTCAATGCGTAATGGATTTATGGGCCCAAACTACACAACAGTTTCTGCTTGTGCTTCATCTGCCAATGCTTTGATTGATGCTTTCAATTACATCCGCTTAGGAATGTGTGATGTAATCATTTCAGGTGGTTCAGAAGCTGCCGTTACCATTGCTGGTATGGGTGGATTCAATTCAATGCAAGCCTTATCAACCAGAAACGAAAGCCCAGAAAGTGCCTCAAGACCTTTTGACGCAACAAGAGACGGTTTTGTTCTAGGCGAAGGAGCAGGCGCTTTGGTATTGGAAGAATACGAACATGCAAAAGCAAGAGGAGCAAAAATATATTGTGAGGTAGGCGGTGGAGGTATGTCTTCAGACGCGTATCACTTAACAGCACCACATCCAGAAGGAATTGGGGTAATTGCCGTTATGCAAAACTGCTTAAATGATGCCGGTATGAAGCCTGAGGATGTTGAACACATCAATACTCATGGAACTTCAACTCCACTTGGAGACGTAGCAGAATTAAAAGCAATCAGTGCTGTTTTTGGAGATCATGCTAAAAACATCAATATCAATTCTACAAAGTCAATGACCGGACACTTGCTTGGTGCCGCCGGAGCTATTGAAGCGATTGCTTCAGTTTTAGCCATAAAACATGGAATTATTCCACCAACCATCAACCACTCCGTAGTGGATGAAAACATTGATCCTTCGTTAAACTTAACACTTAATAAAGCTCAAAAGAGAGAAATTAAAGTAGCTATGAGTAATACTTTCGGATTTGGTGGTCACAATGCTTGTGTTTTATTCAAAAAAATTGATTAATTCCTCTATATGAGTATTATTAAAAAAATATTTAAAACTTCCCGTTCGCCTGAAGACGGGATTTTTTTTGATAAACTCGAGAAATTACTCGGCTTTAAGCCAAACAACCTAGAGCATTATAAAAAAGCATTCACTCACCGTTCCATGAATAAAACGGATGAAAACGGAAACCCAATCAATTATGAACGTTTGGAGTTTTTGGGTGATGCTATGTTGGGCTCAGTGATTGCAGCGCATCTTTTCAACAAAGTACCCAAAGGAGATGAAGGCTACCTTACAAAAATGCGCTCAAAAATAGTGAGCCGTGAACACCTTAATGAATTAGGGAAAGACTTTAACTTGATTCAATTTGTGGAAAGCAAGGTAGCTCCGCAGCATTTTGGAGAAAATGTACATGGTAATATTTTTGAAGCATTTATAGGCGCCATCTACCTTGATAAAGGTTTTTTATACTGCGAAAAATTCATTCATCGAAAAATCATCAAACCCTACGTTGATATTGATCGCTTGGAAGGCAAAGTCATCAGTTACAAAAGTTTGCTGATTGAATGGTGCCAAAAAGAAAAAAAATCATTCAACTACGAAGTATACGACGACAACGGCACCGGTAATTTAAAATACTTTGGTGTTAAACTACATATTGACAGTAAAGTTGTGGCCAAAGCTCGTGCAACTTCAAAAAAGAAAGCAGAAGAAATTGCTTCCAAAAGAGCCTATTTCGTTTTTCAATCCAAAATTGATTCCAAATAGAAGCTATCTTTCTAAAACTCAAACGTTTTCGTTAATAAATTAGCAAAAAGCTAACGTTTTATACTGTTTTAAGTCGGTTATTAATAGTATATTTACATCTTATTTTGAATTATATGGCCATTCATAAATTACAGTTAGAGGATTTTGACCAAGTAGATTATGATCTTATTGCCATACACACAACCTTGGAAGATTTCAGGTTAGCATTCAAAATAAATCAACAGTTAGAAATTTTACTTTCTAAAAACGAAGACGAAATCCCTATTGAAATCAACAAACAAAAAACCTCATTTTCAAGGTTTACTTTTGAAGATGAAATTGCCATGATGGCATGGGATTTAATTCAGAACAAACAAGAAATTGAAATGCCGGTTCAAGTCAAAAACAACTCACTTTTTGACGATGATGTTGTGGTAAATCAGGTTAATCTGATTAATGAACTCAAAAAAGTGGATTATTTTCTAAAAATAGAACATGACGAACAAATAGATATTAAAGAAATAATAAGTAAAATTAAAAAGATTGACTCTATCAACACGGTGTATGAAGTAGATGTTCATGAGATCAAATCGAAAAACAATTTAATTTTTTAACGATGCCAACAAGAAAAAAGACCAAAGTTGTAGCTACCCTAGGTCCAGCGTGTAGTACAAAAGAAGTGATCCAAAAAATGATGGAAGCCGGAGTTGATGTATTCCGAATCAATTTCTCTCATGCCGACTATACAGATGTTGCCGAAAGAATCCGAATCATCAGAGAAATAAACGACGAATGTGGTTATACAACTGCCATTTTAGCCGATTTACAAGGACCCAAACTTCGCGTTGGAGTTATGAAAGAAGATGTCGTTGTAAACGAAGGTGATTTGGTCACTTTCCAAACTACTGACGATGTTCCCGGAACACCGGATAATGTATACATGACTTACAAAACCTTCCCTCAAGATGTTAACCCAGGTGAACGCATTTTGTTGGATGACGGAAAATTAATTTTTGAAGCCGTTTCAACTGATAAAAAAGCAAAAGTGGTTTGTAAAGTAATTCAGGGTGGTCCGCTGAAATCCAAAAAAGGAGTGAATTTACCCAATACAAAAGTTTCTTTACCTGCATTGACTGAAAAAGATATTAGAGATGCTATTTTCGCTATCGAAAATAAAGTAGACTGGTTGGCTTTATCCTTCGTAAGAACTCCAGAGGATTTAAAAGATTTACGAGATTTGATCGAAAAACATTCGGATCATAAAATTCCAATTGTAGCTAAAATAGAAAAACCTGAAGCAGTTGAAAATATTGACAAAATTGTAGCGCATTGCGATGGTTTAATGGTAGCTCGTGGTGATCTTGGTGTAGAACTTCCTGCACATGAAGTTCCTTTGATTCAGAAAAAATTAATCAATAGAGCAAAATTAGCGCGTATTCCAGTAATTGTAGCAACACAAATGATGGAAACAATGATTACAAGCTTAACTCCAACACGTGCAGAAGTAAATGACGTTGCCAATTCAGTTATGGATGGTGCAGATGCTGTAATGCTTTCGGGAGAGACTTCTGTTGGAAATTACCCCGTGCAGGTTATCGAAAAAATGACACAAATCATTGAAGCAGTTGAAGATTCGCCACTAATTCAGGTACCACAAAAGCAACCTCAAATCAAAACCAATCGTTATATCACGAAACATATTTGCTATCACGCTGCCATTTTAGCAGACGATATCGAAGCAAAAGCCATCACCACTTTAACCAATAGTGGTTATACCGCATTCCAAGTTTCGGCTTGGCGTCCACACGCACATGTTTTGGTATTCACATCCAACAAACGCATCTTAACCCAATTGAATTTACTTTGGGGTGTACATGCTTTTTTCTATGACAAGTTTGTAAGTACAGATGATACTATTGATGATATTAATGCTATTGCCTACGAAACCGGTTATGTGCAAAAAGGGGACATTTTAGTAAATCTTGCGGCGATGCCGGTGGTTGACAAAGGAATGGTAAATACCTTACGTATTTCTGAAATAGTTTAATTTTACACTACCGATTAAAATTCAAACCGTAGTTGAACGACTACGGTTTTTTTTATCTCCGTATTCAAGTTAGCCAATGAAATTCCTAACAAACGAACAGAATCCTTCATACGTTCTTGATACAATAATTCTTTAGCATTTTCGAACAATAAACCTTTATCCGAAATAAAATAAGGCAAGGTTTTACTCCTAGTTTGCTGGGTAAAATCACTGTATTTGATTTTAAGTGTAATTGTTTTTCCTGAAATTTTATGCTTTTGAAGACGTCGAGAAAGTTCATCAGCGATTCGCTCCAATTTTTCCTCCATAAAAATTTCCGAAGTCAGATTCGTATAAAACGTATGTTCAGCAGCGACCGATTTTGTTGTTCTATTAGGCTTAACAGCGCTATGTGATATACCACGTACCAAATAATAATAATGCCTACCACTTTTCCCAAAATGTTCGTCTAAATACTCTAAGGATTTCGATTTTAAGTCGGCACCGGTATAAATACCCAACTGGTACATTTTTTCGGTAGTAACTTTACCTATACCATAAAACTTTTTCACATCCAAACCTTCCAAGAAAGGTTCCACTTCATCTGGGTTAATGGTTTTCTGACCATTTGGTTTGTTATAATCCGAAGCAATTTTAGCTACAAATTTATTAATAGAAATTCCAGCAGATGCAGTTAAACCAACTTCGTCAAATATTCGTTTACGGATTTCTTGAGCGATTAGACTAGCACTCGGATTTCCCTTCTTATTTACAGTTACATCGAGATAGGCCTCATCTAGAGAAAGAGGTTCGACCAAATCGGTATAATCATGAAAAATTTTGCGGATTTGTTTGGAAATTTCTTTGTAGCGATCAAACCTTGGTCGGACGAATATTAATTCCGGGCATAATCGTTTCGCTTGTATGCCACTCATAGCACTACGTACGCCAAATTTTCTCGCTTCATAACTCGCTGCCGATACTACTCCACGCACCTCATTTCCTCCAACAGCCAATGGTTTCCCTTTCAATTCAGGATTATCCATCTGCTCCACAGAAGCATAGAAAGCATCCATATCGACATGGATTATTTTTCTTTGAGGAATAGATTCGGTCATAGGACAAATTTAATACCTTTATCCTATGATTGAAATAGAACGCAAATTTTTAGTTACCAACACTGCTTTCAAAGAATTGGCAGTTACACAAAACAGAATAGTTCAAGGTTATTTGAATTCAAATCCTGAACGAACAGTCAGAATTCGTATTAAAGGCGAAAAAGGTTATTTGACCATAAAAGGCAAAGGAAACGAATCTGGCACGTCAAGACTCGAATGGGAAACAGAAATTTCAATAACAGACGCCGAGCATTTACTTTCTTTATGTGAAAAAGGAGTGATCGACAAAATTAGATACGAAATTCCAGCCCAAAATCATATATATGAAGTTGATGTGTTCTCAGGAGAAAATAATGGCTTAATTATTGCTGAAATCGAGCTAAAAGAAGAAAACGAACCCTTTTACAAACCAGATTGGTTAGGAGATGAAGTTACTGGCGATGAAAAGTATTATAATGCCTATTTGAGCAATAACCCTTACCAAAGTTGGTAAATCATTCTTTCTTTTGAGCAATTTCTATTTTTACACGCATTTCGCCTCCGGCTTTATTTGTAGCCAAAAACATAAAAGCAGCCCTCGATAAATCAATTTCACGGCTTCTCACATGAGGGCCTCTATCATTGACTTTCACCAAAACGTGTTTTCCATTACGAAGGTTAGTAATCCTTAAAAGCGTTCCGAATTTAAATTTGCGGTGTGCGGCAGTAAATTTTTTATTATTGAAGCGTTCACCACTTGCCGTCTTTCTTCCATTGAATTTATTGGAATAATAGGAAGCATGCGCATTGCTTTTGTACAATTTATAGTTGTACAATCCTTCTTCTATTGAAAGGCTATCAATAGTTAGGCTATCGATGGTATCATTTTTTACAGTATCCTGAACTTGAGAAAAAGCATAATTTTTTTTGTCAAATTTTCTAAAGGAGAAATTTGAAATCAGCATTACAGCTATCGATGTGGTAATTACCAGTAAAATTCTATTTATCATATCAGTTTTATTTAACATCACACCTCTTTAATCAAATACCATACCTAAAAAACAAAAAGCCCTAATTAAAGGACTTTTGCTTTATTTTAGAACCATAGAGACCATGGAATTCTACTTAAAATTAGAACCAATCCCAATCCAAAGAAAACAAGAATCGATTTGAATTTAGCAGCACTCTCAGCTTGTCTTTTATGTTTTGACCAACCGATAGTAATCAAAACCAAAGCAATAACATTAATCAATGGATGTTCCAAAGAAGTTAAACGTACTGCTGCATCTTTCATTTCGCCCAACAAAGCGTGACCTAAAGGAGAAACAAAATACAAGATCAATCCAACTAAAAGTTGAATATGCGCTGCAATCAATCCGAATAGAGAAATTTTTCGATCTTTAGCAGTAAATTCTTTCTTTCCAAAAAAACCTGAAGCACTGTTCAAAACAGCAACCAATAACAACACAAGAGCCAAATAAGCCCAGCCTGAGTGAAATTTTTGTATAAATTCGTACATTTTGATAGTTTTAGTTTAAAACAAATATAGCCAAAAAAAACAAAACCATCTGCCTGAACAGATGGTTTTGATATATACACTTTGTAATGATTAGAAATCGTATCTCAAAGAGAAGTTCCATGTTCTTCCGAAACCGAAGAAAACCTGGTTTCTTGAATCAACACCATCATACGTACCTTTAGCTAAGTAATCTTGGTAAGTAGCATATCTACCTTCACCAGCACCTAATAAAGGTTGATTAACGATTGAACCATTTTGCAAAACACCTCTACCGTCACCTGTTCCAGCATTAAACTCTGCCTCAGTTGCGACGAATTGATTAGTTCTAGATTCAGCAATATACACTTCATTTAAAAGGTTATTTACGTTAATTCTGAAGTTGAAAGAATCTTTACTTCCTTTAGTTCTGTTAACTTTTAAAGACAACCCTGCATCCACTAAACCATAACTTGGCAACAATAAAGTACCTTTATTATCTTCAGCTGTAAATCTTGCTGGATCAATACTTGCATATAATTTATCTGCAAATCTGTACGTTGCATCAACTTTCAAATTATCTACAACTTCGTAGTTAGCACCAAAACTAGCTGTCCATTGCGCTACGTCACCCACTTTAACTCCGTCAAGGAATAACGTTGTCGCTGTTCCACCCGCAACCGGATCATTGTTTGCATCAAATCTTTGACTTAAACTGTTTCCTTTGTATTTCCAATCACCCAAAGACGCCATTGCAGTAATACCTAATCTAGGCAACGGTTTTGCATTGATATCCAATTCTAAACCAGCGTGAATTTCTTCAATACCAGAGAAGTTATAATATCCACCTACGTTATCTGGAGCAGCGTCAGTTGAACGTTGGAATCTATCTTTCCATGAAGTATAGTATGCATTCAAATTAGCATTGAATTTAGGAGAACGGTAACCGTAACCTGCTTCAAGACCTAAAATCTTTTCATTCGTAAGATTTCCAGCAACAATAGATTGGTTGTTTGGATAAACAGCATTAAAGAAAGGTTGTTTTGAATAATAACCTGCATTTGCAAAAACATTCATTTGATCGTTGATGTTGTAATTTACACCACCTTTAACATTACCACCAAGAATATTTTCATAGTCTGTCATATAAAGGTCGTCTGAACTTAAGTAAACGAATGTATCTTCTCTTTTGAAACCTTGCTGAGAAATAGCACCTTGAAAGAATGCAGATAATTTATCATTAGTATACTCTAACTGAGTGAAAGCTCCGTACCATTTTACGAATCCATTGTTATTGTATTCGATTTTTTCCTGATCTTTTACATTAGCAAAAGGGTTGAAACTTGGAGTTGCAGCATAGGTTTCATACAAGAAACGATTTGGATTATTGATATCTCTATTATCAAAATAACCATCAGCACCTAATCTGTTACTCACATTTCTAAAATGGTACCCGATATAAGTTCTTGCATCTAAACCAAAATCTAAAGTCAATTTATCATTCAATTTAGTATTCAAGTTAACTACTCCACCATACCAGTCGTGAGAGTTAATAGAAGCTCTTCTTGTAAAACCAGCAGTACGGCTTGTAATTTGTTCACCGTTTGTTGGTGCTAAATTAGAAGGCCCAGAAATAATACCTGTATTTCCTGTTCCTCCGTAGAAAGCTTCTCTTGTAGCAGCGTTATAAGTACCAGTGTTGTATGCGTAAAAGTCATTAAAAGGTACTAAACCATTAACTGTTTTGAAAGCAAAAGGAGATCTACCGATATTTCCTGTTCCTCCACCACGACCCCAAGAACCGTAGAATACAGAAGATAATTTCATTTTATCATTGATTTTCCAATCGTAGTTCAATGATGCAACCGGTTTGTGGTAGAAATTTCTTGCCCAAGAAAATTCTCTTCCATTCAAATGACCCCAATCAGAGTTGTATTTGATGTTTGGTGTATTTTCTGCTGGGTTTCCAAATTTAATATATGAACCTAAGTGGTTTGCAAAACTTCTTTGGTGATGCCATTGTGGTGCACCTGTAAAAGTAAATTGTAAGTCATGTTTTTCATTGATTTCATATCCAAATCCAATAAAATAATTTTGACCTTCAAATTTAGTTCCATCAACATATCCGTCACCCATTGTGTTACTTAACAAAATAGAAGCTGAAAGACCATTTTTCATCTTACCTGTTGAGTAAGAAGCTAAAGTTTTGATATAGTTATCATTACCAATTGTCGCAGAAATAGATCCTCCTTCTTTAGTATCAGCACTTCTAGTAATAATATTAATTGTACCACCCACTGAGGAGATAGCCAATTTTGAAGAACCTAAACCTCTTTGCACCTGCATAGCTGAAGTTACATCTGATAAACCAGCCCAGTTACTCCAGAAAACCGATCCGTTTTCCATATCATTAACCGGAACACCATTAATCATAACCGCAATGTTTCTTTGGTCGAATCCACGAATGGTAACTCTTGCATCTCCGAAACCACCACCTGATTTAGTAGCATAAACTGAAGGAGTAGTAGCTAAGATTTCAGGAAATTCCTGTGAACCTAATTTTTCTCTGATTTCAGCTGCTTTAATTGTAGATACTGCAACCGGAGTTTTTCTATCTTTTGCTACGTCTATTACTGTAGAAGTAACAACAACCTCACCTAATTGATTGCTTTCGTCTTGTAAAACAATAGTTCCTAAGTTTGTAGAACTACCTACAATTGAAAATTCAACTTTTTGAGTTTGATACCCTAAGTAAGACACAACAAGCACACCTGTTGCTTTTGAAGAATTTAAAGTGAAACTACCGTCGAAGCCAGTAGACACAGAAGTTGTTGTTCCTTGAATAACAACGTTTGCTCCCGGAAGTGGTCCAACTTTATCTTGAACTACTCCAGAGATTTTACCTTGAGCAAATACAGACGAAATGCTTAGGAAAAAGAAAGTCACTAAAAACCAATTTTTCATGTTTCTCATTTGTGATGTTTAAATTTTTTGTTTAGGCAAAATTGTAACAAATAATCAAGTCCAATGTTAAGTTAATGTTAACATTATGCAGGCATACCTTTAAACAAAATTCATTAAAAACAAAAAAATCGGCAATTATTAGCCGATTTTAAATAAATTTCAGAGTTAAATTTAACTAATTGTCAGTTTATTAAATAATTCTTCAATAAAAATTCAGTCGAAGAATCATGCTTTTTTACCTCAGAACTGTTAATTTCTTCTAAAATTGTAGTAGCCAATTGTTTACCTAATTCTACACCCCATTGATCATAACTATAGATATTCCAAACCACACCTTGCACAAATATTTTATGTTCATACAAAGCAATCAAAGCTCCCAAGGTTTCAGGTGTCAACGAATCAATCAATAATGTATTGGTTGGTTTGTTCCCAAGAAAAACCTTAAATGGCAGTAAAGCCGCTGCTTTTTCTTCCGAAAAACCCAACTGTTGGAATTCATTTTCAACTTGTTCAGCCGATTTACCGTTCAATAAAGCTTCGGTTTGAGCAAAGAAATTCGACATTAATTTATCGTGATGTGATTTATCTCCATACAAAGACTTCTTAAATCCAATAAAGTCTGTCGGAATCAATTTGGTTCCTTGATGAATCAATTGAAAAAAAGCGTGTTGGGAATTGGTTCCTGGCTCTCCCCAAATAATGGTTCCTGTTTGATAATTTACAGGATATCCATTGCGTCCTACACTTTTCCCATTACTTTCCATAATTCCTTGTTGCAAGTAGGGCGCCAATTTTTGCAAATACTGAGTATATGGAATCAACGCTTCGCTTTCAGCGCCATGAAAATTATTGTACCAAACACTCAATAATGCCAAAACTACAGGCATGTTTTTATCGAAAGATGTCGTTTTAAAATGCGTATCCATCGCATTTGCGCCAGACAAAAGCGCTTCAAAGTGATCAAAACCAACTGCCAAACTAATTGTCAAACCAACAGCGCTCCATAACGAAAATCGTCCTCCAACCCAATCCCACATCGGAAAGATATTATCGGGGTGAATTCCAAAATCCGTTACTTTTTGAATATTAGTGGACACAGCGACAAAGTGTTTTGCCACATCTTTTTGCTGTGCTGATTGTAAAAACCACGATCGAATGGTTTCTGCATTGGAAAGTGTTTCCTGAGTTGTAAATGTTTTGGAGGCCACAACAAACAATGTGGTTTCAGGATTGAGTTCCTTTATAATTTCTTGAACATGATCTCCATCAACATTGGATACGAAATGAACGTTCAGATGATTTTTGTAAAACTGAAGTGCTTCTACCACCATTGCTGGACCTAAATCTGATCCGCCTATTCCTATATTAACAATATCTGTAAATGCTTTACCAGTAAATCCTTTTCGATTGCCTGAAATTATTTCTTCAGAAAAAGCACGCATCTTCTTTTTTACTTCGAAAATTTCCGGGATTACATTGTGACCATCAACTAAAAAAACATCATTCTCATTAGCTCGCAAGGCGGTATGCAAAACAGCGCGATTTTCGGTCTGATTGATAGGCTCACCAGAAAACTGAGCTTCTATCGCTTTTTGCAAACCAACCTCTTCAGCCAGTTCCAAAAGCAAATCCATTGTTGTCTGGTTGATTTTATTCTTGGAATAATCCAACAAAAATTTTCCCCATTGAATATGGAATTTTTCTGTTCTTTGATTGTCAATTGCAAACAACTCTTGCATGTCTACATATTGCGTTTCTGCAAAATGCTCTCTGAGCTTTTCCCAAGCAGAAGTTTCGGAAGGATTGATAGAAGGTAACGGCATAATTTCTGTTTTTTCAAACTATTGAATAGCGAATTTACAATTTTGCTTTTGATAAATTACCAACAAAATCAACTTCTAACGAAGTTTTTAAAGCGAAAACGTTATAGTATAGGAAACTTATTCAATTCCCTGTTTCGACAAGTTCATACCACTTATTGCACACCGGCTACACTATCCAATTCTCTTTTCAGAGGTTCGATAAAAGTCAAATATCGGGGTTTATTCGCTGCATTCATTGGAGTAGAGTTTGGCAGTTTCAACTTTAAAGCATCGACTTGTTTGCCATTTTTCCAAAAACGATAACACACATGTGGTCCAGAAGCCAAGCCGGTACTACCTACTTTACCAATAATTTGACCTTGTCTTACTCTTTGTCCACGTCGAACTAAAATTCGAGACATATGCAAATATTGGGTTGAATAGGTTTTATCATGTTTGACTTTGACATGATTCCCGTTTCCAGCAGTATAACCCGCCAATTCCACCACACCGTTTGCGGTTGACATTATGGGAGTTCCATGTGGTGCAGCATAATCGGTACCATTATGTGGTTTGAAGAATTTTTGCACTGGATGAAAACGTCTTTTCGAAAATCGAGAAGTTATATTAATCGATTTCAAAGGTGCTTTCAAGAAGAAATTTTTTAATGCTTTGCCTTCTTCATCATAGTATTCAATTCTATCCTTTGGTGATTGTTTGAATGGAAATGCATACACTCGCTTTCCTTTGTATTCAAAAAAAGCACATTCCAAAGAATCTACTCCATCATAAATGGAATCGTTGATATAGCGTTCGGTAAAAGTAACCGCAAATTTATCTCCTTTTTTAGACTTAAAGAAGTCAATTGACCATTTATAAACATTGGTTAATTTAGACGATAATGAAGCCGCTACTCCTTCATTTTTTAATGTTTCTGAAAGTGAACCATTCAATTCACCAGCAATAGTGCGTCTTCTAAAAGTAACCGGTTTTATTTTTTTTGAAGCTTTCACAATTGAATCGGTGAAATCAACTATATAATAACTTAACTGATCCGGTTGGTAAATAAAGTATTGAAGCTTCTTAGTTTTATCTTTAGTTCGCAACAGGGTATAAGGTTTACCCAACCGCATAATACGAACATTAAAAGTATCTTTTACTTTACTGATAATTTCATGAACTTGTTTCCCGTTTAGATTTTGTTTTTCAAGAATACTTCCAAAAGTATCTTCTTTTTTGATAGTATCCCGAACCACAGAATAATCATTCAGTTTAAAACCAAAGTCATATACTATAGGCTCTGGCTTTTTTATAGGCTGAACCACTTCAACTTTATCATTTTTACAAGAAACTGTTAAAAATGTAACAATTAAAAAAAGGATGTATTTCTTCAAAAGGAGCTTTATTTAGCATTATCCGAACAAAAAAGTGGATAAAAGAGATATGAAAGCTAATATAAGAAAATTTTAAACATTCTCACCCCAAGACGCTAATTCTTGTTCTGACCAAAGCTCAGGGAAGAAAATACGTCGTTGGTATCTTGGATGCATGTATTTTTTCCAGTCGCTTCCGCCAGTCGCTTCTCCGTCGCCTTTGCCATTATCAATGTACTTTTTGGCTGCATTATAATGCCCCATTACCCACGTTATATTTACCGTATAATCATAATGACGCATTGCTTTTACTAATTCTGGATTTTGCTGATCAGCTTCTGGAAGCTCTTTGAATTTACGCCAAAGATTGATGGTATTATATTCCTCCATAATACGAAGGAACTCTACTTTGTATTTTTCTTCAAACTGTTGCAAGAAATACGATTTTTGACCTGTTTGATAATCTTTTCCGGCTGCTTGCCAATACAAATGTTCAAAAGCATGTGTATACGGAGTATTTCTATCTATCGTTGCTCTAAAACGATAATCAATTAAATTAATCAGATCAGTAGAACAAAACTCGATCATTCGATATTGAGCACTTTGGAATCCGCTTGCCGGTGTTAAAGTGTGTCTGAATTTCATATATTGTTCCACTTCCATTCCATCTCCCATAATGGTAAAAGAGGTAGTCAACATATCAAAGTAACGACTGATACGCATTAAACGCTCAGCAAAGAATTCGGTAGTTAATTTTTCAGAATGAGCCACTTGTTTGATTTCCCAAAGAATCATCTTGAACAACAATTCATTAACCTGATGGTACATAATGAAAATGTTTTCATCCGGCAATGTAGTTCTTTGCACTTGAAGGTTCAACAAGGCATCGGTTTGAATATAATCCCAATACGTAATGGGTTTCGACCAAAGCAATCCTTCAAGATACGCTTCTGTTTTTTGGTTTAACTCTTTGTATTTTTGATCAATTTCGTTTACTAATCCTGAATAATCACTCATTACTTTACTCTTTTATTATCATGAACGGATTTTTCAATCCTTTAAAAGCATCTAAATCTGCTTTAAGCGAACCAACGGCCAAGCTGGCTTTAATACGCAAAGGTATCTTATTTTCGTCATCTGAAATCCAAACCGTCAAACTTTCCTGCTCTTTAAAAACTCTTCCAGATTGCACCAATGGACGAAACACCATAGCTTTTACTTTTCCGAATTTTGTTCTGATGGTTTCACGTCCAACAAATTTCAATTTGAACTTATAGATTTCATTATCAAAAAACATATCTATTATAATCGATTCACCAACAGTCAATTTATCGATTTTAGGATGATTTCTCAGATAATAGAAGGAAGACATGATATCCTGAACGTTTTCGGTAACGCTAAAGGTTTTTTCGGTATCGTTCTTATAGTCTTTAACTAAAACCGTATTTTTATCTTGGTTAAAAAAGCCTTCCTGGTTTTTAGTATAGCCTCCTTCATCAATTTTTCTTAAGTATTGATAAGGTTTCGTGGTTTCTTTATCAAACTGACTTTGGTAATGGTCATCTACTTTAAAAAAGAAACGAGACATTCCGGAAGTATACCCATGTCCTACTGCATAAAAAACCTTTTTATTATTACGAGTCGCCTCTTTCACTTCGAGTGTTGCATAACCTGCATTTACTACACCATAATGGATTCTGAATTTAAACCATTCACCAACATCAAAAGCAGTGGGTTTTTGAGCGATTGCCGTTATTGAGAAAAGCAACGAGAAGAATAATAGTCTTATTTTCATTTCTTTGGGATTTATGTTTTCTAAAGAGAATACAATTTCCATTCCAAAAGTAATAAAAAACAAAAAAACCCAGTCATTGCTAACTGAGTTTTTATGCTATTAACCAACCAAAAAACTATAAATTATGAAAATTTATCAAAATTCAAAGGGAACCACCCCTTAGAATTCTGACGCAAATATATAGCGGGTTTTTAATTTTATCTAACAAAAAATCAACTTTAACATATTTTTATCAAAATAAAAGGTACTACAACGTTTTCTTTTGATGATTATTCAATAAAAATCATTTTTTATTAATACTAATTTAACAAATTCGAAACGCCAATTTTGAAAATAACTCAAAATCAAGCCCTTAGAAAATGCAAAAAATCCGGAAAATTGCATTTTCCGGATTTTTTTGAATATTCTTAAACAATTATAATGTTCCTCTGATTGCTTGTTCTCTTTCTATTGATTCAAACAAAGCCTTAAAATTACCAGCACCAAAACCTTTGGCACCCATTCTTTGAATAATTTCGAAGAAAAGTGTTGGCCTATCCTCAACCGGTTTAGTAAAAATTTGCAACAAATAACCTTCTTCATCGGCATCAATCATAATCCCTAATTTCTGAAGTTCATTAATATCTTCTTTGAATTTAGACATATGATCTTTTAATCTTTCAGGAATTGCATCATAGTAAGCTTGTGGTGGTGTACTCAAAAATTCGATTCCTCTTGCACGCATTTCGGCAACAGTAGAAATGATATCATCGGTAGCAATGGCAATATGCTGTACACCTTCATCTTCATAAAAATCTAAATATTCTTCAATTTGAGAACGCTTTTTCCCATGAGCTGGTTCGTTAATTGGAAATTTAATTCTCCCGTTACCATTTGACATTACCTTAGACATCAAAGCCGAATATTCGGTAGTAATTTGTTTATCGTCAAAGGAAAGAAAATTCACAAATCCCATCACATCTTCAAACCATTTCACCGCTTCATTCATTCTGTTCCAACCCGTATTTCCAACCATGTGGTCGATATACTTTAAACCAACCGGTTCTGGATTGTAATCAGATTTCCACTCATTGTATCCGGGTAAAAAGATTCCGTTATAATTTTTACGCTCCACAAAAATAAAGACTGTTTCCCCGTAAGCACCATAAATACCAGCACGAACCACTTCACCATTCTCGTCTGTTTCTACTTTTGGTTCGAAATAAGGTTTTGCCCCACGCTTCGTAGTTTCTTCAAATGCCGAACGTGCATCTTCAACCCAAAGCGCAATCACTTTAACACCGTCACCATGCTTTTTCACATGTTCACCGATTGGCGAATCACTATTCAATGCTGTTGTCAACACCAAACGTATTTTGTCTTGCTTCAACACATAGGAAGCTCTGTCTTTCACTCCAGTTTCCAATCCAGCATAAGCTAACGACTGAAATCCGAACGCAGTTTTATAAAAATGCGCTGCTTGTTTCGCGTTACCAACGTAAAACTCAACATAATCTGTTCCTAATAACGGAAGGAAATCTTGTGCTCCTTCAAATATTTTTTCTAATCCGTATTCTACTGATTTTATTTCTTGTGACATGATATTCTATATTTTAAGACAAAGTCAATTTGTCAAAAGTTGTGTTTAAGTTATTAATCCAACCAAGATTGGTAGTATTTCTCATCGGCAATTTTCATAGCATCTTCAGTAACCATCAAAGGCTTAAACGTATCAACCATAACAGCCAATTCTTGCGTTTCCGTTTTTCCGATACTTCTTTCGGTAGCACCAGGATGCGGTCCGTGTGGAATTCCAGCCGGGTGTAACGATATATGACCCGCTTCGATATCATTACGACTCATAAAATCACCATCCACATAATACAACACCTCATCACTATCAATATTACTATGATTATAAGGCGCAGGAATTGATTCAGGATGATAGTCATACAAACGCGGTACAAAAGAACAGATCACAAACGCATCGGTTTCGAAGGTTTGGTGCACCGGAGGCGGTTGATGAATACGTCCTGTAATGGGTTCGAAATCATGAATTGATAATGCATAAGGATAATTAAAACCATCATACCCAATTACATCGAATGGGTGGGTTGCATAAATCATTTCAAAAATTTCATCTTTCTTTTTTACTTTGATCATGAAATCCCCTTTTTTATTATTGGTTTCCAATTCCTCTGGACGACGAATATCACGTTCACAAAACGGTGAATGTTCCAACAATTGACCGAACCAGTTACGGTAACGTTTTGGAGTATAAACCGGACGATGTGACTCAACAATAAACAAACGATTGTCCTCGGTATCGAAATCGATTTTATAAATCATTCCGCGAGGAATAACCAAATAATCACCATACTTGAAATCCAAATTCCCCAGCATGGTTCTTAATTTACCGGTACCTCGATGAATGAAAATCACCTCATCGGAATCTGTATTTTTATAAAAATAATCAGTTGTCGATTTTTTAGGCGCAGCCAATGCGATATGACAGTCGGAATTCGTCAAAACAATTTTTCGGCTTTCCAAAAAATCATCAGTTGGCTCCACTTGAAACCCACGAAGTCTATACGATTGAATATTATTTGCTTTGGCTATTTTAGGTGCAATTGAATATTGTTTTCTGATTTCCTTAACCTGAGTAGGTCGGTTTTCATGATACATATTGGTTGACATTCCGTCAAATCCAATAGTACCGAACAATTGCTCGTAGTACAAATCCCCGTTTTCTTTACGGAATTGGATATGTCTTTTATAGGGTATTTTTCCTAGTTTATGATAAAATGGCATCTTCTTTTATTTTAAAGTGTAAAACTTAATGTTTTAAGTCGGTTAACCAAAACACTACTATAAATCAAAAAGAACCTTTTCTCATTCAGGATTTCTCTTGATGAGGAACTTCAAATGGGCTAATAAACCTTTAAAAGTGGTTTTCATATAGCACAAATATCGGAAAAATCTCTTAGTTATTGAAACAAAAAAATCCCAAATTATTAGTTTGGGATTTATATTATGTTGGTGATTAAATTATTTATTCTCCACCATTATTTAGTTTACTATTCTTTTTACCGTAAAGGAAATAGAAAGCAACACCAATACCCATCCAGACAACTAGACGAAGCCAGCTCTCCAAAGGAAGTGAATACATCAAGTACAAACAAACCACCACACCCGCAATTGGCACGAAAGGCACTAAAGGTGTTTTGAATGCTCTTGGCACATCTGGCATTTTCTTACGCATTACTAATACTCCTATACAAACTAACACGAATGCCAACAATGTTCCTATACTTACCATGTGACCTAAATCAGATACCGGAACAAAACCAGCAAAAATACTAACGAACACTAAGAAGAAAAGATTGGTTTTCCATGGCGTTCTGTATTTAGGATGAATTTCACCGAAGAATTTAGGCAATAAACCATCAGTACTCATGGTATAGAATACACGGCTTTGTCCCATCAACATAACAAGCATTACCGAAGTATATCCTGCAAGAATAGCGATAATTAATCCATTTTGAAGGAAATCATAACCTGTTACAGCAAAAGCTGTAGCGGCTGGTTTGGCATCACCTGCAAACTTATAATACGGCACTAATCCCGTCATTACGTGAGCAAATAATACGTACAAAATAGTACATACAACCAACGACCCTAAGATACCTATAGGCATACCTTTTTGAGGATTTTTAGCTTCCTGTGCAGCAGTGGATACTGCATCAAAACCAATAAAAGCAAAGAAAACTGTTGCAGCTCCAGCAGCAATACCTGACCAACCAAATTGTCCTTTTACACCTGTATTTTCAGGAATATAAGGAGTATAGTTTGCTTCGTTAATATAACTCCATCCTAAAACAATGAATAAAATAACCACTGATACTTTAAGGATTACCAAGAAGTTATTTAAAGAAGCTGATTCTTTTGTACCTCTAATCAACAATAATGAAAGCAAAGAGACAATTATTACTGCAGGTAGATTAATAAAACCACCATCAATAACGGTTCCATCACTTAAAGTTAATTTTTCCCAAGGAGAACAAATAAATTCATGCGGAAGATGAATCCCGAACTTACTCATAAGCTCTAAGAAATATCTTGACCAGCTCACCCCAACGGTTGCAGCTCCCAAAGCATATTCTAAAACAAGATCCCAGCCTATAATCCAAGCCATAAACTCACCCATTGTAGCATATGAGTAGGTGTATGCACTACCAGCTACTGGTATCATTGATGCGAATTCCGCATAACACAAACCAGCAAAAGCACATCCAACTGCCGCTAAAACAAATGATAAAGTCACAGCAGGACCGGCATTCTCAGCAGCTGCGATACCCGTTAATGAAAATAAACCTGCCCCGATGATTGCCCCAATACCTAAAGCAACCAATGCTTTTGAAGAAAGCGTTCTTTTTAATCCTTTTTCTGATTCATCAGCTTCCGAAAGAAGTTGAGTAATCGATTTTCTTTTCCAAATTGACATAAAATTAATGTTTGTTTGTTTTTGTGTCCCAAAAATAGACTTTTTTAAAAACAAATACCTAAAAAAACACCTTTTTATAGCAATGTTTAACAATTAAAAAGCATTAGAACCAAAAACCAACGCTAAACCATGTATAATGTTTACTTGTATCTGGAGACCAAGAATGTTTCATTTCAATTGGGCCAATTAGAGTTTCTAATCCATAGCCCAACGCATAACCCGTATGATTTGGTTTGACAAACCACTCTCTGTTGTCGAAGATTTTGTCTCCAATATTTGCAAAATTAGCGGTAAAGTTCAAATGGTTTTTCTTCACAAATTCATAATCGACACTAGCGCTTCCTTTTACATAACTGTCACCATGTAAATCTAGAAAATTATAGCCGAAGAAAGGCTTAAAATTATTAAACGCATTAAAACCATAACCGCCAAGAATAAAATCATTGATATGATTAATACCTTCACCAACAGTAAAACCGCCTTCTGTTTGTACTTTCAAAGAAACCCTTTTAAAAAAAGTATGAACGAAGGCTACATCCGCTTTAAAAAGGGAGAATTTGGAAAAATCATTGTTATAATCGGTGGAATAGAAACACGATTTAAAGTCACCAAAGAAATACCATCCTTTTTTAGGAAAATATTTATTGGTAAAGGAATCAAATTTCAAAAACCCGAATGCGGAATAATACGAGCTGTTATCAATATCCATTGCAGTATCTACATCGTTTGAAGCAATATTGATTAAATTATGTTCCAATCCTCCTCCAATTAAAAATTTCTGAGCAAAAATAGTCTGCACATACACCTTATTTGACAAGCTGTGGTAACTTAAGTCAATGGATTTCTTACCCAATGCTTGTAAAATGGCACCATTTCTAAAATCTGTGTTACTCGTTTTATTAAATTGATCAAAGGCTGATTTCAAACCAAAACTCCAATGAAAACCGTTATCGATATAGTAATCCAAATTGTAACGAATATTATCGCCAATTATAAAATCAACGGAACCAACATCATTTTTAAAAAACAAATTCTTTTTGGTGATATTTACCAGAGCATTCGATTTGAACAAATCGTCATAATGTACTCCCAGTTTAAGAAAAGTTTTGATTGGATTTTCCTGGACATCTACCAATAAAACATCTTTATCTCCTTGTTGAGATAATTTATACTGTATTGATGTAAAATTTTGGGTTGCATTCAAATTATTTACACCACTACGTAGGTCATCATAACTAATTTTGTGTCCGGGTTTAAAGCGAAGTTTTCCTAAAAAATAGGAACGGGTATAATTTCGATGTCCTTCAAAATTAATCTCACTCAAATACAAACTATCGTTTTTAACTGATTTTAAAGGCACAGTCTTATAATTTGTCCCTAAAGCTTTTAGTTGATCCGATACATTTTGAGCAGCTTGTTCACCATTCTTGATAATAATTTCACCCAAATCAAAAGAAATCACAGAGAAACCTTGAATATTCGGTTTGATGTAAATATCGGTCATTGCTTTTTTCTTGTCCATATTTTCCAATGTTTTAAAATTGGAAATCTGAACCAAAACCCCAGTTGCACCACTTATATTATTGATATCTTTCAAGCCATCTTGAACATCCACCCCAATAATGATATCGGCGCCCATTGCTTTTACTTCTTCAATTGGGTAATTATTAACCACACCCCCATCGATATAATACTTTCCATCAATTTTTACCGGCGAGAATAATGACGGAAAAGCACCGCTTGCAGCCAGACACATCGGTAATGATCCTTCACGAAACACAACACCTTTACCCGTTTCAACATCGGTAGCTACACACAAAAAAGGAATTTTAAGCTGATTAAAATCGCGAATATGACGATAATTATGAGTTAGTTTACTAAATAAATTATAGTTATACAATCCTTTTGAAAACCCTTTAGGTACGGTAATTTTCAACTTCTGAAAAGGAAGTGTTAGCGCATACACCTCATCATTATTTTTCTCATAGAATGTTTTATTGCCTCTTGGGATAATATCTTGAATAATAGCATCTGAATCCAAGTTTCTAAAAATAGAATCCAATTCATCGGCAGTATAACCCGAGGCATACAATCCTCCCACTATAGCTCCCATGCTTGTACCGCCGATATAATCTATCTTAATACCCGCTTTTTCAATTTCTTTTAAAACACCGATATGTGCTAATCCTTTGGCGCCTCCTCCACTTAAAACCAATCCGATTTTTGGCTTCTTGATTGTGTCTTGAGCATACAGATTGCTACAAAAAAAAACGAGTATTACTAGGAGAAGAGTTCTCATTTATTGGGATGTGTTATTTATCTTATAAAATTCGGAAATTTTTTTGGCTTTTGAAACTCCTACAACATCGGAAATATCCTTTTCCGATGCTTCTTTAATTCTTTTAACACTTTTGAAATGTTTTAGTAACGTTAGCATCGTTTTTTCTCCAATACCCGGTATTAATTCCAAAGTTGAATTAAGTGCCGCCTTGCTTCTTTTATCTCTATGAAAGGTAATTCCGAAACGATGTGCTTCATTTCGCAAATGTTGAATCGTTTTTAATGTTTCCGACTTCTTATCTAAATACAAAGGCACCGAATCGCCTGGGTAAAAAATTTCCTCCAATCGTTTTGCAATACCGATTATGGCAATTTTCCCTCTTAATCCCAAATCATCCAGACTTTTTAATGCAGAAGAAAGCTGTCCTTTACCACCATCAATAATAATTAATTGTGGCAAAGATTCTTTCTCATCCAGCATGCGCTTGTATCTTCGGTACACGACTTCTTCCATCGATGCAAAATCATTCGGTCCTTCCACGGTTTTTATATTGAAATGACGATAATCTTTCTTACTTGGCTTTCCATCTTTGAACACTACACATGCCGAAACCGGGTTGGTTCCCTGAATATTCGAATTATCGAAACATTCAATATGACGCGGCTCCGACGAAAGTCGTAAATCCTTCTGCATTTGCGCCATAATGCGATTGGTATGCCTATCTGGATCCACAATTTTAATTTGTTTCAACTGATCTAGACGATAGTATTTGGCGTTACGCTCGGATAAATCCAAAATTTGTTTTTTGTCTCCCAATTTCGGAACGGTAACTTTAATTTTTTCTCCGAAATCCAATTCAAATGGTAGAACAATTTCTTTCGAGTTCAAATGAAAACGTTCCCGAAGCTCTACAATAGCCAATTCGAGTAATTCTTCATCCGTCTCTTCCAACTTCTTTTTCAATTCCATAGTATGCGAACGTACAATAGCACCATGAGATATTTGCAGGAAATTCACATAGGCCATCGCTTCATCTGAAACAATTGAAAACACATCAATATTTGACAATTTTGGATTCAGAATTGTCGATTTAGCTTGATAATTTTCCAGCACTTCGATTTTTTCTTTGATTTTTTGTGCTTGTTCAAACTGCATATCCATTGCTAAATCCGTCATTAATTTTTTGAAGTCTTTCAAACTTTCCTTGAAATTCCCTTTAAGGATTTCACGAATTGCATTAACTTGATTTTGATAATGTTCTTGTGTTTCTAAACCTTCACATGGTCCTTTGCAATTCCCTATATGATATTCAAGACAAACTTTGAACTTACCACTATTGATATTGGAGCGACTTAAGTCAAAATTACACGTACGAAGCGGATACAATTCTTTGATCAAATCCAAAATGGTATGTACCGTTTTGAAACTCGTGTATGGTCCGAAGTATTCCGATCCATCTTTAATCATTTTTCTTGTAGAAAAGATGCGAGGAAAAGGTTCATTTTTGATACAAATCCAAGGATATGTCTTGTCGTCTTTCAACAAGACATTATAACGTGGTTGCAACTTCTTGATGAGATTATTTTCAAGCAGCAACGCATCGGTTTCAGTTGGAACAACAATATGTCTTATTTCAACAATTTTCTTGACCAAAACATTAGTCTTAGCAGTATCGTGAACCTTATTAAAATAGGACGATACCCTTTTTCTTAGATTTTTAGCTTTACCAACGTACAAAATCTTACCTTCTTTATCAAAATACTGGTATACACCCGGGTTATCAGGTAGTGTTTGGATTTGAAGTTCGAGGGAAGTCAACATGAATTGATTATGCATTAAGAGTTGTTTCAAATTTACAAATAAGTTTCATTTTTAAAGTACATTTGCCGTGCATCTCTAAGCAGATTGTAAAAATAATCACTATGAATAAATCCGAACTCCGTACCAAGTACAAAACACTCCGTAAAGAATTAACCTTTGACGAAATTATGAATGATAGTTTGGCAATTGCCAATCACTGTTTGTATTTACCAATTTGGGAAAAGACCTATTTTCATTTGTTCCTTCCAATTGAGTCACAAAAAGAAATCAATACCGAATTTTTACTTCAAGTTCTGGCAGGAAGAGATAAAGAAATCGTAATCTCAAGGTCAAATTTTGAAACCCTCAAAATGACCCATTACTTATTAACTGACAACACTAAAATTAAAACCAATGACTATGGCATTCCAGAACCTGTTGATGGATTAGAAGTTCCGGTTCACAAAATTGATGTGGTTTTTGTTCCTTTATTGGCTTTTGACAAAAAAGGAAATCGAGTAGGTTACGGCAAAGGTTTTTATGATCAATTCTTAGGCGAATGCAAAGAAGAAGTGATTAAAATTGGTTTGTCTTACTTTGATCCTGAAGAAGTTATTGACGACATGCAAGAAACCGATATTCGACTGAACTATTGTGTGACACCATTTGGAGTCATCGAATTTTAGTTTATATTAGCGCACCCAAATTCATTAAACGAAACATTATGTTAGCAAATTTAAAATCGAAAGTCGCTATGATTTTGCTTGTTATGGTTTGTGCTACTGGTTTTACCAGCTGTACCGTACATCACCATCACAATCGCAAAACAGTAAAAGTAAAAAGGTTACCTCCAGGAAAAGCAAAGAAAATTTCCGGTGACAAGAGTGCCAGACGTCATGCTCCAGGACACAATAAATAATAAAAAAGACCTCAAATGAGGTCTTTTTTTTTTGCTCTTTATATTGTTTCCTTTTTGGCAAACGCTTTTTTATTGAATACGATTAATAATCCCACACCTGTAGAAATGGCTACATCGGCGATATTAAATATAGCATTAAAGAAGGTAAAGTTTTTTCCTCCCAAAAACGGAACCCATTCCGGCATAGGAAAATCTTTAATGATAGGAAAATAGAACATATCCACTACTTTACCATAAAACCAAGGTGCGTAAGGTTCATCGGAGAATAAAACGGCAGGTTGCATATAACTTTCATTAAAAATTCTACCATAGAAAACTGAATCCAAAATATTACCGAAGGCTCCAGCTAAAATCAAAGAAATAGCAAATATGAGCAAATTGGAAGCCTTCTCTTTCACTGAAAGCCATAACCAATATCCAATTCCACCAACAGCTGCAATTCGAAACAGAGTTAACGCAATTTTACCGTAGGCGCCCGGAATTTCGGCACCCCAGGCCATCCCTTCATTTTCAACAAAGAAAATTTTAAACCAATCAGTGACATGAACTTGTCCTGCTTCACCATAGACAAAGTGTGTTTTTACATAAATCTTTGTGATTTGGTCAATTACTAAAACGATAAAAACGATGAGATAGGCTTTCTTTAAATTCATTATTTTATGTTTGAGACACAAAAATAGTATAATTAAAATAAAAAACGCCCCAAAAAGGAGCGTTCAGTAATTTTTAGAAAAAGATTAACGTTGCAAGTTCTTTGCTTCGATACTCATGGTAGCATGCGGTACCAACTTCAATCTTTCTTTATTGATAAGTTTTCCTGTTACTTTACAAATTCCGTACGTTTTATTCTCTATGCGGATCAATGCATTTTTCAAATCGCGAATGAATTTTTCCTGACGGATAGCTAATTGTGAATTGGCCTCTTTCGACATAGTCTCACTCCCTTCTTCAAATGCTTTAAATGTTGGGGAAGTATCATCTGTCCCGTTATTTAAATCATTAAGGTAAGCACTTTTGATTAGGTCCAAATCATTTTTAGCTTTTTCCAGCTTCTTTTGAATCAATTCTTTGAATTCTGCTAAATCAGCATCCGAATATCTTATTTGTTCTTCTACCATAATTCCTTACTTTGAAATTAATATTTTAGTTCTTAGTTCATCAAACTCAATTTCCGTACCATTTTCGATACTTTCTGTGAAAGCTAGTTCTTCTGTTAAGGTTTCCGATTTGATGTAGTCCAAGTTCGCTTCAACAGCTTGTTGAATTTCCCCTTGTTTCAACATGGCTACTTTAATCTTATCCGTTACTTCAAAACCAGAATCTTTACGTATATTTTGGATTCGGTTGACTAATTCCCTAGCGATACCTTCTTTTCTCAATTCATCGGAAATCGTTATGTCCAATGCTACTGTTATACCGTTTGAATTAGCTACCAACCAACCCTCAATATCTTGTGAAGAAATTTCCACATCTTGAGTTGTTAAATTAACACTATTTCCTGAAATAACAATAGAAATCTCACCTTTTCGCTCTATTTCAGCGATTTGTTCCTGAGAAAATCCCTGTATTTCTTTGGAAATCAGACCCATATCCTTTCCGAACTTCGGCCCTAAAGCTTTAAAATTCGGCTTAATTTGTTTCACTAATACCCCTGAAGCATCATCCAGAAGTTGTACTTCTTTGACGTTTACTTCCGCTTTTATCAAGTCAGAAACCGCCTCGATTTCAGCACGTTGAACTTCGTCAAGTACTGGAATCATTACCTTTTGCAACGGTTGACGTACTTTGATCATCTCCTTTTTACGAAGTGACAAAACCAATGAAGAAACCGTTTGCGCCTTCAACATTTTGCTTTCCAGCGATTTATCAACAAAATTTTCAACAAATTTTGGGAATTCCGCTAGATGCACACTGCTATATTTTTCGGCCTCTGTAGCTGCATTCAAGTCTTTATACAAGCGATCCATAAAGAATGGCGCAATCGGCGCAGACAATTTCGCAACCGTCATCAAACACGTATACAACGTTTGGTATGCTGCAATTTTATCAGTTCCGTATTCCCCTTTCCAGAATCTTCTTCTACATAAGCGAACGTACCAGTTACTCAAATTTTCCTGAACAAAATCAGAAATAGCACGAGCCGCTTTTGTTGGTTCATATTCTGCATAGGCTTCATCTACCAATTGAATTAATGTATGCAATTCAGACAAGATCCAACGGTCGATTTCCGGTCTTTCTGCTAGTGGAACTTCCACTTCGTTGTATTTGAAGCCATCAATGTTGGCATATAACGCAAAGAACGAATAGGTATTATACAAAGTACCGAAGAATTTACGTCGTACTTCAGCTACTCCTTCAATATCAAACTTCAAGTTATCCCAAGGGTTCGCGTTCGCAATCATATACCAGCGCGTTGCATCGGGACCGTATTCTTTTAATGTTTCGAAAGGATCAACAGCATTTCCTAAACGTTTCGACATTTTTTGTCCGTTTTTATCCAATACCAGTCCGTTAGAAACAACATTTTTATACGCTACTTTATCAAAAACCAAGGTACCGATTGCGTGTAAGGTATAAAACCATCCGCGGGTTTGATCCACCCCTTCTGCAATAAAATCAGCAGGGAACGATTGATTACCATCGATCAATTCTTTGTTTTCGAAAGGATAATGCCATTGAGCGTAAGGCATTGCACCCGAATCGAACCAAACGTCGATCAGATCCGTTTCACGCTTCATTGGTTTGCCCGAAGGTGATACCAATACGATATTATCCACTATATTTTTATGCAAGTCCACCAAATCATAATTGGTTTCCTCCATATTTCCAATTACAAATCCTTTATATGGATTCTCTGTCATGAAACCGGCAGCGATAGCCTTTTCGATTTCATTGTACAATTCCTCTACCGAACCGATACAAACCGTTTCTGTACCTTCCTCGTTTCTCCACAAAGGCAATGGGATACCCCAGTAACGTGAGCGGGAAAGATTCCAGTCGTTTGCATTCTTCAGCCAGTTACCGAAACGTCCTTCACCGGTTGCTTTCGGCTTCCAGTTGATGGTTTCATTCAAGTCGAACATACGGTCTTTTACTTCCGTAACCTTGATAAACCAAGAGTCTAACGGATAGTACAAGATGGGTTTATCTGTTCTCCAGCAGTGTGGGTAACTGTGTACATATTTTTCTACCTTGAAAGCTTTATTTTCTTCTTTAAGGCGGATAGCGATTTCAACGTCTACTGACTTCTCCGGTGCTTCACCGTCGTTGTAGTATTCGTTCTTCACATACTTACCACCCATATCCCCCATTTGGCTTACAAAGCGACCTTGTAAATCCACCAGAGGCACAGGATTACCATTCTCGTCCAATACCAACATTGGTGGCACTTCCGGAGTAGCCTCCTTGGCTACTTTAGCATCATCGGCACCAAATGTAGGCGCAGTATGAACAATACCCGTTCCGTCTTCGGTGGTAACAAAATCACCTGAAATTACGCGAAACGCATTCTCAGGATTTTGGTATGGTAACGTGTACGGCAACAACTGTTCGTAACGGATACCTACTAAATCGGCACCTTTACTAACATGTAAAACCATATACGGTATTTTCTTGTCTTCGGATTTATAATTAGCAAAATCTTCTTCCGATTCCGCTAAGAAGTACTTACTTCCGAACTGTTTTCCGATTAGATTTTCAGCCAAAACAACATTAATTGGCTCAAAAGTATACTGATTGAAGGTTTTCACCAAAGCATAATCAATCTTAGGACCAACTGTCAATGCAGTATTACTCGGCAATGTCCAAGGTGTAGTAGTCCAAGCCATCAAATGAATCGTCCCGAAGCCTTTCAAGAAATCAGGCAATGTATTTTCGATTGCTTTGAACTGTGCCACAATGGTTGTATCGGTCACATCGCGATAAGAACCCGGCTGATTCACCTCATGCGAAGACAATCCTGTTCCTGCTTTCGGCGAATACGGTTGAATCGTATACCCTTTGTATAATAAATCTTTAGTATAAATCTGTTTTAGCAACCACCAAACCGACTCCATGTATTTTGACTTATAGGTTACATACGGATCTTCCATATCTACCCAGTAGCCCATTTTTTCTGTAAGGTCATTCCAAACATCTGTATAACGCATTACTGTACGCTTACATGCTTCATTGTATTCGGTAACAGAAATCGTTTTACCGATATCCTCCTTAGTGATTCCTAAT
Source organism: Flavobacterium sp. GCM10023249 (assembly GCF_042653365.1). NCBI lineage: Bacteria > Pseudomonadati > Bacteroidota > Flavobacteriia > Flavobacteriales > Flavobacteriaceae > Flavobacterium > Flavobacterium sp. GCM10023249. The sequence continues at coordinate 421,917 of NZ_JBHSHZ010000006.1, forward strand.
TCTTTTTCAGTACCTAATTCCACGGGTAATCCATGGGTATCCCATCCCGCTTTACGTTTTACTTGAAATCCTTTTTGAGTTTTGTAACGACAAAAAATATCTTTAATCGCTCGGGCCATCACGTGGTGAATTCCTGGCAAACCGTTTGCTGAAGGCGGACCTTCAAAAAACACATACGGAGTTGCACCTTCGCGTGAAGTTACAGATTGTTCAAAAACATTGTTTTTTTTCCAGAAATCAAGAACTTCTGATGCCACTGTTGGCAAGTCAAGTCCTTTGTATTCAGTAAATTTCGTGTTCATTTTGTCGTATTCTAAAATCAATCTGCGAAAGTAATGATTTGTAAGGCAATAGACAAAATTACAAAGCCAAAAAATGGTTAAAAAGCAAGCCTTTTTACTAATATTATGTGAATTGTTGCGAAAAAATTACTTTTGCACTCACATACAAGTCCCCATCGCATGAAAAAACAACTGTTTTATCTTTTTGCATTATTACAATTAACTCTACTTAATGCGCAAAATCACAAAGCTATTGACACTGCAGATTATGCAGAAAGAAAGGCATTTGTAAAAGAATTTAAAACCAAAAACGACAACCATGTAAAGAAAATTAAGGAACGTTTTCCTGGAAAAAGAGGAAAAGAACTTGCGAAGTCACACACACGCTTCCAAGAATTTTTTATTAAAGAAATAGAAGACAAAAACTACACGTTCAAGTCGGAATTCGAACAATACGTTCAAGATATTATTACCGAATTAAGACAAAAAAACACTGAAATTCCAAATGATCTAAAAGTACTCATCGGTAAAACCAACATCCCTAATGCTTATTGTTTACCAGACGGCACCTTTGTAATCAATATGGGTTTATTCAATTGGATGGACAACAGAGATCAAATTGCTTCTGTAATAGCGCATGAGCTTGGACACAAAATACTAGAGCATAGTTTGAAAAAGCAACTGGATAACATCATCACCAATGAGAAAAACAAAACCGAAGTCAGCTTATTAAACGAAGTGAAGTATAATCGCACCATAAAAGCATTTGATGTTTTCAAAAAGCAGATTTATGCCAAGGGTGAAATCAGTAGAAAATTTGAGACTGAATCTGACTCATTAGGATATATTTTATATCGTAAAAGCACTTTCAAAAAAGCCGATTTTACGAATGCGTTGAAAAACTTAGAAAAATACGATACCATTTCTTCAAAGGAAGTAAACATTGCTACTTACAAAAAGTTCTTTAGCATACCTGAACAAGATTTTAAAGAAAAATGGTTTCAAGGCGAAGATTTTTCAGCCTACAATTACGATCATTACAAGGAAAAAATAAACAAAGACTCTGTTTCAACCCATCCTGAAATTGTCGAAAGAATAGCCTTCCTAAAAAAGCAATTTAAAGAACTTGATTCGGATGAAAAAGCAGAAGAAGCTGATGCTGGTTTCAAAAAGATGCAAGATATAGCACGAATGGAAATGCTTCCCAATTTATTTTATGAAGAAAAATTCGGAGAAGGCATTTATTTGTGCCTACAATCATTACAAGAAGAAAAAGACAATTTGCATTACAAACTTTGGCTAGGAAAATGCTTTGAGAAAATCTACGAAGGAAGAAAAAACTACAAACTCAACCATTATCTGGACCGTATTGAACCTAAAAAACAGAGTAAAAGCTATCAGACTTTTTTAGGATTTATGTGGAATTTAAATTTGGAAGAGATAAAGAAAATTGCTGATTATTACAGCAAAAACTCCTAGATACCATTAACAGTAAAAAGTATAAAATTCAACTAAAAAAGCAGGGCATTCTTAAAGAATGCCCTGCTTTTTTATTCATTAATAATTCAATCGTTCCAGGCGAATTTTGTTGTATTTTTCCTTTTTATTCAATTCCTGAAAAAGAATATAGCCCTCTTTAGCCACATACGGTACAATCCAGTTTTCCTTCGATGAAATCTTTATTTTTTCTTGTTTGAATTCTCCTTTGATCAATGTGTTGATATATAAATTCCAATCCCACACTTTCTCCTTAGCTGTTTCGTCTTTTTCATAATCTCTATAGAAGAACACCACGTCATCGCCACTATTGACATATTGTGAAAATAAATAATCCGAAGTAATCCATTTTGATTTCTCTTTATCGAACACTTTAATTCCTTTTATTTTAAATGCACTGTCAGTGTATACATACACCATATCTTCTGATTTAGGCGCAGACCATCCATCGTATTCTCTAAATTTTTCAGTCAATACTCCTACACTACCATCTTTAAGGAAAAACAAATCTCTTGCAGACAGTTTGTATCCTTTTTCCATATATCCCAAACGGTCGATAGTCGGAATGAATTCTTTCAATTCGTTGTATAAAAAAGCCTGTTGATCCAACTGGAACGTTTTTTTATCGATTAATAATCTTGCAAAACCTAGTTCTTCGTCTTTGGTTGCAAAAAATTTCCCTACCAATACAATTTTATCATCGAAAGTCTTTTGATTTGAAATTTCATGACGATCACCGTAAAGGAAAGTGATGTTTTCGATAGTTTTGGCACTGAATTTATCGATAGGCGTTTTCACAACTTCCTTTCCGGTTTTCATATCGATTACCAACAAGTGAAAAGTTTTCACACCATCATTATCATTATTTAGAATTCCGTAGATATAATTTTCATCCTTTTCAATTATCCTCAATACTTCTTTGTTCTTTTTATTTCCACTTGTATTATAGGAATATTTCCAAAGTTCCTTTTTTTCGTCATCAAACCTAATTAAGCTATTATTGTTGATATAGCTTCCGTAATCATTAAACTCGAGCACAATAAAACCGCCTTCTTTCACCTCATACACATACGAAAAGTAGTTGTAGCCCTTTTCTTTTTTCTCTACTTTATTGTTTTTACGTAATTCGTTCCAGTTCTTAAACTCAACACTCTCCTTGATGGCATTGTTTTCGTAGTCGTAATACTTCTTTTTCTCTACCGTATTGTCTTTAAGATTAACTACCATTGAAGCAGGTGAGAACATATCTTTAGCTTTAGTAGCATAGTAGTCGATACGACTTGGTCGTAGAACAATATTGCCTTTAAAATCCATATATGCACTATAATCGGCCGCAGTGATATCTCCTTCAAATTCTTTATTCGCTACCGGGTTCAAGTTTTTATCAAGAAGTACATATTCGAATTTTTTTGTTTTTTCGCCAGATTTACCATATCCGTATAGTGCCACATAGCCAAAAAGTACGTCATTCTGATCAAATACAGCATTAAAACCAAGATAATCCCCTTTTGCAAGTCCAACCAAATCTTGGGTTTGTGCAAAAAGAAAATTTTGCACCATTAACAACATAAATAGTGTGATTTTTTTCATTTGAAAATTTAAATTTGCGCAAAAATACTACACTTTCTTTAAGTAGACCGATGCTTATGCAAAAACTTCTTTCAAAACTTCAAGCGATTTTGGTTTTTTAAAACCATCAAGGTGAAAAGTATAGTAATCCAAAAGGATTTTAAGCAAGTGTTGCCTATCGTTACCCGTAAAGATTCTCTGGTCACTGTCGAATTTGAGTTCGATTAATTTTTTGAAGAGCAATGTTTCTTGTTCCGAGAGGCAGCCTAATGCGTTTAAATCGGCAAAAACACCTTCATTCATTTCGAAATAAGGGAGATCAAAATAAGACACATCTGGATAAAATCCCAAAAATTTGGTAATCTCAAGTAATAGTATCAAATGAAAATTAGCAACATCGTCGTGTGTATCCAACCAAATTAGAGCCGTCTCCAAAAACTCAAAAAGGCGTTCATTTTTTTCTTCTTCCCGAATACTGTGATGCAATATTTCCGACAAGAAAATAACAATTGTACTTTTCACTATATCCAGATTTAGGCTTTGATATGCGGTAGCCAATCGGATTTCCTTAAAATGTTCGAGTGTTCCTTTATTTTTGTGATTCGCTTCAACTTCCAGCAAGGTAAGCGGTTGAAAATAAGCAATTTTCTGCGAAGATTTTTTAGCTGAAAAAGCATTCGGAACAAAATACGATTTGAGTCCGTTAGACAAAGTAAAACACTTTACAATCAAGGATTTTTCCTGATACTTAAGAGAAGAAATAACTATCGCTTTTGTTTTAACAAGCATTAGCGAACAATCATAATTTTTTTGGATTCTACTTCTACACCATCATCCGAAGAAATATGCACAATATATACCCCAGAAGCCACTTTGTATTTATCAAACGCTTTGGTATTCCACAACACGGTTCCGCCTTGCGCAATTGCTTCATATACTAAATTACCACTGATATCGGTAATTTTCACATTGCATTTATCCATTAATCCTGTAATGGAAACATCACCGGTAAAATTTGGACGAACAGGATTTGGAAAAACTACAACATTTTTAAGATCATCCGCCCCTGTTGTTGCATTTCCTTTGTAAGACACCATACCTGCTTCTGTTGCGATAAAAACCTCTCCAGTAATTTCATTGATATCGATATCGTTAATCATGTTACTAGGTAGCGGAGAATTCTCTTTGGTAAAAATGTTATATGTTTTTTGACCGTCTGGCGAAATGAAAAACACACCATTACCAGCAGTTCCAATCCATTTATTATTCGCACCATCAACTACAATATCAGTAATAAATTGCTGGTAAAGTAATTCCTGAGCAACACCATCTTCTAGAATAATAATCGAGTTTGTTTCCAATTCATCTTCAGAAATAAAAGAATCTGCACTTGACAAAACTCGTAATCCTTTGCTTGTTCCAATCCAAAGACGATTTCTATTATCCACGGCTACAGCTCTCACATCCCGAGTTGGCAAGTTCCCTTCTCCAGTACCTTCACCTATACTAATACATTTATTACCAAGTGTTTCATTAAAACCAATCAACCCAAAGAAATTGGTACAAATCCATTTGGTATTATTTTTATCTACAACCAATCTTCCTAAACTTGCTATTGCTGGTGTTAAAACACATGGAAGAGTATAACCCACGAAACTACCATCGGTTTTTAAAACATGTAAATTCCTAGACACCAAAGAATTTGTCATCCATAAGTTCCCATTTCTATCAAAACCAACACCATTCACGCGAACATCATCCGGCACCTGACCTTGAATTGTCTCAAGACTACTATTGGTTGTATTATAAATAGTTGTTGGCACATTATCCACAAATTTCAACAAGCCCGAGTAATACGAACTAAAAAACACTTCTTTATCATTATTCGGATTAACAATACTTCTTGCAATGGATTTTGCTCCGAATAATCCTGAATAAGGAAATTCTTCCCAGACACCGTTTTCATTGAATTTACTTACAGGAAGCAAGTCTAATGAATACGGGTTGTAGCCAGCATTATAATCACCGTAAACGGTCCAAAGTCCGTTGGGATAAGCATCTACACCAAAAATCATATTCCTGAACGGTCCGTTGGGTGTACTATTCTCAAAAACTGTAGTATTGGCCTGAGTGGTGGTAATCACACCTTTTTCTTTTGTCCCTATATACAATTTATTGTCTTTAAAAGTGCTTGATGTAAAACTCACAGATGGACTGGAAGTATTATTCACTGTAAACAAATTTGATAATAAATCATTTAAAACGTAAACGTAATTTTGCGAGGTTACAAGCAATCTATTTTCAACAAACCGAAAATCCAATGGAATTTGGTTAAAATTCGTTACATAAACTGGATTATTACCCACTAAATTATACAATCCTGTTCCTGTATCTATTAAAGCTACTCCGTTGGTAATAGCCTCAACTCCTTTCCAGTTTCCGGCAGCCACCATTGTCCACTGATTAAAATCAATCAGATTGGGATTGGTTACTGAAGCAGTAAGTAATCCATAACCATTTGCTACAGTATAGATTGTATTGTTAAATATAGTGGTTTGAAATATTTCGATATTAATCCCGTTAGGCCCAATAAAGTAGCTATCTCCAAACTCTGAATTTTGTAAATCAAAAACTGAAATTCCATAATCTGTAGAAATGTAGAGTTTTCCATTGAATTCTGTAAAATGATTAATTTTTTTCTTATCTGATGGAACAGAAACCTTATTCACAATATCAACTACATTAAGTATTGAGCCATCCTGATCGTTTACGACTACCATCAAACCATCTACGTGTCCTATGATAGTCTTATTAAAAGCCTGTGAGTGATAAATTTGCGTTATGGTTTGCCCAGACAGTCCTTCCACTGTTGTTGTTGTAGTTAACACATTGGTTGTAATGTCTTTCTTAAAAAAAGCATTTTCAGAAGCCGCAATAACAGTAGTTCCTCCCTGCGTGATATCTTTGATAGAGTTATACGAAAAGAATCCTCTCCAATCCTGATTGTTTTGGGAAAAACCAGCAAAGGAAAAAGCAAAAACGACAATTGTTACAACAAATTTATTCATATAAAAAAAGATATCGCACAAATATAGATAAAAACGATTTTATTTAGGTTTTAATATACTGAAAACAAAAAGTCCTGCAAATGCAGGACTTTTATTGATATATAGCTTATAGAAATTACACAACTCCTTGCGCTAACATAGCATCGGCAACTTTAACGAAACCAGCAATATTTGCACCTTTTACATAATCCACATACCCATTACCGTCAGAACCGTAATTCACACATGCTTGGTGAATGTTGTTCATAATTACTTTCAAACGATCATCAACTTCTTCAGAAGACCAGCTTAAACGTAATGAGTTTTGTGACATTTCAAGACCAGATGTAGCAACACCTCCAGCATTTGAAGCTTTACCAGGAGCAAACAAAATTTTAGCATTTTGGAATACTATAACTGCTTCTGGAGTCGATGGCATGTTAGCTCCTTCAGCAACACAGATACATCCGTTTGCTACAAGCGCTTTAGCATCATCTTCGTTCAATTCATTTTGAGTAGCACATGGCAATGCGATATCACATTTCACTTCCCATGGACGTTTTCCTTCAACAAATTTAGCGTTTGGATATTTTTTTAAGTAATCAGAGATACGACCATAGTTTACGTTTTTGATTTCCATAACGTACGCTAATTTTTCTTCATCGATACCTTCTGCATCATAGATATAACCTGATGAGTCAGATAATGTAACTACTTTTCCTCCTAATTGTCTTGCTTTTTCAGCAGCATATTGTGCCACGTTTCCAGATCCAGAAACTACAACTGTTTTCCCATCGAAGCTTTCTCCTTTAGTTTTCAACATGTTGTATGCAAAATATACATCACCGTAACCAGTTGCTTCAGGACGGATTAATGAACCTCCGAAAGTGATTCCTTTACCAGTTAAAACTCCTGTAAACTCGTTACGTAATTTTTTATATTGACCGAACATATAACCTACTTCTCTTCCACCTACACCGATATCACCAGCAGGAACGTCAGTATCAGCACCAATATGACGTGCTAATTCTGTCATGAAAGCCTGGCAAAAACGCATGATTTCAGTATCTGATTTACCTTTAGGATCGAAGTTTGAACCTCCTTTACCACCACCCATTGGCAATGTCGTTAATGAATTTTTGAATACTTGCTCAAAAGCTAAGAATTTCAAAATACTTAAATTTACTGAAGGGTGAAAACGCAAACCTCCTTTATAAGGACCAATTGCTGAGTTCATTTGAATTCTATACCCTTTATTAACTTGTGTTTGACCTTTATCATCAATCCAAGCCACACGGAACATCATTACTCTTTCTGGTTCAACCATACGCTCAAGTAACATTTTACCTTGGTATTTCGGATTGTTTTCGATGAAAGGAATTACTGTTTCGGCAACTTCTCTTACAGCTTGTAAGAATTCTGGCTCATTAGGATTGTTTTTTGCTACAGCCTCTACAAAAGCATCAATACTATGTGACATAATAATTTTAATTTTTACGTTAATGAAAACGTTTTCGTTTAGTGGAGCAAATATACATTTTCTAAAAATAACACCAACGGTTTTAGGCTAATAAATCACTTATCAAAAACTTAACCTTAGAATATTGCGGTTTTTTTACTGTTTTTTTTTTGATGTGATTGATGTTTTTATATATTTGTCCTATAATGACTTAAAAGTTGACCCATGTCTAAATTTTATAGCTTAATCGTTTTTCTAACTTTAGGAACAATCAGCTCGCTTCAGGCGCAGTTTGGCTTTTCTCATGAAGTGGGAGTAATTACTGGTCCTGTTGCCTTTCAATCCGACTACGGTGAGAGACATGACTTCGACACCAATGCAGGAAATACTGGCTTAGGAGTTGGTTTAGTTCATTATTTGAATTTTTCATATAGAGCCGATTGTAACTGTTACACCCCTGAAACCTATTTTAATGACCACTTTAAATTACGAAGTGAAATTTCATACAACAAAACCAAATTAAATCATTTTGGCCGTTGGGTTGACCCGGATAAAACATCAGTTGGAGCAGAACAATTAAGAGCAATGTCAGGAAGTACAGCTGTTACAAACATTGGTATGCAATTGGAATATTACCCGTTAAGCATTCGTGACTTCACCTCACAAACTGGAAGTTTTGGCCCATTTGTAAGTTTGGGAGCACAATTCAGTTTTTACAAACCAGAAGTAGGCACAACATATGGTGACGGTCAATTATTAAACCAAGCCAACATCTTCCCTAAATACTGGACACCTTCAGACGGTGAGGCACACGGTTTTACCAACGAAAGAGGAAGCACATGGTCTGTTGTATCGAGTGTGGGTAGCCGTTATAAACTAACACCTTTATCGGATTTAATTTTAGATTTACGTTTTCAATACTACTTTTCAAACTGGGTTGACGGTTTAAATCCAAACGAAGATCTTTATCCAGAGAACAAAGCCAACGACTGGAATGTTTGGTTGAACTTCGGATACATTTATTACTTAAATTAATAGAAATACAAAAACATAAAAAAAACCCGAGTTCAAACTCGGGTTTTTTTGTTTATTATGCCAATGCTTGTTTCAAATCTTCAATCAAGTCATCCACATCTTCCACTCCTACACTCAAACGAACCAAATCATCAGTAATACCAATTTCTTTTCGTTTGTCTTCCGGAATAGAAGCATGCGTCATTAAAGCCGGGTGATTTGCCAATGACTCAACGCCACCTAACGATTCAGCCAAAGTAAATACTTTTACTTTCTCCAAGAAGCTAATTGCATCTTGCTTTTCACCTGATTTAAAAGTAAAAGTTACCATACCTCCAAAACCACCTTTCATTTGCTTTTTCGCAATTTCATGAAACGGATGATTTTCCAATCCAGGATAATATACTCTTTCCACTTTAGGATGATTTACCAAAAACTCAGCTACTTTAGCTCCATTTTCACAATGACGTTGTACACGCAAATGCAATGTTTTGATTCCTCTTAATACTAAGAAAGAATCCTGTGGCCCTAATGTTGCTCCGGTTGCAAATTGTTTAAAGTGTAATTCATCTCCCAAAGCCTTGTCTTTAATAACTAACGCACCAGCAATTACATCACTATGTCCTCCTAAATATTTGGTAGCCGAATGCATTACAATATCAGCTCCCAAATCCAATGGCTTTTGCAAATATGGTGTCGCAAAAGTATTGTCTACAGCGAATAAAATATTGTGTTTTTTAGTGATCTGTGCAATAGCGGCGATATCCGCTAATTTCATCAAAGGATTGGTTGGAGTTTCCACCCAAACTAACTTCGTATTTTCGTTAATTAACGCTTGAAATCCTTCCAAATCATTCATATCTACAAAGTGAAATTTAATCCCACTGTCTTTATACAAACGCGTAAACAAACGGTAAGTTCCTCCATACAAATCATCCATTGCAATGATTTCATCACCAGCTTTAAACAATCTAAGCAAACAATCTGTAGCTGCCAATCCCGAAGAAAAGGCTAGACCTCTTGCTCCATTTTCGATCGAAGCTAACGCATCTTCCAAAGCAGTACGAGTAGGATTTGCTGCACGACTGTATTCATATTCCGGATTTAATGGTTTCCCCGGACTCGTCTGCACAAAAGTAGAAGTCTGGTATACCGGTGGCATTACCGCCCCAGTACTTGGATCATGATGTTGTCCACCATGTATAACTTTCGTATTGAATTTCATAATTTATATATTTTTCACAAAGGTATTAACTTCGGAGTATTTTTTTTAACTTGCCTTCTCTTTTACAATAATTTTATGACCAACCCTTCCTGTTGAAGCACCATAATCCATGAAAAAAATACTTTTAGTTGAAGATGAGGCCCATGTTGTTTCTTTTATTAAAAAAGGACTTACAGAAGAAGGATTTGAAGTCAGTGTTGCATTCGATGGCAAAACCGGACTACAAATGGCACTGGACAATACTTTCGATTTGATTATTTTAGACATTATGTTACCGGAAATAAACGGATTGGAAGTTTGCAAATCCATACGTACCAAAAAACAGGCCGTACCGATACTGTTTTTAACCGCACTCGGAACCTCCGAAAATATTGTATTGGGATTAGAAAATGGAGCCGACGACTATTTGGTAAAACCATTTAAATTCATAGAGTTGGTTGCCCGAATTAAAACACTACTAAGACGTTCCTCCGGCCAAACCATTTCACAAAAAGAAGAAAGCCTCGCTCCAGAACACCTATATGTATTCAACGATTTAAAAATAAATGATTACACAAAAACGGTAACGCTGGAAGGAGAAGAAATATCATTGACCTCAACCGAGTATAAACTATTACTCCATTTGTTGAAAAACAAAAACAAAGTACTTTCAAGGATGGATATACTAGAAGCCGTTTGGGGAGTCGATTACGATTTAGGTACCAATGTTGTGGATGTATACATCAACTACCTCCGAAAAAAAGTTGACCTCAAAGCAGAAGACAAGATTATCCATACCGTAATAGGCATGGGATATGTTTTGCGTGAAAACTAAATCGTCTACAACCATCCAATAACTGATATATGAAAAAACATTCGAGGGTTATTTTACTGTTCTTGATTCCTTTCCTGATCGTGATTTTCCTGTTCAGTATATTCATCTATGCCACTGTTTCCAATTATTCTGAAGATTATTTATTTCGATTGCTTGAAGCTAGGGCGAAGAAAGTGGCCAAAGAAAAATTAGTACGAGGAACTGAATTTTCAGAGGAAGAAGATCTAGACAAACTCCCTCATGAAAGAGACTTTTTTATCCCGATAAACAACCAACTCAACATAGATGCCGAATCTCAAAAAGTAGGCATCAATAAACAGTTTTTTAAAGATGTAATTGAAGAAGGAGAAGCCCGCTTTGCTACTAATAAATACCTCTATAAAGGAATAAAATTTCAGTCCAATAAAGGAAATTTCATTGTCATAACAGTAGCCGAAAATTATTTCGAAATCAATCAGGCCGAAAACCTAATTAAAACCATGCTTTTTGCCATAAGCGCAGCTTTTCTACTATTATTATACATCGCCGTATATTACTCAAAAAACATCTTCAAACCTATTTCTGCCATAACGGAAAAAGTAAAAGAAATCAGTTCCGAAAACCTGCATTTACGATTGAGTGAAGACATCGCCAAAGATGAACTCTCTGAATTAACCGGTACATTCAATAATATGCTAGACCGGATTGAAACTTCCTTTGAAACCCAAAACAACTTCATTAGCAATGCTTCTCACGAATTACGAACTCCATTGACCGCCATAATAGGCGAAGCTGATGTTGTGCTAACAAAAACCCGATCTACGGAAGAATATGTTGAGGCCTTAAAAATCATTCTGCAAGAGGCCGAAAAATTAGACAATAAAACAAAGGCTTTGTTGTTCTTAGCACAAACCGGATTCAATGGAAAGGTACAGAAATTCGAAAAAATACGCATTGACCAATTGATCTGGGATGTAAAAGAAAATCTTGACACCTTAAATAGTAAGAATAAAATCCATCTTGACATGGAACTATTACCAGAAAATCCGTTAAAACTAAAAGTCAACGGAAACACTCAACTGCTACATCTGGCTTTCAGTAACATTATCAGCAATGGTTGCAAGTATTCTGATTATAATCATGTGACGATATCAATTGGTGCTTCGGATGATTACGTTTACATCATTATTAAAGACAAAGGAATTGGTATTCCGGAAAACGAAATCAAATACATTTACGACCCATTCTTTAGGGCATCTAATACCAAAAATTACGAAGGCTACGGCATCGGATTACCACTTACCCGAAACATCATCCGTATGCATAATGGAAAGATTCTTGTCACCTCAACTGAGAGCGAAGGCACAACTGTACAAATCACACTTCCATCACTTAAAACAGTGAACTAAAACTTCATTTATTACCGTTTTTAACATTTTTCTAAGTTTTTCTAATCTCATTTTAATCTCGAATATCCAATTCTAATAACATTCTAATCTCAGCTTAATAAAACTCTAATACCTCACTTCTAGTTTTGCTTTGTAAACAAAAAAATAGTACGAAGCATGAAAAAATCAATTGTAATACCGACCGACTTTACCGTCAATTCATTAAACACATTAAAAGCCGTTTTAAGCAACAACTCCGCAGGTACACCTTTAGATATTATCCTATTACACGGTTTGAATCTAAGTGACTCGATACGTGACTTATTGTTCTTCTCCAAAAGAAAGCACATCGATGCACTGACCAATTCCGAATTTGAAGAAGCTTTTGAAGTATTGTGCAACAAATTTGATTCCCAAATCAACTCAATCAAAATCGACTTATTCACCGGGTTCAACCAAATTGCATTCAACAGTTATCTTGACTCCAACAACGTTGAGAAGATCTATCTCTTTGATGGTAAACCAAAACTGGCCAAGAGCAATAGCTTTGACTTAACAAGATTTATTAAAAAATCGCCTGTGGAAGTCATTACAATTACCACTGACACAATTTCTCCGGTTACCGAAAAAGGAAAAATCAGCGAAGTATTCCTGAACCAGGTTTCCATAGGTTAACCTAAAAAAAACTAAAACATGAAAATCATCATACAATACATTAGTCTTCCCATACTGGTTTTGGTAATCCTTATAACAACAACAAGTATGTCGGGGAATCCGGAAAAAAAGATTGAAGGCGAATGGGAAGAAGCAAGTTGGGAATATGAAAAGGTCGACAAAAACGACACGGTGAATGCCGACTTTAAAAACGTTTCAGGTTATGTCAAGGAAATTGCCAGTCAGAACCTGATTATTCATAAAGCCGAAAAATGGATTTTCATGCCCGGAAAGGAATTAATTCTAAAAGGAAAAGAGGCCACAAAAAAACTAACCTGGTCCATAAAAGGCAGGGGAAATATACTCGAGTTGAAATACAACGACAACTCAGTTGAACATTATACGCTTTCAGAATTATCGGAAGACAAACTCGTGCTCAATTTTAATACAAACACAGATGTTCGTGGGATTGCCCGCTTAACATTTGAAAAAAAGAAATAAAGATGCTTAGAAAATACAGTAACAGCAGATCCCATTCAGACAATCTCAAACTCGGTTCCTTATCCGCATTTTCTGCCGGAATGATCAATATCGGTTCGCTACTGCTATTCTTTTCATTCTCATCAAACATTACTGGGCATTATGCTGTTCTTGCTTCAGAAATCGTGAAAGGAAATCTGTACCAGACTATTGTGGTATTCTCTTGGATTTTGTTATTCTTCCTGGGGAGTTTTACTTCCAACCTGGCTGTGATACACCTTAATCATAAGAACAGCTATATTGCCCATTCGATACCGTTACTATTGGAGATACTTTGCTTAATAGCAGTGAGTTTTTACGGAGACAATTTTTATGGGGAAACATTAGCCGAAACAGAAGTCCTTTTAGCCATCTTACTTTTTGCTATGGGATTACAGAACGGACTCACGGCAAGTATTTCAAACTTCTCCATCAAAACAACTCACTTAACCGGTACTACAACCGATTTAGGAATTTTGTTCTCAATGTTCACCAAAAAAGAATTTCGCAACAACAAGAACCTAAAGGAAAGAGCAAAACTGTTATCATCGATAACTTTATTTTATCTTATTGGTGCTGTTTTGGCTGGATTTACTTATGTGCATTTGGGATTCAAGATGTTTTATTTGGTAAGTCTGGTTCTGGTCGTAATTATAGTATATGATCTATACAAACTCCGATTGAAACTTTACTTTCATAAAAGAAAACTACTCAAGCTAAACCTTTCCGTTACCGAACTCAAAGAAAATATCCTTCATCAGAAGGAAAAAAGAGTTGCTTAATTCGAGGAAAACTCCCCTAAGATTTTTGTGTTGTCTTTTGGGGAGTTTTGCTATTCTTTACAAGAATTTTTTGATTTGCATCATAATACCGGTATGCATCCCTTCATGGTAATTGTTAAATTCCATAGCATCTTTTGCACTGGTCACAGTATAACCTGTTGAAGTAGTGAACTCGGTATAGGTTTTGAAAATAGCATTCTCAAAATCTTTTTTCGATTGCTCTAAAGTGGCAAACAGTAATGACTTGATTTCATCCACTTCCTCTTGTGTCACATCCGATTCCGGTTTGGTTCCCTTCATGTATTTGGCCACCATTGCATCGGAAACCATCATTGGCAATCCTGACAAACGGTACACCAACATTTGTTGTACGACCACCATATGACCAATGTTCCATATTAGATTATTACTGAATCCTTCCGGAATCTTATTCAATTGTTCCAACGTATGATTTTCCAGAAATCTCAAAAGAACATTACGCGACAAAAGGTTAATTTTAAAAGTATATTCCATAGTTGGTATGTTTATAAAGCGATAAAATCTTCGGTTTTAGGAAATGCATTCATAACTTCCTGAACGATTTCGGGTGTCGGACTAGCCAACTTTCGCAACTTGGTATCCATCCAAGCACCATCCACACTAATTACCGCACACAATTCATCTCTTTGGTTCTTCAACTCATGCACAATAGTCCAACGAGATGCATCGGCTTTCATCTTTCCCATCTTCGTTGTGATGGTAATCGTGTCACTCAAATGAATTTCTCTTCTGAAAATGGCTTCTTCTCGGAACAAAACCGGTCCAAAAGATTGCTGTTGCATTAATTTCATAGTTAAACCATGTTGTTCCAACACTTCGATACGATGTTGTGCGCCAAAATCATAAAAAGCACTGTGGCGCATATGGAAATTCGGGTCAAGATCAGACCAGCGAATGGATATTTCTTTGGTAAAAGTTCCCATAAATTATTTTTTTCAAAAGTAACCCAAAACCTCCAACCGTACGTTTAAAAAGTTAATTTTGTAGTACATTTTAATACAATTTTAACGTGCGTAAATTACTTTATTATATTCTCATTGCGGGTATTTCCATCAGTTGTAAAAAAGATACTCCCATCTCTAATCCTCCAAAAACTACTACTGTAGTGGATGCTGTAAAATCAGACTTCGACACCTTGGATTATGAAATGAAAAAAATTGAAAAGCGTCTCGTAGAAGGTTCAGACACCACCGAAATTGAACTTAACGTTCCTACTTTTACAACAAAATCGGTAGTAACTGATAGTATTAATAAATTGATCCTGCAGGAAATGAGCAGTTTATTTTACTTTGATACGATCCAACGACCTAAAAATTTTGATGCCATTTGTGCTAATTTCATCAGTACTTATAATCAAGTACATCAGGAAGATCAAGAATTCACCTCACATTGGCAAGCATATAGTACTACCTCAATAGATTATCAATCTCCAAAATTACTCAACCTCGTATTCGATTATTGGGCTTATACCGGTGGAGCGCACGGCAACGGCGCTACCTATTCTTATTTTATTGATGCCAAAACAGGCAAACAAATCAAAAAGGAAAACTTATTTTCTGACTTAAAAGGCTTCACCAAATTAGCCGAACAGAAATTCAGAAAGCAGCAAAATGTTCCTAAAAATGTAAACATCAACGAAACGGGTTATTGGTTTGCAGATGAAAAATTTCATTTGCCTCAAAATATTTTCCTGACTAAAAAAGGAGTGAATTTACTTTACAATCAATACGAAGTAGCTTCCTATGCGGAAGGACCAATCGAAGTAGTAATTCCATACACAGAAGCCAATCAGTATTTAAAATTAAAATAATGAGAAAGATTTATTACTTAAAAACCTGCAGTACCTGCCAACGCATTTTAAAATCATTGCCGCAATTAGACACCTTTGAATTGCAGGACATCAAAACGGAACCAATGACGGTAAAGCAAGTAGATGAAATGCAACAAATGGCGGGCAGTTACGAAGTGCTTTTCAGCAAAAGAGCAACCCTTTACAAAGAAATGGGTTTGAAAGATGAAAAATTAACGGAAACCGACTTCAAGCGTTATATTCTGGAACACTATACGTTCTTATCTCGTCCGGTAATTATTGCCGATGGAAAGATTTTTGTAGGCAATAGTGCCAAAACCGTTGGCGCAGCCATTGACTTTCTAAACAATGAATAAAAGAGAATGGGCATTAATTGCCGCAACTTTGGTTTCGATTATATACGGCGTAACGTTTACTATCGCCAAAGATGTGATGCCAAAATACATCGACCCCTTCGGTTTTATTTTTCTGCGTGTAGGCGGATCGATGTTGCTATTTTGGATTGCTACCTTATTTGTAAAGACTGAAAAAATCGACAAAGCCGATTTTCCACGAATCATTGCAGCCTCTTTTTTCGGAATTGCCTTCAATATGCTGACTTTCTTCAAAGGATTGAGCTACACTTCACCCATTATGGGAGCTGTTTTAATGGTAACCACTCCGATGATTGTACTCATGCTTTCGGCTTTTATCATGAAGGAACGCATGGAAAACCGAAAAATCATCGGTATTCTTCTGGGATTAGCCGGAACCGTTACCTTAATCCTGTATGGAAAATCGATGGTGAATGCGCCTAACGCCTCATTGGGGAACTTTCTCGTTTTTGTGAATGCTGTTTCCTATGGTTTTTACCTCATCATTGTTAAAAAATTGATGGACAAATACAATGCTTTTTCGTTTGTGAAATGGATTTATTTCTTCGGCTTTCTAATGGTTATTCCTTTTGGTTGGAATGAATTTCAGGCAGTAGATTGGAGTATAGTTCCTCCTTCTGCTTTTATGAAAATAGGGTTTGTGGTCATTTTTTCCACCTTCCTTACCTATCTGCTGAATTTACTTTCAATGAAAGAACTCAAACCCACTACCGTTGCTGTATTCATCTACTTACAACCCTTGTTTGCTACTATTTTCGCTATCGGATTACAAAAAGACGAATTGAGTTGGGTAAAAGCTGGATCAGCGGTTTTGATTTTTATCGGAGTGTATCTGGTAACACAGAAGAAGACTTCCAGTCCCTAGTGATTAGTCCTTAGTCCATAGTGGTTGGTGATTACTAGAAAATAATTAATCATTGGCAAAAAGTGATTATCAGGCAGTTTTCGTTACTTAATAACGTGAACTATAAACTAAATGTGGTGAACTAGTTTCTTTGTAACGTGAACTATAAACTAAATGTGGTGATCTAGTTTCTTTGTAACGTGAACTATAAACTAAATGTGGTGAACTAGTTTCTTTGTAACGTGAACTATAAACTAAATGTGGTGAACTAGTTTCTTTGTAACGTGAACTATAAACTAAATGTGGTGAACTAGTTTCTTTGTAACGTGAACTATAAACTAAATGCGGTGAACTAGTTTCTTTGTAACGTGAACTATAAACTAAATATGGTGAACTAGTTTCTTTGTAACGTGAACTATAAACTAAATATGGTGAACTAGTTTCTTTGTAACTAGTTCACATTTTACAAGTAACATCAACCCCTAACTTATCAACCCTGCATACTACTAATTACTAACGACTAAAGTCTAGGTACTAACTACTAATAACTTTTCTTATCTTTACCCTCTTATTTTACGACTATGATACAATCGATGACCGGCTTTGGAAAAGCTTCATTACAATTGCCCACCAAAAAAATCACTGTAGAACTCAAATCGCTTAACAGCAAAGGAATGGACTTGAATGTCCGAATGCCTTCGGTATACCGTGAAATGGAATTGGGTTTGCGCAATCAGATTGCTCAACAATTGGAACGAGGTAAAGTTGATTTTTCATTGTATATAGAAGTTACAGGAGAAGAAACTTCGACAAAAGTAAATGCACCCATCGTAAAAGCGTACATTGCGCAAATGCGTGACATCTTACCCGATGCAGACAATACCGAATTGATGAAGATGGCGGTACGTATGCCTGATGCATTAAAAACAGAACGTGATGAAATCGATGAAAACGAATGGAAACAAATTCAGTCGGTTATTAATGAAGCATTAACCAATATCAATCAGTTTCGTGTGGATGAAGGAATGTCATTGGAGAAAGAATTCCAATTGCGCATTGCTAATATTCGTTCATACATGGAGCAAGCTTTGGAATTAGATCCGGAACGTGTTCAAAATATCAAAAACAAATTACAGACGGCTATTGATGAATTGAAAGTGAATGTAGACGAAAACCGTTTTGAGCAGGAATTGATTTACTATTTGGAGAAATTAGACATTACCGAAGAGAAGGTACGATTAACCAATCATTTGGATTATTTCATCGAAACGATCAAAGGAAATGAAGCCAATGGTCGCAAATTAGGATTCATCACTCAGGAAATGGGCCGTGAAATTAACACCATGGGCTCTAAGTCGAATCATGCCGGTATGCAAAAACTAGTGGTAATGATGAAAGACGAGTTGGAAAAAATCAAAGAACAGGTATTGAACGTATTGTAATAAACCATAGCCTTATTGAAGGCATACTAAACAACATAAATTAAGCATAAAGTCTATTGCAACTTGCCTAAAGTTAAAATACAATGAACAAAGGAGGAAAATTAATCGTATTCTCGGCACCTTCAGGATCGGGAAAAACCACTATAGTAAGACATTTATTAGGAATTGAAGAATTGAATCTTGAATTTTCAATTTCGGCAGCAACTCGCGAACCAAGAGGCGAAGAAGTTAGCGGAAAAGATTACTACTTTATGTCAATTCACGATTTCAAACAGCATATCAAAGCCGAAGATTTTGTTGAATGGGAAGAAGTATACCGCGACAACTTTTATGGCACTTTAAAAAGCGAAGTAGAACGCATTTGGGCTTTGGGCAAAAATGTCATTTTCGACATTGATGTAGCCGGAGGATTACGTATTAAGCATAAATTCCCGGAACAAACTTTGGCTGTATTCGTAAAACCGCCAAGTGTTGATGAATTGAAACGTCGATTGAAAGAACGTTCTACCGAAAGTGAAGACAAAATCAACATGCGTATTGCCAAAGCACACGTAGAATTGGCTACTGCACCACAGTTTGACACCGTAATTAAAAACTACGATTTAGAGGTGGCCAAACAAGAGGCTTATGAATTAGTAAAGAATTTTGTAGAGTAGTCCTTAGCACCTAGTCCATAGTAGAGATTGAGAGAATTTAGTTATTCACAAATTATTCATGAGTAAAATTACATCTTATAAAGACTTATTAATTTGGCAGAAAGGAATTAAATTAGTGGTATTAGTTTATAAACTGACTGAAAAATTTCCTAAGGAAGAAATTTACTCGCTCTCAAGTCAGGTAAAAAGAGCATCAATTTCAATTCCTTCAAATATTGCAGAAGGTTTTGGGCGAAGAACAGATAAATCATTTGGACATTTTCTAAACATTTCAAGAGGCTCACTCAATGAATTAGAAACTCAACTTATAATAGCTAAAGAATTAGATTTTATTAGAGACGAAAAACTATATGATGAGATTCTTTTACTGCTAGAAGAAGAAGCTAAAATGCTAAACGCTTTTTCAAAATCACTAAATGAACAAACTGTTACTTCTTAATTTACGAACAATCTAAGGACTAAGAGCTAATCACTAAGTACTAAACTATGAAAATCGGACTTTATTTCGGAACCTTTAATCCCATTCATATTGGGCATTTGATTATAGCCAATCATATGGCTGAACATTCGGATTTGGATCAGATCTGGATGGTGGTCACACCACACAATCCGCACAAGCAGAAAAACACGTTGCTGGATGATTACCACCGTTTGCATATGGTACACCTCGCAACTGAAAACTATCCAAAAATCAAACCCACCGATATAGAGTTCAAGTTACCTCAACCGAATTATACGGTGAACACATTGGCGCATTTACAGGAAAAATATCCTGATTATGAATTCTCATTAATCATGGGAGAAGACAATCTGAACTCATTGCATAAATGGAAGAACTATGAGGTGATTTTACAAAATCATGCCATTTATGTATATCCGAGATTAAACTCAGGAGAAATTAATAGTGAGTTTGTAAACAATCCAAAGATTCACCGTGTAGGCGCTCCGGTAATTGAATTGTCATCCACTTTCATCAGGGAAAACATCAAAAACAAAAAGAACGTCATTCCGATGTTACCTAGCAAAGTCTGGGAGTATATTGACCATAATTTGTTTTATAAAAAATAAAAAGGCTTAACCTTTCAAGTTAAACCCACAAATTAAGTATCAGAAATAGGTATTGACCAACTAATCTCCGCCGCCACAACCACCACAGCCGCCGCCGCAACTCGAACCGCAGCTACTACCACAACTTGAACCACAACTTCCCCAAGAAGAACTGTTGGAATTCATTCTCGTTTGTATCGGCTCTACCAAAGGAAGGAAATCGTCACAATAAAAAGCCGTACCGATAATCAGATACTTCCATTCCCAAGATTGCTTTAAATCAATTCGTTCTTCGCTTTTTATTTTTGTGTTGTACAAATTAGGAATCGCTTTGGCAAAAAGTTCAGTGTAGGCTTTCTTCAAAAAATAATAGCCTGCAATAAGATAGCCTCCAATTTCTACAACCAAAAATGCTACCGGTTTCTCCCTTTCAATACCCAATTGCAATCGGATGAGAAAAAGATAAAGCATTGGAAGAAAAAACAATATCACTACAGAAAAGAGGTTAACAAAATAGGAACTGTTTACAATGGTAGTTCTCAGGTTCTTCATGGCTTGTTGTGGTAATAAAAACAATTCTTTGACCCGCAACTGATGAAACAATGTGATATAATTTACAGGTTCCTTATCGTTTAAGGCATTACCGACAGCCACTTCATCTTTGGCAGTAAAAACTGCATTCAGATCCAATTTTACGCCCCAATTGCCTTCCGTTCTTAAAACACGCTTCTTAATCATATTATCCACACTTGCGTGAACGTATCGGTTATTATTGCCGGTTTGAAGACAAATAACTTCGGCGGCATTCAGGTTTTGGATATGTACATTTTCACGGTACAATTTCTTTGCATTGTCTTCTGCCACAGCTGTGATTTGAAAGTACAAGAAAGAAAACATACAAAAGGTTACGATAATTGTATACAATACGAAATACGGATTTTCAATAGTGACAATATAAGGTTTCAGCAAAAAATACAGCGGTAGATACAATAGAATACTAATAGCCGCAATTTTGATTATCCTTCTACGCAAAGTAGCGTTCCCTGTTGTTAATTGTGTTTCCTCAAAATAGTGATTATCCCAAAAATAGGGGTTTTGTTTCCCGAAGTACGCTTCGTATAAAACGCTGGTGTATTCTTTTGCAGTTGTAAAAACCGAATGGTTTTGAGGATTGTGTGTGGAAGGAATGTGTTCAATCTTTTTCCCTAATAGCTGGCAGAGTTTTTCATAGGATTTACTGAAGATTAGGTGTTGGTGCCAAACAATATCTACTATTTCGGATGGTGAAACCATTTGTTTGGAGACTGAAGCTAAAAACATAAACTTCTTATACTCTTCGATGGCTTGTTTAGTGACGAAGTCCGTCCATTTATTTTCAAACGCCAATCGTGTTTCAAAACCATACTCTTCGATGGTTTCATCAAAGGAAAACCTAGTAATGGTTTCCCATAATGCTCTTTCTTTTTCTGTCATACAATTTCATTATTATCTTTTTACATTTAGAAATCTGAGCTCTATTTCTAGGTTAAAGTTGGTGACTCTTTATGAAGTAACAGTTATGCTAATGTTAGCTTTTTGTGAAGAATTATCCTTGCCAAATAAAAGACTGAATTTCAAATTGTCGCATTTAAATATTCATCTCTTAACATTCTTTTACCATCTGTTTCGCGTTAAGTTCATTAATTTTATACCTCATTAAAAAAAAATGTTATGACAAACTTCGAATTATACAATCCTACCAATTATGTTTTTGGTAAAGGACAAATTGCAAAACTGCCCGATTTAATAACAAAAGATTCAAAAATACTACTCGCTTATGGTGGCGGAAGTATTTTCAAAAACGGTGTTTACGACCAAGTTAAAACCGCATTATCTGGATATGACATCGTGGAATTTGGCGGAATCGAACCCAATCCACGTTATGAAACCCTAATGAAAGCGGTTGAAATTATTCGCGAGCAAAACATTGGGTTCATTCTGGCTGTTGGAGGCGGAAGTGTAATTGACGGTGTGAAATTCATTTCAGCGGCAGTAAAATTTAAAGGCGAACCAAAAGAAATATTACACAAGCGTTTATTAATCAAAGAACTTTCGGAAGTAATTCCTTTCGGAACAGTACTGACTTTACCTGCTACCGGAAGCGAAATGAATTCAGGCGCTGTAATAACCATTAACGAATCGCAGGAAAAATTAGCTTTCGGCGGAAGTGCCTTGTTTCCAAAATTCTCAATTTGTGATCCCACAGTAATTGCCTCTTTACCCAAAAGACAAATTCAAAATGGTATAGTAGACGCTTACACGCACGTTTTGGAACAATACTTAACTTATCCACATGACGCCTTATTACAAGACAGAATCGCGGAAAGTATTTTACAAACTCTTGTTGAAATTGGTCCATCTGTAGTCGACAATCCAACCGATTATAAATTGGCTTCTAATTTTATGTGGAGTGCCACTATGGCTTTGAACGGCTTAATTCAAAAAGGAGTACCATCTGATTGGGCGACACATATGATTGGCCATGAATTAACAGCCTTGTTTGAAATTGATCATGCAAGAACATTAGCCATCATTGGTCCAAACTTGTATCGTGTCATGTTTGAGACCAAAAAAGAAAAATTGGCCCAATATGGTGAGAGAGTTTTTGGTATTACTGGAAACAGTATCGAAGAAAAAGCCGAGGCAGCGATTGAAAAAACAGTGGAATTTTTACACGCCATGGGAATGCAAACTCGCTTATCGGAAAACACTACTGAAAACTATGCTGAAACCGCTGATTTTATCGTAAAAAGATTTGAAGAAAGAGGTTGGAAAGCGTTAGGTGAAAAACAAAACATTACACCAGAGAAAGTACGTGCAATAGTGGAACTAAGTTATTAACGTAGTAAATCCCAAATTACAATACTGTAAATGGATTATGGTAGTTAAGATGAGCCCGCGTTAGGGATGGAAGCAAGCTACCGCGTAGCGCGAACAGCCCGCCCCGGAGGGTCAAGAGGCAAAGCCGACTACCCGAAGGGAAACGCCCAAAAAACATATAAAATTCAGAAGGCGCTCTGGGAATAAATCCCTAGAGCGCCTTCTTACTAAACACCAAAAACAAAACGTAACTTAACTTAAATTTATTTCGATTTACTAACTAACTCTTTTGTTGCGTTTCTTTTAACTTCTGCAGGCGATTGTTTCATGTACTGAATAAACCCTCTTCCTACAAATTCATATGTCGTTCCACTGGCATTGTGATACAACCTTATTCGGCTGTCGTTAATAACGGTAAGCGTAAACGATTCATTGCCCCAAAAATCATAATCTAATGTTAAATTTTTACTGTATGGGCTCGAAGTGCCTGAAATACCGTAGTATCCTGTAAAATCCCAGTAGATATTATTTACCGATGTACCTGGTGCATCTTGCGATGATTTGAACGTATCGCTGCTTCCGCCCGCTACAAATTTGATAAAATGTTCGTTGTCAAATTCGTTCAAAGCACCTACTCTACTAGTATATACTTTTTCCCAAGCTTTGTATTCTTGTAGGAAATAATGAATGTTATCATAGAACAAACGATCATAATCAAAACCACTTCTTTGGTAACCTGTCAAATAGTACGTTACATTTTGACTGCGGCTATACAATTTGATGCGATTGCTTGAAATTTGATACACTTCCAAGTCATACGTACCATAAATATCATGATACACACGTACAGCATTGGTATAATAATCGTAATAACCCACTCGGATACCAAATCCACTACCCGTTGTTCCGATACCAGCCAAGTTATTGTTAGCATACAAACTTCCATTTAAAAAGGAAACTGTAAAAGCTCTCGATAAGAACGGCACATCTCCACTTCCGGTAGTCGCATCGTAATCCACATACCATAAATCATAGCCTTCCATTAATTCCGGTAACGGTATGCCGTTGTCCACATATCCATCTTCAACAAATACTTCGGCAGTACAAGAGGTTAACAAGAGTGGCGACACCAAGGCTATCAAAAATAATTTTATCGCTTTCATAATTGTAGTTTTTATAGTTTCAGTATTACCTATTCAATATGCGTGCCAAAAATTTCTTACCTTTGACTTTCCTTACAATTTTTAGGAGCTTTTTCCCGCTATTCACTGTATCTTTTCACTTGTTATCGGTGCTTTATACCTCATAGACAATAATTTAACAAGTAAAAAGGATGCCGTTACTATCGGGGCTAAAAATTCAACTATGAGTGAAAAACCGAAATTTGCTGTAATTGGTGGCGGTAGCTGGGCAACAGCCATCGTGAAAATGTTAACTATGAATGTGGACCAAGTCAATTGGTACATGAGAAGTGTGTATGCTTTAGAGCATTTGAAATTGCACCGTCACAACCCGAATTATTTGAGTTCGGTTGAGTTTGACATTAAAAAATTAAACCTCACCAACGATATCAATGAGGCCGTAAAAGATGCGGATTATGTTATTTTTGCCATACCGTCGGCATTTTTAAATAACGAACTTCAAAATCTAACCGAAGATTTACAAGGAAAGATTATTTTCTCTGCTATAAAAGGTATTGTACCAGAAACCAGTATGATTGTGGGCGAACACTTCCACAAAAATTACAATATTGCCTACGAAAACATTGGAGTTATTACCGGACCTTGCCACGCAGAAGAAGTTGCCTTGGAGCGCTTATCTTACTTGACAATTGCTTGTGGTGATACAGCAAAAGCGAAAGTGATGGCTAAAAATTTAGCCAGCTATTTTATCAAGACCAAAACTACGGATGACATCATCGGAACTGAATATGCAGCCGTTTTAAAAAATATTTATTCGATTGCAGCAGGAATTGCACATGGTTTAGGTTATGGCGATAATTTTCAGGCCGTTTTGATGAGTAATGCCATCCGCGAAATGAAACGATTCATCAAGAAAGTCCACAAAATGAAACGCAACATCAACAATTCGGCGTATTTGGGTGACTTATTGGTAACGGGTTATTCTGTGTTTTCTAGAAACCGAATGTTTGGAAACATGATTGGAAAAGGGTATACCGTAAAATCGGCACAAATGGAAATGAGCATGGTCGCAGAAGGCTATTATGCGGCAAAGAGTGCCTGGAACCTCAACAAGGAATATGCTGCCAAAACACCTATTTTAGATGCAGTTTACGAAGTACTATACGAAGGGAAAGAAGCGAAACAATCGTTCAAAAAACTAACCGATAAATTGGATTAAATTCATAAATGAAAAAAACACTTTTCCTCCTATTTTGCACCGCAACATGCCTTGCTCAAGAAAGCTATACTCGCAAAAATTTCGATTATCCCAAGTTAAAAGTTTCTACCGAAAATTGTTCTGAAGCAACTAACAATCAATTAAATACTGCTTTTGAAGCAATCGAACAAAACAATAGCAGTAAAGCAGTTCAAATTTCAGAAAAACTTTTCAAAGCTTATGATTGTCCTGAAGCGCATGAAGCCTATGCTGTAAGTTTATTTAGAAGTGGTGAAGTTATCGAAGGAGTCGAATTGATAGAAGCTGCAATTGAGAAGTTTGGCAGCAATCCTCAATTAATTAAAAGAAAAAGTCTTCTTTTACTAGAACTGTTTGAAAACGGCACAGGTCAAAGAAACATTGACGGCAATGCGGTTTATAAAGCAAAAAATGAAAAACTCAATTATGATGAGGAAAAATTCAAAATAGAAAATTTAAACACTGCACTAAACGATCTGATTTATCTGACTGAAACTTTTGAAGACACTCAGGAAGAAATATACATCATTGGCAAAATCTACCAATCAAAAAATGAATTTGAAAAATCGAATGAACAATTTCTAAAAATAGTCGAAATTCCAGAGTTCAAATCGGAAGTAGTTTTCAATATTGCTGAAAACTATATTGGTTTAAAAAATTACACTTTGGCAGAAGAATACCTGCTAAAATTATTAGAATCATATCCAAATGAACCTCAACTTCTTTCCAAGTTTTCGGAATTATACCAATTAGCTGGTGAAACAAGTAAAAGTGAACTATTCAATAAAAAAAGGTATTTCCATCAATTAGTACCTTCATTTTGTGAAATGGAATTTTCCGAAAAAAACCTTGAAACTATTAGTTTTTTCAATGACCAAAGTAACGATTACAAATCAAAAATCAACAAGCTTAAAGAAATAGAAAAAAATGAGAGTCAAAATTTCACAATTGAAACTTGCATCGCAATATTAAACATCCATGCCAATCATGGCAATGGACTCGAAGATGATGCTGCAAAAATGCTAACTAAAATAGGAATACCTTCGCTAGACAAAGTCCATCAATTATTCAATGCAAGAGTCTCCACATGCACAATTACCAACCTAGCTGAAATAATGGCAAGTCTAAAAGATGAAAGCTCTTGGCAAGTAATGGCAGATTATATTCCTCAAATTGCAAACATGCCCTCAACTTTAATTCCACCGAATGTACCGGAATATCTCATTAAATTTAACGAAGAAAGAGGATTGCGAGAAATTTTAAAAATCGTAAAACCAATGGTAACTAAGGACACGCAAAATGATGCAATGACTCAGTTAAGTTTTATGAATGAATATATTTACTTCAGTCCTTTAGAAAAAATCAGCTTCAAAAAAATCGAAGCAATCTGTAAAGATTTAGGTTACGACAAAAATGAATTAAATGAATTAAAAAAGACTCTTAAATAAAGAGTCTTTTTTTATTTCACCACTACCCCATTCACCCATAAATGCGGCACTTCTTCAGTTGCGCGTTCATTAATAGTATTTTTACGGAAGGTAAATTTCTTATCATACAAAGTGTTCCCTATGAAATAGGTTACCATAAACTCATTATTAAGCGCTAAAACGCTATTTTCAATCAATTCTACCTTAACAGCAGACACTGTTGGCACTTTTACAAAAGCGTGTCTTAAAAGCGATGTTTTGCGCATTTCACCATCTATGGTTCCGAACGCTTTGGAAACGACCATGACGCTGTCCAAATCAAAATCGGAATCATTGACTAAATACACATACCAGACTTTGTCCATAAAATCATCACTCCATTCCTGAACTGCGGCTAAGAACACATTTTCAACTTTCGGGATTTCTATGTCTTTTTTCATATTATTTGAAGAAAAAACCCTTTCGAGAGTACTTCTGAAAGGGTTTGTATTTAATTTCGTTATATACTCGATTTAAACTGCTCTAAGAAACGCACATCATTTTCATAGAACATACGGATATCACTGATTTGATATAAAAGCATCGCCATACGCTCGATACCCATACCGAAAGCAAAACCGTTGTATTCGTCAGGGTTGATATCACAATTTTTCAATACGTTTGGATCTACCATACCACAGCCCATGATTTCCAACCATCCTGTACCTTTGGTAATACGGTAATCGGTTTCGGTTTTTAATCCCCAATAAATATCTACCTCAGCACTTGGCTCTGTGAACGGGAAATACGACGGGCGCAATCTGATTTTTGACTTACCAAACATTTCTTTTGTAAAATACAAAAGCGTTTGCTTCAAGTCGGCGAATGAAACATCCTTGTCAATATACAAACCTTCTACTTGGTGGAAAATACAGTGTGATCGTGATGACACCGCTTCATTACGAAATACTCTTCCCGGAGAAATCGTACGGATTGGCGGTTTGTTATTTTCCATATATCGTACCTGTACTGATGAAGTATGCGTACGCAACAAGATATCCGGGTTCGTCTGAATAAAAAAAGTATCCTGCATATCTCTTGCCGGATGGTATTCCGGTAAATTCAATGCGGTGAAGTTATGCCAATCGTCTTCAATTTCAGGTCCTTCAGAAACGTTAAATCCAATGTTCGAAAAAATATCAATAACCTGATTTTTTACCAAAGATATTGGATGGCGTGAACCAATTTTGAACGGTTCAGCCGGACGCGACAAATCTCCGTAAATTCCTTTTACTTCTTCTTTACTTTCCAATTCATCCTGAATCGCTTTCACTTTCTCTTCAGCAATGGTTTTCAGTAAATTGATTACCTGACCAAATTCTTTTTTCTGATCGTTAGGTACATTCTTGAATTCTGCAAAAATATCCTTTACTAAACCTTTGCTTCCAAGGAATTTGATTCGGAATTCTTCCAGTTTCTCTTTATTTTGGGTTGTAAAAGCTTTCGCTTCTTCAATGTATTCTTTAATCTTATCTGTCATGGGTCTTTTCAATAAGGATGCAAAGTTACTATTTTTTGGTAATTGATAAACAGTTAAAGGCTAATGAATATGCTCATTTCTTTTTCTGAGCTGTATTATTCTATAAATCCGTTTTCAAGAAAATAATTCACAATCGCTTCTTTCATCAAAACCGACTGTTCACCTGCTTTAAGTGGTGGTAATTCGGCCTTAACAATGTAATGAGGCCAACCTTCATTGTCGAAATACTCAAACTCGTAATAGCCGTAAGGCTCCAACAAACGACATATTGCAATATGCATTAAATTGATTTTCTCGTCTTTTTTATATATTGTATTGAATTTACCCAGTTCCTGAACACCGATTAAATAAATAATAGCATCCAAATCCAAATCTTCCCCTTGTGAAAACTGATCTGAAAGTTTTTGCACCAGGAAATCCCAGCGTTCTTTGAGTTGTATATCGCGTGACATTGATTTTTATATGAGTTATGCGTTATGACTTAGAAGATCATAATCACAAAATTAGTCTGCAAAGATAGCATTGAAAATCTTTTCTATTGATTCTTTGAAGGAATTTCTTAATTTTGAGAAAAAGAGACAAAATGGGAGTTTTAGATATCGTAGTGGCTGTAGCATTAGTAGCTGGATTTTACAAAGGTTATAAAGAAGGATTATTTGTGGAATTAGCTTCGTTAGTAGCTTTTTTTATCGGGATTTTCATTGCCGTAAAATTCTCATATATCGTTCAAAATTTTCTAGGCGAAAGCGAATCTTGGTCGCCAAAAACGATTCAAGTCGTAGCTTTTATAATCACACTTTTGATTGTAGTGGTAAGCATCCATTTATTAGCCAAAACACTATCTGGTATAGCTAATTTTGCCTTTTTAGGATGGGCCAATTCGTTACTAGGAGGCGTATTTGGCGCCTTAAAAACCGCTCTTTTCTTTGGAATACTTTTACTTCTGTTTCAGAAAGTCAACACGAATTTCATCAAAGTCGATGAAAATCTACAAGAGAAAACAGTATTGGTTGGACCGTGTATGAAAACAGCCGAAATTGCTCTTCCGATATTAGGCGACTGGTTTAGCGAGGTAAAGGAAGAAGTTTTGGAATATGATAAAGCTGAAGACGCTGAATTTTCAAAGGATACTGTACAATAATAACATCACCAAAGCTTTTTCGGAATCAAAAAAAGCTATTTCAATTCTTTAATAGCCGATTTTGCTATCCAACCTTCTTTCTGATCAGACAGTTGAATTTTTCGATAGTTACCAATGTTTTCCAAAATATAGACTTTGGTACCTTCATGAAGAATAAAAGCCTTCTGAGCCGCGGCATTGGGTTCGCTTTTAACAATTACTTCCTTTTCAAAAACAATTGCCGGTCTTTCATTGTCCAATTTGTGTTTTTCCGAAAACCCGGAAATTAAACTTATGGCTACCATAAAAAAAGAAAAAAGCATTGCAAAAAAGAAAATTCGTTTGGTTTTAGTTTCACTAGCCAAATAATAACCTGCAAATGTCAAAAAGACAAAAAAGGACATGATTACAGCTATCCAAGCCCAAGTATCGAAATGCAGTCCAGAGGTAAAATCCAAAATAATTTTGGCAAAACCGACCTTAGGTGTTTCGGTAATTTCATCAATAGTCATTCCTTGAGCAAAACGGAGGTTATTTTCAATTTCAGCATCACCCGGGTTAAGCATTAAAGCTTTTTCATAATTATAAATGGCTGGGGCTACTTTTTTTAATTTATAATAGCAATTCCCTAAATTAAAATAAAGCTCTGCCGATTCTTTTTGAGTCTGAAGAATTCCTTCATATGTTGAAGCTGCTTCCACATACTTCGACTGTTGATACAAACTGTTCGCTGCATCAAATGCCTCCTGAGCCCAAAAAGATTGAGTAAGCAATAAAAATAGGTAGACTAAATTTTTCATTTCATCTTGTTGTATCTAAACACTTGTTTTATGCCTCGTGTTCGGTAATAATAAAATAGTTGTCAAAATCAAACCATCTGTTTCTCCAAATCAGATATTATACTCACCGCTAAATTGTAATCATTTTGAATACTCATACTGGTTGATGGAGCATAACGAGCAAAGTCACAACTTTCAGTCAGTGCAATGAATTGATCAACCGTTTCTGGATTTGCTTTCTTGAGTAATAATAATTCTCTTATCTTATCTTTACTCATTTCCGATGTTTCAATATTAAGCTTTGCTTTTAGAAAATTGTGCATTGCTTTTTCCAAAGCCACATAAAAAGGTGTTTTATTATCCAAGTGTTTTTGCGCCTCGGACAAATATTTCTTGGCTAACTTATTCGAGAGTCTAATTCGATTTCCTTGAACATCCGAATTACTTGCATCTTGTCTTCTGCGATAGACTACAAGCAAAGGAATCAATAAAAATGGAACAACCAATAAGCCGTAAAACAAACCTGATCCCAAGAAAAACTCTTTATCTTGCGATTTTAGTTCCGTTTTAGTTTTTATAAAACCGAAAGCAGCATTAGCCTTTACTTTCTTTTTATTTTCATTGACTACAACTGTATTTGCTGTAGTTCCATTCCCTTTCTCAACTTCCAAAAGAATCGGATTGGACGTGATTCTTTTGTATTGATTTGCTTTGGGATCAAAATAAGAAAAAGACACCGGTTCGATTGGATACTTCCCTGCATTTTGCGGTATTATAGTGTAATTATCAGAGATATCACCTGACATTCCCGAAGTTAATACCTTCACATTTTCTTTATGATCCGGATCATACATTTCCAGAGAAGCCTGTTCGACAGGTTTGGGTAATGTGAATAATTTTAAGTTCCCTTTTCCAGAAACTTGAATTTTCAAATCCAATGATTCACCGGTTTTTAATTTGGTTCTGCTTGGCACTACCTTTAAATCAAAAGATCCCACAGCACCAGTAAAATCTTCAGGTTTTCCATTTTCTGGCAACGTCTTTACATTAATTATTTTAGTACCTGTAGAAATTTTTCGTACCAAGGTTTTTGAAACCGGATCACCAAACACGTCGTATCCAGCCAACACATTTAACTCAACTTCAAGAACGATTGGATCGATGGCTATTTTTCCAGATTTCTGAGGATAAAGCACCACATTTTGTAAATCAAGACATCTAAATTCCTGTCCTTTATAAGTCACCACTTTTGGCGTTGGCGAGGTTTGATTGATTTGACTCCAAAAGTTCTCATATTTTGGAGGATTGCTTATTAATCCGTAATTCGTTAATCCAGCCTGGAGTCCAACTAACAATTTATAATTAATTGTAATTTGTTCATTTAAGTAAGGATTCGGATTAGAAACATCAGCAATTATAAAAATCTGTTCATTTTTTTGTTGACGTGTTTGCTTTTGCTGATTAGTATAGCCCGGATCATACGGATCATCTATTTGTACTGCATTACCAACTGTTATTTTTAACGCATTACTTTTGTAAATTTTCCCATTAATTTCAATAGTAGCTGGTTTTATCTGTAACACACCTTTTTTAACGGGCTGCAAAATAAAAGAATACGTTTTCTGAAAGGAGCGTCGATTATTAGAAATTACTGAGCTTATGGTTTGATTTGGTCCAGATAACACTTCAAACCCTTCAAATGAAGGCGGATCTAGGTTATCACCGTCATCGTTCATGATAAAACTAACCTGGATGCGTTCGTTGATCCCGATTTTATCACTGCTTACCCGCGCCACAAATTGCACTTGAGCGGCTAATCTGAAACTTAATAGTAATAGTATAAAAAGTATTCGCTTCATTTATTATTCTTTCCTTTTACCAATCTTTTCCGTTATCGATCGGATTTCCTTGTATTTTTCTTTCGTTAACCTTTTCCTGAACTTTCTTTTCATCGTTATTCACAGCTTCCAACAGGTTCTGTAAACGATCTTTCGGTATGTTTTTAGGTTTAGGCTGCGGATTATTTTGATTTTGATTATCCGGCTTATTTTGTTTACTATTGCTTTGATTCTTCGCGTTTTGTTCGCTTTTTTCCTTTTGATTCTGTTCTTTATTCTTATCCTTGTTCTTCTCTTTATTAGAATCGCCTTTTTCCTCCTTTTTATCATCACCTTTTGGCGGATTCTCTTTCAGCATTTTCTTTGCCAACGCATAATTGTAACGAGTTTCTTCATCGGAAGGATTATTTCGCAACGCATTTTTATATGCTTCTACAGCTTTGTCATATTCCTTTTCTTTCATAAAAACGTTACCTATGTTGTGATAAGCTCTATGTTTTTGTTGCTTATCTACGGCTGTTTCTATTGCTTTTGCAAAGGCAGCTTTTGCTTCAACGGGTTGATTTTGTCTATAAATCGCATTCCCTAAATTGTAACTTGCCGCCGCTTTTTTGGGATGCTTACCTTTTGATACTCTATAATTTGCTTCTGCATCGGCATATTCTTTTTTAGCAAATTGCGAATTTCCTTCAGGTAAATCAAAATCTTTTTTCTCTTGATTAAAACCACTGATTGAAAGCAACAAAAATACTATTTTAAAAATGCTTTTCATGCTACTTCTCTTTCTTCTCGTTAAACAAATCTAATTTCTGCACCCATTTCGTTTTTCGTTCTAACAAAAAAACATCAAGTAACAATACGAAAAACACAACCCCTATAAACCATTGGTATTGCGATTGAAAATCGGCCATTGCAACCGCTTCAAACTCTGATTTTTGACTTGCATTTATTTTTTTCAGAATAAAATTCACCACTTGCTTCGTGCTGGTTCCATCTGCATAATATCCTTTAGATGCATCAGCAATAGCTTGTAATGCCTCAGGACGAAGCTTTGTAATTACTTTATCTCCGGTAGCTTTGTCGATATGATAACTTTCAAGCACGCCATTATTCTTAATTGGAATTGGTCCACCCGAAGTTGTCCCCACTCCGACAGTAATTATCTGAATTCCTTTGTTGGCAGCAGATCCGGCAGCAGATTCGGCCTCTTCCGAATGATCTTCACCGTCTGTCACCATAATCAGCAGTTTTTTGGATTTCTCTCTGCCTTCAAAATATGTTTCTGTAAGTTGAATTGCTTCATTAAGATTACTACCTTGAGAAGATATCATCCCAGGATTCATCGTTTGCAAATACATTTTGGCAATATTGTAATCCGTTGTAATAGGCAAAACTGGAAATGCACTTCCGGAATAAGCTATAATACCAATTCGATCGCTTTTTAAATTCCCAATAACCTGTGAAACAATCTGTTTACTTTTTTCCAAGCGATTGGGGGCAATGTCTTCCGCCAGCATACTTTTAGAAACATCAATTGCAAAAACGATATCAATCCCTTTACTTTTCACTTTTTCGGTCTTTGTTCCAATTTTAGGGTTAACCAATCCGAAAATCAACATAATCATACCAAAGAGAAAAAGCACAAACTTCACTATTGGTTTTACATTGGATTTTTCAGGACTTAGTTTTTTTACCAAATCAGAATCCCCAAACTCGGTTTGTTTTTTTTGTTTCCAGAATTGCATCCATACAAAAAGAATTACCAAGAAAGGCAACAATAGTAATAAATACAAGTATTTTGATTCGTCTAATTCGTACATTTCAACTTAAATAAAACTTCTGAAAATCGTATTTCTCAACACCATTTCAATCAATAACAACAAACCTGCCAACCCCGCAAAAATTCTGAATTTTTCGTCGTAATTAACATACTTTAACTCTTCTATTTTTGTGGTCTCCAATTTATTAATTTCTTTATAAATCCCTTCCAAAGCTGCCTTATCAATAGCTCTAAAATATCGTCCTCCCGTCTTTTCGGCAATTTCCTTTAATAATTTTTCATCGATTTCTACAGGTTGCATTCTAAACAAAGGTTGTCCATTCGGTGGAAAAAAATAAGGAAAAAGAGCATTTCCATTAGTTCCTATTCCAATGGTATACACTTTAATACCTAAATCAGCTGCAATTTCCGAAGCCATCACAGGCTCTAAGAAACCCGAATTGTTAACACCGTCGGTCATTAAGATGATAACTTTGCTCTTGGCTTTACTGTCTTTTAGTCTATTGACCGCTGTAGCCAACCCCATTCCGATAGCAGTCCCATCCTGTATCACTCGGTCGTATTGAATAGTATTAACAGCATTCAACACTACAGCTTTATCTATGGTCACCGGTACTTTCGTATAGGCTTCAGCTGCATAAACTACCACCCCGATTCTATCATTGACACGTTCAATGATAAACTTTGAGGCAACATTTTTTAATGCTTCCAACCTATTTGGTTCTAAATCTCTTGCCAACATACTACTTGAAACATCGGTTGCAATCACTATATCAATACCGTTGGCGTCATTGTTTTTATTACTCAGATCAATAGTTCGAGGTCGCGCCAAAGCTACTATTAACGCGCTCAATGCCAAAATTCGCAACACGAATAAAATCGGTTGAAGCTTAGGCAATACTGATGCTGATGACTTGAAACCTTTCAAGGAACTTACTTTTAGGGTCGGTTTTTCTTCATTACGTTTGACAAAATACCAAACTACTGCTAAAGGCAATAGCAGAAACAACCAAAAAAACTCAGGATTTAGAAATGTAATTTTGATCATTGCTTAACTATTTTTAGTTCGACTGAATTCAACATACGGTCCGCAATTTTCTGACCATAAGCATCGCCATCTTTATGTACAATCATAACTTGCTGCAAGCCGCCAGACTGACTGAAAAGAATTACCTCGTAATATAACTGTTCTCCATCAACAGTCATGGTTCCATAACCTTTAATTCCATTCACTCCTTTTTCGGTACTAAATGCTTCCTGTTTGACCATCAAATTTTGAACACCTTGGCTTTCTATCATTTTTACCGTAGCATCTAAAGCAGCATTCAAATCGATTTCATTGTCTTGTTTGAACATTCCGCTGTGATAAATTCCGCCGGCTTCAGCTTCTTTTTGAGGCTTAAATCCTGTTGTGGAAACCATAATATAAAAATGGTCTGTGATAGCACCAAAACTAAACATTTGAATTTCTTTAACCAGCGCCAGCGCATTCTTAGGAATGACCCTTTTGGGCTCCAAACGCTTTAATACCTTGGGTGTTTCAATTACAATTGAAGGATTTCCGTACTCAGAAGCAATCCAATCTGTTTCCCACAATTCCTCAGCTGAATATCCACTAAACCCATTTTTCACATAATCGACTCCTTTGGTAATTGTAATAAAAGTAAGAACCAACAGTAGAACCAGCCCCGTAATACCACTTAAAGCAATAATTGTTTTTTTCTGCTTTTGTTTCTTCAAAAACTCTTGTTGTTCTTTTTGCCAACTCAAACTAGTATCGTCAACAACAACAGGTATTGCATCATGTAATGAAAGTATACTATTCTTAATTTTATCGGTATCTTCTGAAATTTCCTCTTGTTGGGGTTTGGATTTGGCGAATTTTACCAAATCGGCTTGATTTAAAACCTTTTCCAATCCCTCCAGGCTCCCTTTAGCCAACTTCATTTTCTTTTTGCTTACAGCTATCCTAAGTGAGGTAATCAATTCGGAGGTTGTACTTTCTTTTGCCGGAATTTCTATTGCTTTTTCAATATACTCTCTTGCAATATCCGTCATTTCGGAATAATATTCTTTAACCTGACCCTTTTCCAGCAACTTTTTCTTTTCCAACAATTCCAATAGTACAGATGCCTTTTCTACAGGAGAATTATATACCTCTTCCTCCTCCGAAGTTCTATTCTGGTGTTTTTTAAAAAAATTGTAAGCCAGATAACCCAAAACTGAAACACCTAATACTCCTAAAAGATATTTCCACCAATCACCAAACGGCCTTTCTGCCTCCATTATGGGTTTGATATCGTACATTTTTTGTTTCAATGTATCAACCTTCACATCGAAGACCTGTATTTTTATACTATCCGACAAAACGGTCTTTTTATTGATTAAAACCGGAATTCTTGGAATAGTGTATTTTCCTGTGTCGAACTGAGTTAAACCGTATTTTTTAATCCATTGGTATTTTGTATCCTCTTTTATTGTATCTATCGGATACGATTCAATCACTTCTAGTCCGCCATAAAATTTTTCTTGAGGAAAAAAGATCTTAGTCGATGAATTTCCCTTCACAGTAAGAGTCAATGTAAACTGAGCACCAATCTTATTTTTTGTGGTATCGATTTTGGTTTCCAACGATTGTGAATAGGCCAAAGTCTGGCACAACACAACAAACAGAAAACTGTATTTTATTAGCACTTTCATTAATCTCATCTTGATTTAAAATACCCTAGTAACTTTGTTACATAACTTTCGTCTACTCTTGTATTAACCGTTCCAGCTCCACATTTTGAAAATACTTCCTTAAAGTAAGCGGCTTTGTTGTTGTAATATTTTTCAAACTCCAAACGTACCTTAGCAGAACCTGTATTCACCCATTGTGTTTGTCCAGTTTCAGCATCCTGCATGGCCACCAATCCGATATCGATCATTTTTTCTTCACGAACATCATAGACTCTGACTCCCGTGATATCATGTTTTTTACTCGCGATCTTTAAGTTTTTTTCATAATCATCATCAGCGATAAAATCAGAAATCATAAATACGATTGCCTTTTTCTTTTGAGTTGCTGATAAGAACTGAATCGCCTGTGATATATTCGTTTTATTACTTTTGGGCGTAAACTCTATTAGTTCCCGGATTATACGCAATACATGCGGCTTCCCTTTTTTGGGTGGAATATACAATTCAATTTCATCTGAAAACAGGATCAATCCTATTTTGTCATTATTTTGAGTAGCAGAAAATGCTAATGTGGCCGCAATTTCTGTTACTATTTCACTTTTGAGTTGATTTTTAGTACCAAAACTTTCCGAACCCGAAACATCTACCATAAGCATCATGGTCAATTCCCGTTCTTCTTCAAAGATTTTTACGTAAGGTTCATTGTAGCGAGCGGTAACATTCCAATCGATATTTCGGACATCGTCTCCGTATTGGTATTGTCGTACTTCCGAAAAAGTCATTCCGCGTCCTTTAAAAGACGTATGGTATTCTCCCGAGAAGATATGATCACTCAATCTTCGAGTCTTGATTTCAATTTTGCGGACTTTTTTTAGTAACTCTTTGGTATCCATTTTTATAGGCAATAGTAATAGACAAAACTATAATTTGCGGCTAGTCTGTTTTGACTGATTACTTTATGGCACTTCTATTTCGTTAACGATCTTATTGATAATTTCGACTGAAGTAATATTTTCAGCTTCTGCTTCGTAAGTAATTCCGATACGGTGACGCAATACATCATGAACAACCGCACGAACATCTTCCGGAATAACATAACCACGGCGTTTGATAAACGCATAGCATTTTGCTGCCATTGCCAGATTGATACTTCCACGAGGTGATGCACCAAAACTGATTAAAGGCTTTAACGATTCTAGACGGTATTTTTCTGGGTAACGCGTTGCAAAAACGATATCCAGAATGTATTTTTCAATTTTTTCATCCATATAGACTTCGCCAACTGCTTGCTGAGCACGAAGAATTTGCTCTATGGAAACTACCGGATTGACTTTTTCAACATTCCCACTTAAGTTTTGTCGAATCACTAAACGTTCGTCTTCCATCTTAGGATAATCAATTACCGTTTTGAGCATAAAACGATCCACTTGCGCTTCAGGTAATGGATATGTTCCTTCTTGTTCGACCGGATTTTGCGTTGCCAATACCAAGAAAGGCTTTTCTAATTTGAAAGTTGAGTCTCCGATAGTCACTTGTTTTTCCTGCATAGCTTCTAATAGTG
Organism: Flavobacterium sp. GCM10023249; assembly: GCF_042653365.1. Taxonomy (NCBI): domain Bacteria; kingdom Pseudomonadati; phylum Bacteroidota; class Flavobacteriia; order Flavobacteriales; family Flavobacteriaceae; genus Flavobacterium; species Flavobacterium sp. GCM10023249. The sequence continues at coordinate 460,298 of NZ_JBHSHZ010000006.1, forward strand.
CCGATTGCACTTTAGCAGGAGCACGGTTAATTTCATCTGCTAAAACGAAATTTGCAAAAACAGGTCCTTTTTTTATAGTGAATTCATTCTGTTTGACATTATAAATCATAGTTCCGACCACATCAGCAGGAAGTAAATCGGGAGTAAACTGAATACGACTAAAACTTCCGTGAACAGCTTGTGACAATGTATTGATAGCTAAAGTTTTTGCCAATCCCGGTACACCTTCCAGTAAAATGTGCCCTTGTCCCAAAAGTCCAATCAATAAACGTTCAATCATGTGCTTTTGACCCACGATTACTTTGTTCATTTCCATAGTAAGCAAATCAATAAAAGCACTTTCACGCTCTATTTTTTCGTTAATGGCTCTTATATCTAAAGTCGTTGAATTTTCTTCCATCGTCATTTTTTTAAGGTCGTGAAATTAACATTTCAATTAATACTACGCAAATTGAAAATTAAATTACATTGATGCTGTTAATAATGCGTTAAATCTTAAAGAAATAGCTTATTTTTAGGCTTTGTTTAGGATTACCTTCGACAAATTTTAAGAACTACTAATTCAATTGACTTTGAAACCAAAATTATCCCAAATAATAGCCGGCACCATGACTTGGGGAAGCTGGGGAAAAAATCTTGACACAAAAGGAATGATTTCAATCATGGAAAGTTGTTTACTGCGTCAAATTTCCACATTTGATCATGCCGATATTTATGGTGGACATACCACGGAAGAATCATTCGGTAAGGCATTCGCAGAAAGTGGTCTCGAACGAGATACTATTCAAATTATTTCAAAATGTGGTATTAAATATCCTTCTGAAAAGAGAGATTATGGCATCAAACACTACGATTACTCTAAAGACTATATTCTTTGGAGTGTTGACCAATCGTTACAAAATTTAAAAACAGATTATCTCGACGTTTTATTATTACACAGACCTAGTCCACTCATGAATGCTGATGAAATAGCTGAAGCGGTTGACAAACTAAAATTTCAGGGCAAAATAAGAAGTTTTGGGGTTTCCAATTTCACCTCATCACAAACCGAACTCATTCAACAAAAAATAAAGATCGATTATAATCAAATTCAATTTTCAGCAACTCATCATGAAGCAATGACCAATGGTGATTTGGACTTTATGCAAGTACATCAAATTACACCCATGTCTTGGAATCCGCTGGGAAATGTATTTCGAGAAAAAAATGAGCAAACTGAACGGTTACAAGAACTTTTAAAGCAATTGAGTCAAAAATACCAAACCACAACTGACACCATTTTACTTGCCTGGATTTTACAACATCCTAGTGGTATTTTACCAGTAATCGGAACCACTACACCCGCGCGTCTAAAAAACGCATCCGAAGCCTGCACTTTGCAATTGAATTTGGAAGATTGGTTTGCCGTATGGACCGAAAGCATGGGTAACAAAGTCCCTTAAAATAAAAAGCACCAGCCCGAATGAGAGAAAGGCTGGTGCTTAGAACTAACTAAAATCAAGATTTTTATATACTCAGCGCACCGATATTGGTAACCTGACCGTTTACAACAACCACGTTATCAACTACTAGTGGCGCAAGACCCGAAGTAGGATCCGGTGTTAGTGTAACACTATATGTACCTGCTGGAACACCATTTATTTGGAATTTTCCTTCAGCGTCTGCAAATGCAGAAACAGCTACTCCATTCACCAGAACAGATGCCAATACTTGAACTCCCGCAGGTGTTGTGGTTACAGTACCTGCAATGCTTCCGGAATTCACAACCGAAGAAACTCTGATAACAGGATTCAAATTAAAATTACCAGAACTTCCTGCTTCCACTACAATAGACTTATCCACATCAAAATCCAACAAGAAATCATAAGTAAACCCTGGTTCCAACGTTTGATTCACCAAAAGTTTCAATCCCGATTGTTGTGCACTTGGTGTTTTTAAAGGATACGTTACGCCATCCTTTACCACTGTATTTTCGTCACCTAAAATCAATCGAATTTGTCCTAATTTCCCTGAAGGAATAACAGCTCCATCTGCTAATAAAGCATTTACGCCACCTGTCAAGTCTAACAAATTATAAACTTGCGGTGTTGCAGTTCCAATACTTATCCATCCACTGTCATCGGTCCCTGCGTCGGATTTTATCATAACGTCTAAGACTTCAACATTAACGGCTTCATAATCGCCTGGGGCGTCGGTCATTCTAACATTTACTTTTGATGTTTTTTCAGTATCATCGTTATCACTACAACTTACTACGGAAAACGTTGCAAAGACAATTAAAAGTAGGCCTAAAAATTTCAAATTATTGATTCTCATAGCTTGGGTTTTTGAATTAATAATATTGAATTAACGCTAAAAAATGTATTTTAGTATATCTATTCCCGGATAATGATTAATAAGAGACTACTTATCAAGAACTTATTGGCTCACAATGATGAGAATAGTTTTTATGATAAAAAACGACAATTGAATCTGCATACAAGAGAAGGAAAAGGCAAATTTTTGAAGCATATCTGCGCGTTATCCAATTCCAATCCAAACAATAATTCATATATCGTTGTTGGTGTTGAAGATGAGAGCAATGAAATTGTGGGCGACGATTTTTTTGACGACAGCCGTATCCAGAACCTCGTCAATGCCTTTTTAGAAAATCCTCCCAAAATACAGTATGAAAACGTTCCATTTCCGCATTTACCAAAAGACAAGGTAATCGGATTAGTTACGATCAAACCCAATCATAAAACTTCTTATTTCAAAAAAGGGATCCACACTATAGTAGCAAATACCACATTTGTAAGGATTGGCAGCAACACTATTCCAACGGAAGATAAGATTCCTTATTCCAAACAAAACATAGAAACGGTTATCAGTATCGAAAACAATTCCAGAAACAGCATTGCCCATACACTTGATGGTGTGCTGGATTTTATGAATGTGCGACATAAAGATATGGACACCAAACACAAAGTCTTTAAAGAACTTTTTGTGGTTTGCTGGGCAGGAAACAAAAAAAAGATACGGGACATCACTTATTTTTCCAGAGTTGACATTGAACTAATAAACGAACAAATAAAACTTTTTTATTCGGCACAAGACGAAGTAACTATAGAATACACTGACAGTACTTTTGTCATAACTGAATATATTCCGTTAGGATTAAATGACAAAACCAGTTATTATCCTTTGGAAAAAATGACCATTACTTTTTTTGACAACGGCTATTACAAAATGGAAACCCAAATGCTCTTTGAGCCGCCAGTGTTTAATAAAAAAGTACTACATCATATTTACAATTCGAACAAGGCTTTATTGGAAAAAATGGAAAAAGGATTGATTTTAAGCGAGAGAGAGGAAAAAGATCTTGAAAACTTACCCTCTACTTTTATGCTTTGCTATTTAAATGGATTTGAAGACGCAAAACAGCGATTGATTGATGCGAAATCGCTTCTCAAACCCTATCCAAACATTTATATAAGTTTCAAGGAAGCATTACGGGTTCTTCGAAAAATGAAATACGATTAAAGACGTGGATTATAAAAAATAAGTCATGAAGTTTCTATTCATTGCTCTCAGTGTGCTGTATATCATAATTAACCAAATCACGAAAAGCAACAACAAATTGATCAAAATAGACAAGCCTACTTTTTCGCCATTAATAAGCAAATAGCCATCCTTAAAAGTAAGTGTAAGGATATCAAAGAGAGGTTCGTTCATATTTTTAAGCGTATAAAATAGCACAAAAATAATGTTTAGCGCAATCACTATAAATGCCGCAACCATAAGAGTCGACATTAAAAGCGAAAAACGATTTTTTTTGCTTGTATATATGCTTTCAGCAATCATAAACCAATAGTGAAGATAATAGACAGTAAATTTCCGAATATTCCTTCAAACCTTTTTATGGTTTTCCCTCCGATTTTGTTAAAAGTACGTAAATTCTTATATTAATCCAGCTTCTTTAGCTTTTCGTATAATTTCTTCATCGCCGCCTTTATCGATTCCGAAATAATCTTTGATTTGTACTTTTCTTTTTTCTACAGCACTGATAGACAAATTCATATAATTAGGGATGTTTTTGGTTTTTATCCCTTCCGCAAGAAGCGAAATTATCTTGCGATTATAACTATCCAAGTAGATTTTTTTCGATAGCAATTCGCTAACATTTTGAGTAACGGTGGTACTGTGATAGTTTCCGCCCTCAATGATTAATTCAAAAGCTTTTAGTAACTCTTCGGCTGTAAAATCACTTTTAACTAGAATTCCTTCCGGTTCGGCTGTGATGATCAGGTCGTATAAAATTAAAGCTTCGGAATGTGAAGTCAATACAATAATTTTTGCACCTGTATTTAATTTTCTAGCAAGAACAGCTAAATCTTTTCCAGTATTAATTCCTTTTTCGGGGTAAGGTGGCAAACTGTAATCCAACAGAATGACATTGAATTTCTCATTCCCGTTTATCAAATCATAAGCTGATTTACAATTGAACGCGGAGGTCACTTCAATTTCATATCCTTTATTATTATAAGATAAAATAATTTTATACCCTTCGATCATGGAAGGATGATCTTCAACAATTAAAACTTTCAAATTCATGTTTTATCTTTTAAATTGGAATCATAATCTGGATGGTTGTTCCTTTATTAATTCCGGAAATTATTTTTAAATCACCGTTTAGGCTTTTAATTCTTGACTGCATATTTTTTAATCCAATTCCCTCTCTGACTTTCTTGGTATCAAAACCACGACCATCATCTTTAATAATAACCAAGATTCCTTTTTCGGATTTCGTAATTTCCAACAACACATTCTTGGCTTGTGAATACTTATAAATATTTTGAAGTGACTCTTGAAAAATTCGATACAAATTAATCTTTATCGAGCTTTCAATATCTTTCCAGTCGATTTCATCACTAATTTCAATTACATAATCAATATCAGAGAATACCCTTTGACTTTCTACCAGCGATTCTACAATCGCATTGAAACTGTCATTTTCCAAAAAATTCTCTTTTGCCAAATCATGCGATATACTTCGAATCTCTTTTTCGATATCTTGTATTTGAGCGATATAATTTAAGCATTTTTGAATTGTTTCTTCATCATTTTTTTTACCCAGTATAAACAAATTGAGTCGTGTACTAGTCAATTTACTCATAATACCATCATGAAGCTCTTGGGATATCCTCTTTTTTTCATTTTGTCTGGCTTCATCAATTACACTTTGTTGGCTCAACATGAGCCTATATATTTCTTCATTGGCTTTCTGCTGTTCCCTTTCAAACTGTAAGGCTTTATTTTTAGAATGTTGCGATTTGGTAATGTAGGCCATTACGATCAACAAAAGTAAACCAACACTTAAAGTTACAATCACCCATAATTGGATGGAAATTTTCTTTTTTTCGGCTTCGATGTTATTCTTTTGACTTAAGATTTCGTCTGTTTCGAATTCAATTCTGGCGAATTTGTTTCGTGTAGATCGTTCTACGTCCTGTAAACTGTCGGATAATTTAATATATCTGGAGACATATTTTGCGTTTTTATGTGGTTCAATTTTCGCCAAAAGCTTCAAAGAAGACAACTCATCTTCAAAAATTTTACTTTCGTTTGCCATTTTCTTGGCAGAAAGTCCATAATACAATGCTTTAATAGTATCCTTTTTAAAAAGATAATATTTAGAGAGATTGATTCTGCTAGATACTATTCCAGGTATATTGTTGAATTTTTCCCTGATTTGTACTGCTTCGTTAAACATCGCAATTGAAGATTCGTCTTTCAATTCTAATTTTGCATACGCCCAATTATTAATTAAATTGGAATACATAATGGGATCAGAGTTCTTAAAATCGGCGAATTGAAGTGCGCTTTTGAAATAAAAAATCGCATTTTCATATTGTTCCTTTTTAAGATATAACCTACCAATAAAATTGTAAGCTTGAGCTTTTAGCAATAAATGTTGCGGGTCTTTTTTGAGATCAAGAGACGATTCGAAGGCTTTTTGATAATACTTCAAAGATTCGTCGAGATTATTCAATCCTTCCAAAGCATTACCTAGAGTGACATAGCAATCATAAACCAAACGGGCATCTTTACCTGTCATGGCTTCCTTGAGAATACTTATTGTAGCGGTTTCTGCGCCGGTAAAATCTTTCTCATGCAATAGGATATTGGCTTTCCAGAATTTTACGCGAAGTACCTCAGGATTTCCTTTAAGATGCGAATACGCTTTTTCAGTTTTAATGTAATAGTAATAAGCACTGTCGTTTTTGAATCGGCTGTAGTGGTAATCACCGATATAGTTCAAACTCCTTGCAATTCCGAGTGTATCCCCGGCTTGATCAGACATTTTATGCAGCTCTCTACAAACATACAAGTATTTGGCATAATCTTCTGCATTAAAAAAACGGCCAGCTAATTTAAAATAACGCGCACGGTTTAAAGAATCATTGGGTTGATTCTGCAACAACGTTAGTATTTGATTGGCAATTACTACTCGTTGTTTGTTCGATATTTCAAAATCATTTGCTTTCACTAACAGTGATTCTATTTCTTGATTGGACACAGAATCAGAGTTATTCTTTTCCTCGCGACAAGAAAAAAGACCAAAAAACAAAAGTATATAATATATTTTCTTCAATTTTGTTAGTTTGATATATCTATTTATCAAATCTACTACATTAAAAAAAAATATGGTATAAAAACAGACTTTAATTGTAGGTTTTTCTTTTCAATTAAAAAAAATAAGGGTTATTTAGCAGTAATGTGGGACTAATTTCTGCATTTTTTTTCACACCAATACCAAAGTTCGTCATTCTGACATTGGTAATACTGAGTCTGCAACATTTTATTGACTCTCTCCAAAACAAACGTAACCATTAAGATAAATAAAGGAAAGTGAACTATTTCATGGCACATTGTTCGTACCTAATTGTTGTTCCCTTAGCTATTTCCAAAACCATTGTTTTATTGACATTATGGATTTCAATCATTGCGTATTGTCAGAACATTGTTTCTTGCAACACCCTCTTAAACTATTTACGCTTAAACAATTAAACGAAATTGTTCTTGTATAAAACCAATAGCTTTATACTTGAATTTACCTTTTAAAGGGAAATTACGGTTTTTTTGGCATCACAATTGGATCTATTTCCGCGCTTTGGAAATGATGCGAATTTTCGAGTGCATTTTGATTTATTTTTTCTTTATTTTCTTCCATCATTTCTGATGTACATGTATATGGTGACACAGTCAACACAAAAAAGCTAAGAGACAACACAATTGTTTTCATGATATTAATTTTAAAAGTTATTTACATCTAATATATTACAACTCATTGGGGGCGTCTATGGTTTTTTAGGCATTACAATAGGATCTATTTCAACATTTTCTTGAACAGCATCTAATGCAGCCGGGGCTTGTTCTTGATTTTCAGCAACTTCAATTACTTCTGAGGAACAAGTAAAAGGAGAAACTGTTAATATGAAAAAACTTATGGACAAAACTAAAATTTTCATAATGTTACATTATTTGGCGGTTAATTCTTTTTATTTTTGTATAACAATTGCAATGTTGAGGCTATGGTTTTTTAGGCATAACGATTGGATCAATCTCAACAGTTTCCTGAACATTCTCTTGAACAGAGGGTGTTTGTTCTTCTTCTCCTGTAAATGTCGAAATTTCAGACGAACAGGTTAAAGGCGATACTGTCAATACAAAAAAGCTGATAGATAGGACTAAAGTTTTCATAATTCAAAATTTTAAGGTTACTATTTGTTTTTGGAAATGCTTTTTTTTAATTCAAAAAGCGGTGTCATTTATAATTTTCTAAATTATAAAGGATTTTCGACAAAGAATTGAGGAATTTCCGCATATTTTGTTAAATTACAATTAAATGGTTAAAAGGACTTTGGTAATTGGCGATATTCATGGTGGTTTAAAAGCTTTACAACAAGTTTTAAATCAGGTTAAGATAACGGCAAATGATACATTAATATTTTTGGGCGACTACCTAGACGGTTGGAGTGAATCACCTCAACTGCTTGATTTTCTTATAGATTTAGAGAAAAAATATTTTTGCATTTTCATGAGAGGCAATCATGACGAACTGGTTTTGCACTGGTTACAAAACAACCATGACAACCCAATGTGGTACAATCATGGTGGGGAATCTACAGTGAAAGCCTATGAAAATTGCAGCGAATCGTCTAAAGAAAAACACATTGATTTTTTATTAAAACTAAAAAACTACCATATTGACGAACAAAATCGGCTTTTTATCCACGCCGGATTTACGAACCTCAAAGGAGTAACTATAGAACATTTCCCTAGAATGCTTTACTGGGACCGTACTTTATGGGAATTAGCGTTATCACTCGATCCATCGATACCTAAAGATTCACCTTATTTTCCTAAAAGACTGAGTCTATACCATGAAATCTATATCGGTCACACACCAGTTACTCAAATCGGACAAACCATTCCTGTTAATAAAGCCAATGTATGGAATGTAGACACAGGCGCCGCATTTAAAGGTCCATTAACTGTTTTGGATATCGATTCCAAGCAATTTTGGCAAAGCGATCCAGTATACAAATTGTACCCTAATGAAAATGGACGAAATTAAACGGAACTTATTATCTTTGCCCCTGAATTAATTTACAAAAAAATGAACAATAAAATTTTAACATTGGTATTCTTGTTCTCGGCATTTCTTGCAAATGCTCAACAAGCTTATACCGGTAAAGGAGATACAAAAATGCACATTGGTGCTAATTTTCAAGACGGCGGAACCGGTTTGAATGTAGGCTCTGATTTTGGTTTAGGTGAAAATATCTCAATCGGTTTCTCTGCCTCTTATTTATTGGATGTTAAAGAAGTAACTGTTGCAGACGAAACCATTAAACCTAAATTTAAAGATCGTATTGATGCTAAATTGAGATTCAATGCCAACATAGGTAACGTTATGACATTACCGGAACAAATAGACATTTACCCAGGTTTGGATTTAGGAGTAAAAAACTTTGGTGGTCATTTAGGCGTTCGTTATTTCTTTTCGGAAGGTTTCGGATTACAAACTGAATTCGGTGTTCCTTTTGCTAAATACGATACAAACGTTCAAGGTTTTGAAGAACTTAACAACCAATTTTACGCTAACTTTAGTATGGTATTCAACTTATAATGAGCGTAATAGAAAAAAAACTTAAAGACAGAAGCAATTCTTTGTGTGAATTGTGTGGCAATCCTCACGATTTGCAGGTATTTAATGTTGCGCCTAACACCATCGAAAGTCTAGAACAATCCATTTTGGCCTGTAAAACCTGTGTTTCTCAAATAGAGAACCCTGAAACGACAGATGCTAACCACTGGCATTGCTTATCAGATAGTATGTGGAATGAAAATCTACCGGTACAAATTGTGGCATGGCGAATGTTAACTCGACTGAAAAAGAACGATTTACTCGATATGATGTACCTGGATGAGGAAGCTTTGGAATGGGCTAAAGCTACAGGTGAAGGCGATGATGATGAAGGAAAAATCATTCACAAAGACAGTAATGGTAATATTTTGTCAGATGGTGATTCAATAGTATTGATTAAAGATTTGGATGTAAAAGGAGCAAATTTTACAGCAAAAAGAGGTGCTGCAGTGCACAACATCAAATTGGTCTGGGACAATGCCGATCAAATTGAAGGCAGAGTGGAAGGTCAACACATTGTAATTTTGACACAATACGTTAAGAAAACAAAATAAATCGTATCAATTTATACACTAAAAAGAGCTCTCCTATAAACAAGGAGAGCTCTTTCCATTTTAAAAATCAACTAACAACTATTATTCCAATACTATTTTTTTAGTTAGCTCACCATTATTGGAAATTACTTTTACAATATAAGTTCCTTGAGCAAACTGTTTGATTGGTATTTTGATACTTGCGTTCGAAGGATTTTCAATATCCGGTTGTACAACTAATTGTCCAAGAATATCAAAAACATACACTTCTTTCACAATCGACTTGTTTCCTGTAATGTTAAGCGAATAATCAACCGAGGTAAAATAGACATTCAATGCATCTGAAATCGTATTTAGTATTGGTTTGGCAAATCGCAATGAAAAACGGTTCAAGTATTCTCCTTTTTCCAAGTTAATTTCAAAATTAGAGGCTCTCAAATCATGGCTGATACCCGTAAGTTCATCATAAATATAAATTTCTTTATGGTTAGCGATATTTTCAAGATTATCAATCGCAATGGTACTAACACCTGGAGTTTCAATTTTGATTCCTAATGCTACCTTTTGTCCCGAATTAAAATCCGACAATGCTTGAATAATGAATTTACTATTACCCAATTGCCAATACATATCTTCCGGTTTAACATCAATCATTGGCGCATCGTATGCTAAATCATAATAACTACTAGCACTTGGATCAGCACCCAAAAGTAATTGTCTGTAGGTTCCTGATGGTGATTTAAAAGTAATTCGTATTTTTTCTCGCGCATCCGAATCTGATTCATCAATTGGTTCTCCCGGTCGAATAAACAATGAATTTCCACCAGATTCTCTTGCAAATTTTCGTTGGTTATTTTTGAAAACCAAAGTACCTCCAGTAATAGGCGAAATTAAATTCGGATTATTGGCAATCAATGAGTTGTCTGTAGAAGAACTAACAAAAAACCCTTGTGCCACCGGAATGTATTTTTTAGGTATTTTAGAACCTGTCTGACCGGTATTGGCTGTATTAGGATCATTAGATACAGCTACCACCCCACCCATCAGAGTATAGGTTGCATAACCGCCTACATAATCAGCCAAGTAATGTGAATATCCTCCAAAATGATCCCAAAAATAAAGTGCTCCATTGATAACGTTCGTTGTTGCTCTACCTCCATCTTTAATATTATCACGAATAAATTCATCGGCATCCAAAGCAGAAGCATAAGGATTCCCAACTAAATATTTTTGACCTGCTCCGAAAGGAAGGGTAATATCTCCATTATTCGGTTTTCCAGTAAAAACATAATTTTGGGAATTGGATGCTAAGGCAGTTCCATCAACACCTTTCATGGTAAAACCTTCTCCAGCTTTAATCGATCCGTTTTGTGCTATACTTATCCATCCATTATATCCTAAACTAGATGGAGAATATTTATAAATCCATCTCGTACTAATTTTAATTGGATTGGACACAGGACCATCTGCAAAGTCATATCCAATGCCAAATAAAATATTAGTAGTGCTAAACGGATTGGTAGTTACATCGGTTCCATCTTTTAAAATCGCTCCCAAACTATAATTAACATTGTCAGTACTCACTGGTGATGACCAATAATTATAATGGCGACTACTTTTAGTCCCTTGTTGATCTCTTAACAATTTACCCGTTCCTACTAAAGGATTTGAATCTTCACCTAATTGAACCAATTGCGCTTCACCAGTTAAACGTAAATCTCCACTTTCCAATGTTAGGTTATTTTCAACCGTTAATTCGAAGGCATCAGGCAAATTAACTCCTTTTGCACCATTACTGTTTCTGAGTGTCAAATTATAAAATCCTTCATTAGTTTTGATACCAGTGTTAATCAACTGAACCTGATTGAGTGTTGACCCAACGAATTCGACCGTCCCTGTTCCATAATTAAACACACCGCTATTTCGCCAATTTCTACCAATCTGCAATATAGAACCACTATTCATCGTAAGTGACGCATTAGTATTAACTATTAAGTCTCTGGCTGTAGCAGGACCAACTGCCAATGCAGATCTGGCACCACCACCACTAATCACTGGCATATTCGGAACACCTGCAGGAATTACTGCGTCATCATTTATAGTTGGAACTCCACCAGCCCAATTCAAACAATCAAACCAGTCATCACTTACAGCTCCTGTCCACAATCCAACTGTACCATTCAACACTGTGACAACCGCACTTCCTAAAATATCTGCTGGAACAGCCACACAATTGGCATCACTTAATGCCGTAACAGTATATGTTTTATTAGTGGTTAAAACGGGAGTCGTAATGATATAAGGATTCGTATTTACATTATTTACAGTAGTGCTAACAGTTCCATCATTATAGGTAATAGACCATGGCCCAGTTCCAGTCAGATTGATACTAAGTGTAGTTGATGTATTATTACAAATGGTATGAGATGTTCCAATAGCAGCTGTTGGTCTTGGATTAACGGTTACGGTTACATAAGTGGTTCCCTCTGGTCCGGTACTAGCACATCCACTCAATAATGAAGTAACAGCGTATGTAGTAGTTACAGTTGGTGATACTGTAGCAGTTGAAGTAGTACTAATGACCGTATTGGTACTCACATCAACCCATTCAGTAGTCAAACCAACTGGCGCTTGCGGAATCGTAATGTTATCCAGCACCCATAAACTGTCTGTATTGTTAGAGAAATAAGTAAACTTGATTCGCATATTCGGCTGACCGATATAAGCATCCAAATTCAAATTCAATAAAGTCGTGAAAATATTAAACGGTGTCTGTTCAACATAAGGAGCTGATCCCGTTTGTGTATAAAGTGTAATTGGATAAGATGTACCTCCATTTAACGAAAGTTCAATTTTTATATTGGCTCCCGGATACAATCGGTAAGCATGATTGAACTGTAAGTTTGCACTGCTTAACCCAAAAGTACTAAATGCCATGGTTTCCATATAAGAAGTCCCGTTATTTGGTGCTCCCCAAATATCACCATGCACTATGGCGAATTTTCCGGAAGAGCCACATAATATACCTGAATAGGTTCCATTGTTACTCGCACTCAACGCGAAAGGGTTTTCATTAGTATTACTTCCGCTGGAAGAAAGATAGTTTCCGGTAAATTGACCATCAGTTCCCCATCCTCCTGGATTGGCATCGTTAAAGGTACCTCCGGTAGCCAGATTCTGGCTCGTAGCAAATCCACTTTGAGAGGTAAGCACCGAACTTTGTCCGTTACAAATAATTGGCGGTGTTGCCACTACTGGATTCGGTTTTACGTTTGGAATAACATTTACCATCGAACTTGCCGAATAAGCAATACTACATAAACCGGTATTTTGAACAACAGCCCTAAAAACAGTACTTTGAGTCAGATTTACATAATCATAGGTATCTGAAGTATTGTCGACAGCTATCCATGACAACCCTCCATTTGAAGAATATTCCCAACGTAATACGGCACCCACATGGCCACTTAGATAAAGAGTACCACTTCCCGAATGACACAATGTAATGATGTTAACCACTGGCGTAACACCTGGTTGTGAAACAGTTACCGCTCCATCTATAGATTCTTGAATGGATGTAATCGTTCCTCCTAAAGAAGCTACCGGATTACAACCGCCACTGGTTGTCACGGTATAGTTAAATGTTCCGAATACTGTTGGTGATCCACTAATAGTAAATACACCAGCACTATAATTCCCAGTTACACCTGCTGGTAAACCACTTACCGAAGCCCCTGTTGCATTTCCTACCGAATAGGTAATAGTAACAATTGGTGTACGATTACAAACCGTTTGGGTATTATTCGCTGAAGTCAATGTCAATGTCATCGCCGGAGTCACGGTAATAGTACCTCCCAAAGCAGCTGCAGGATTACATCCACCTGTCGTAGTCACAGTATAATTGAATGTCCCCGAAACTGTTGGTGATCCACTAATAGTAAATATACCTCCACTATAATTCCCATTAACCCCTGAAGGCAATCCCACTACCGAAGCTCCTGTCGAATTACCAACAGAATACGTAATATTGGCAATCGCTACATTGATACAGCGGGTTTGATTATTATTAGCTGATGTTAAAGCCAATGTCATTGCTGGCGTAACCGTAATAGTACCTCCTAAAGAAGCTACAGGATTACAACCACCACTTGTTGTCACTGTATAGTTAAATGTTCCGGATGCTGTTGGAGTTCCGCTGATAGTGAATATTCCTCCGCTGTAAATCCCGGTTACACCTGCAGGCAAACCACTTGCTGAAGCGCCAGTTGCATTACCCACATTATAACTAATATTCGCAATCGCTACATTGATACAACGAGTTTGATTATTATTCGCTGATGTTAAAGCTAACGTCATTGCTGGAGTAACTGTAATCGTTCCTCCCAAAGAAGCAACAGGATTACAACCACCGATGGTATTCACCGTATAATTAAATGTTCCGGATACTGTTGGTGTTCCGCTGATAGTAAATATCCCTCCGCTATAATTGCCGGTTATACCCGCAGGCAAACCACTTGCCGAAGCTCCGGTCGAATTGCCAACCGAATACGTAATATTGGCAATCGCTACATTGATACAACGGGTTTGATTGTTATTACCTGAAGTTAAGGCCAAAGTCATAGCCGGAGTAACCGTAATAGTACCTCCTAGAGTAGCTGCCGGATTACATCCACCACTGGTTGTCACTGTATAGTTAAATGTTCCGGATGCTGTTGGTGTCCCACTGATAGTGAATATTCCTCCGCTATAATTGCCGGTAACACCCGCAGGCAAACCACTTGCTGAAGCTCCTGTCGCATTACCCACATTATACGTAATATTGGCAATCGCTACATTGATACAACGGGTTTGAACATTGTTCGCAGAAGTCAAGGCCAAAGTCATCGCCGGAGTAACTGTAATAGTACCTCCCAAAGAAGCAACAGGATTACAACCGCCACTTGTAGTCACGCTATAATTAAAAGTTCCTGAAACTGTTGGTGTTCCACTGATAGTAAATGTTCCTCCGCTATAATTGCCGGTAACCCCCGCAGGCAAACCACTTGCCGAAGCTCCGGTCGAATTCCCTACAGTATACGTTATATTAGCAATCGCTACATTGATGCAACGGGTTTGAACATTGTTCGCAGAAGTCAAGGCCAAAGTCATCGCCGGAGTAACTGTAATAGTACCTCCCAAAGAAGCAACAGGATTACAACCTCCACTTGTAGTCACGGTATAATTAAAAGTTCCCGACACTGTTGGTACACCACTAATTGTAAAAACTCCTGCATTATAATTACCAACCACCCCAGATGGTAATCCGCTCGCCGAAGCTCCTGTAGCATTACCAACGTTATAATTAATATTTGCAAGTGCAGTAGAGATACAAACAGTTTGATTATTATTTGCCGATGTTAACGACAAAGTCATGGCTGGTGTTACTGTAATCGTTCCTCCTAAAGATGCAGCAGGATTACAACCGCCATTTGTAGTCACTGTGTAGTTAAATGTTCCCGAAGCAGTTGGAGTTCCACTAATTGTAAATAGACCCCCGCTATAACTTCCGGTCACCCCGCCAGGCAAACCGGTTACTGAAGCGCCTGTTGCATTGCTAACAGTGTAAGTAATACTTCCTATGGCAACATTAATACAACGGTTTTGAACATTATTGGCTGATGTTAAAGCCAATGACATGGCTGGTGTTACCGTTATCGTTCCACCTAATGTAGCTGGAGGATTATTACAACCACCCGTTGCACTTACGGTGTAGTTAAATGTGCCGGATACGGTTGGACTTCCGCTAATCGTATAGGTTCCAGGTCCTGGATTATAAGTTCCGGAAAGACCAGCAGGTAAACCCACCACTAATGCGCCAGTACCGTTTCCAATTGAATATCTAATATTCGTAATAGAAGAATTGATACAAACTGTCTGGTTGTTATTGGCTGTAGTCAAAGCAATTGTCATCGCTGGCGTTACCGTTATAGTTCCACCTAAAGATGCTGCTGGAGTACAACCTCCACTGGTAGTTACAGTATAATTGAACGTTCCTGAAACCGTTGGTGTTCCACTGATAGTGAATATTCCTCCGCTATAATTGCCGGAGACTCCTGCAGGTAAGCCACTTATCGAAGCTCCTGTCGCATTACCAACATTATAAGTTATATTAGCAATCGCTGCATTGATACAAACAGTTTGATTATTATTACTTGATGTCAAAGACAAACTCATTGCTGGAGGAACAGTTATCGTTCCGCCTAAAGATGCTGCCGGAGTACAACCTCCACTGGTAGTTACGGTATAATTAAATGATCCAGTAACAGTTGGAGCTCCAATTATCGTAAAAACACCCGTTCCTGAATTATAACTTCCGGTTACTCCCGCTGGTAAACCACTAGCAGAAGCCCCAGTTGCATTGCCTACAGCATAGGTGATATTTGCTATTGCCACATTAACACAACGGGTTTGATTGTTATTGGCCGAAGTTAAAGCCAAAGTCATTGCTGGGGTTACAGTAAATGTACCACCTAAAGTAGCAGATGGGTTACAACCACCATTGGTAGTCACGGTATAATTAAAAGCTCCTGAAACAGTTGGCGATCCACTAATCGTATACACACCTGTACCTGAATTATAACTTCCGGTTACCCCCGCTGGTAAACCACTAGCAGAAGCCCCAGTTGCATTGCCTACAGCATAGCTGATATTTGCTATTGCCACATTAACACAACGGGTTTGATTGTTATTAGCCGAAGTTAAAGCCAAAGTCATTGCTGGGGTTACAGTAATTATACCACCCAATGAATCTGATGGATTACACCCACCACTAGTAGTTACAGTATAATTAAAAGTTCCTGAAACTGTTGGCGATCCACTAATCGTATACACACCTGTACCTGAATTATAACTTCCGGTTACTCCCGCTGGTAAACCAATAACAGAAGCGCCGGTTGCATTGCCTACAGCATAGGTAATTGATGCAATTCCAGTATTGATACAAATTGTCTGATTATTATTCGCCGAAGTTAAGGCTAAAGTCATTGCTGGGGTTACAATAATTGTACCACCTGAAGCAGCAGATGGATTACAACCACCACTGGTAGTTACAGTATAATTAAAAGTTCCTGAAACAGTTGGCGATCCACTAATCGTATACACACCTGTACCTGAATTATAACTTCCGGTTACTCCCGCCGGCAATCCGCTGGTTGAAGCCCCAGTTGCATTGCCTACAGCATAGGTGATATTTGCAATTGACGCATTAACACAACGTGTTTGATTGTTGTTGGCCGAAGTTAAGGCCAAAGTCATCGCCGGGGTTACAGTAATTGTACCACCCAATGAATCTGATGGATTACAACCACCACTAGTAGTAACAGTATAATTAAAAGTTCCTGAAACAGTTGGCGATCCACTAATCGTATAAATTCCAGTTCCAGAATCATAATTCCCGGTTACGCCTGGGGGCAAATTACTTGCTGACGCTCCTGTGGCGTTGGTTACACTAAAGCTAATGTCAACTAATGGCGCATTGATACAAACCGTTTGATTTTCGCTTACTGAGGACAAAACAATATCAGGTAAAGAATAAACTGTAACCGATGTAGTAAAAGCAGCATAATCACAAACCACTGGATTGCCTGCCGTTACTTTGTAAGTAGTGCTTGCAGAGGGAAAAACACCATTGAAAGTAATGGTACCTCCCGGAGAATTGGCAATGGTAGCAATTGTGCTGTTTGTACTGACGTCAACTAAGTTGTAGTCAATACCAGTCTCACTGTCAGACATAGTTATGTTTACTGATCCGTTGGGACATATATCGGTAGCATCGGCATTTAAAGTGAACGAAAAACCACAATCTTGCCCAAAGCTTCTAAACGTGCAAATACACAATAAGAATAAAAGTCGAGTTATCTTCATAATCGATTCTTTTTTTAGTTAATAATAGTATTGAAAGCTGATTAACTGAATACTAAGAGGATAATAAAAAAAATGTTCAGCATCTGAAGTTGCCGAAACAGAAAGTTGAATTCTTAGTAATTCACAATAAAATGGGTGTGGTATTTGGAATAAAATTATACATTAAATTCCTTCTTAACACTTTTTGGCAAGAGTTTTCGATAAGATGTTTTGATAATCCGATTAACGACTTTAAGGAAAAATAATACTCCCTAAAATAAGGGATATAAAAAAAGCGCTACAAAATTGCAGCGCTTTAATTTATTAAAAATCAAAGAATTATAAATCAAATTTAATTCCTTGTGCCAACGGCAAATCTGTAGTATAATTGATTGTATTGGTTTGTCTTCTCATGTAAACTTTCCAAGCATCAGATCCAGACTCACGGCCTCCTCCAGTTTCTTTTTCACCACCGAAAGCGCCACCGATTTCAGCACCTGAAGTACCAATATTTACGTTAGCGATACCACAATCTGAACCAGCGTGAGATAAGAATGCTTCCGCCTCACGTAAGTTATTTGTCATAATTGCAGAAGACAATCCTTGTGCTACTCCGTTTTGTACTTCAATAGCATTGTGAACATCACCACTGTATTTCAATAAGTACAATACCGGCGCAAAGGTTTCATGCTGAACGATTTCGAAATGGTTTTGAGCTTCAGCAATAGCTGGTTTCACATAACAACCACTTTCGTAACCTTCACCAGAAAGAACTCCACCTTCTACAATAATGTTTCCACCTTCAGCTACTACTTTTTCCAATGCATTGTTATACGCTGCCACCGCATCTTTATCAATAAGTGGCCCTACGTGGTTATTTTGATCCAAAGGATTTCCAATACGTAACTGACCATAAGCCGCTACAACCGCATCTTTCACTTTATCATAAATACTTTCATGAATAATCAAACGACGAGTCGAAGTACAACGTTGTCCCGCAGTTCCCACAGCTCCGAATACTGCTCCGATAACTGTCATTTTGATATCGGCGTCTGGAGTTACGATAATCGCATTGTTTCCACCTAATTCCAATAAAGAATTACCCAAACGAGCTGCACAAGCTTGAGCAACTAATTTACCCATACGTGTAGAACCTGTTGCAGATACCAATGGAACTCTCTTATCGTGCGTCATTAACTCTCCAATTTTGTAGTCTCCATTAATGATACAAGAGATACCCTCCGGTAAGTTATTTTCTTTTAGTACTTCAGCGATAATGTTTTGACAAGCAATAGAACACAAAGGTGTTTTTTCTGATGCTTTCCAAACACAAACGTCACCACAGATCCAAGCTAATGCTGTATTCCAAGCCCAAACTGCTACCGGGAAGTTGAACGCAGAAATAATTCCTACAACTCCAAGTGGGTGATATTGCTCATACATTCTGTGACCGAAACGCTCAGAGTGCATAGTTAAACCGTGCAACTGACGAGAAAGACCAACTGCGAAATCACAGATATCGATCATTTCCTGTACTTCACCTAAACCTTCTTGCAAAGATTTCCCCATCTCATAAGAAACCAATTTCCCTAATGCATCTTTGTGAATTCTTAGTTTTTCACCAAACTGACGAACGATTTCTCCTCTTTTTGGAGCTGGCATTACTTTGAACGTTTTGAACGCTTCAGTTGCTGCCTGCATTACTTTTTCGTAATCTGCTGCAGTTGAAGCTTGTACTTTTCCGATCAATTTTCCGTCAACCGGAGAGAAGGATTCGATGATTTCGCCATTAGCAAACCAGTTGGAACCTGTAGAAGATCCCAAGTTTATTTCTTTAATACCTAATTGTTGTAAGGCCTCGGTAATTCCGAATTGTTGCGCTATTGTTGACATTGTAACTTTTTTAAGTTGATTTGTTATATTTCGTGCAAATGTATGCTTTTTTTTGAATATTTAGCCCTGATTAAAGTGATAGCTTTTTGAAGTGAAAAGCCTGGAAATTGAAACTTTGCAGAGCGACAGTAGGAGCTCCTGCACCGTTTACAATTTTGTGCTTTTTACAAAAAAACTAAAACGAAAAGCAGGAAATGGCTACTTGATAAATCGAGAATCGGCTTCCATTACAGTACCACATTCCGAACAAGTTCTTTTCTCCTCTGAGGTATAGAAATCCTTGAAATGCTGTAAAAAATCTTTCTCAATGTCTTCCAAACCGAAATAGACTTCATGCAGTTTATGATTACAGTTGTCGCAAAACCACAATAAACCGTCCTTCCCTTCGGTGCGTTTGCGTTCGATGACCAAACCAATGGAGCCCACTGTACGATTGGGTGAATGAGGTACTTTTGCCGGATGCAAATACATATCCCCTGCGGAAAGTTGCATTGCTTTTTTACGACCATTTTCTTGAATGTAAACGGTAATTTCACCTTCGAGTTGATAAAACAACTCCTCGGTTTCGTTATAATGATAATCTTTTCTGGCATTGGGTCCGCCAACAATCATTACGATATAATCTCCGGAATCCACATACAGATTTTTATTCGCTACAGGCGGTTTCAGGAGATGTCGGTTCTCTTCTATCCACTTGTTTAAGTTGAAAGGTTTCGCTATTGACATGACTTATTTTTAGGGTAAAGTTAAGAAATAAAAAATCCCGAAGAATCGGGATTTAAGGTATTATTTGAATTCTTTAATCAAATAGATATACGACGGGAAGTGATCGGAAAAACCAGGTCCATCGTTTGAATTTCGTAATGGATATCCTTTGTATTGACCCGTTGGCTGAATCATAAATGGCTTATTGTAGACTCCAGCTTTCCAATATTTCCAAGTTGAAAAATCATTATTTTTAGGTAACAACGCTTCTGAAATAATAATTTGATCGAAGAAATCCCAAGCATCACGGTGTGCTAAAGTACCGATTCCTTTGTTCATCATTTTCTCAGCTGGATTGTACAAACCAAGTGGTTTTACCTCTTTTTCATCACCTTTGGCACCCAAAATAACTTTGATACTTCTATTGAAAGGACCGTCGTTCAAATCACCCATAGTAAAAATCTTAGCTTTAGGATTGATCTTCTGTAGCGAATCGATTAATTTTTTGTTCAAAGCCGCAGCCGCTTCACGTAACGGACTACTTTTTGCTTCCCCACCTCTTCTTGAAGGCCAGTGGTTCACGATAAAACTCATTTCTTCACCATCTAGTTTTCCAGTCATTAAGATTTGGTCACGAGTATAAATTCTTTTTGTAGCACTATCAACAGCATTATCATCTGAATCTTCTACTTTATCCTTTTCTTTTTCCTTTACTTTCTTATCTGTCATATCATCAGAAATAATCAAAGGATAATTCTGATAGCTAGTCGGTTGAAAATATTTCTTTTGGTATAAAAACCCAGTATCGATACCTCTACGGTCTGGCGAATCGAAATGAACTATTCCGTAGCCTAATTGAATCAATAATGGATGTCTGATTAAATCTTCCAAAACGGTTCTATTCTCAATTTCGGAAACCCCTAACACTATAGGAGCATTTTTTTGGACATCACTAGTCCCTAAACCTGAGATTACCCTAGCTAAATTGTCAATCTTTTTCGCATAATTTTCCGGAGTATAGATAAAATCTTCATCATTTATCTTAGGATCATTAACGGTGTCAAAAAAGTTTTCAAGGTTATAAAAAGCAATGGTATGGACGCCCATTTTCTTGGACTGAGCTGCCATTCCAGAAGCTATCAACATGATTAACAGTAAAGTAAAATTCCTAATTTTCATATTCATCAATGTAAAATTTTCGTCAAATGTATAACAAAAGTTGCGCCAAAAGTAAATAATATTATTAAAAG
This sequence comes from Flavobacterium sp. GCM10023249, assembly GCF_042653365.1. Taxonomy (NCBI): domain Bacteria; kingdom Pseudomonadati; phylum Bacteroidota; class Flavobacteriia; order Flavobacteriales; family Flavobacteriaceae; genus Flavobacterium; species Flavobacterium sp. GCM10023249. Next base: position 481,753 of record NZ_JBHSHZ010000006.1, read on the forward strand.
ATGTACATTTGTCGCCCTGCTTTCGAAAAAAGAGTGGGAAAACTCGAATTAATTTTAAACTTATTTATGAAAAAACTTGTTATTAGTACATTATTTGTATTACATGCATTTTTAGTTTTTGCTCAACAACCTACTGGAGTTTCGGGAGTTGTTCTTGACGCTAAAACTCAAAATCCTTTACAAAATGTAGTGACATCGATCGTAAACACTAATTTGACTCAAGTAACGGGCCAGGATGGTAAATTTACGTTCAAAAATGTCCCTTTGGGTGGTCAGATTCTTCAAGTGAAGAGCGACGGTTACAAAGAACAAATGCTTGCTATTGAAATCGTAGCAGGTCAGACTTTAGATTTAGGTGTTGTAGTTTTAGAAGAGGACACTCAGACTACAGAACAGCAAATTAGTTTAATTACGATTACCGAAAATGATTTAGGTGATGACAACAGTGGTTCTGAGAGTACTTCAGGATTATTGCAAGCATCACGCGACACCTACCAACAAGCTGCTGCTTTCAACTGGGGTGGTGCACGTTTCAGAATTCGTGGTTTAGACAATGAGTACGGTACCACTATGATTAACGGTATCGTAATGAATAAGTTATATGATAACAGACCACAATGGGGTAACTGGGGTGGTTTGAACGATGCAACTCGTAATCAGGAATTCACAATGGGTTCAGCGCCTTCTGATTATACTTTCGGTGGTATCTTAGGTACTCAAGAAATCAACACAAGAGCATCTATCTACAGAAAAGGAACAAGACTTTCTTATTCTGGAACCAACACTAACTACAACTGGAGAGCTATGGGTACTCATGCTTCTGGTTTGGATAAAGACGGATGGGCATTTGTAGTATCTGCTAGTAGAAGATGGGCACAAGAAGCACATTTCGAAGGAACAGATTACGCAGCTAATTCATTATTTGCAAGTGTTGAAAAAAGATTTGGAAAAAAACATGCATTAAACTTTACTTCAATTTACGCACAAAACAGCCGTGGAAAAACTTCACCTAATACTCAAGAAGTTATTGATCTTAAAGGATACAAATACAACTCGTACTGGGGATGGCAAGACGGAAGAAAACGCAATTCAAGAGACAGAAACATCGAAGAACCTATCATGATGTTAAGCCACTTCTGGAAATTCAATGACAGAACTACATTGAATACAAATGTAGCTTACCAAACAGGTTCTGTTGGAAATACACGTTTAGAATACCCTTACGGTAACAACCCAGATCCAACCTATTACAGAAACTTACCAAGTTATGCTTTGAATTACCACACAAGTGGAGGGCAATGGTATCCTGACTATGCTGAAGCAGATCGTTTGAAAGCTGCTTTCCTACAAGGTGGTCAAATCAACTGGACTGACATGTATTTAGGAAATACAAGAACAGCCGTTGACGAAAACGGACAAAACAAGGCAGCTTATTTCTTAAGCGAGCAAAGAAGTGATGACAAGCAAATTTCTGCGAACTCTATCATCAACTCTCAATTGTCTGACAACATCAGTATGAATGGTGGTGTTACTTTCAGAAAATTAAAATCACATAATTATGCTGCTGTAATCGATTTATTAGGTGCAGATTATGTATTGAACACAGATTCTTTCTACACTGGTGATAAAGCTCAGTTTGACATGAACAATCCAGATGCAAAAATTGGATTAGACGGAACTTTTGGTTACAACTATAACCTACATGCTATTGTTTTTGACGGATTTACGCAATTCAAATTCAACTACAAAACGGCTAATTTCTATGTAGCACAATCATTCTCTCGTTCACAATACCAAAGAGAAGGTTTATTCAGAAATGGAAACTACATCAACAACTCTTTCGGAAAAGGTTCTAAAGAAATCTTCGAAAACTTCGGTTTCAAAGGGGGTTTAACTTACAAATTGTCAAGCCAACACTTATTGGATTTCAACGGAGCGTACATGACTAAAGCACCTAGCTTACGTAATGTATTTGCTAATGCTCGTGTGAACAACAATGTAACTTTAGACTTAAGAGACGAAAGAATTACAAGTGCTGATGCTAGTTATATCATCAGAACACCAAAATTCAAATCAAGAATTACTGGATTCTATTCTAAAATCCAAGATGCAACGAACGTAGCTTTCTTCTTTGGTGAAGGTGTAGCTGACGAAGACGACAACAACGGTAGTGAAGATGCTTTCGTAAGTGAAATCGTTACAGGTATGAACAAGAAAAACTTTGGTGGAGAATTAGGATTGGAGTACCAATTTACTTCTACATTGAAAGCAAGTGCTGCAGCTTCTTACGGTGAGTATATCTATGATAACAACCCTACTTTAAGAATTAACAATGATGCTGCTGCATCGGCTACTAACACTTACCCTATCGAAGATTTCGGTAAAACCTACTTAAAAGGATACAGAATCGGTGGTATGCCACAAAAAGCAGCTTCAGTTGGTTTAGAGTACAGAGACCCTCACTTCTGGTTCATCTCTGCGAACTACAACTATTTTGACGATGCTTATGTTGGAATTTCAAATGTATTAAGAACAAACAACTTCACAATTGACAGCAACACAGGCGTTTCTTACCCTGGTGCTAATGAAGCTTCAGTTAGAAAAATATTACAACAAGAAAAACTAGATGAATTATATTTATTAAATTTATCTGGTGGTAAATCATGGAGAGTGGACGGAACAACTTTCGGTTTCTTCGCTACCGTGAACAATGTATTGGACGAAGTTTTCAAAACTGGTGGTTTTGAGCAATCAAGAAAAGCAACATTCCCATCAGCTCAAGAAGATTTACAAAGTGGTGTAAGAACTTTTGGACCTAAGTATTTCTACGGATACGGAAGAACTTATTTTGTGAACTTATACATTAACTTCTAATGCAACTAATTATGAAAAGATACATAAAACAACTATTTCTTTTTACAGCTTTAACTGCAACAGTTGTTAGCTGTGATACAGAATCTGAATTCGATATCCCTGAAATCAAAGAAGTACTTTTGTTTGAAGGGTTTGAAGGCACTACTGCAGGAAGCGGAGCAACCGAAAACGCTATTGCTTTAAGCGGATGGTCTAACTTCAACGTAAATCCAGCCGGTACAAGAAAATGGCATAGCCGCTCTTTCAGCAACAATAAATATGCTGATTTTTCTTCTTTCTTCTCTACTGCTGGATCTTCAGATGAAGTATGGTTAGTAACTCCTAAAGTAAATCTTAATGCAAGTAAAGATTGGATTTTTAATTTCCAATCAAAAGCAAGAAGCTGGACTGGAAAAAATCTTACCGTTTATATTTCTGAAAATTATGATGGTACTCAAGCGGGTATTGCAACAGCAACATGGGTAGAATTGAACCCAATATTACCAACTGCTCAGGTAGATGATTTTGTAGGGAGTGGTGATATCGACTTGAATGCTTACAAAGGAAAAGACATCAGCATTGGATTCAAATATGTGGGTAGCAAAAACGCCGGTACTACAACGACTTTTCAATTAGACAATATTAAAATTTTTGAAAATAAATAATATGAAAACATTAAACTTTAGAGGTTTTTTACTTTCATCTCTACTCTTAGCGGCAACCGTTAGTTGTGTTGAAGAACATTATGATGAGCCGAGTTTAGAAGGTGAGTGTGAAACCATTCCGGTAACAAAACAAGTTAGTGAAATCACTTCGACTTCGACTACTACTTATGCAAAATATACTGGTGATGACGTTATCGAAGCGTATGTAACTTCAAGCGACGAATCAGGTAATTTCTACAAGTCTGTGTCATTCACATCTGTTGACGGTAGCGTAGGATTTAGCATGCCAATTGACGCATACAACCTTTATACTTACTTTGAGCCAGGTAGAAAAGTATTTGTCAAAATGAAAGACTTATACTATGTAACCGAAAACAATTCAACTGTAATTGGTGCTTTGTATGACAATGACACTCCTGTTGCAACCGATGACGAAGTGGGTCGTATTGCAGGTGTAGATTTCAAAAACATCATCAAAGCTTCTTGTGTAAAAGTAAGTGAAGAAGATTTTGTTAAAAAACCAGCAAATATCACAGCTGCTAAAAACAATAACTTGTTGAATATGTTAATCGAATTAGACGGTGTTCAGTTTACGGATGCATCTAATAATAAAAACTATTTCGATCCAACAGTAAACAACTTAGGAGGTGCAACTAACCACACTATTGTGGATGCTTCTGGAAACACATTAATTGTTAGAGTAAGTGAGTTCGCTAACTTTGCAGGTAACAAAGTAAACATGAAAAATGGTAAAATCAGAGGAGTTTTAACAAAATTCGGTTCTGACTTCCAATTCATGGTAAGAAATGAAAGTGATATCAAATTAACAAATGACAGAATAGACTTCTTCCCGGTAATCGGTGGTGCTGCAGCAACTTTCAGCGGTGCTTTTACAGAAAACTTTGAAACTGGTTATACAGTAAATCAAACGAACTTCCCGAAATATTACAATGATGCTTATGTTGGAACTAGATACTGGCAATTGAAAACATTCAGCAATAACGAGTACATTGAGTTAACTTCTTTTGGAAGTGGAGGAACTAGCGTAACAGCTAAAGGATATTTCTTTGTTCCTGTTGACTTTACAGCGGCTAACACATTTACTTTCAAAGAAGAAATGCGTTTTAACCAAGGAGTTGCATTACAGGTATATTATGTAACAGCAGCAAATTATACTCCTGGAAGCCCAATTAACACTAGCACTTTCACAAACATCACTTCTAGCTTCAATATCACTTACCCAGCTACAGGTGCATCTGAAAATGCATTCAACTCTGCAGGAACATACAATATCCCTGCTGGTTTAACAGGAAACGGTTACTTTGTTTTTGAATATTCAGGAACACCAACGTTAACTACTACTGTTCAAATTGACGACATCATAGTAAACTAAGAGTACGTTATCATACCAAAACTCCCACAGTTGTGGGAGTTTTTTTTTGCTTGATTTTTAACTTTGGCTATATTCTTCTAATTTTAGGTCAATAAACCTACGGCGATGCAACACTATCTCGAAAATTTCTGGCGAAGAACGATTGAAAAAGAAACTACGTTATCCACTACCTGGAATCAGGAAATCGAATGTTTGTACCATTACAACATCAGTCTAGAAGTTGCTCTTCAGTATTTGCATTTTGAAAACCCTCCCTTACCTACTTTTATTGACTGGGTAAAAAGTTACGCTACACAGAACAATGAAAATAGCCTCAAAATAACCGAAAACGTTCTAAGCGATGCCGATATTCAGTTTTGGAATAAAAATGGCTATATCGTGCTAAAAAATGCCATTTCGAAGGAAGATTGCCTTGCAACTCAAAAAGCCATTTGGACGTTTCTGGAAATGCATCCGGACTCACCCGAAAGCTGGTACCAACAACATCCGCAACAAAGCGGCATGATGGTCAACTTTTCCGACCATCCGATTTTGAACCAAAACCGCGATTCACAAAAAATTCGAAAAGCCTACGAGCAATTGTACCAATCCGACGCCCTTTTCAAAACCATTGACAAAGTAAGTTTCAATCCGCCGGTCAATGATCAGCATACGTTTAAAGGTAGTAGTTTGCATTGGGATGTAAGTTTGCACCAACCCATTCCTTTGGGCTTGCAGGGTTTATTGTATTTAAGCGATTGTGAAGCACACGAAGGCGCTTTTCATTGCATACCTGGATTTCATCACCGCATGGAAGAATGGATCCATCAAGTCCCCAAAGACAGAACTCCGCGAGAATACGCTTTACAGAAACTCACCCAAGAACTTGTGCCCATTACCGGTGAAGCCGGTGACTTTATCATCTGGCATCAGGCGTTACCGCATTGTGCCACCGCCAATCACGGGCGTAACCCACGTATGGTACAATACCTGACTTACTTTCCTACGAATTACAAAGCGAATGAGGTTTGGTTGTAATACCTAAAAATTGCTTTGTAACCCGTCTTTACGCTGTGAGAATTTTTTTGTGATAATTTATTGTATCACAGCAATTTTATCACAACTTTGTGAGAATTTTTTTAACACGAAAAATTATCACAGAATTAGTCCACTGGAGAAGCTGTCTAGGTTTACCTTCTAAAGTCTTGGCATCAAAGCCAGAAAGTTCGCTGCGCTATAAAACCAAAAACCACTCGTAATGAGTGGTTTCTAAATATAATTAAATCTGTGATCCTAACATTAAATAGCTTTATACAAAAATTCTTTATGTGAATGTTCTAGTTTACCATTTCTGTATAAAACTTTATACGTTATTTTACTAATTTTATTGTCTTCATACTCATAGCTGATTTTCAAAGCGCTTTGATCAAATTGAATAATCTCATAAACCAAATATCCTTCCTTATTAACAGCGTATTCAAAATAATGAATTACAGAATTCGTAGAGATGAATCGTCGAATGGTGCTTGAATCAAATTCAGCTTTTACGTTGATATCTTTAGCCCAGAATGCCGTTACCTTATCATCTGCACCCTTCGAAAAATACTGGATAGCATCGGCCAACTTGCAAAAGTCATTCATTTCTTCTGCTACCAAAAAAGGGTGACCCACTTTAACACCGTTTTTAAGCAGGTACTCATGTAAAGCTAAGGTATTCTTGTAATAATCAGTTTCCCAGTCACCGCCTGTTTTATAATCGGATTCCGAACGAACACGATCCAAATTACCATTTACATAGTCAAAACTAAGTACATCATCAATATTTCCTTCCGAAAAATAAATATTCATGTGCGATACTTCTCCTGATTTTCTAAAGAAAAATTCAGAGTGTTTCACTCCATCGACCATAAGTCTCACTTCATTGTCATTCAAATCAATTTTATTGCAGCTTACGATGACAAAAAAGATTAATAAATACAAAAAACGCATGCCCCTTAAATAAAATTGTTATTAGAATTCGATTGCAGATTAACGGTCAGAGTTGGGTAAAAATTAGGAGAACGAACTCATCAGAACTACACATTTTACAACATTAAAGTGCTTTACAAAGATAGAAAATTCAAAACATAACCCGAATAAAGCCCGCAATCTTCTTCAAAACAAATCTAACAAAACAATGGCTAAAATCATTTTCATTACCATCAGTAAAAATAAAACTACAACTTTTTACGGCTGTAGTTTCTATTCTTTGTGGGCACGGATTGCAATCGAGGCTTTAGCCGAACTGACGAAGTAAATCCGCGCGATCCAGATTGCTCATTTTAAAACACCACCACTCAATTTTAAAGCATCTTTTAATAGTTTGTTTGCTAAATCAACATTTTTATCGTGATACTCTCCAGAAATGTAATACTTACCGAGAATAAACTTCGCATTTGGATTATTTTCGTTGGCAGATTTTTCCAAATAAAAAAGAGCCATATTTCTAGTTTTTTTATCTAAAAAATTTAAATCTGGAATCCTTTTAAATTTATTGTCAGCATTTAAATTTGCTAGAGTATGAAAGATTTCAAATGAAGCTTCATTGTAATTGTATTTATTAGATACAACAATAGCATACATAAATGTTTTCTTTGGTCCATCATACATAAACAAACTATCGTATACTCGCTGATTAAGTTTTTTGAATACATTATCTTTAACGATATCTATATCGCTATTACTTTCATTCTGCAAACTTGATTTACACTCAGCAAAAGCCCGTTTGTATATATAATTGGTATAATACTTCAAACCTATCAAACACAATAAAACTAAGACTATATATCGCTTATTACTCCGAAATAAATTTTTTAATTTTTTCAAAAATTCCTTCATTTTTCTTAAGATTAATTTTCTCCTTTAGAGTAACTGTATCAACTTCGAGTGGTTGCCATCCATTTGTTCTTCCAATAACTTTTTTTGTAGAATCCGTTTCACATCCGTAAGCACCAAATGATGAGACAACTTCCCAAAACTTGCAGAACAGGCCGAGAGCAAGCAACTTAATAAAACTGCAATATACTTCATACTAAAGGCTAATTTAGAAGCTCATAAAGTTAACATAACTTCTTAACTAGTAGACATAAAAAAACGAACCTTTTGGGTTCGTTTTTATCGTATTGTACACAAAAAATTATTTTTTTACAATCATAAATTCGGAACGACGGTTTTGCGCATACTCCTCTTCAGTACATCCATCACCACAATTCACTTTTGGTTCTGTTTCTCCATAGCCTTGTCCGCTAATTCTATCAGCTGTAATTCCTTTAGAGATAATATACTGCACGGTAGCTTTTGCTCTACGTTCTGACAAACTCAAGTTGTATTTATCATTACCGCGTGAATCGGTGTGCGATTTTGCAAAAATAACCATGTTCGGGTATTCATTCATCACAGCTACCAATTTGTCTAACTCAGCCGCACCTTGAGGCGTAATATTGCTTTTGTTGTAAGCAAAATACACATCACCCAAAATCACTTCCTTCTCTGTGATTACCACCTCAACCGGATTCAGATTAGCAGCAACTTTTACTTTTCCTTTGGTTTCCGATACAGGGAAAGTTTGAGTCAAATAACCTGCTCTACCTACAGAAACTTCGTATTTCTTTTCGCAATCCAATTGAAAATCGGCATCACCGTTTTCGTTGGATGTTCCAGACATAACCGTATTCTTATTCTCATCCAATACAATGATATTCGCATTCGGAATCGCCAAGCCGGTTTTTGAATCGCGAACTAATGCTACTAAATCCAAATGACAAATCGGCAATACCATATAAATATCGTCATCACCAGTACCACCATTTCGGTTACTAGAAAGGAAAGCTGTTTTTTTAGATTCATTATAAGCAAAAGCAAAATCATCTTTTTCGCTATTTACAGGCGCACCTAGGTTTTTAGGTTGCTCTGTTCCATTCAAATCGACTTCAAAGACATCAAGTCCTCCTAATCCGTTGAATCCATTAGACGCAAAATAAAGAATATTGCTATCTGTTACCGAAGGGAATTGTTCGTTTCCTTCTGTATTGATTCTTTTTCCAAGATTTTCTGGAGTTCCAAAAGTACCATCAGCATTTACAGCTACTTTCCAGATATCGGTTTTACCAATTCCACCTGGTCTGTCAGAAGTAAAATAAAGCACAGTACCATCTGCACTTAGCGAAGGAGAACTACTATTGAATTCTTTACCGTTGAAAGGAAGCGCTGTAACATTCGTCCATTTCCCATTGTCTTTGGTAGCTTTGAAAAGATACATTTTACCAAATCTATTCTTCTTATCTGATGATTTCACAAATTGTTTTTCTGAAAAACTTTCTCTTGAAAAATAAATAGTATTTCCATCTGCCGAAATAGCAACCGGACCTTCATGAAATGAAGTGTTTAATCCGGCAACTTCAATAGGAGATTGACCTAAAGTACCCTCTTTAAAATCCACTTCATACAAATCCAGAAAAGGCTGGTCGTTCCATTCATACGTTTTACGTGACGTATTTCTGGCGCTTGCGAAATATACTTTATCACCTTTCAAATAGGCTCCGAAATCAGAATACTTAGAGTTGATTCCAACAGATTTCATTTCCCAGTTTTTGGAATCTTTTTGTAGTGCACTTATAGAAGTAGCATTGGATGCTTTAGCACGTTCATCATTGGGTGCTAATGCCCCAAATTTATCCATCGCATTTTTAGCTTCATCATATTTCTTGTTCGCTTTTAACATTTGAGCATATCGGAAATACGTTTCGGCATCTTGTTCTTTCGCGGCGATAGCTTTCGCGTACCATTTTTCAGCAGCCTCAGCATTGAAGATGTTATAATAACAATCCCCTAGTTGCTTGTATACATAAGAGTCCGCTTTTCCTTTATCTTCAAGCTTTAAATATTCTTTGGATGCATTGATGTATTCGTAACTGTTAAAAAGTTTGTCCGCACTTTTGGTGTCTTTATTTTGTGCTATACCAGCTGATACAGCTAATAGTAAACTTATATTGAAGTATATCTTTCTCATTTTTAAACCTATTAGAAATAACGTGGTGAACTTGACACTTTTTTAGGGAAGTTCAAATCAAATAAAACCATAAACTCGTGCGATGAAGGAGTAGCCACATTCAAATCGGAAACGATATGATCGTAAGCATATCCCAAACGCATTCCGTCGGAAATTCTATAATTTACCATAGCACCGAAAGAATCATCAATTCTATAGCTTGCACCCAATTCAAACTTATCGAAGAATAAAAAGTTAGTAGACAAGTCTACCGATGTAGGCGCGTTAAATGCCGATTTCACCATAAAGAAAGGCTTGAATTTAGTATTTTCGGACAAGTTGAACACATAACCTCCGGTTAAGAAATAGTGTTGTACTTCAGAACCGTACTGTACACCGTTATAATCCAAATGAGCAGATTTAAGCATATTCGGAACGGAAAGCGCCAAATAGTACTTATCCGTATAATAAAACAATCCCGTTCCAATGTTCAGCTTAGCACTTGAAGTGTCCTCTGCGAAAGCACCATCGGATGGAGCGGGTAAAGTCGATGCAATTTCGCTATTGAGTCCGATGTTCAACAATGAAACACCCGCTTTAATACCCATAGCCAATCGATGCTCACCACCTAGATTCAAAGTATAAGAGAAATCACCGTAAATGTTATTCTCCTCTACAGGACCAATTCTATCACTAATAACAGACAAACCTAAACCAACATTCTTACCTACGGGAGAATGTCCTGATGCGGTGAATGTGGTAGGGGAATCTTCAATTTCAACCCATTGTTTTCTGAATAATAATCCTATCGAAAGGTTTTCTTTAGAACCCGCATAGGCTGGATTCATGACATTCATATTATACATATATTGGGTGTAGTGGGGATCTTGTTGTGCTTGCATTTCCGAGAAAAATGAAAATGCAATTATTGCAGTAAGAAATAGTTTCTTCATTTTAATTGTTTGTTTAATACAAAAGCAAGGCCCATTCTCATGGGCCTAAGCCTTATTTTTATCTATTAATGTAAACCCAACCTGATTTGGTTTCACCATTATCTTGATCAATAACGTAGTAATAAGTTCCATCTGGTAATTCATCGCCAGATTCAGATTGACCGCTCCATTGATTCGTATAATTTGTCTTACCATAGACTTTTTTACCATATCTGTTGAAGATAGATAATTTTTTAACTCCCAAACTAGTTAAGTCAAAAGTATCATTATTTCCATCTCCATTCGGTGACAATCCTCTTGGGATGACACATTGAGGGCTTTCAACTGTAAAACTTTGTGTATCAACACATCCATCAGGAGCTGTTGTGATTTTTACCGTGAAAGTCATTGGGAAACTAGCTAGCGGAACATTATAATCCAAAATATATTGAGATACATTAAGCGTATTTGCGTTTGTTCCTATTACCGTAGAGGATTCGTTTGTCCATTCATAAGTGGCAGTAGCACCATCAAAAGAACCATTTACAGGAGAAGCGGTAATTACATACTGCGCTCCTTGACATTCACCCACTGTAGTGATAGGAATATCGGTCATATCCATAACCACTTCAATTTGTTGAGAAGCGATACAGCCTTGGTTATTTACCGTTACTTCATACATACCATAATCAACAACACTGATTGTATTTGTTGTACCTGGAATTGGATTTCCATTTAACGTCCATGAATAAACTACTAATGGATCCGTAACCGAATAATTCACGGGCTGAACCGTTAACACCGCTGTTTCACCAGCACATTTGGTTAGATTCGTTCCGGATAATGTAAAGTTCGGTTGAAAATTAACCGTAAATGAAGTTGTAATAGGTGTCGTATTCGTACATCCATTCAATGTTACAACTACTTCATAAGTCCCACTCATTGTAGGTGTAATAGAACTTGTAGTACCCACAGGAATAGTACCGTTCAATGTCCATACATACGTTGCATCGGCAAGTAAGAAATTACCTGGAACCACTGTTAATTGCGCTGTATCATTAGAACAAATAGTATTGTCTGGATCGGTTGAACCTATTGTTGCAATAGGGTTAGTTCTAATTATGATAGTTGCATCCGCAGAATTTGCTTGGCATCCATTGGCTGCTGCAACTGTATTCGTAACTACATAAGTTCCTGGTGTACTGTTGGTCACATCAACAACTCCTGTCGAAGGATCAATAGTCAATCCTGTAGCAGGCACTGCTGTAAAAGTTCCCGCCGTTCCACCACCGATAAATGTTGGACTTGCTGTTCCTGTACTCTGACAGTAAGGACTGTCGGCATAGTTAAAGGTTACCACAGGAAGTGCTGTAATCGTGATTGTTGTAGAAGCAGTTACTTCGGCACAACCTCCTGCAGCTGCAATCGTGTTGGTAACGGTATACGTTCCAACAGTACTTGCTGACAAATCGATAACTCCCGTTGAAGGATTGATAACCAATCCGGTCGCACTAGCACTAAATACACCTGCAACTCCTCCACCGCTGAATGTAGGACTAACCGTTCCGGCATTTTGACAATATGGTGTACCCGTATAGGCAAAAGTAGCAACCGGTAAAGCCGTTATAGTAACCGTAGTCTCAAATGGTGTTGAAGAACATCCTGGTACCACTACATTATATCGTACGGTATACGTTCCCGCTAAACTCGTGCTTGGAGTAATTGCTCCCGTTGAAGCATTAATTGACAAACCTGCCGGAACAGCATAGTAGTAACCACCAACAGTACCTGTTTGAGTTACAGGCTGTGCCGCTGTTACTGATTTACAGAATTCAGGTGCACTATACGAAATTGTAGCATTCGCCGGGTTAGAAATCGTCATACTCCAAGTTGCAATTGACGTCTGACATCCGTTAGCTCCAATTATAGTACTGGTTATTGTATAAGTACCTATAGTACTTGCTGCCATATCAACCTCTCCAGTAGTAGCATTAATTACTAAACCAGCCGGTGAAGATGTATAGGTTCCGGCTGTAGAACCTGGACTTAATACTGGTATTGGGTTGGGACCACCAGATCCTTTGCAATAGAAACTTCCACCTGGGTAAGTAAAACTAGCAAATGGACAACAATCTATAGGAGTAGGTCCAACCATTCTTTTAAGACGGATATAACCTCTTTTTCCGGGAAGTGTATTCGCCGTAAAGTTGGTGATCATAACTACATAAACTTGTCCTGCTATAGCACCATTTATTTTTAAAGTTTCTGTGGCTGCTGCCGAATAACTACATCCATCTGGTGCAGGTCTTACATTGCTTACAGTTATAGCACCACAAGCAGCAGCTACACTAGGGTAAGGACCCCAACTCGCATAATCCACATCTAAATCGCGAATAGTAAACGTTGGATCTGTACTTTGCTCCATGAAATACTCATAGTTTCCGTCTGCTGGGATAGTCAAGTAATAGAAAGTTGGTGAAGGCGCATTCCCTAAACATCCAACTGCAGCCGTAGTTGTCCCACTAATTGGATTCGGTGTTGAAGGTACACCCACATCATTTCTTAAAATAATATCATTTACAGCACAAGCCGGAATTGAGTTATTACAATAAATCACTTTTGTTCCCACACAAACTTCAAAACGTTTGGTAGAAGCTGCTGTTCCTCTTGAATACACTCGTATTTTATAGGTTTCCCCTATTACTAATCCGGTTTCCATAGCTCCATTAGCTGCACTTCTACAACTAATCTGAGTTAGATTATTACAATCATTGCCTCTATACAAAGTATACCCAAGTCCACCTGGAGTAGCTGTAGGAAATCTTGGAGGAACCGCAGTATCGGTTACCGGTTCCAATAAAGAGATATAATGAGTTGTTGCGGTTGCCGTAAAATGGAACCAAACATCATCGTTATCATCGTTAGGTGCGCAAGTAGTTGCTTGCGTTGAAGCTGTGGCATTGGAAACTGTTCCAAAAACAGTTTGCTCACAGTGTGTATTTTGATTTACCGGTACTTGTTTCGAATTGATACATTCATCATTAACATCTGGGGTATTGAACGTTCCACTTACAGACCATGGGCTTTTATCAGTAGTTGAACAAATAGCTCTCACATAGAAGTCATAACAAGTAACTGGAGTTAAACCACTTACCGTAAAAGGTTTAACAGAAGTAACTGTCGCACCAGGATAAGGTGTAGGTGTTGTTTCTGTCGGTGCAGGTGAACCACAAGGCAATACAATTACTTCCCATGTCGTTGCTGTACCTCCACCAGGATTTGCCGGTTGGGTCCAGTTCAGATTCGCTGTATACGGTGTAATTCCAGATGAAGTTGGCACTGTTGGTCTTGAACACGTTGGTAACGTAGTAAAATCTCCCGCTACTGTCCAGTTACTCGCTTGAGTAGTAGAACAAACCGTTCTTATATAATACAAATAGGTTGTATTTGGATTGAGACCAGTTACTACAAAAGGTCTAGTTGTAACTCCTGCAAAAGTAGGAACGGTTGAAGCATTTGGTGCTGGTGAAGGTGGAGTTGCCGGAACCACATAAATATCCCATTGCGTTCCACCATTCGGCGTCCAGTTCAAAGTAGCCCCTTGTGTAGTTGGTGCAGTATCCGTTGGAGACAAAGGTAATAAACAGGCCGGTACATCACAATCAAATGCAGTAGCAAACAATGGAGTAGTAGTACTAGCAGCACCAGAATTGGCTGGTTTCGTAAACAATGTTTGTCCAAAGTTATTAATTACAGTAATTCCTACTTCTCCTGGCCAACTTCCTGCCACGTGCCAGTACAATTCGAAAGGATAATTCTCACAAAGAGCTACTGTTTGGTTAAAGGTTCCACCAGTGGTAAATGTAGTTCCTAAAGTAGCTACTACAATTCCGTTCTGTCTCACCTGCATTAAAGCACCGTCCCATCCATCAGCTACTGAGTCTGTCAATCTGAAAGTATAATTACATTTTTGAGCCGCATCACAAATTTCGGTACTAAAACGGAAAGGTCCAGCCCACGGGCTATATAATCCTCCTCCACAGTCAGAACGAACCCAATACTCATAGGCATGAGCTGAAGTCAACCCAGTTACTGTAAAATTGGTATTAACAAAGGCATCTGTACCTGATCCTGTTGGAATCGGCAAACCTGCATCCTGAACCACTACTTGCCAAGCCGTTGCTCCTGAAGGGTTCGCCCAAGACAAACTAGCGGTAGTCGTTGTCGCTGTAGCGGACAATGTTGTTGGGGGATCACAGAATTTTTGTTGAATAATTAAAGTATAAGGAATACCTGTTACTGGAGTAGAACTTGATGAAATTACAAATACATAGGTTTGTCCTGAAACAACAGGTATCGTTGCTATATTTCTTGGATTACCAGTTGCATCGGCTACACCAGCTAAACAAGACACCCCAACGTTAGCACACCCATCATAAACAAACAAACTCGAATTTGTTGCTCCAGGTGTCATTGATACAGTAATGTTACCAGTAAAATTGGCAGTATACGAATAAAATACTTCTGCTCCCTGCATATAGTTGGTGGCTCCACCAGCACAACCTGTACCCTGAGGTGTATCTACTTCATCACCATAGGTGTTGGTATTATCTGTGTGGCTATAAGGTAAACTTGTTACAATGATAGGTGAACTACAAATAGAACCTGATGGTGAGGTGGTAAAATTAAATGGCCCTACCCAATTACTATTCGATAGAGTACATATCGATCTCACATAATATTCATAATTGGTGCCCGGATTTAATCCAGTATAGGTAAATGGATTGGTAGGTGCTGGAGTACCAGCTCCTGTTGGTGTTCCAGTTCCACTTGGCTGCACTACCACTTCCCAATTCG
Organism: Flavobacterium sp. GCM10023249; assembly: GCF_042653365.1. Lineage (NCBI taxonomy): Bacteria > Pseudomonadati > Bacteroidota > Flavobacteriia > Flavobacteriales > Flavobacteriaceae > Flavobacterium > Flavobacterium sp. GCM10023249. The sequence goes on from NZ_JBHSHZ010000006.1 coordinate 497,458, forward strand.
TTGCAGATCCATTATTAGTCCATGATAACACTGCAGAAGTAGGTGTAATTGCACCTGTAGTTAAAATACTAGGATCCAAACATTGTTGAAGCACCTTAACTTGATCTATCAACCAACGGTCTCCCGAAGTAGTCCCAGTTGGCTGTGTATTTACTTTTACGAAAGCAACATAAACTTGTTGGCCTGCATAAGCCGCCAAACTGACTGCTTTTTCTTCATACACATTATAAGTAGTATTCAAATTGTTTTCGGTCCAAGTTTGAATAGTTGTATAAGCTGCCTGATTAGTTTGACTAGCATCTGTTGACACTCGAATTTCATAAATTGACCCATTATTCCCCAATAAGGTTTGTCTGGTAAAAAAACGAAGTTGTCCGTTTGCTGGAACCGTAATTTGTGGGGTTACCAACCAATCTTGAGAGGTATTTCCGGCCCCAATGTTTTCCCGGTCTATGATTGCGGCCTTAAGACCTGCATAAACCCTCGCTGGGTCGGTAGTTTCAATCCAACTTTCGCCAGTACCGATACCATTATCCATGGTAATCCAGTTGCCTGGTGTTGTTGGAGGAAAAGTGGCTCCTTCAAATCCTTCATCGATTACTTGAGCAAAACCCAAATAAGGAAGAATCATCATGAAAAAACCAAAAGTAATTTTTTTCATGTTTTGCGTAATTTTTTGGTTAATCTTGTTTATTTAACTTCCAAAAGTAAATAATTTTAATAATCATTTAACATTTAATCATATAATATTTATTTTTTTAACACTTAACTTCCTATTAGAAGTGAGAAAATTTGACGCTTAAATTTATACCTTTGCACCACAATATGATATCATGCTAGAGAAAGAAAAAATAGATTTTGAAAAAACTATAGTCGTAGGGATTGTAACACAACAACAAAGTGAAGATAAGCTTAACGAATATTTAGACGAATTAGAGTTCTTAACCTATACTGCTGGTGGTGAGGTAGTAAAGCGTTTTACACAAAAGATGGATAAACCCAATCCTAAAACGTTTGTAGGAACTGGAAAACTTGAGGATATTAAGTACTATATAAAAGACAACGATATCAAAACTGTGATATTTGATGATGAGTTAACACCGGCTCAGCAAAAAAATATCACTAGAGAATTGGACTGCAAAGTACTAGATAGAACCAACTTAATTTTGGATATTTTTGCGCAACGAGCAGAGACATCTTATGCGCGTACACAAGTCGAATTGGCACAATGCCAGTACCTACTTCCCCGTTTAACAGGTATGTGGACGCACTTGGAACGTCAGCGGGGAGGTATTGGTATGCGTGGTCCCGGTGAAACAGAAATTGAAACTGACCGTCGTATTGTTCGCGATCGTATTGCTTTATTGAAAGACAAGATTCGCGTCATCGATAAACAAATGGCCATACAACGCAGCAACCGTGGCGCCATGGTTCGCGTTGCTTTGGTAGGTTATACCAATGTTGGCAAATCAACCTTAATGAACGCCATTGGAAAAAGTGAAGTATTTGTAGAAAACAAATTATTTGCTACTTTGGATACCACGGTTAGAAAAGTAGTGATTAAAAATCTTCCTTTTCTTCTCTCTGACACGGTAGGGTTTATTAGAAAGTTACCTACTCAACTGGTTGAATCTTTCAAAAGTACATTGGATGAAGTGCGTGAAGCGGATTTATTGCTGCATGTAGTTGATATTTCTCATCCTGAATTCGAAGACCACATCGAATCGGTAAATCAGATTTTAAAGGATATTAAAAGTGACGATAAACCAACGATTATGGTCTTTAATAAAATTGATGCGTATCAACATCTGACTATTGAAGCCGATGACTTAATGACTGAAAAAACGACTAAGCATTATACTTTAGAGGAATGGAAACAAACCTGGATGAGTAAATTGGGTGAAAACAACACCTTGTTCATTTCAGCCACTGAAAAAGCAAACTTCGAGGAATTCAGAGAAAAAGCATATGAAGCAGTAAGACAAATTCACATTACCCGATTCCCTTACAATAACTTCTTGTATCCTGACTATAAAGACGCCGTCGAAAAAGAATAAAAAAAAAGACCTCAAAATGAGGTCTTTTTTTTATTCTTTAAAAGATACAATTCACGCCTAGACCAAACACTTCTCGAATCTGAAAGGCGCCCACCGCATTATCATCATAAATAGCCTGAAATGCAATATTGGTTGAAATGTATTTATTGATTTTCATTACTATATTAGACTGATAATCGATGTCTACATTTTTGGGTGTATCCAAATAATTCGTATACATCATTACAATATTTTCCCAAGAGATGTTTTCCATGAGGTTACATTTATAATAACCACTCAATGCAGCCCCGAACTCAAATCTCGAAGAATCGCCTTGTTCTACCCCAAAAGAAGCACCAAGTTCTGTAAAATGAGGATGCACGAATATAACTCTAGAGGTTGCCGGAGCAATGTTCACTTTCAAATTATCACTCTTTTTCCATAACATACCAGGACCTGCCTGAAGATAAGCAGGTGAAAATAAATGAGATATTTTTGTCATAGTTGCTGGCTCAAAACCGGAATCCATCTGGGTTCTAAAATCAAGAAAACCTGAATAAAACCAATATCCTGAGGCTTTTTTACCCAATAAGGAAGTAAAAACAAAACGATCGTCCGATTTTTGAACATCCGCTCCTTTCAACTTGGTCAAACCATAAGAAACGATCAATTTATTATCCCAAATCAAAGCAGGAGTTTTATAGTTGAAATCATAATTCAACCCAATGTTTCCAGCCATATTGGATACACCTCCTCCACGCCAATCATTATTAAAAGCGGATTGATTGAATAAGAAAACCAAGTTACCTGTTTTTTTCCAACCCATATTCAGAGTATCTCGGGCTTTGGTTTCGGCAGAAGATGTTTTGCCAATTAATTCTTTCTCATTGCCTTGTGCGAATGAAAAGAAAGTCATCATCAACAATGACAATACGATAAATCTCTTTTTCATAAGTTTGTGTTTACTGATTTCCACAAACTTATGAAATCTTTTTCTTATTTTTTGGATTTATAGAGCGGTACTGAAGAACAGGCTTCACCAAACATAATGCTTTTGGCAAAAGGCATAAGATGTTCTATCGCCAAAACATATGCTTGCTGAGGAACAGGCTTATTGGAACAGCCTTTAAGGATTACCGGCTTGTCAATAAAATCAGAATAATCCAATTCACTTAAAATACCTTGATACAAAGAAAGCAACAGTTCGTTCTTAGTCCCGTTGACTACCTTAGGTGCAAAAGGCTGCAGATACACCGTTACGAGAGCATAAGTCCAAGCAGGTAGTATCGCTTCTTCCGAACAATACAGCGCAACATAACAATCCTTGTACTGTGTCCAATCATGTGCTTTCAAATGGTCACGAAATTCATTCTCTTTTAGAATAAAACCTCCAAAGAGCCATTGTGAAATGTCTAGTTCAACAATGCTTTGTTTTGGAAAATAATCTTCCAAATCAAAAACCTGTAGCGCACTATTCGCAACTCTGTTTACAATTTCTTCCATTTTTGAAGTTAAGGGTTATAAGTTTATGGTTTGCAGTTAATGAATCATAAACCACAAATTATAAACTTTAAAGCATTCCTAATTCCAATTTCGCTTCTTCACTCATCAAATCCTTACTCCATGGTGGATCAAATGTAATCTCCACTTCACACGATTTAACATCGCCGATTTTCTTGATTTTCTCTTCCACTTCTTGAGGCAAAGTTTCTGCCACAGGGCAATTCGGTGACGTTAATGTCATAAGGATTTTAACATCCATTGTTTCATTAACAAAAACATCGTAAATAAGTCCTAACTCATAAATATCAACTGGAATCTCAGGATCGTAAATCGTTTTCAAAACCTTTACTACTTCTTCTCCTAAGTTGATTGTATCGTTAAATTCTTCCATCATAGTAATTAATTTTTGGCCTGAAAAGCCAAAGCGTACATTTTTATTTGTTTAATCATTGATACCAATCCATTGGCTCTCGTAGGCGACAAATGTTCTTTCAAACCGATTTCATCAATAAAATCAGTAGTTGCATCCAATATGGCCTGAGGCGACTGATTCGAGAAAGTACGTATTAATATACCTATAATTCCTTTGGTTAATATCGCATCACTGTCGGCAGTAAAAACCACATTGCCATTTTGCTCTTCTGCATGAACCCAAACCTTAGACTGGCATCCTTTAATGATATTATCATCAGTTTTGTATTTTTCATCAATCAATGGTAAAGATTTACCTAATTCGATGATGTATTCGTACCGTTGCATCCAATCGTCAAACATGGAAAACTCATCAACGATTTCATTTTGTATTTCTGTAATTGTCATTCTATTCTATTCGTTATCTTTCACGTAAGAAAGTAATTTTTTTACCAATTTTTCTATTTGTGCCGGAGGAATTCCATGATCAAAAGTTTCCGAGCTGTAGGTTTTACCACTTTTCGTGATATGAATATTGGCCATTGCCGCACCATCATAAAATCGTTTTTCGGTTGGTGCTTTCAGTTCAGAAATTTTTGCCGCTTCCACTCCATTAAGCAAAGAATTCAACTCTTCAACCTGTGCTTTGGTCAATTGAACCGTTTGCAAGGCATCTGAATCTCTTTCTTTTGTATACGTCAGTTTTCCTTCTTGAAATTTAACTTTCAGATAAAAACCTCTTGAATTCGCTTCGTATTCGACACCAGCAACTGTTTCCTGACTTTTCAAACTATCTTCATTTTTAGGTTGCACAATAGCAGCCGCAGAATCCGCAACTGTTCCGTTATCAGTAACACCTTGTACAGCGGCAACTTCATTTTTAGGAACTTGATTTGAAACCACTGTATCTGTAGTTGCTTTTTTACATTTGCACGAAATTAGTAACGTGACTACAGAGAATCCAATTAATGCCAGGTTTTTCATAGTTTTTGGTTTTTTAAATTAAGAAAGCATCGTTTTTGCTTTTTTAACGGCTTCCACAAAGATATCAATTTCTTCTTTCGTATTATAAAACGAAAAACTCGCTCTAACCGTACCCGGAATTCCAAAATAATTCATGATGGGTTGAGCACAATGATGCCCTGTTCTAACCGCTATACCTAATTTATCTATAATCGTGCCAATATCATACGGATGAATTCCTTCAATATTAAAAGAAACTACCGAAGTCTTTTGAGCAGACGTCCCGTAAATTTTCAAACCTTCAATTTCGGATAATTTTTCGGTAGCATGAGCTAAAAGTGAGCGCTCTTGCTCTTGAATATTTTCAAAACCTACTTCATTCAAATAATCGATAGCGGTTCCCAACACAATCCCATCGGCAATGTTAGGCGTTCCCGCTTCAAATTTATGTGGTAATTCTGCATACGTGGTTTTCTCGAAAGTAACTTCTTTAATCATTTCTCCACCGCCCATATACGGAGGCAGTTTATTTAACCAAGCTTCTTTCCCATACAAAATACCAACTCCGGTCGGCCCACATATCTTGTGTCCTGAAAACACATAAAAATCACAATCCAAAGCCTGAACATCCGGTTTTAAGTGCGGCGTAGCCTGCGCCCCATCAATCAAAATAGCTGCTCCCACTTCATGCGCTTTCTGAATCATATATTCAATTGGATTGATCACACCTAATGCATTCGAAATATGATTGACCGCCACAATTTTGGTTTTGGCTGTAAGCAAACGATCGTATTCAGACATTACGAGTTCTCCATCTTCATTCATTGGTATTACTACCAGTTTTGCGCCAGTTTTCTCACACAAAAACTGCCAAGGCACAATATTACTATGGTGTTCCAATGCCGAAACCATAACCTCATCGCCTTCTTTCACAAAAGCTGCCATGCCATTCGCCACCAAATTGATTCCTTGGGTTGTACCCGAAGTAAAAATCACCTCGTGAAGATGCTCCGCATTAATGTGCTTTTGAATTTTCTCTCTCGAGGCTTCATACGCATCTGTAGCCAACTGACTTAATGTATGTACTCCTCTGTGTATATTGGCATTGATTTCTTCATAATATTTGGTAATGGCATCGATAACCACCTTTGGTTTTTGTGACGTGGCACCGTTATCGAAGTATAGTAAGGGTTTCCCGTTAACTGTTTGATTCAGAATTGGGAAATCGGCTCTTATTTTTTGGATATTCAGCATTTTTATTTAGAATTTTTCTAAATACAAAAGTAAACATTTGCCCCCGAAATCAAGAATATTTTAGAAAAGTTTAATGAATCAACTAAAGCCTGAAAAAATTACTTCATTTCAATACAAATAATTAAATTGCAGTACAATAACATCACATTATGAGAAAATTTTTCCGCTTTCTAGGGTTGGTTGTAGTAGCCGCAATTATCTATTATAGTTTTGAAACCTATCCCAAACTGGATTTAATCTCGGGGTTTTCATCCAAAAGCGTTGCTTCCGGCTATTTTCTGGACAATCGACCGTTAGAGGTTATTGAAAATGGAGACAATGATATTGATATGATTGACTTGGCTGACAACCAAATCAACGATAAGGAAAAATTTGCAGAGGCTTCGGTATACGGACTGAAGTCGAGAAAAGCCATTTTCCGTGAAGGATTAGGTGCCGTTTTAGTTAATGATGAATACGACGCTTCTTTACCCTACTTAGTACCTAAAAGAGCAAAACCAGACAATTCAACTCCTTTCCCATACGGAAATGCAGCACCAAATGATACTGTATTCAGCACAGTAGATTATAAAAAACTCGAAGCAACGGTAAACAATGCTTTCGACAAAAAAGGACAACAAAAACTAAGAACGAGAGCAGTTGTAGTGATTTACAAAGACAAAATCATTGCAGAAAAATACGCTGATGGTTTTACCAAAAATTCAAGATTTTTAGGATGGTCCATGACCAAAAGTATCACCGCTACCTACTTTGGTATTCTGCAGCAACAAGGTAAATTCGACATTTACAAACCGGCTCCGTTTCCGGAATGGCAAAACGACGAACGCAAAAAAATTACCACGAGTGATTTATTACACATGAACTCTGGACTAGAATGGGAAGAAGATTACGGTAAAATATCGGATGTGACCAAAATGCTTTTCTTGGATGAGGACATGACACGCTCCCAATTGATAAAACCAGCGGCTTTCCAACCCAATACGCATTGGAACTATTCTTCCGGGACTACCAATTTGCTTTCGGGTATTTTACGAAAACAGTTCAAAACACATCAAGAGTATTTGGATTTTTGGTACAGTGCTTTGATTGACAAAATTGGTATGAATTCGATGGTGGTGGAAGCCGACATGAAAGGCAATTATGTAGGGTCTTCCTATGCTTGGGCGAATGCCAGAGATTGGGCAAAATTTGGCTTATTGTATTTGCACAAAGGCAATTGGAACGGACAACAGCTGTTCGATGAAAAATGGTTCAACTATGCCGCAACACCAACAAATACCTCCAACGGCCGTTATGGCGCACAATTCTGGCTCAACAAAGGAGGCTATTTCCCTGATGTAACCAAAGAAATGATGTATTGTAGTGGCTACCAAGGACAAATGGTTGCCTTATTCCCATCCAAAAACCTTGTAATTGTTCGTTTAGGACTTACCGAAGAGCCTGAATTTGATTTTAATGGATTCTTAAGAGATATTACCAATAGTATCAAATAGTAACACATAAAAAAACCGCTTCTTGAAGCGGTTTTTTTATTTTATATAGTTACACTATTTTTTATAAAAACGTAAGAGCTATGCCTAAATTAACTGTTGTTGCTCGAACTCCATCAGGATACCTGAATCCATGATTGGCTACCTCAACGAAATAACTGAACATGTTTTCATCACCAATGGCATGTGCAATCGAATATTTACGCAAATAGCCGGCATATCTTTCGGTTCCAATCTGCATACTTCTACCATATCCAAAACCTAGAATGATTTTCCCATTCTCTGATACATCAAATGCAACTCGGCTATTAACATAAACCGGTATTATTCCAGTTCTATGTCTAAAATTACCTTCCACTCCGGAATGAACACCCAAAAATAGACTTCCTTCGTCATTATGAATTCCGACACCTCCTTTTAGTCCCAATCCGCCAAGCGTCAAAAATTGAACATCTCCGTTTTCATCTTCCATCAAAAAAGACGCAATTCCGGAAAGCTCTCCTTCATAATAAATATTTTCTTCAAAAAATTGTGCAGTAGCCGTTTGACTACCCATAAAAATCCACAATACGATTCCAAAAAGAACTTTACTAGTATTTTTCAAGGCAATTACAAGGTTTTATAGATCAAATCCCATTTTCACGCCTAATTTATCGGCAATGATTCGGGCAATTTTAGCTTTTAATTCAGGTATTTTGATACTCGCGGTTACTTCGCTGGTGAAGGCATACATTAATAACGCTTTGGCTTCTTTTTTAGGAATACAGCGTTGTTGCATGTAAAACATCGCACTGTCATCCAACTGACCTATAGTACAACCATGCGAACACTTCACATCATCTGCAAAAATTTCCAATTGTGGTTTTGCATTGATAGTCGCTTTATCACTTAATAAGATGTTGTTATTTTGTTGGAAAGCATCGGTTTTTTGCGCTTCCTTCTCCACATAAATTTTCCCATTGAAAACACCAGTCGATTGACCGTCTAAAATGGTTTTATAATTCTGGTGACTTTCGCAGTTCGGTTGTTCATGGTTAACCAAAGTATAATGATCCACGTGTTGTTTATCACCAATAATGGTAATCCCTTTCAACGTACTGTCAATTCGCTCACCGTGGTGGTAGAAATTCAGATTATTACGCGTGATATTACCCCCGAAAGAAAACGTGTGTACAGCCACTCGGCTTTCCTGTTTCTGTGAGATGTACGTATTATCAATTAGATTCGCTGTCTGCATATCATTCTGGATTTTGTAATAATCCACAATGGCACGCTTTTGCGCAAAAATTTCGGTTACTGAATTGGTCAATACAGGATTCGAATTCAAACTCTGATGACGCTCCACGATTTGCACGTGTGCATTTTCACCCACAATAATCAAATTACGCGGTTGTACCATCAGCGCAGCTTCATTACCCGTAGAAAAATAAATGATTTCGATAGGTTTATCAACCACTCTACTTTTCGGAATATTGACATACGCACCTTCAAATGCAAACGCCGTATTCAAAGAGGTCAAACTTTCTTCTTTATTGGCTATTTGATTGAAATACGTATCAATAATCATTTTGTATTTGGGCTTGGTCAATGCCGATGACATCAAACAAACATCCAAACCATCGTGTGTAGTAGAAGACAAGAAAGAACTGAATATTCCATCAATGAAAACTACTTTATAAGTATCTACGTCATTCAAGAAGTATTTTTTCACTTCCTTGAATTCGATCGCGTTCTCCTTCTTAGGGAAAATACTGAAGTCGTTCTTTAGAACTGAATTCAGTGAAGTATACTTCCAAGCTTCCTCTTTTTTTGTCGGAAACCCTTTTGATTCAAAGTTTTTTAAGGCTTCGGTACGGATATCGTGCAAATCGGTCACCACATCCACTTTCTCTTCGAAAGCCATAAAAGACGATATTAATTTTTCTTTTAAATCCATTTTCAATGTTTAGGGTTTATCGTTTACCGTTTAAATCACAAGACCTAAACTACAAACTAGTAAACCGTACCAATTATTTTAACCAATCGTATCCTTTTTCTTCTAACTCCAATGCCAATTCCTTGCCACCCGATTTGATGATTTTTCCATCCATCAAAACGTGAACAAAATCTGGAACAATATATTCCAATAATCTTTGATAGTGCGTAATGACAACTACTGCATTGTCCTCACTTTTCAATTTATTGACACCATTCGCCACGATACGTAAAGCATCGATATCCAAACCAGAATCGGTCTCATCAAGAATAGCCACTTTGGGTTCTAACATGGCCATTTGGAAAATTTCGTTACGTTTCTTTTCACCTCCAGAGAAACCTTCGTTCAACGAACGCGAAAGAAACTTTCTATCCATTTCCAATAATTCCGACTTCTCACGAATCATTTTCAACATTTCATTGGCTGGCATTTCTTCCAAACCATTCGCTTTACGCTTTTCGTTAATAGCGGTTTTGATAAAATTGGTTACCGAAACTCCTGGAATTTCAACAGGATATTGGAACGAAAGGAAAATACCTTTGTGTGCTCTTTCTTCTGGAGCCAACTCAGAAACATCTTCTCCATCCAACAGGATTTCTCCTTCAGATACTTCATAATTCTCATTTCCTGCAATGATTGAAGAAAGTGTAGACTTTCCGGCACCGTTAGGCCCCATAATCGCATGAATTTCTCCAGCTTTTACTTCAAGGTTAATTCCTTTTAATATTTCTTTATCCTCTACAGAGGCGTGCAAATTCTTTATCGTTAACATGATAGTACTATCTTAAAAATATATTTATAATGATTATCCTACTGATCCCTCCAATGAAATCTCTAATAATTTCTGGGCTTCCACTGCGAATTCCATCGGCAGCTTGTTCAATACTTCTTTACTGAAACCGTTCACAATCAAAGCGATTGCTTTTTCAGTCGGAATACCACGCTGGTTACAATAGAATACTTGGTCTTCTCCAATTTTTGAAGTAGTAGCTTCGTGCTCTATTTTAGCCGTTGAATTATTCGATTCGATATAAGGAAAAGTATGGGCACCACAATTGTTGCCCATTAATAACGAGTCACATTGTGAAAAGTTTCGGGCATTCTCTGCACGCGGGCTGATTTGCACCAATCCTCTATAACTATTTTGTGATTTTCCAGCAGAAATACCTTTGGAAATAATTGTAGACTTGGTGTTTTTACCCAAATGAATCATTTTAGTTCCCGTATCGGCTTGCTGGTAATTATTGGTAACTGCAATTGAATAGAACTCTCCTATTGAATTATCTCCTTTTAAGATACAAGATGGATACTTCCAAGTTACTGCAGAACCGGTTTCTACCTGTGTCCAAGAAATTTTAGCATTCTTTTCGCATAAACCTCTTTTGGTTACGAAGTTGAAAACACCACCTTTTCCTTCTTTATTACCAGGATACCAGTTTTGTACCGTAGAATATTTGATTTCAGCATCATCCAAAGCAATTAGTTCTACTACTGCAGCATGCAACTGGTTTTCATCACGACTAGGTGCAGTACATCCTTCCAGATACGAAACATAACTGCCTTCATCAGCAATAACCAACGTTCTTTCAAACTGTCCAGTTCCACCTTGATTGATACGGAAATACGTAGACAATTCCATCGGGCATCGAACGCCTTTTGGAATATAACAGAACGATCCATCAGAGAATACAGCCGAATTCAAAGCCGCATAGAAATTGTCTTTTTGCGGAACAACACTTCCGATGTATTTTTGAACCAACTCCGGGTGCTCTTGAATGGCTTCCGAAATGGAACAGAAAATAATACCTTTTTCCGCTAATGTCTTTTTAAATGTTGTAGCAACCGAAACCGAATCCATTACGATATCTACCGCAACTCCAGCCAATTTCTTTTGCTCATCTATAGAAATACCTAACTTTTTGAAAGTTTCCAATAATTCTGGATCTACCTCATCAAGGCTCTCGTATTTGTCTTTTTTCTTGGGTGCCGAGTAATACGATACTGCCTGAAAATCAGGCTTCTCATAATGTACATTGGCCCATTCCGGCTCAATCATTTCTTCCCAAGCACGAAACGCTTCCAAACGCCAATCGGTCATCCATTCCGGTTCGTTTTTCTTTTTTGAAATCGCACGCACGATATCTTCGTTTAACCCTGGCGGAAACGTTTCTGATTCGATATCGGTATAAAAACCGTATTCGTATTCTTTATTTTCGAGTTCGACTTTTAAGTCGTCTTCTGTATACTTTGACATTTTTATTATTTAAAAAATTTTAAAAGCCAACTTTCGGCTTTCGACTAGAGCGAAAAACTCTCTCCACAACCGCACGTACGCTGTGCATTAGGATTATTGAAAACAAATCCCTTTCCGTTTAAACCGCCTGAATATTCTAAAATAGTTCCAGCTAAGTATAAAAATGATTTCTTTTCAACAGCAATTTTTACATTATTGTCTTCAAAAACCTTGTCACTTTCACCTATTTCCTTGTCAAATTTCAACTCATAAGACAAGCCTGAACAGCCTCCACTTTTAACTCCAACTCGAACATAGTCGTTTGAAGGGTCAAAACCATCGTCTTTCATCATGTCGACAATTTTCTTACTTGCTGATTCTGAAACTTTTATCATCGCTTATTTTGATTTTGTCTAAATTAAACCGTTTTAAACCGCAAAGATATAACATAAAAACCCTTTTTCATAATAAGTAACATTTTTATAACTAATTCCCTGATAAATAATCTTTATATTGAAAAATGTTTTGTGGGAAATTTCACGATTTATTATATTTGAGTGAAATCAAGCAAACAACTAAAAACCATGACTAAAAAACCACTATTAGTAATTGTAGCTTGTATGCTGCTAACCGGTTGTTCGACCGCTTTATTACTCGAAAAAAACCCAAAATCAAAAGCTGACTTTGACACCAAAAAACAACAAGCCATTGTGTTTTATAAACAAACAGAAGACACGTCCTTGGTAGCCAAACACGATGAAATACAAAAAAGATTTACGGCTCATTTTGCCAAAACGGAAGAACTCAAGGTGATCGTAACCAAAACAGACCAAGTGGTTAAATTTGCCAACACAAAAGAATACTACTTCCGAAATAAAAAAACCAGTCCGCCGGTAGGTGTCTTATTATCCAACGGAAAAGACAAACCCATCCTAATCAAGAATCCTTCACGGTACATCGAAGAATTCGAGAAATACTTCGAAATCCCTTTCAAAGATGCTGTCTATTACAAAGAAAGAAAGGAAAAAATCAAAAAACTCAACAAACAGAAAGCGCAAGACATATTGGATGACAATTTCAGCATGAATGAAAAACTAGCCGCCAAAATCCAAAAACTCCCGTATTCTCATTATGTACCAAAAGACAAATTCAATCCTAAAAAATGCAAAAGCGAAAAAGTAACCATCACAGTATTCAAAGACGCTGCTAAAAAGAAAAAAACCGGCATTCAAATTATTGAACTCTACGACAAGAACAATCAAATCGTGAAACAGACCAAACTTATCAACAAAGTCATAAAAGAAGAAACCAATTATTACCGCGATCAATTTAGCCTGATTGACAGTATCGTAAGTGTTGATGAAAAAGGAAATAAAACCAAAGAGATTTACAAATACACCAAAAATCAATTCGCTATAGTCTCAGTCGATAAAAAAGGAATCGTGTTATCCGCTCTTTACTATTTGGATTCCAAAACATCGCTTCCCAATAAAGGCGAACGGTATGATAGCGAAGGAGAAATGTCTGGTTTTCCAAAATCGTACAAATATGACGACAATGACCGCATCATCGAAGAAGACGAAGGTGTCTATAAAATTGTTTACGAATACAAAAATCCCACCGATCGTATGTACTCCAACTACAAGAAAATTGAAAATAAATCAGTGGTACTAGAGCACATTATCACCACAAATAAAAAGAAACAAAAAGTTGAAATCCGAAGCGAAGGGAAAACCATCTCAAAAACCATTACCAAATCCCTCGCCTCGAAATGCAAAGAAACCAAAGCAGAATACAATAATGGCAAACTGACCAATTTTTACGAATACAGTTACCAGTAAAACAAAAAGCCCACAATTATTGTGGGCTTTTTAATTCAGAATACAACGAGTATCGCTGAATACTCTAAGGCTGGACAGCCAACTTAATGGTGCCAAGCAAAATCCTATTATCTTTCACTTTATACAAATCGCTACAATTCACCCATTTCCCATTGTTCTTAATCAATACCTTCGTATTACCTAGTTCAAACCAAGCTTCAAATTCAACATATTTAGCATTGGTTGGACCCACTTTAACGAAATATTGATTGCCTTTATCAGTCTCTTCAATATGAACCTGACCATTAGACGTTATTAAATCAATGTCATTATGCCTAATCCTAGTCTTTTCAAGCGCTTCGACAATAGTAAACAGAATTTTACTTTCTCCTATTTTAAGTTTTGGATTCGGTAGGTACTCAGGATACCAACTATGCAGTACCACTTTCGGTTTTTGGTATAATCGAATAGTTTCCTGTGCATAACTATTTACTACGTTCAAAAAAAGAGTAGCTGCTACTACAATGAAAGTAGAAAAACTCCAATTACTATATGAAAATGTTCTCACAATCTAAACAGTTTAAATACCACTCAAAACTACAAAAAATAAGTAGGACAGCCGAAATGGTTTTGTGCAACAGTAAATAAAAACAGTACTCAAATTGTAACAATTGTAGGGAATTTCATACCTACTTAGTAATCAATCAAAAATCATCATCATCATGAATCCATCAATCAAAAAAATCCTCCATTTTCCGCTCACGAAAATGGTACTCGGAATCGTTTTCTGTTTCGGAGTATTTGTAGTTGTCCAAAACTTCATTTCTAAACCTGTTTTGTATAGTATCTTCCCGGACAAGAACGTAGCCGATCCCATCATTCACACCATTTCCTTCTTTGTATTGCTGCTCTCCTACTATTATTTCTTCCGAATTATTGACAAAAGGGACATCACCGAATTATCGTTAAAAAATGTAACCCAGACAATAATAGGAAGTAGTATTCTGGGGTTTGGAGCCATTTCAATTACCATCTCAATTCTGTATCTATCTGGATACTATCAAGTATTCGGTATATCATTGGACTATTATTCCTGGAAATTGTTCGGAACATTGGTCATAGCCGCTCTAATCGAAGACCTCTTCCACAGAGCACTCATTGCCCGTATTATAGAAAACTGGTTGGGCACTAACATTGCAATCTTCATCATAATGCTAATTGAAACCTCACACATGTTCAATCCCAATGCCAACATGTTCAGCCTCTTTGTTGATTTGGTATGGGGTTTCACCATGACAGTGTTGTTTGTCTATTCCAAAAAACTTTGGCTCCCTTTCTTTTTTCACTTCAGCTGGAATTTTGCACAAATCTTTTACGGCTCCAGTCTTACAGGACTAAATGATATGGGAAGAATAATCCTTTCCAAATTCACTGGTCCGGAAATCCTTAATGGTGGTGCAGTGGGTGTCGAAAATTCCATAGTTACCGCAACTACTCTACTGCTAATAGGCATCTATTTTTACCTTCGTGCTCAAAAAGAAGGGAAAATAATTCCGAGAAAACAAAAGAGTAGCGTAAAAGCGCAAACTGTTTAATTATATACTAAAAAAACAACCCGAGAAGTAGTAACTTCCCGGGTTTACAATCGGTATACACTAAAAAAATAGTCTAAGAAATTCTCACTCAAAAAATTAGTGATTAAAACGCTCAAAAGCGGCTCGTTCCAACATTTCCCTATCTTCCGGATGAGATATTTCAATGAGTGCTTGAGCTCTTTGGCGCAAATTCTTACCATACAAATAAGCCGTCCCAAACTCGGTCACCACATAATGAATATGCCCACGTGTGGTTACAACTCCAGCGCCTTGCTTTAAAAACGGTACTATCCTTGGCAATCCTTTTTTTGTCCTAGAGGAGATTGCAATAATTGGTTTCCCTCCCTCCGAAAGTGCAGCACCTCGCATAAAATCCATCTGACCACCTATTCCACTGTATTGGTAACTTCCAATAGAATCTGCACAAACCTGACCCGTCAAATCAATCTCAATCGCCGAGTTGATAGCGACCATTTTTTTATTCATCATGATGTTAATCGGGTAATTCACCTGTTCCACATCCATAAAAGCAAAAGCTGGATTATCGTCAATGTAGTCGTATAGTTTTTGGGTGCCAAAAGCAAAACTGGTAATGGTTCTATTCAAATGAACGCCTTTGTACTTATTGTTCACTACGTCCTTTTGCATTAAATCTACAATCCCATCACTAATCATCTCCGTATGTACTCCAAGGTCTTTGTGATTTCCCAAACATTGTAATACCGCATCGGGTATAGTACCAATCCCCATCTGCAATGTCGAACGATCATCTATCAATTGAGCAACGTGACTTCCAATCAATAATTCTTCTTCTCCTACTTTGGCTCCATAATCAACTGTCAATAAGAGTTCGTCATGCCACACCATTTTGTCAATCCTACTGTAGTGTATCATTCCGTTACCATGTGTTCTTGGCATTTTGGGGTTTACCTGTGCAATGATTTTTTGAGCTGAATCAACCGCACTTCGTGCCACATCCACCGAAGTACCCAAAGTGCAGTACCCATGAGCATCTGGTGGTGAAACCGTAACCAAAGCAACGTCGATAGGAAGATGTCCATTCTTGAAAAGGATCGGTATTTCACTCAAAAATACTGGCACAAAATCACCACGTTCAGAATTCACCGCCTCACGCACTGGGGTAGAAACAAAAAGTGAATTGATATAAAAACTGTCCTTGTATTGTGGCTTGGCAATTTCAACGTTCCCTTGTTGTGTAATAGAAACAAACTCAACGTTCTTTAATCTACCCGATTGACGTGCCAGCTCATCCAAAAGCAAATTCGGCGTACAGGCACTACCATGTGAAAATATACGGTCGCCACTTTGAATAACACTGACGGCGTCTTCTACAGTTGTATAGAGGTTCATTTCAATGAATTTAAAAGTTAGTCTCTCAAATTTATGGATTTATACCCATACATTATATGACAAATGTTAACAAGGTCATTTTTTAATTGCATATGCCATATAGCCCCATTTACAACTAATAAACAGTAAAATACCTCCATCAATAGTATTAAAATAAGTTAGAAATTTAGTTCAGATATAGAACTTTTTTTGCCCAACAACCTGCAATAATAGGGTTGAATTAATCTTTTATTAGAATTGAATGACCACTTGGTAACTATAAACCAAAAACGATAAACTCTTTAGATACTTAGAATATCAAAAACTTTACAACTTTCTAACTTTCAACTTACGCTTTCAACTTTCCAACTAATATCCTAAATTTGTGTACCATTATAAAAACTATGAAAATATATCCTATCGAAGCCGGTAACTTTAAATTGGACGGAGGTGCCATGTTTGGCGTTGTCCCAAAAACCATTTGGAGCAAAACCAATCCGGCCGACAACAACAACCTCATCGATATAGCCGCACGTTGTATGCTTATCGAAGAAGGAAATCGCCTCATCCTGATCGATACTGGAATGGGCAACAAACAATCCGATAAATTCTTCGGCTATTATTCGCTTTGGGGCGATGACTCTTTAGACAAATCCCTTATAAAACACGGTTTTCACCGCAATGATATCACCGATGTGTTCATGACGCACCTGCATTTCGACCATTGTGGTGGAAGTGTAGAATGGAACAAAGACCGCACGGGTTACCAAATCGCTTTTCCAAATGCAACTTTCTGGACTAATGATAACCATTGGGAATGGGCCACACAACCTAATGCGCGTGAAAAAGCCTCATTTCTTTCCGAAAATATTCTTCCCATGCAGGAAAGCGGCCAACTGAAGTTCATTGAACGCCCCAACAGTGATTTTGGAATTTCCAAAGAAATGGGTTTTGGAATTTTCTACGTTGATGGTCATACCGAAAAAATGATGATTCCGCATATCGAATACAAAGACAAAACGATTGTATTCATGGCCGATTTATTAGCCACAGCAGGACACTTACCATTGCCCTATGTTATGGGATACGATACCCGCCCCTTGTTGACAATGCCTGAAAAAGCTAAATTTCTCAATGCAGCAGCTGAAAACAATTACTATTTATGGCTCGAACATGATGCCCATAATCAAATCATTACCGTGGAACAAACCGAAAAAGGCGTCCGCCTAAAAGAAGTATTCCGCTGTGAGGATATATTAATCTAATGTTAAATTCATTACATTTACTCGAAAAATTCAGACTTTTATCAAAATTTTTAATTTCATATTATGAAAAACTTTAAACCTTTTTATATCTCCGGTTTATTTGCTTTAGCATTAGCAAGCTGTAGCGCTCCAAAAGCATTGGTTAGTATAGATCCTGCCAAGATTGATGCGATGCCATTGAAAACCACTAAAATGACTGAAAAACAAATGGAACGTTGGAGTCATTTGGACTTGGTTAAAGATACAGTGCCTGGTATGAGCGTAGATTTAGCCTATGATTTCTTAAAAGGTAAAAAAGCCAATAAAATTATCGTAGCAGTAGTAGACAGCGGTATCGATATCGAACATGAAGATTTAAAATCAAGCATCTGGGTAAATCCTAAAGAAATTGCAGGAAACAAAAAAGACGACGACAACAATGGTTATGTAGATGATATCAACGGATGGAACTTCCTTGGTGAGTCAGACAACGAACAATTGGAAATGACTCGTATCGTTAAAAAAGGAAATGATGGATCGGTACAGTATGAAAATGCTTTAGCGGAATTAAAATCCAAAGAAGCAGAGTTAGCACCTCAAAAACAACAATTGGATATGATACTTGCAGCAGAAGCCACTGTTGCAAAGCATTTAGGAAAAACCAATTTTACCCTAGCAGAAGTAAAGGCTATCAAAACTACGGATCAAGGTTTACTACAATCTCAAAATATTATAGCTCAGGTAATGGCTAACATAGGTGGTGATAAATCCAAATTTGACACCGAAATCAACAATTACAAAGAATACATCTACGACAATCTAAACTACAATTTGAATCTTGAATTCGACGGTAGAAAAGTGGTGGGTGACAACCCTAATGATATCAACGATACCAAATACGGAAACAACAACGTAATTGGCCCTAAAAAAGAAAGCGCAAAGCACGGTACACACGTAGCGGGTATCATTGCGCAAGTTCGCAATAACAATAAAGGTGGCGATGGAGTAGCAACCGATGTGGTAAAAATCATGTCATGCCGTGCCGTACCAAATGGTGACGAGTATGATAAAGACATTGCTTTAGCTATTCGCTATGCAGTGGATAACGGTGCTAAAGTAATCAACGGAAGTTTTGGAAAAAGCTACTCACCAAACAAACAATGGGTAATTGATGCCATCAAATATGCCGCTTCTAAAGACGTTTTATTTGTTCATGCCGCAGGAAATGACGCTAAAGACATTGATCTAGCGCCTAACTTCCCTAATGATGCAGAAGGTAAGAACCCGGAATACGCAGACAATGTATTAACAATTGGTGCATTAAACTACGAATACGGTTCTTCTCAAATGGCCGATTTCTCTAACTACGGTAAAGAAAATGTAGACATTTTCGCACCAGGTGTTAAAATCTATGCTACAACGCCTAACAGTACTTATGAATATTTACAAGGAACTTCTATGGCTTCCCCGAATGTAGCTGGTGTAGCGGCTTTAATCCGTGCGTACTACCCTTCACTTACAGCATCACAAGTGAAACATATCATCATGGATTCAGGAACGCCTTTGAATAATACTTTTACTCTGGCTGGCGAAAAAGGAGAACAAACTACTTTTCCTAAAATCAGTAAAACAGGTAAAATCGTAAATGCATTAAGCGCTTTACAAATGGCCGATAAAATGGCAAAAAAATAACAACAGATTTTTTAATATTTGGGAAGGGTCTAGTCCCTTCCTTTTTATTTCAATAGATATGAAACAATTCTTTTTATTACTACTTCCTTTAGGAGTTTTTGCCCAAAACAATCCCAATCCAGGTTATTGGCAACAAAATGCCGATTATAAAATGGAAGTCACTATGGATGTGAAAACTTACCAATACAAAGGAATACAATCTTTAGCGTACACTAACAATTCTCCGGATACTTTAAAAAGAGTGTACTTTCATCTTTACAACAATGCTTTTCAACCGAATAGCCCAATGGACGCGCGCTTAAAATCGATTAAAGATCCGGACGGCCGAATGGTGAACCGCGTAAAAGTGGGCGACAAAGAAACCAAAGAAAGCCGCATCGCTTCATTAAAACCAAACGAAATAGGTTATTTATATGTAACCAATTTAAAACAAGATGGTGTCGCTGTTGCCAATAAAAGAGTGAGTACCATCTTGGAGGTAACTTTAGCACAACCCCTATTGCCAAAAGCAACCACAACTTTTTCTATGGATTTTGAGGGACAAGTTCCTATACAAATTCGCCGTTCAGGAAGAAACAATAAAGAAGGTATCGAATTATCAATGTCACAATGGTATCCCAAAATGGCAGAGTACGATATCGACGGATGGCAGGCCGACCCTTACATCGCCCGTGAATTTCATGGTGTGTGGGGTAATTTTGATGTAAAAATCACTATTGACAAAAATTACATCTTAGGCGGAACCGGGTATCTTCAAAACGGAAATCAAATTGGTTACAACTACCAAGATGAAGGAGTTAAAGTGGCTATCCCTAAAAAGCAAAAGACCTTAACTTGGCATTTTTTAGCTCCTAAAGTACATGATTTTACTTGGGCAGCAGATAAAGACTACATCCATGATGTATACAAAACCAATTTTGGAACCACTCTTCATTTCTTGTACCAAAACGATTCGTCTATAATCGAAAACTGGAAAAAACTGCAACCAAAAACTGCCCAGTTAATGGAAATTTACAACAGAACTGTCGGAAAATATCCTTACCAGCAATATTCTGTAATTCAAGGCGGTGATGGCGGTATGGAATATGCCATGTGTACACTAATCTTAGGTACTGGCGAATTTGAAGGCTTACTAGGCGTTACCGCACACGAAATGGCACACTCATGGTTCCAACATGTATTGGCTACTAATGAAGCCAAACACAGCTGGATGGACGAAGGTTTTACTACTTGGCTGGAAAACTATGGATTGAATGAAATTGCCGATAAAAAAGTTGACAATCCTCATGCCGATTCGTATGCCAATTACCTCAACATGGTCAAATCAGGTAAAGAACAACCGCAAACTACGCATGCCGATCGTTACGATGAGAATCGCCCTTATAGCATTCAAGCTTATAGCAAAGGAAATTTATTCTTAACGCAGTTAGAATATTTAATCGGTACCGAAAACTTTAACAAAACATTGAAGCGTTACTTCCAAGAATACAAATTCACGCATCCAACGCCTAATGATATCAGGAATACTGCAGAAAGAGTTTCAGGTGCAAATTTAGACTGGTTTTTAACCGATTGGACCAAAACTACAAATACAATAGATTACGGCTTTAAAAGCGTCTATTCTGAAGCCAATACCACAAAAGTGATTTTGGAAAGAATCGGTCGAACACCTATGCCACTCGATATTGTAGTGGTATATACTGACGGCACAATGGAAAGTTTTTACGTTCCAAATACATTAATGCGATGGAGTAAAGACAATCCATTCCCAAAAATCAAACGAACTGTGCTAGAAGGATGGGATTGGGCTTATCCAACCTATGAACTTATCATCAATCAAAACAAGGAAAACATTAAAACCATTTTAATTGATCCTATAGAAATCATGGCCGATGTGAATCGAGCAAATAATACCTATAAAAAATAACAAAAAAGCGAACCAATTGGTTCGCTTTTTTTATTAGCTACTAAACAACAACATATTTAGTTCATCGAATTTATTCTTATACTTGCTTTCACCAAAGCCAAAGCTCTAATCTTAGACATATGGACATCTTTATCTTGATGATGCTTGTTCTGGCTTACCAATTTCACATATCCGTCCTGTTCTGATTTTTGAATGTATTTTACTGTAACATACTCTTCACCTCCCATATCGATACTCAACAAGTACATTTCGCCCCAGAAAATCTCATTCTGCACATCATTTACTTGTTTGTACAAAACAATATCGCCACTTTTCAACAACGGATACATACTGTCACCAGTCACATAAACCGCTCCATCGCATTTTGGCAAATGCGGAATCGAAATATGATCCAAAGGTTCTTGTGCTTTGGAATCTTTAAACAATGGTACTAAACCAGCAACAGCCTCAATATCATACAATGGAATTTGTTGACTTTCCATGTCGTGATCAGTCTTTAGTCGGTACGTATCCATACTTGCAGTGGAGGTCGGAGCAGTATCCGAAACCAACATCTCACCTTCACCAGTCAATAACCAAGTAGGATTCAAATCAGTATACTTTGTAAGAATATTTTCCAACATATTGGAACCAATACTCTTCCCTTCTTTTACCGCTTTAGAAATACTTCCCCTACCAGCATCTAAACTGTTTTCAAAGGCATAATAGCTAATTCCTTTCGCATCTAAATATTGCCCTAAACGTTCTGAAACCATGATAATCAAATTTATAAAGCCAAAAGTATGAATATTTTCTTTATATACAAGCTTTATTTCTAACAAAATCAAAACATTGTGAAATAATTCATCTTTTAAAAGAATATTTTCTTCTTTTCATTTGCATATTAGATTATATTCTTATATATTTGCATTGTAATTATTCCGAAAGACATTTTTACAAGAATATATTCTTCTATTGATGCAGATGCGCAACTCATCAATACCAAAAAATCATTTATACAAAAACATTTTTATGAGTACAAACAATTCACAAACATTATTCAGATTTACAAGCATTCGTAACCCACAGTTACCTGCATCTGACACACAAACCAATTTAGGCTTTATTTATAGACCATCCGGAATTTCTGGAATTTTCGATGACGCATTGGGCGATTGGAACGGAAAAAACGGTACAAAAATAGAATTCCTAGAAAAAGCCGCCAAAAATATTCAAGCAGCTCCACCTTCAATTCTTGAATTCAAACAATTGAAAACCGTTGAGGAAATCAAAGCTATCTATGCTAATTATTTAGCTATCGGAGAAAGTCTTGCTCAAAACAAAACCATCAATCTAGAGGATGCATTGTTAGTTGATAATGCAATAGAACTAAGCAGAATACCGGCTCAAGTAGATCCTATTGAAAACTTATGGAGCAATCTAGTGTTCCAGATGCTCACTCAGGCTGATTTTTACGTAAAAGAAGCTATCATTCAGACACTAAAAGGAATTCATTATGCAGATAATCATACAGAATCCAATGAGGAGATTCTAAAAAACGCAAAAGTGGTATTACCTGCACATTTATTTCTAGATGATGTAAATCCAATTGCTTCAGGTGAAACGCTAAACAACACTTTGCAAATTCTTCCTGAAAATTTGGAAAATTCTATCCCAGCATTAACGGAATACACAACTTTAGAAAAACCAACATCAAAGCAAGATAAAAAAATGATGGAGGTGGCTGCTGCTGAGTATACCAAAAAAAGATTAGAAGCACTAAAAAGTGAGATGGACAAACTTTCTAAAAACTATAAGGAAAGTTATGCGGCAGCTTATGAAACCGCACAAAGAGAACATCAAGCGGCCATCAAACCTATTCTAGATCTATATGAATCGAAACTCTTAGAATTAGAAGCCACTTTCACTGAAGATGTTAGTGAAGCAAAAAGGGACTTAGAGAGAAGTAGAATTGAGAAACCTGTTATTCCAGAATTCGTATTCAACTACCAACAGGAAATCGATCTTGCCGAATTACAAATACGATTATCTGAATCATCAAGAGAGTTATTCGAAACACTCTTCGTAGAAGGTCCTAGTATAAGACCTAGTGATGACATCATAACTGAAATGCGTTTTATCGACGAATTACCAACAGTAAGAACTGAATTTCAAACGTATAGTGCCATCGAAAACTATCTAGGCGAAAAAATTACAGATTCAGCGAACAGCATTTTCACCAATAGCACAATGGAGAAAGAGGAATTCATGAGTCTAGGAGGTGTAATCGTTCCAGTAGTAAACAGTGGAAGCGCTTTACCCAATTTTACTTGTAAATTAACTCCAAGAAGAACCCTTTTACTAGCTGACATAGATAGAGCCGATGGGTTAACACAAAATTTAGTTGATTCGCCAATTTCAACTACAGCAAAATATAACTTTAGCTTGTCTATAGAAATCGCTGATCCAAATTATCAAATTGCCAGCATTGAGTATGAAGCAAAAGAATTAATAACAACTCATACCGGAACCAGCTATACTGAAATGATAAGTGGAACTACACATAACCTGAATAATTTATTCGGTCAAGGTTTCACTTCTGCTGAGTTACGTGCTTTGAAGACGGTTTCCGCTGTTATCCGTTTTGAAAATGGTCAAGTAGCAAGGGTGGCTTTCAACCCAACAAGCTTAAGCTTTGTGGTAGGAACTACTTATCAAAACACTTTGGTATTCGACATCTTAGATACGGGAGGAAATTCAACCCCAATTTTAGTTCCACTTCAATATACTTTGTGTCCTGTAAATGTATCGCAAGGCACGCATAAATTGGAATTGACGTTAAACATGCCTGATCCAAATTGGGAAGTAACATCTATGACCTATACCCTATCTAAACCCAACAGTATAGCTATGATAGATGATTATTATGTGTTGACTAAATCTGGAAACCAATTACTCTTCAAAGATTTATTTGGAACAGGACTACCGGACACATCACTTATCAATGGAATTGTAAATTTCTCTATTGTATTTAATAACGGTAAAAAAATTACTTTTAAAACGGCTACGATCAATTTAAATGCTTGTATTAACGGAAATTTTATAGTGATTGACAACCCTGGTAGCGGATCTTCAGGTTCCGGAACAACTTCGGGCACAGGTAACACTGCAACTACACCAAAAAGCTTCATTCCTAAAGGATTTGGAATAAAGAGATTGGGTATTGCTGATTATCTTAAAGTAGAACAAAGTATCCAAGGGTATGTTGAAGGTGAAGTAGCACATATTGAAAATGTCATGGCTAGGGAACGCAGAGAAAAATCAACGCGTAAAACTACAAAAAGCGAAATTTCATCATTAGAATCTACAGATACCGAAAAAGAACAATTACGAGATACGGCTTCTACAGACAGATTTGAAATGCAATCTGAAATTGCTAAAGCGATACAACAAACGAAAGACATGAATATTTCGGCTCATGTTGACGGTTCGTATGGCCCAATTAGCTTTGGTGTTGCCGGAAGTTATGCTACACATTCTTCTAAAGAAGAAAACACCAAACAAGCGCTAACGCAAGCGAAAGAAGTAACACAAAAAGCGTCTGATAAAATCGTAACTAAAGTTCACAAAGAGCGAACAGAAAAAATGATCGACGAATTTGAAGAGAATAATCTTCATGAATTCGACAACAGAAAAGGAGACAAACACGTCGTGGGTGTTTATCGATGGGTAGATAAAGTATTCAAAAACCAAATTTACAATTTCGGGAAACGCATGATGTTTGAATTCATGATTCCAGAACCCGCTAAATTACACAAACTGGGCATGGAGGTTTCACAAAAAGACAGTAAATCGTTCTTGGTGAAACCAGTCGATCCACGTACTGAAGGATTATTCCGCTTGAACGATTATACAGATGTTTCTGATCCAAACAAATTAAAACATTGGCTGAAAGAGTACAATGTTAAAATTGAAGATATGTTGGAAAACAACATTACTGTTGGTGCTTCAATGAAAATGAAGTACGAAGGGAAATCCATCGGTAATTATGAAGGAAACTCAGATAAAATTGAAGTCGAAATCCCAAAAGGGTATAAAGTAAAAAAAGCAGTAGGAAACGTATTTGCTGCAAAAGATTATGATGCTGCAGTTTTCAGTGGTGTGAATGTAACTCTGGGAGCCAAAAGTTATATGATTGCTCCGAAAAGTCACTATGCGGTTACGCAAACCACACACGGTTGGTGGATATTCAGTCATACGCACTATAATGTAATTTATTATACGGATGGAAATGTGCAAATGACATTTGAAAATGTTGATTCAACCAATTATAACACTACGTTCCCTGTATCGTATACAATGTCGAATTTCTTCGATGGAAATTTAAATATTGAATTGTACTGTGAATTAACACCAGAAGGAAAAATCCAAGAACAACAACGTATTTTCAATTTAATCATTGAAGGATATGAAAAAGCATTGGCAAAATACGAACAAAAAGTAGCCGCTGAAGAAGCTAAAGGAGTTCGAATTTCAGGCGAAAATCCAGGGTTTTACCGCCAAATTGAAAACATGGTTTTACGAAAAAACTGTATTTCTTACTTGATTTCTCAAAATCAAAATGACGATTTGACCTTTGGAAAAGACCATTATTACAACCAAAACAATCAATTGGTGGAAAGTTTTACCGGAACCGATATTAAAGTAACCGACAAATTGGATCAATATGCTGAATTGGTAAAATTCATGGAACAAGCCTTTGAGTGGAACATCATGAGCTACTTCTTCTATCCTTATTATTGGGGTAACAGAAACAATTGGTCCAAAATGTATCTAAATGACAACAATGATCCAATTTTCCGTTCCTTTTTACAAAGTGGAATGGCTAGAGTAATTGTAACCGTAAAACCTGGATTCGAAAATGCAGTACAACTGTACTTAGCTACGGGTAAATTATGGAATGGTGGTGAAGTGCCGGTAATTGGAGATCCAATGTACTTATCTATTGTTGATGAATTACGTGAACCGGAAGGCCAAAAACAAGGAAAAGCGTGGCCAACGAGAATCCCAACTACGTTGACTATTTTACAAGCGGAAAGTATCGGATTAAAGGTCGAAAAAGCATTGCCTTTCAATGAAGATTTATCTGATTTTGAGAACCCGGCAGCAGTACCTCAAGGTAGTAATTTCATTCTGAATGACGCTCAAATCGGTCAAAGCGAGGAAATGACCGGAAAGAAAATACAGTTTGCTTTCAAAGGATGGGATAGTTACCAAACCATAGAAGAATTCGACGCTGATGTGTCCTTCCCTATAGTTTATGAATGTATGGGTGAAACGATTGAAGTAGATCGCGATGCAGCCTGGTTATCAAGTAGCTCTTCTCAGGTAATTTATCAGGAATTGGCAGAACAGCTTTCCGGTATAGATGGTGTAAAGGCAGATGCCTTGCCGGAAAACCAAAACGGTATTTTATTCACTGTTGATACCGATAAAATCAAAACTTTTCAATTCCGAAAACCTGGAGGTAATGATGCTTTCGATTTCTTAAAGATTGTGACCGATGGCAAAAGCTATGTGAAATTAATCTCACCGAACGATACACAGTACATTAACGTGAGATTGACAGACAAATTCGGACAACATTTAGTGGCAAACGAAATCAACAAACCTTTGAACTTCAACCGTTTTGCAGTTTAATTCTAACAAAAATCCCTATGAGTACAATAAAAAGGGAGTTTATATGGCAGCACGATCAAGTGCTGCCGTATATTCTTCATGACTTAAAAGAAGAAATAGAAAAAATCACTCCAATAGAAAAAATTTACCTTTTTGGAAGCCGCGCCAGAAAACCATTCGAAGAATGGAATACACTGGAAGGCAAAGACTGGGACATCATCATACAAACAAAATACAAAATCATCAATACTGCAGTTTGGACTTCCGCAAGAAACTACCACATTGATTTGTTTGTGCTCAATGAAAATGATACAAACCGTCTTTTGAAAAGTTCCAAATGTTGCAAAGAACTTTATCCTAAATACGAATTGGAGGTAACCTTAAACACCGAGAAACATGGCAACAATTGATAGAATCGACTTATATACACTCAATTCCAATTCCCCATTAAATCATATCATCTATCCGGTTGTCAAAAAATTTGACGCCAACAAACACCGAATTCTTTTGCGAGTGGAAAATATAATTTATGATGTTTTGGATAATAATTCATCCAAAAAAATATACCTCCCAATGGATTCCAAAAAAGGATTCCAAAACGCCATGAGTTTTAGTAAGCCGGAATTGAAAACTGTCACCATTTATGCACAGTTGTACGATTATCAGAAGGATGTCATTTTAGACACCAAAAAACAGGATTTTACTGAAGCGTCCTTCTTCAAAATATACAATAAGACTGGAGTAATCACATCCACCTTAGCCAACACTTTCAGCACCTACTGGAATAAAACACGCAGAGTCGAAAAAGTGGAAGGTCCTTTCACAACAGCTGAATGCACCACTTTGGCCACCGATATCAAAACGGATGTCAAATACTATTTTGCCGCAACTCCCAAACAGTATTTAAATCCAACGGAATTAGTATTGATGAAATGGCAATACCGCTATGATGATGGGGAATTCACAGATTTCAATTATGCTATTGAAACCCAAAACGGCCTTAAAAATGTAATGAGTTGTACCTTTCACAAAAATCCCTCAAAAATTCAGGTATACGCGTTCTTTAAGAAACCGAGTAATGATGTGTCAATCGCATTAAACGTAAGTAATTCACAAAATACAGAAACTCAAAACCAGAACACAGGCAATGAGGCGTCTGAAAATCAAGAAACTCAAAATTCAGGACAAGCCATTAAAATCACAGAAGAACTTCTTGATCTATTCATGTCTAAAACAGGACACGGGAGTATTAACAAAAAGAGTCCTTACAATAGACGAATACCGTCTTATATTGAATATCTAAACTTATATATGCAAAAGTTTGGTTTGAATGAAAATAATTTAAGAAAAGCACATTTCTTGGGTCAGATAGCAAAAGAAACCAAATTCTGGAGTTATAAAGAAGATTTCATTTACAAAAAAAGCGCTTTACCAAAAACTTTCAAAAATTTCAATTCTACAGAAGGCCTACAAAAAGCAAATCTTTTAGGTTATGAAACCAATAAAAATGCTGTAACAAAGTCAATGCAAATTCAAGTAGCTAACTACGCCTATGCTACAGGCGCAAAAGCTGGCGAATTGGGTAACACAACCTGTCCTGAGAACAAACTCTCCGACCCGCTTCAAGACGGTTATAATTATAGGGGAAGGGGGTTATTACAGGTAACAGGAAAAAGCCATTATAAGCTTTTTCAAAAATGGTATGACAAACAACGAGAAGAGTTACAATTAGAAGAAGTTGACTTTGTTGGAAATCCCGACAAAATATTGGAACCAAAATTTATTGTACTATCAGCAATATATTTCTGGGATTCAAACAAATTGAATGAACTGGCAGATAAGGGAATAGAAAAAAGTCATATATTAGCCATATCGAATATAATCAACGGGAATGAAGACAATACCAAAAAGGTAATCCGAAGAGACTATGTTCTAGCCGCCTATGATGTATTAAAAGCCACAGCAACAGAAACATCAAGGAGCCAAGTAACTTCAGGTACATGGCATGAACCTGTAGATAATCCAATCTGTACCCTTCATACACAGAATGGTTATGGAGGAAAAGGGACTGAAGGTGAATATTGGGGCTTATTTGGCAATACTAGAAACGGTGGCCCTCATCAAGGGCTGGATTTATTTGCGAAGCCGGGCAGTAATATTTATGCATGTGTTAAAAGTGAAGTTCATGAAATAGCACGATATAATGGTTATGGAAATACCATAACATTAAAAGTTCTAGACAAAGAAGCATTTCTTGCACATAGAAGAGATTATGTTGTAGACTATAGTGCAAAAGGTGAAATTGTTCAAGGTGAAGGTTTTGATAAAACAAATGATATTTACCTTTTTTACGGGCATTTAAGCAATGTTTTAGTTGAAAAAAAAGACCCTAATGGAAATCCAACGGTAGTAGATTCTGGAAAAGTGATTGCAGAAAGTGGTGTGTCTGGTATTAAAAATAATGGAACTTGTGCCCCTCACTTACATTTCGAAATATTTACAAGTCCAACAGCAATAGGTAAAGGACTAAAATACAGATGTAATCCCGGATTTTATGTGCATTTCAAAAAAGCAAACGAACAAAATAATGATGACATTGACAAACAAAAGAAAACAGCTCAAGCTGGAAGAATTAAAGAATAGGTTAATAACTGTTTTATTGTTATTCGTTAACCTTTGTTTTTCACAAAGCAAGATGAATCAGACAGAATTTAAACAAATTGTATCCAAATATGAAAGCGATTACTCAAATGAATCTATAAAAAGTCTAAATATCAAGTCAAATGATAAAACTTTTTTAATCAGATACATCGGGGAAGAGGCATACATTGCTTTAATTAAAAATGGAAAAAAACTAATGGATTGGCAGAGAATCGTGATAAATTTCACTTACGACTCGAGTTATGAATTTGCTGAGAAAAAAATAAAAATTTTCTACAATCAAGAACAAAGTGTCGGCTATATTGTAACACCTTCCTTCACAGAAGGATTACCGCGATTCAACCTCTATCACTTGTCATTAAAAGGAATGGAAGATCTTGGTGAATATTATATCCCTGAAACGAAAGAAATGTTCGGGATAGGATCTTTTGAGGGTTATAATCTAAATATTTTGAACACAGGCTCAACTATACAACTGGTTTACATTAAAAATAAATCCGTGATACCACTTGAAAAAGATACGGCTCCAGTGAGTGTAAACGAAAAAAAAATACCTTTAAAACAATTAACGGATTCAGAGAAAATTTAACTTCGAGGATGCCCCCGATAGCGCGGATTTGCACTCGAGCGTAGCGACAGCCGAAGGAATCCGTGCTCATTAAAACAAAAAAACCTTGCAACTAACAATTGCAAGGTTTTTTTATCATGAAATCTGTTTCAATATCTCCCGTTCCGAATGCCGTACCAAAAGCTTGAATTTCTCATACCATTCCTTCCAGGCCTGCGCACTCATTTCCCGCGCTAAATCAGTCTCAAAAGCCGCCAATGACGCATAAGGCGATTCCAGTATAAATCGGTACCCTTCTCCCGTAAAATCCGTCAAAATCCTACCACCAGTAGGCAATACAATCAATCCCACTTTGGTAGCTTCATCTACTAAGGCTTTGGCCTCTTTGAAACGGCCAAACTGCAAATAAAAAATTTCCCGGACTATAAACATGGTGCTAAAAATTAAGTGAACAAAAAAAGAATGGCAACCAAACGGCGCGAAATGTATCCGTAAATTTACGGATAAAACACTTTAAATCAATGACTTAATTTAAATCAAGAAAAATAAAGTATTGCATCACGCAACCTTTTTCATTTTTATTTACTTAATCGTATAACCTTTAAACTATAAAAATGAAAAAAATCCTGACTTGTTTCATCACACTTATAATCGCTTCCTGTTCTTCCGAAGATTCCGGAAATCAAGAAAGTGAATTAATTTCCATATCCAGAAATTATTATTCTGGAAGAAGCCAACAGCCCTACTATTTCCATAAATTGAACTTTTGCAACAATAAACTAATGAACATTCAGGAAAAAAACGGTGACCACACTGATTTTGAATACAATGACCAAAACCTGGTTTCAAAATACCAGTCGTTCAACGCTAATCCCGATTTACAGGAAACCAGAACATACCAATATGATGAGCGGGGAAGAATAACAGCCATAGACCGGAAAACACAATATCAAAACCAACATTACACCACCAATTTTGAATTCATCTATGAGCCAAACCGAATAATGATATTCCGGGACGGTGAAGCGGTAAATGAACTGGGGCTAGACAAAAACTACAACATCATAACTAATAAATTACTATCAATAAACTTAAACTATCACACCGTTTTTTCATACACTAACGGTAACTTGATGCATTTTGAACCGAATACCGAAGTTTCTCCAAACCTGATTCCTTCAACATGTACCTATTCTTATACCAAACACAAAAACAATTTCAACTATCAAAAATACCTCTTCGGAAAGGAATGGAAAAAAAACGTTTGCCTTGATTATTTCACCGGAACCAATAACATTACACAACTCCTTGACACCACTTCTGATAATGCAATAGCTGAATCCCTTTTGACAATTGGACAAACTTGGCACAAAAATAAATACTCCTATTATTTTAAAAAAAACGGGGAAATACTGAAAGAAATAACCGAAACAACCTTAAGTTTTGGCCCGATTGTACGAACCGAACTGACCTACGAATACAAATAAATAAAATAATGTCTGTACAGCCAATTATAAAACGCTATTGGTCTGTATTGACGACTTGTTCATAAAACTTAGTTTTCAATAAGTTTAAAAGCTGCCTGAGGGTGGCTTTTTTTGTAATACCACTTACAACTTTGGCAACAAACAGTGAAAAGTAAATAGTAACTATTGCAAACCCTCTCAAACATAAAGAATCAATATAAATAAGATTATTTTCTTAATATATAATTGTAAATAAGATTATTTTCAATTATATTTGTATTGTAAATGCGAAGAACTGGTAAGAAAACCCAATATACTCTAAGAAAAAAATCACGTTATGAAAACATTATTTAAAATTACTGCCGTCTTTTTGATCCTTACCTCCTGCCAAATCACAAAAATAGCAGCATACGACAGTTACTCGCACCAAAAGACAGTGGCGTTAAAAGTCAGGACCTATCAACTAATTTCGAAATCACAGGAAAACTATGCAATCCATCAAACCGAAGCCACAGCTTTATTACTGGAACTGCAACAACAGTATGCCTACGAAAAAAGTAAACCCAACAATGCTATTACGGTTGCCATGTGGTCTAGAGTCATAGGAAGCGAAAAAACATTGCTGTCACAATTATTCGCGCTCTGGCATCAAAAAGAAAAACTCCATCCTGATTTTTCCAAAGAAGCCGCAAAACAAATCAACGAAACTTTCGATCAAATCATCACCCTTGAAACTCAAAAAATAAAATAAGCCATGCACACTCATCCATTTATCGCCGAAATTAAAACAAATATTTTACTGTCATTTGACGAAAATCATCTAACTTTTCCTCCAAAAATTGAAAGGGAAATCAACCGCTATTTGGAACAGTCGGAAGATAAACTCAACAAATGGCAGGCGTTGTACCAAGAAGGTCTATTGTCTTTGGAAGAAATCGAATGGTTAATCATCAGCCAAAAGGAATTGATCAACCTCGAAGCCTTGAAAGAAGCAGGATTGAGCCAAATTAAAATCAATGCGATACAAAACAGTATCCTTAAAATTATTTTAAAATCGATTATTATTAGAATATAAACATGACTAAAAAAATCAGAATATTAAGTTTGGATGGCGGTGGTATCCGGGGAATTATCACCTGCGTCATCCTAAAATACATCGAGGAACAACTCCAGCGAATCGACAATCCCAATGCTAAAATTGGCGATTATTTCGATTTGGTGGCAGGTTCCAGCACGGGCGGACTCATCACTGCTCTTATACTCTTCCCGGACAATAATAAAAAAGCGAAATACTCCATCACCGAAGCGCTTGAATTGTATGCTAAAAAAGGGGATTCTATCTTCAATGTTTCGTTCTGGGAACGATTAATCAATCCTTTTGGTTTATTCAATGAAAAAATTTCCCAAAAGAACCTCGAAAAACAACTCGATGAGGTATTTGGTCAATTGGAGCTTAAAGACCTTATAAAACCCTGTTTAATTACGTCATACGACATTAGTTCGCGCAAAGCCAAGTTCTTCTGTAGCCATGAAGCAAACGCACCTTTGGAAAATTTCTACATCAAGGATGTTTGTCGAGCAACCAGCGCCGCGCCAACCTACTTTGAACCTGCCAAAATCAAATCGCTTTACGGCCAAGAATACACTTTCGTTGATGGCGGTGTCTACGCCAACAATCCTGCAATGTGTGCTTATGCTGAAGCTAGAAAAATTCCGTTTTCGAAAAAAATACAGGAAAGTGACAAACCCGACTACCCGAGTATCAAAGACATGATCATAGTTTCCATTGGAACCGGACAGGTATTAAAACCTTACTCTTTTAAAGAATTTGAAAATGCCGGAAAAATCAAATGGGTGTCTCCGTTAATTGATATCTTACTAACCGCCAATGCCGAAACCGTAGACTATTACCTCACCAAAATGGCACAGACTTTAGGGCCAAGAAACCGTAAAAACTATTACCGTATCATGCCAGATCTAAAAAATGCTTCTTCGGAAATGGATGATACTTCCAAAAAGAATATTTACGAACTCATTCAGGCTGGCTTGTTTTATATCGATAACAACAGAGAACAACTCAATGAAATCGCAAAGAAACTGGTTAAAAACAAATAAGAGGCTCAATTGAGCCTCTTATTTTTAAAGTAATTTAATACCTCTGATCGTATAAAATACGCGGTACGTATTTGTTTTGTTATCGAAGAAAGTCTCTTCAGCAAAAGAAATTTCAACTTTATCGCCTTTGGCCACTTTGTTTTTCAATAGTAAAGAATCTCCTTCAAACTGTGTCAACCAAATGAAATCTCTAGACATATTGCTTTCATCTTTCAATTTGATGGTTTTAAATTCATTCGCAACTACGTCTTCAATTACTCCTGAAGCAGTAAAAGTAGAAGCTCCTCCATCTTCAAAAAGAGGCTTTCCTTCATCATCTTTCATGTTTTTAAAAACTTGAGGACATGTTAATGCCATCTCGATACCCACACCTTCAGCAATTTTTTCAATGGATTCCATTTTTTTGTTAGGGTTGATTCCCATGATTTTTTGCTCTTTCTCATCCAAAGTACCTACCGCTTCGAAAATACAAAGCCCTAATTCCATATCACCGATATTAGGTCCTTTCTTAATGGAACAATCACACGTTTTCTCTGCTAATTTTTTATAGATAGCGTCTTTCTTTTGAGCTGAAACAGTTAAAGAAAATAAAGCCACCACTACTCCAAGTACAACTTTTCTCATAAATATATTTTTAATGTTACGAAAATAGAAATTTAAATTCGGCAATTCCTTTTTTCCATAAAAAAATTTTCAAATGAATAGTTACCTTTGCGGTAATGAAAAACACTTACCCCAAACACGAAAAGCTGAAAAGCAAAAACACGATCGACTTACTTTTCTCGGAAGGAAAGTCGGTATCAAAATATCCTTTGCGTTTGGTGTATGCAGCAACTCCACTAGAAGACGGTGCCAAAATTAAGATGGGCGTATCCGTATCTAAAAAACATTTCAAAAAGGCAGTAGATCGAAATTATTACAAACGTGTCTTACGTGAAACGTATCGCTTGAATAAACAAATCATTATAGAGAATTTGGACCAATCGTATGCCGTCATGTTTTTTTATCAAACCAAAGACCGATTGACCTACCAGGAAATCAATGAAAAAACAATCCTCTTATTCGAAAAATTTATTGCGGAAATCAAAAAGGAATAACGTTGAGGTTCGCAATCGATTCCTTTATCCTAAAACTAAAGAACTAGTATAAAAACAAAAAAGAGTTGCCTTATGAGCAACTCTTTTTCTAACAATAATAATAACCGTATTATAATTGCGGTCCAGCTTTAACTAAGCTTTGACCTTCTTCATTGTCAGTATATTGAACGAAGTTCTTAATAAATCTTCCAGCAAGATCTTCTGCTTTTGCATTCCATTCAGCAGCATCTGCATAGGTATTTCTCGGGTCTAGAATGTTAGTGTCTACGTTCGGTAATGCAGTCGGTACATTAAAATTGAATACCGGTACAATAGCTGATTCTGCATTTTCAATAGAACCATCCAAAATCGCATCGATAATCGCACGGGTATCTTTAATGGAAATACGTTTTCCAGTACCGTTCCAACCTGTATTTACCATATAGGCTTTTGCATTGTGCTCTTCCATTTTCTTCACTAACTCTTCACCATATTTGGTAGGGTGTAATGATAAAAACGCCTTACCGAAACATGCTGAGAAAGTAGGCTCTGGTTGCGTTACACCTCTTTCTGTTCCAGCTAATTTAGCTGTAAATCCAGACAAGAAATAGTATTTGGTTTGCTCTGGTGTCAATTTAGAAACCGGAGGCATAACTCCAAAAGCATCTGCCGTTAAGAAGATTACTTTCGTTGCATGTCCCGCTTTCGATACCGGAGTCACAATATTATTAATGTGATGAATTGGGTAAGAAACACGAGTGTTTTGAGTAACCGAACCGTCTTTGAAATCAATTTTACCATTCGCATCAACCGTTACGTTTTCTAGCAACGCATCTTTTTTAATGGCTCCGTAAATATCAGGCTCGTTTTCTTTACTTAAATCAATTGTTTTCGCATAACAACCACCTTCAAAGTTGAAGACACCATCATTGTCCCATCCGTGCTCATCGTCACCAATCAATTCACGTTTAGGATCTGTTGATAAAGTCGTTTTTCCTGTACCAGATAATCCGAAGAATACTGCTACATCACCATCTTTACCTTTATTTGCCGAACAGTGCATTGAAGCCATTCCTTGTAATGGCAAGTAATAGTTCATCATTGAGAACAATCCTTTTTTCATCTCACCACCGTACCAAGTACCACCAATCAATTGGATTTTTTCAGTAAGATTGAACGCAATATATACTTCCGAATTCAATCCGTGATTTTTAAAATCTGCAAACCCTTTTTTCGAAGCATTCATTACCACGAAATCAGGCTCACCATATGATGCTAATTCAGCTTCTGTCGGACGGATGAACATGTTTTTAACGAAATGCGCCTGCCAAGCTACTTCAACAATAAAACGCACTTTCAAGCGGGTGTTTTCGTTAGCACCACAAAAAGTATCTACAACAAATAATCTCTTTTCAGACAATTGCGATACTGTGTTTTCTTTTAATGCATTCCACGTATCCGTAGAAATGGGTTTGTTATCGTTTACTGCTTTTTCAGAAGTCCACCAAATCGTGTTTTCTGTAACGGCATCTTTAACAATGTATTTGTCTTTTGGGGAACGACCAGTAAATTCTCCAGTCATTACATTTACAGCACCAAGCTCGGTTAACTGTCCTCTTTCAAATCCTTCTAAGTTAGGATTTAGTTCTTCCTGATATAATAGCTCGTATGAAGGATTATATACAATTTCTTTAACGCCTTTGATTCCGTACTTTTCCAACGAAATCGTTTTCGTAGTTGGGGTGTATGTTTCCATAAATTACTAGTTGTGTTGCACTATAATATTTGCGCAAAAGTATAAATTTATTTTTAATGCTTAACAGATTACGCTCTTTTTGTGATAATGTAATAGAAAAGCATTGACCATGAAAGGATTAACAATAATCCGCCAATAGGCGTAATCGGACCCAAGAACTTTAAATTCAAACCTGTTATTGCTGTTGTAGAAAGTAAGAAAATAGACACAGAGAAGAACAAAACGCCAAACAAGGTCAGTGTAAATACTATGTTTTTTTGTTCCGGTAAAATCAGTTGTGTGGTACCCAAAAACAACAAAAACAAAGCATGGTACATCATATAACGTACGCCTACTTCAAAAGAGTTCAATTGATCTGCATTCAATACTTTTTTTAAAGCATGCGCCCCAAAAGCACCCAATACAATCGAAACCATACCAAAAACCAAAGCGGTTAATACAATCTTCTTTTCCATTAAGATATTTTTCTTCAAAAATACGACAGGATCATTAATTTATTTGCTTTTCTAACAACAATACTTTCATAAATATAACATTTTGCTACTTTTGTGTGATTTTTTATAGCAACCAACCATGAGAAACGTATTAATTATTGGAGCAGGACGCTCGGCGTCGTCGCTTATTAAATATCTTTTAGAGAAGTCGGAAAGTGAAAACCTACATCTTACCATTGGCGATTTGTCACAAGAATTGGCCTTACGCAAAACAAACGGTCACAAAAATGCCACTGCCATTGCATTGGACATTAACAATGAATCACAACGTCAAGCCGAAATCCAAAAAGCCGATATCGTAATATCCATGCTTCCGGCTCATATGCATATTGAAGTAGCTAAAGATTGTATTACTTTCAAAAAACATATGGTCACTGCATCATACATCAGTGATGCCATGCAAAGTCTGGATGAAGCAGCCAAGGAAAACGGATTGGTTTTTATGAATGAAGTCGGTCTTGATCCAGGTATAGACCACATGAGCGCCATGAAAGTATTGGATGAAATCCGTGAACAAGGCGGAAAAATGATTTTATTCGAATCTTTCTGTGGCGGTTTAGTGGCTCCTGAATCTGACACTAACCTTTGGAATTATAAATTCACGTGGGCGCCACGAAATGTAGTACTGGCAGGACAAGGTGGTGCTGCGAAATTCATTCAGGAAGGTACTTACAAATACATCCCGTACAATAAATTATTCCGAAGAACAGAATTTCTTGAAGTGGATGGTTATGGCCGATTTGAAGGGTACGCCAATCGCGATTCGTTAAAATACAGAAGTGTGTATGGTTTAGACGATGCGTTAACCGTTTTCAGAGGAACCATTCGCCGTGTTGGCTATTCTAAAGCATGGGATATGTTCGTACAACTTGGAATGACTGATGATACGTATGTTATCGATGATTCTGAAAACATGAGCTACCGCGAATTCATCAACTTGTTCCTTCCCTATCATACCACGGATTCTGTGGAAATCAAATTACGCCACCAATTGAAAATCGATCAAGACGATGTAATGTGGGACAAATTAGTCGAATTGGACATCTTTAACCCGAATAAGACACTTGGCCTGAAGAATGCCACTCCAGCGCAAGCTCTCGAAAAAATCCTAACCGATTCGTGGACATTACAACCGAATGACAAAGATATGATTGTGATGTACCATAAATTTGGGTATGAAATCAATGGTCAAAGAAAACAAATAGATGCCACTATGGTGTGTATTGGCGATGATCAAACCTATACAGCCATGGCCAAAACAGTAGGTTTACCGGTAGCAATGGCAACTCTGCAAATCCTCAATGGAACAATTAAAACTCCGGGTGTACAACTGCCAATCAAAAAAGAAGTATACCAAACTATTCTGGATGAATTGGAAGACTATGGTGTCGTTTTCCACGAAAAAGAAGTACCATACAAAGGATACAATTAATAAAAAAGCCTATTTCAAATGAAATAGGCTTTTCTTTTATGAGGCATTCAATGCTTTGCTATTCTTTTGCTTATTAATCTCATCTTGTAACAACCGACTTATTTTCTGTTCTCTTTCAATCGATTTCTGCTTGTAGTTTTGGTATTCTTCTTCCAATTCGGCTAAAACACTTTTTGAGTGCGCGGTAACTGCATTCGATTTTTTGTACCGTAACGCAAAAAACAACACCAAGGCTACCGACCCGAAAAGCAACAGTGCAAATGTCGTGGCAAAAACTTTCTGATTGAATTCAATGCCCAAAAAGGTAACTGTAGGACCAGCATTCGTATAGGTCGAAAGTGCAGCATTCAAACTTGTCATTTTTGCTTGTAAACTTTGAATTTGACTTTGCTGTTCAGACAGCGTGGTTTTGGAACTATTCAATTCCGTTTCAATTTTTGAAAGAGATCCCAACACATCCCGTTGTAAACTCTCAATCAATTTTCGCTTGACAATTTTTAAATCCTGATAACTCTCCGATTTTTGCAAGATATAGTCAAACTGAGTAGCAATGCGATTAGATGTGGCATTCTCCTGTCCGTGTGCCATTGCAATTCCTATAAAGGAAACCGCAAAAAGCAATAGTTTTTTTAGTGTATTCATTTCTTTTTGATTTGAAGATTAAACATAGTAGGTTGATTATGAAACGTTAACCTATTTCTTTTTATTGCTTTATTGCCAATTTTAACACAATTCACGACTTTCAATACTACATTATCAATTCAAACAAAATTTGTACTTTTAACTATCAAATTTTAAATCATGAAAATAAATCACTTACAGATTGAAATTGACGATTTGATATTAAGAGGAGAATGTCCAGTGGACATTCGGTAAATATTTAATCATAAAATTGCTTTTAATTTATTCCTATGAAAATAAATCATCTACAAATAGAAATTGACGGTATAGATAAAGAGATTCTTCGCTACCTGATGGATGATGCTCGAAAACCCATTTTACAAATCGCCAACAAGATTGGTATTTCGGGGGCTGCCATTCATCAAAGACTACGCAAACTGGAAGAAGCCAAAGTAATTTCCGGTTCAAAATTTACGGTAAACAATAAGGTTTTGGGTTACAGCACCATGGCTTTTGTGGGTATTTATCTTGACAAGGCCGCACGTAATCCTGAAGCGGTTCGTGAGTTGAAAAAAATTCCCGAAGTATTGGAATGTCACTACACCACTGGAAATTGGAGTATTCTAATTAAAATCATTTGTAAGGACAATGAACATTTAATGAACTTGCTCAATACAAAAATTCAGGCGATTGAAGGTGTTTCCAGAACCGAAACCTTTATCTCCCTTGACCAACAAATTGAGAGACAAATACAATTATAAAGTGTCCAAAAAAAATCCCAAACTCCATTCTTGGAATTTGGGATTTGTATTCGTATTTGTATTTGTATACGTTTAAAATTAATCGCGTCGGCCGAAAACTTGCATCGCCCAATACAACATCGAAGCCACTGCACCAATAGCCGCTACCAAATAAGTTCTCGCAGCCCATTTCAAAGCATCTTCAGCACCGGCATATTCTTCCTGACCTAACATATGTTTGTTTTTCAACCAAGCCAAGGCACGATTACTAGCATCGTACTCAACAGGTAATGTTATCAATGAAAAAGCCGTAGCTACACCCATTAAAACCAAACCGATAACGGCAACTATATAACCTAAATTCAAACCTTGAGAAGCAATTCCCAATATCAAACCACCCATAATCAACCATTGTGACAATGTTGATGATACATTCACCAAAGGTACCAATTTCGAACGCATCGTTAACCAGCTATAAGCAGTAGCATGTTGAACGGCGTGGCCACATTCATGGGCCGCAACCGCAGCCGCAGCCGCATTGCGTTGATTGTAAACCGCTTCCGACAAATTGACTGTCTTATCCACAGGATTATAATGGTCCGTCAATCTTCCTGGTGTCGAGATTACTTTAACATCACGAATCCCATGATCCGCGAGCATTTTTTCAGCTATCTCCGCTCCACTCATCCCATTGCGTAATGCTATTTTGGAATAATGATCAAATTTACGCTGTAAACGATTACTCACTAACCAACTTAACAAAGCAA
This sequence comes from Flavobacterium sp. GCM10023249, assembly GCF_042653365.1. Classification (NCBI taxonomy): domain Bacteria; kingdom Pseudomonadati; phylum Bacteroidota; class Flavobacteriia; order Flavobacteriales; family Flavobacteriaceae; genus Flavobacterium; species Flavobacterium sp. GCM10023249. The sequence continues at coordinate 538,305 of NZ_JBHSHZ010000006.1, forward strand.
TTCCTCCGATTATAATATAATATCCTAACATAATAAAATTCAATTAATTAATACTAAAGCTACAAATTTTGAACCAATTTTAAAACATGTCATTATGACATTTTTACTGTCCTTTTTTAGATAATTTATAGATTTGCATTCAAAACAATAAAAAACCTACGTAGCCAAAAATGAGGAAACTATTATACCTGACACTTATACTACTTTTTTCAAACCTAACTCTTGCCAATACAATCTTCGTAAACAATGCTGCAACAGGAAGCAATAATGGTACTTCTTGGATCAATGCCTATACCGATTTGCAAAACGCAATAAACAATGCTGCTGACGGTGATGAAATTTGGGTTGCCAAAGGAACCTATTTCCCAACACGACCCGCCGATAATTTAAATACCGTAGATCCCAACAATAGAAAAAATTCATTTACTGTTTTAACGAATGTAAAATTATACGGAGGATTTATTGGTAATGAAACACTACTGAATCAAAGAGATTGGAATACAAATCAAACGATTTTAGATGGAGATATTGGTAATAACTCTAATCTAGACAACTGCTACCATGTTGTAATATTGGGAAACACTTCTGCAACCCTCGATGGATTTATAGTTCAAAACGGAAGGGCAGACGACTTTAGCAATAGCTTTATTCTAATTCGTTCAACAGCATTATATGCTGATGAAGGTGCCGGAATAGCATCCTATGCAATTGTTAATTCGTTTAAAAATCTTATCGTTCGAAAAAACTATTGTGTTAAAAGAGGAGGTGGAATCTATAGCCATGGAGCAGCAGATAATAACTTTGATAACCTAGTGGTTGAGGAAAATATTTCCAACAGTGGAGATGCGGCCGGAATCTTTGATGATGCTTATTCTTCAAGCAATTATTCCAATCTTAAAATCATTAACAATACTTCCTACAGAGATCCTGGTGGAATCTATATTTTCCAAAGATTTTCTGGTAATCGGTATTTGAGAAACTTAATTGTACAAGGAAATACAGGCGGGATTTATATTGATGCTCCAAGTGCCACGATTTCTAACTCACTATTTACAGGAAACATGGGTAGTGCAATCTATTCTGACAATGCCAATATTACCTTATCCCATATTACAGTCACTGGAAATAATAGCAATTCAATGGGAGCTGTCCATTTATTTGGAAATTCACACAAAGTATACAACTCGATACTTTGGGGAAATTCTTATCCTGATATTACTGTATATGTGACTTCGACTATAGATTATAAAAACAACACTATCAATTTTGGATTACCCATTACAGCGACCAATAGCAATCAAAATCCGTTATTTATCAATCCATTACCCATCGGATTAAATTCTGGAGGAGATTACCGTCTTTCTTGCGGAAGCCAATGTATTGATGCAGGTAATAATGCTTACATCATCAGTGGTACTGTAACCGATTTGGACAACACCAATAGAATTTTAGGTAGTGCTACTGATATGGGTGCTTATGAGTTCAATGGGACCAGCAAACCTATTACACCTAACCCTTTTCCTTTCTATTGTCAAAACGAAATTGCCTCGGCACTGTCTGTTTCGGGAACCAATGTTTTATGGTATACTACACCAACCGGTGGCATAGGATCTACAAGTGCACCAACACCCAACACTTCTATTACAGGAACAACCACCTATTATGTCTCACAAACCGTAGCAGGTTGTGAAAGCCCGAGGACTGCAATATCCGTTGAGGTAAAAGCACCGTCTGCAATGCCAAAAGTAACACCTAGCGTCAACTATTGTCAAAACCAAACGGCTTCAGCTTTATCGGCTACAGGAACTACACTTTTATGGTATACAACATCTGCGGGAGGAACGGGAACTGCAATTGCTCCAATACCTGATACTTCCATTGCCGGAACCACAACGTATTATGTATCCCAAAACACGAATGGTTGTGAAAGCGCCAGAGCAGCTATCAACGTAATTGTTGACAACGCACCTGTAGCTCCTTCTGTTACGCCGCAAATCACTTATTGTCAAAATGAAACTCCTTCAACACTGACCGCTTCGGGAAACAGCTTGTTATGGTATTCAACACCTACTGGAGGATCAGGTAACACAACGGCTCCAATTCCTAATACATCAACTTCAGGAACCACCACCTATTACGTAACGCAAACCGTGGGTTGTGAAAGTCCAAGAAGTGCTATCACAGTTACTGTAAATGCTCAACCGCAATCACCGGCTGCAACATCTTCTTTAAGTTATTGCCTTAATGAAACGTCCAATATAGTAACTGCAACAGGAACGAACCTTTTATGGTACACTACACCAACCGGTGGCACAGGAAGCACTATAGCTCCAACTCCGTCTACTACGACTGCAGGAACTACCGTGTATTATGTTTCTCAAACTATTGCAGGTTGTGAAAGCCCGAGGACTGCAATATCCGTTGAGGTAAAAGCACCGTCTGCAATGCCAACAGTAACACCTAGCGTCAACTATTGCCAAAACCAAACGGCTTCAGCTTTATCGGCAACAGGAACTACACTTTTATGGTATACAACATCTACCGGAGGAACGGGAACCACAATTGCTCCAATACCTGATACTTCCATTGCTGGAACTACAACATATTATGTATCCCAAAACACGAATGGTTGTGAAAGTGCCAGAGCAGCTATCTCCGTAATGGTTGGCAGTGCTCCATCAGCACCAGTAACTACTTCAACTGTAAGCTATTGTCAAAATCAATCTGCTTCTCCGCTAACAGCTACCGGATCCAACCTATTATGGTATTCGACACCTACCGGTGGAACAGGAAGTACAACAGCTCCAACACCCAATACTTCTAATCCAGGAGTGACTACGTACTACGTAACACAAACCGTGGGTTGTGAAAGCCAAAGAAGTCCAATTGCAGTAACCATTGTACCACTCCCAAAACCAATTTTGGCTGGCGGTAGTATCTGCAAAGACAAAAACAATGCTCTAGTTCCATTCGTTATCAATACCTATTTGGATCCTGCTACCTATTCCTTTCAATGGTATTCGATTCAATCGGGAATTGCGACAATTATTCCCAATGCAACGCAAAACAACCTTTCAGTAACACTTCCTGCCGAATACGGTGTAATTACAAAAGACAGGAGCACAACACTCGGATGTGAATCTGATATGAGCAAAACAATCGTGAACCTTGAAAACGAACCTATTGCCATAGCCGTAACACAATCCGATTATTTCGCTCAGCAAACTTCAATTAAAATTGAAGTGCTACCTGCAGGAAATTACAATTACCAACTAGACAATGGTGCACCACAGTCCAATAATGTATTTACCAATGTAAAACCAGGTGAACATATAATTACAGTAACCAATGCTTGTGGAAGTATAACGGAAAACGTTTTATTGGTTGACTACCCTAAATTTTTTACTCCCAACGGGGATGGTTTCACCGAAACTTGGAACATAAAAGCACTCCAAGACCAACCGGAAAGTAGAATCGAAATCTTTGATCGTATGGGTAAACTTTTAAAAGTGATCCAACCAAGTGGATTAGGCTGGGACGGTACCTACAATGGAAAAGAATTACCTTCGACCGATTACTGGTTCGTAGTACATTATTCCGACGCGAACGCAATCCCGAAAACCTTCAAAGCGCATTTCACCCTGAAACGCTAAAAAAAGAAATCCCAAATTCCCGATCTCTGATCTTGTCAGAATGGGAATTTGGGATTTTTATAGTAAATAGAAAACCTATCCTACTAAATTGATAATCTTTCCAGGAACGATAATCACTTTATTAGGAGTTCTTCCTTGTAACTGATTTTGAGTTCGTTCATCGGCCATAACGATTGCTTCAATTTGAGCCGCTGTCAAGTCCAATGGCAATTTAATCGTGAAACGCATCTTCCCATTGAAAGATACCGGATATTCTTTTTCAGATTCCACTAAGTATTTTTCTTCAAATTGAGGAAAAGCCACGGTCGAAATCGATCCTTCATGACCCAAAGCACTCCACAGTTCTTCAGCAATATGCGGCGCATAAGGTGAAACTACAACAGCCAACGGTTCTAAAATAGCTCTGTGAATACACTTTTGCTGCGCCAGTTCGTTTACACAAATCATAAACTGTGATACTGAAGTATTGAAAGAGAAATTCTCGATATCTTCAGTTACCTTTTTGATGGTTTTGTGTAACGATTTGTACATCTCAGCAGTCGGTTCGTCATTAATGACTATCAAACCATTATCATCGAAGTACAAACGCCATAGTTTTTTCAGGAATCCTGAAACTCCGGTAATACCAGCTGTATTCCATGGTTTCGCTTGTTCCAATGGTCCCAAAAACATTTCGTACAAACGCAACGTATCGGCTCCGTACTGTTCGCAGATATCATCAGGATTAACTACGTTGTATTTTGATTTGGACATTTTCTCGACTTCACGGCCTACTATGTATTTTCCGTTTTCCAATACAAATTCTGCATTGGCATAATCCGCATACAATGGATGTGCCTTGAATTTCTCGATATCCAATTCATTCGTAATATCATTGATTACTGATAAATCAGCATGGATTGGGGTAAAATATTTCCATTCCAACGGTGAACTTACAATAACCTTATGAGTCGATATTAATTCGGAGTGAAATTTATTTGCTTGTTCGTTTAAATCATCAAACATTAAATTTTCTTTAACTGCTTTTTCGATTAAATTTTTAGATACAAAAACAACTTTTCTCTTTTGATTTTCGGCTTCTATTCCAATTCCATATTCATATCTATATACAAACGCACTATTCCCCAAAATCATTCCCTGATTGATCAGTTTTTTGAATGGTTCTTCCGTAGGCGCAAAACCTTTGTCTTTTAAGAATTTATTCCAGAAACGCGAATACAACAAGTGGCCGGTTGCGTGCTCGCTTCCACCAATATATAAATCCACATTTTCCCAGTATTTCAAGGCATCTTGGCTTGCAAACTCATCTGTATTGTGTGCATCCATATAACGCATCCAATACCAAGACGATCCTGCCCAACCTGGCATAGTGTTCAATTCCAATGGAAATACAGTGACGTGATCGATCAATTCATTACTCACGACTTGATTGTTCATCGTATCCCAAGCCCAAACCGTTGCATTTCCTAATGGTGGCTGCCCGTCTTCAGTTGGCAAATATTTCTCCACTTCCGGCAATACAACTGGAAGGTGTTCTTTGGCAATCATTTGAGGCATTCCGTTCACATAATATACTGGGAATGGTTCTCCCCAATAACGTTGACGCGAGAAAACAGCATCACGCAAACGGTAGTTCACTTTGGCCGTTCCTGCGCCTATCTTTTCCAATTCCTCAATAACTTTCTTCGTACCCGCCTTATAATCCAATCCGTTTAAGAAATCAGAATTGACCAATTCGAAACCACTTTTTTCTCCGAAAGCCGCTTCTGAAATATCTTGGTTAAAAATATTTTTAATGACTGGCATGCCGTTCGTTCCTTTAAAGAAATTCGCAAACGCATAATCACGCTCATCACCACATGGTACTGCCATTACAGCTCCGGTACCATATCCTGCCAATACATAATCTCCAATCCAAACCGGAATTGGTTCCTTAGTGAATGGATGCTCGGCATAAGCGCCCGTGAATACACCTGAAATAGTTTTCACATCGGCCATTCTTTCTCTTTCCGAACGTTTTGCAGTCGCTTCAATATAGGCTTCCACAGCAGCTTTTTGCTCAGGAGTAGTGATTTTGGCAACCAATTCGTGTTCCGGCGCCAATGTCATAAACGTGACACCAAAAATGGTATCAGGACGCGTGGTAAACACATCAATCACCGCATCGTGATCTTTCACTTGGAAAGTAACCGCAGCACCCACCGATTTTCCAATCCAGTTGCGTTGTGACTCTTTCAATGATTCGGTCCAATCAATTGCTTCTAATCCTTGTAACAAACGTTCTGCATAAGCTGAAATACGCATCGACCATTGGGTCATCTTTTTACGAATAACCGGATGTCCTCCACGTTCTGAAACTCCGTTCACAATTTCGTCATTGGCCAAAACCGTTCCCAATGCCGGACACCAGTTTACTTCGGTTTCTGCCAAATATGTTAAACGGTATTGTAACAGTATTTTTTGTTGTTGTTCTGTAGAAAAAGCATTCCATTCCGAAGCTGAAAAAAGAGCAATGTTGTCATCACAAACGGCATGCACATTTGCATTTCCTTCCGTTGCGAAAATAGCCGTCAAAGTTGAGATATCTTCAGCTTTGTCGGTATTTTTATTATACCATGATTCAAATAACTGGATGAAAATCCACTGGGTATGTTTATAATACTCTGGATTGGAAGTACGTACTTCTCGGCTCCAATCAAAAGAAAAACCAATTTTATCCAATTGCTCACGGTAACGGGCAATATTCTCCTTAGTGGTTTTTTCAGGATGCTGACCAGTTTGAATAGCATATTGTTCTGCTGGCAAACCAAATGAATCATATCCTTGTGGATGCAACACATTGAATCCTTTGTGTCTTTTATATCGCGCTACGATATCCGAAGCGATATAACCCAGCGGATGCCCCACATGGAGCCCAGCCCCTGAAGGGTAAGGAAACATATCCAACACATAGTATTTCGGTTGATCAGAATTAGTTGCAGCAGCAAACGTTTGATGGTCTGCCCAGTACTTTTGCCATTTGGCTTCGATTTGTTCGTGAAAGTATTTCATCTTAAGAGTTACAAAGTTTCAAAGTGGAAAGTCGCAAAGTCCTTCCGCACTTAAAATTTAAGTCGCAAATTTACATTTATTATAAGAAACTGGAAATTTTGAAGGCTATTAAGTTCATTTAAAGCAATTCCTTAATTCACACCATGTCTTCGGGTTTGACCCATGCGTCAAAATCTTTGGCAGAAACATAACCGAGGCGGATGGCTTCTTCTTTTAGTGTTGTTCCGTTTTGATGGGCAGTTTGTGCAATTTCTGCGGCTTTATAATAACCTATTTTGGTATTCAAAGCCGTAACCAACATTAATGAATTATCAACCAATTCTTTGATTCGGGCATGATTGGGTTGGATACCTTGGGCACAATGTGCATCAAAAGACACACAGGCATCGCCCAACAATCTCGCCGACTGTAAGAAGTTTGCCGCCATAACCGGTTTGAAAACATTCAGCTCGTAATGTCCTTGCATTCCTCCCACAGTAATTGCCACATCATTCCCTAATACCTGCGCACATACCATTGTGAGTGCCTCACACTGGGTCGGATTGACTTTACCCGGCATGATAGAGGAACCCGGTTCATTCTCGGGAATAAGAATTTCACCAATACCCGATCGCGGACCTGAAGCCAACATTCGGATATCATTGGCTATTTTGTTCAAGGAAACAGCCAACTGCTTCAAAGCGCCATGTGTTTCAACAATGGCATCGTGCGAAGCCAAAGCTTCAAATTTATTGGGAGCGGTCACAAAAGGATGACCTGTAAATTGCGCAATGTACGATGCAACTTTCATGTCATACCCTTTCGGAGTATTCAATCCGGTACCAACGGCTGTTCCACCCAAAGCCACTTCCGAAAGATGAGGTAGGGTGTTTTTAAGAGCTTTCAATCCGTAATCCAACTGGGCCACATAACCGGAAATCTCCTGACCCAGAGTTAACGGAGTAGCATCCATCAAGTGGGTACGTCCTATTTTTACGATAGTGGTAAAGGCTTCTGCTTTGGCTCGCAGTGTGTCACGCAATTGCTCAATTCCTGGTATCGTAGTTGTTACAATCATTTTGTAGGCGGCAATGTGCATTGCTGTTGGAAAGGTATCGTTCGAGGATTGCGATTGATTCACATCGTCATTCGCCTTGATGATTGGATCTCCTTCCCCAATCTTATCTCCGGCCAAAACCTGAGCCCGATTGGCAATCACTTCATTCACATTCATATTGCTTTGTGTTCCGGATCCGGTTTGCCAAATTACCAAAGGAAATTGATCGTCTAATTTTCCAGCCAATAGTTCATCGCAAACCGCGCTTATAGCATCTCTTTTTGCTGAAGAAAGTACGCCCAAATCACAATTGGCAAACGCCGCCGCTTTTTTCAAATACGCAAATCCTTCAATGATTTCTTTAGGCATAGATCCCGAAGGACCAATCTTAAAATTATTTCGAGAACGTTCGGTCTGCGCACCCCAATATCTATCCGCAGGAACCTTTACTTCACCCATGGTATCTTTTTCGATTCTGTATTCCATTTTTTGTCTGTTTTGCTTTATTTTTTAATTTTCCGAGGATAAAACGGCTTATAAATTTACATTTATTATAAGAAACATGAAACTTTGAGCGTTATTAACTTTATATAAAGAAATTCTTTGTTATTTTTACCCCAAATAATTTTATTGTATGAGTTCATCTTTTGAAAAATTTCAAAAACGCAGATTAATTACGTCGTATTTTTCTGTGGTATTGAGTGTGTTTTTAGTACTTTTTATGTTGGGTTTATTGGCACTTTTTGTCGTAAATTCTAGAAAACTGTCTAATGATTTCAAAGAAGGCATTGCGATGTCTATCTATTTCAAAGATGAAGCCCAAGACACTACATTACAAAAATTCGGCGATAGTATTAAAGCAACGAAATTTGCAAAAACCGTTGATTTTGTAACCAAAGAACAAGCCGCAAAAACCCATTCGGATATTATTGGTGAGGATTTTATGGAATTCTTAGGCGTAAACCCATTACAAAACTCTTTCGATATCCATATCAAAGCAGCCTATGTGGAAAGCGACAGTATTGCTAAAATCGAAGCCAAACTAAGAGAAAACAAATTGATTTCGGACATCATTTACGACAAACAGTTGGTAAAAATGGTGAACGAAAACGTGAAAAAAGCCAGTATGTGGATTTTAATCATCAGTGGATTTTTAACGGTAATTGCTGTTTTACTCATCAATAGTTCATTACGATTATCGATATATGCCAACCGCTTTATCATCAAAACAATGCAAATGGTGGGAGCTACAAAAGCTTTCATCAGAAAACCATTCATCTGGAGAAGCGTAAGACTGGGTATGATTGGTGCTGGTGTGGCCATCATCGCCTTACTGGGTGTATTGTTCTATGTTGATTCTAATTTTCCAAACTTAGGCATCATGGAAGACAAATTCTCCATCATCATGATTTTATTAGGTGTTTTCGGAGTTGGAGTACTAATAACGTGGATAAGCACCCATTTTGCTACACAACGTTTCTTGAATTTAAGAACAGACGATTTGTATTAAAATAAAACGTGACTTCGAGAACCTAAGCCAAAATGGCAAAAGGCAATAGAAAACAACACAAAATAGAGTTAGATGGAAGATAAAAAAAATGAATTTCTTTTCGAAAAGATCAATTATAAATTTCTCTTAATTGGATTAGCGGTTATTACCATTGGTTTCATACTAATGACTGGCGGTGGAAGCGATGATCCGAAAGTGTTCAATCCTGATATTTTTAATTTCAGAAGAATCCGATTAGCGCCTACAATGGTTTTGGCTGGATTTGGAATTACAATATATTCGATCTTTAAAAAAACTAAATAATTACAGTGATTGGTTTGGTTTCTTGACCAAAACGCTCCACTGAAATTTAAGACGTGTCTATGGATATCCTACAAGCCATACTTATCGCTATAGTAGAAGGCCTAACCGAATATTTACCGGTTTCTTCTACTGCACACATGATATTTACCAGTTCGTACTTTGGTATACAAGAAGATGATTTTGTGAAATTATTCCAAGTATCCATTCAATTTGGGGCTATTTTGGCTGTTGTTGCTTTATACTGGAAAAAGTTCTTCGATTTTTCGAAATGGAATTTCTTTATCAAACTAGCATGTGCCGTGGTTCCAGCCCTGGTTTTAGGTAAATTATTCGATGATAAGATCGAAGCCGTTTTAGGCAATCCCATCCCTATTGCTATTGTTTTGATTGTAGGCGGAATTATCCTATTGTTCATTGATAAGTTCTTCCAAAACCCAACTGTAGCTACCGAAGAAGAAATTTCAATCAAAAAAGCGGTAACTATTGGTTTCTGGCAATGTTTAGCAATGATGCCGGGAACAAGCCGAAGTGCAGCCTCTATCATTGGCGGAATGCAACAAGGATTGAGCCGACATGCTGCCGCTGAATTTTCTTTCTTTTTAGCCGTTCCTACCATGTTGGCCGTTACGTGTTATTCGGTACTGATCAAAACTTACGAGCACAGCCAAATGAAAGGCTATGAATTAATTCTACAATCCAAAGAAACCATCACCATGTTTTTGGTGGGAAATCTGGTTGCTTTCATAGTAGCTGTTATCGCTATCAAATTTTTTATCGGTATTATCAAACAATACGGATTCAAACCGTGGGGCTGGTATCGTATTATTGCAGGTACTCTACTACTTTTCTATTTCACTTATTTTAAATAATTATTACTTTGTATTCTGCGGAAGATATATTAAACGGTCAGGTTTTACTGATTGATAAACCACTGACTTGGAGTTCGTTTCAAGCTGTCAACAAACTAAAGTACGCGCTAAAAAACCGATTAGGCTTACCAAAGAAATTTAAAATTGGTCATGCCGGCACCTTAGATCCTTTGGCGACCGGGCTATTGATCGTTTGTACGGGGAAATTCACCAAAAAAATTACCGAAATTCAAGCTCAAACCAAAGAATACACCGGAACAATAATGGTTGGTGCTACAACTCCTTCCTACGATTTGGAAACCGAAATTGATGCCACTTTCCCAACAGAACATATCACCGAAACACTAATTCAGGAGACTGTACATCAGTTTCTAGGGGAAATCGATCAAAAACCACCGGTGTTTTCAGCCATAAAAAAAGACGGAAAACGCTTGTATGAACACGCCCGTGCCGGTGAAGAAGTGGAAATTGCATCACGAAAAACCACTATTTACGAATTTGAAATTACCCGTATTGCACTACCTGAAATCGATTTCAGAGTGCAATGCAGCAAAGGCACTTATATTCGTTCGTTAGCTTATGATTTTGGTTTATCTTTGCAATCTGGAGCGCATTTAACAGTATTACGCCGAACCAAAATTGGCGATTATTCGGTTGAAGAAGCGGTTACTCCTGAAGCATTTGATAAATTGATACCAAAAAATGAAAAATAAGTTTTTATTTCTTTTTTTACTTTTATCAACACTCGTCTTTTCCCAAGACACAATACCTTATGGTTTAAGCCTTAAAGACTCCATAAAACCGAAATACGAAAGAACCAAACCGATAAGTCCTGTTTTTAAACAGTTTGAGATAACAACATCTTTTAGTATTAATGATGAGGATGATAATCCAATGACAGAGGATGACGAGAGTAAGCCATTATTCATTCCAAATAGTTTGGGATTAAAATATGGTGTAGGGCTACAAAAAAACAAATGGCTTGGAATTAGCGTCAATACCGGCATCGACATTCGATTAAAACTTAAATTAGTGGCGGTACCTGTTTTTGGAAATTTACGTCTTAGTCCTTTTTTTAGGGATGAAAAAAGCAGAATAGCCCTTAATTTGGGTTATGGAAGAGGTTACGCCATAGGACGCGGCGATATGCAAGGCCGATATCGTAGGATAAACTTGTCTTTTGAAAGCTACGATGATGTTGGTCTTTTAATTGAACTGTCTGAATACAACTTTAATTTTAACAACAAAACATCAACTGTAATCTTTAGTATAGGTGGTTATGTACGGATATTTTAAAGCTTCTGATGCCCCAAATGCTCTAAATGCTCTAACAAATTGGCCAACTCCATTTGGGTACTCAAACCTTTATCTTTCAAATACCAAAGTTGTAATTCCGTCTTAGCCGTTTCATCCACCACACCATACTGCGCTTTGTAACTTTTGATAAGATGGGTGGCTCCCTCTGGTCGTGGTCCCCAACTCGATTTTACTTCTAAAGTCTCAGCATCCAAAATAATGACTTTAGGGATTGATTTACTGCCATTGGTAAGGAAATGGTTCATTAATGTCTCATTCTCGTCTCTAAAGACCAATTTCAACTGTATGCGGTCCGATACAGATGCCATTTTAAACAAGATAGGAACAATTTGTGCCGCATCACCACACCAGCCTTCTGTCAACGTCAACCAAATGTACTTTTTCTTCAGTAACTGGATTTTATGAACAACCTCATCAGGAACCTGTATCGTTTTGTCCAAACGATTCATGCGGGTTTCATTCAATTGACTGTAATGCAACAATTCTTCCGTTTGTTCATTACCCGACGATTTTCCTTCCGCCAGTAAGTTAGAAACTCTCTCACGATATTCGGGATACGAATAGCTATTCAAAAAACACTGCGCAATTTCCGTTTTCATTTCCATCATAATTTGATGTAAATTTACGATTAATTCAAAATTCAATTGGTAACCAAAGACACAAAATATGGAAAAAAAACGCTGCGGTTGGTGTGAAAAAGACGATTTATACCGCAACTATCATGATAATGAATGGGGTAAACCGGTGTATGATGATGCAACTATCTTCGAATTTCTGGTTCTGGAAACCTTCCAGGCTGGACTAAGCTGGTACACCATCTTGGCCAAACGCGAAAACTTCCGAAAAGCTTTTGACAATTTCGATTATAAAAAAGTAGCTGCTTATAACGAAACCAAAATGGAGGCTTTAAAAGAAGATGCTGGTATTATTCGAAATGGACTCAAAATCAAAGCTACGGTCAGCAATGCGCAGGCTTTCATAAAGGTACAGCAGGAATTTGGAACTTTCTCCAACTACATCTGGGGCTTCGTAGGTGGTAAACCGATAGACAACAAACCTAAATCCTCACAAGATGTGGTGGCAACGAACGAAATCTCTGACAAACTAAGTAAAGACTTGAAAAAACGCGGATTCAAATTTGTGGGTTCCACAGTAGTTTATGCACATATGCAAGCCACCGGAATGGTGAACGACCACGTGGAAGATTGCTGGTTACGAAACTAAAAAAGGAGGTCAAAATTATTGACCTCCTTTTTTATACTATTGTACCAATTACTCTTTTATCAATTGGATTGTTTTTACATTTCCAGTACTGGTAACCGCTCGTAAGATGTATATCCCTTTCGAGTAGCGACTCAAATCGATTAAATTCGTTCCAGAATTTAAATTAGAGCTATAAATCGATTGACCAAGTACATCAAATATTTCCACCTTTAATGCTTCGTTAAAATTCAATGTAAAACTATGCTTAGAAGGATTCGGATAAACCAATAACTCTTTGGAAGTAAAATTATCGGTATTTAATGCAGTACATTCATCAGAAGAAAAAGTACTACTTGCATTCGTATCAGTAAAAACCCAGCCGTCACATGGTCCAAAAGGAAGAGTAGCCGAGTTCGTCCCATAATTATCTGGATTAAAACTGGCAACATTTTCACAGGAAGTGAACAACCAAACACAACCTACTGGTTTTAAAACCCATGCACTATTATCCCATACTATTTCATAGGATTCCGGAAAAGTACAGCTAGTTTCTGCAGTAAAAAAACTACAGTCAAGGTCATTGTCTGTAGCATAACGAGGTTTACCGTTTACTTCTCCTGAATAATAATATTTACCCGCATAATTTCCTGTTACAGTAATCGGTGGATGTGCAGGAGTTGTACTACAACCTGAGCCAGTAACAAAAGAAAAATTTCCATATCCAAAACCGTGCTTATAGGTTGAGTTTACCGCTCTATTGAGAATTACACCATTGTTGGAACCGTCAAAATTCACATCCAATTCCAATCCTTGTTCAGTGTTACTTACACAACTAGAATAATTGTCAAAGATCTCTGTACTGGTTCGTAAATCGTTCCAGATTCGTAAATTATCGAATTTACAATTATTAGTACCACTAAATGAACCAAGATTTATTCTCGTATAATTAGAATTATTATCATAAAATTCAATAGGTTGTGTAAAAACAGCATCCAATACTTGAATTCCGTTGACATACATTTTTATACTTTTAGTAGCGGTATTGTTCACTACAAATGCAACGTGATACCATTGTCCAACAGCAAACGAAGGAGTGCCGGCAATGGTCTCGAAAGTAGTACCATTACCCAATTTTAAAACCGATACTCCTGAAGCATCAACATAAAATTCAATCGGTTTTGCAACTGAAGAAATACCTGGCGCGCATAGGAATCTACCGTTACCATCGCTCGCTGAATTCAAATAAAAGTCATACTCAAAGGTAAACGAAGTTATATTAAGTGGAAATTGCGGACATCCGTTACAACCGGAAATCGTAAATGCCGAATTGGTAGCTAAATTAATCGCATTATTTTGTGCATTAGAGCCCAAAAAAGTGAAGAAGAAAAGAATAAGGCTGAAAAAATAATGTTGCTTCATAGATTAAGATTTATATTCGGGTGTAAAAATAAGAAAATTGCAAGGAAAGAGATTACTTATTATAAATCAAATTGTTAACGATTAAAAAAGACGTAAGATTTCTCCTAAATACGACAAATCGGAATACGTTAAAACCCTTTCTTTCCTTCCTGAAAAAAAAACAATCCATTTTTAAAAAGTGGGAGATGTAGCACTGATCTAGCACTGATCTAGCACTGATATAGCACTCTTTTAGCACATTACCCTTCAACAAGAAGGTTAGATTATTCGGTTATTGGGTTAGTATAACTTTAAGATAACCTCAACAACCATAAACCATAAATAATAAACTCCTAAATTCTAAAAAGTCGAACCATCTTAAATAAAAAAAACATACATTTGTCTCGCTTTAGGGGTGTCTACTCTCGTTTTCGGGAATGTAGGCTGAGATTTTACCCTCTGAACCTGATCTGGTTAATACTAGCGTAGGGAAAAGTAAGATGACTTCATAATGTGCTTTTAGGTACCATTGTAGCCATTCCTAAAGTTTTGTTATCTACTTAAAACAACAGGAATGGAACTAAAAATCAACAATCAAACCAAAATTTTCGAAGCAACAACGCTTTCCGTTCAGGCTTTGCTCGATCTCGAGCTGCCCAACAAACAAAACGGCATCGCTTTTGCCATCAATAATTCGGTAATTCCCAAAACCGACTGGGCAACTACAGTCCTGTCTGAAACCGACGATATTCTAATCATCACAGCCACACAAGGCGGATAATAAGGCTGCACGGGCGGGCTGTAAGCTACAAGTCCGCAGTCAAAAGCCTCAAAACACAGCCTTGCAAGCTGCTTCCTCTGGTCGCCACTTTCAAAACCTGTTTCTTACGGCTTTTACCTTTACGTGCTATCCGCTTCCATCCCTGGCAGGAAATCAACGCTTTTAAGAACTCATAACATATCATTCATAACGCATAACAAACATGACCAACGAAGAAAAAATCTCCAGAAAACCCTTTCCCAACTCAACAAAAGTCTATATCGACGGTGAAATCCACCCGATAAAAGTCGCTATGCGCGAAATTCAGCTACACGATACGAAATTATCGAACGGTGGTATCGAAAAAAACCCGCCGGTTACCGTTTACGATACATCCGGCCCCTATACCGATCCCAATGCCGATATCGATGTGCGCAAAGGATTGCCCCGTATTCGCGAACAATGGATTTTAGACCGTAATGATGTGGAGGAATTATCCGAAATCTCTTCAGACTATGGCAAAATGCGTTTGAACGACGAAAGTCTGAATCATTTGCGTTTTGAATACCTACACAAACCGATGCGTGCTAAAAAGGGAGCCAATGTAACCCAACTATACTATGCCAAGAAGGGCATCATCACTCCGGAAATGGAATATATCGCCATTCGTGAAAACCAACGTATAGAACAACTGGAAACGGCACAAAAAGCAATGCAATGCCAACACGCCGGAAACAGTTTTGGTGCCAATACACCGAAAAGCAAAATCACACCCGAATTCGTCCGTAGTGAAGTAGCCGCCGGTCGGGCCATCATTCCCAACAATATCAACCACCCGGAAAGCGAACCCATGATTGTGGGAAGAAACTTTTTGGTGAAAATCAATGCCAACATCGGGAACAGTGCCGTAACCTCATCTATCGAAGAAGAAGTGGAAAAAGCAGTCTGGGCTTGCCGTTGGGGCGCCGATACCATCATGGATTTATCGACAGGTAAAAACATCCACGAAACCCGCGAATGGATTATACGTAATTCTCCGGTGCCTATCGGAACTGTGCCTATTTACCAAGCGTTGGAGAAAGTAAAAGGAGTGGCCGAAGATTTAACCTGGGAAATCTTCCGTGATACACTGATTGAACAAGCTGAACAAGGAGTTTCCTACTTTACCATTCATGCCGGAGTTTTATTGCGCTTCATCCACTTAACAGCTAACCGTGTTACCGGAATCGTTTCTCGTGGTGGTTCCATCATGGCCAAATGGTGTTTGTTCCATCACAAAGAAAACTTCTTGTACACGCATTTCGAAGAAATCTGTGAAATCATGAAGCAATACGATGTGGCTTTCTCATTGGGCGATGGATTACGCCCGGGATCTATAGCTGATGCCAATGATGCCGCTCAATTTGCCGAATTGGAAACCCTAGGAGAACTGACCAAAATAGCATGGAAGCACGATGTGCAAGTATTCATCGAAGGACCAGGTCACGTACCTATGCACATGATCAAAGAAAACATGGACAAACAATTGGAACATTGTGCCGAAGCACCGTTTTATACATTAGGTCCATTAACAACAGATATCGCTCCGGGTTATGATCATATTACCTCAGCCATCGGTGCAGCAATGATTGGTTGGTATGGTTGCGCCATGTTATGTTATGTAACACCAAAAGAACATTTGGGCTTACCCAATAAAAAAGACGTAAAAGACGGGGTGATTACCTATAAAATCGCAGCTCATGCAGCCGATTTAGCCAAAGGGCATCCCGGCGCACAATACCGCGACAATGCCTTAAGTAAAGCCCGATTCGAATTTAGATGGGAAGATCAGTTCAATTTGGCTTTGGATCCCGACACCGCAAGAGAATTTCATGATGAAACACTACCTGCCGATGGTGCTAAAGTAGCGCATTTCTGCTCGATGTGTGGACCGAAATTCTGTTCGATGAAAATCTCTCAGGAAATCCGCGATGTAGCCGCCGCTGAAGAAGGCATGAAAGCAAAGTCAGAAGAATTCATAGAAACCGGTAAAGAAATTTACATCTAAGATGATTGTAATCACTAATCCAACGGCTGTTGCCAACGAAATCAATCACATCCATTCACTTTTTGACAATGGATTGAGGTTGCTACATGTACGAAAACCTGAATATTCAGAAGCAGCAATGATCGCGTTGCTGACAGCCATTGGAAGAGATTGTTGCAATCAATTGGTGTTGCATAGTCATCATCATTTGGCTGAAGCCTTCGGAATTACCCGATTGCATAACCCGAAAACAGGGACAGATGCGTCTGCATTTAGTTTCTCGATTGCAACACATTCTATCGAAGAATTCAATGCCTTGCACAACGATTATGACTATGCTTTTCTAAGCCCTATCTATCCCAGTATTTCAAAGCCAAATTACCAATCACAAACCAATCTCTTGACTGATATCAAACACCGAACCAATTGGAATACCAAACTAATAGCTTTGGGCGGAATAGCGCTTGAAAACATATCCGAAACCCTACAATCCGGTTTCGATGAGGTAGCCCTTTTAGGATACATTTGGAACAGTAGTAACCCTTTAGAAAGTTTTAAAAAATGTCAGCAAATCGCCCATTCGTTCTAACAATTGCAGGTTTTGATCCCTCTGGGGGCGCTGGTATCTTAGCCGATATCAAAACATTCGAACAACACCAGGTCTACGGCTTAGGTATTATGAGCGGAAATACCCTTCAAACGGAAGAAGCATTCCACGCAATGCATTGGACCGATATCGATTTTGTGCTTCAATCCATTCAAACTCTTTTTAAAAAATACGAGATCAAAGTGGTCAAGATTGGCATCATGCCTTCTTTGGAGTACTTGCAATCTTGTATTGCTGAAATCCGAAAACAGTCAACCCAAGTCAAAATAATCTGGGATACGGTTTTGAAATCTACCACCAATTTCAACTTCATTACAGTTGAAAGTCAAGCAGTACTTCTCGGAATTTTAAAACAAATCGATCTAATTACACCCAATTATATCGAAATTCTAAAATTGACATCACAACAAAATACACCGGAAAATAATGCCCAAATGCTTTCAAACTACTGTGCTGTTTTACTCAAAGGAGGTCATAATTCAGCAGCCTTAGGAACCGATTATTTATACCGTCAAAACAACCGAATTACGTTATCTCCAAACCTTTCCACTGTTATAGAAAAACACGGATCAGGCTGTGTATTATCTTCAGCTATTGCTGCTAATATGGCCTTAGGCTTTTCATTAGAAACTTCCTGTCAAAAATCAAAACAATACATAGAAAACTATTTAAACACAAACAACACATTATTAGGATACCATCATGCTAAGTAAACTACAATACATTTCTCAAGGAGATTCCTTCGAAGAGCAAACCTACAACATCAGGCAAGCACTAGACCACGGTTGCGACTGGATACAATTACGATTTAAAAAGGCACAGAAAGAAGAATTATTGGAACTTGCCGATACGGTAAAACTACTTTGTGACACTTACTCCGCGACATTTATCATCAATGATCATGTTGATATTGCTCATGAAATCAATGCTGATGGAATCCATTTAGGGTTAACCGACATGAAAATAGAAACAGCCCGAGCAATTTTAGGAAAGGATAAAATAATCGGCGGAACCGCTAACACACTCGAAGAGGTCCTGCAAAGAGTAGAAGAAAAATGCGATTACATCGGTTTGGGGCCGTTCCAATTTACCACAACAAAAGAAAACCTTAGTCCGATTTTAGGGTTGGAAGGCTATAAAAAAGTGGCTTCAAAACTAGCGACGAAAAAAATCAAAACACCAATCTATGCCATCGGAGGAATCCAACTCGATGATGTGCATCCTATACTAAAAGCGGGTATTTACGGCGTTGCCGTCTCCGGTTTACTCACTCAAAATCCTCAACTCGTTCCTCAACTCAACTCAAAATTATATGACAACATTAAAAATCGCCGATAAAGAATTTAGCTCCCGCTTGTTTTTAGGAACAGGAAAATTTGGTTCCAACACACAAATGGAGGAAGCGATTTTAGCTTCTGAAAGTGAATTAGTCACTGTAGCATTGAAACGTATCGATTTAGAAACCGAAACCGATGCTATTTTGTCCCATATCAAGCATCCGCATATCAATTTATTACCCAATACTTCGGGAGCACGAAATGCCAAGGAAGCCATTTTTGCAGCGCAATTGGCTCGAGAAGCATTAGAAACCAATTGGTTGAAACTGGAAATCCATCCCGATCCAAAATACCTGCTTCCCGACCCGATAGAAACCCTTAAGGCAACAGAAGAATTAGCCAAACTAGGATTTATTATATTACCCTATATTCATGCCGATCCGGTATTGTGCAAACGATTGGAAGATGCCGGAACAGCTGCGGTTATGCCTTTGGGTTCCCCCATTGGAAGTAATAAAGGAATAAAAACCGAAGACTTTCTAGAAATCATCATTGAACAAAGTAAAGTGCCTGTAATCGTTGATGCGGGAATTGGTGCTCCATCACACGCCTCCCGTGCCATGGAAATGGGCGCTGATGCTGTTTTAGTAAACACCGCAATTGCTGTTGCTGGTAATCCGAAATTAATGGCAGAGGCATTTAAAGAAGCTGTAATTGCAGGTCGTAAAGCGTATCAAGCGCAATTGGCACAATCCATCAACCGAGCAGTTGCATCTAGTCCGTTAACTGCTTTTTTAAATGAATAATATGGCCCATTTTGCATCCATTTTTGAACAGTACGATTGGGATGAGGTACAAACTTTGATTTATCGAATGACTTCAAAAGAAGTTGAATCGGCATTGGCAAAAAACAAACGGAATCTCAATGATTTTATGGCATTGCTATCGCCTTCCGCACAACCCTATTTGGAACAAATGGCACAAATGAGTCATCGATTAACCCAAAAACGTTTCGGTAAAACCATTCAGATGTATGCGCCTATGTATTTGAGCAATGAATGTCAAAATATCTGTACCTATTGCGGATTCAGTCTCGATAACAAAATCAAAAGGAAAACCCTGACCGACAAGGAAATTAAATTAGAAGTAGCCGAACTGAAAAAAGCTGGATTTGAACATGTTTTATTAGTAACAGGAGAAGCCAACTATACCGTAAACATCCATTACTTTCTAAATGCAGTTGAACAAATTAAAAATGATTTTGCCAATATTTCGGTAGAAGTTCAACCCCTTTCTCAAGAGGAATATGAACAATTGCATGAAGCGGGCGTTCACAGTGTATTGGTCTATCAAGAAACTTATCATCGGGACGTTTATAAACAATATCATCCGAAAGGGAAAAAATCCAATTTTGATTACCGACTTGAAACTCCGGACAGAATTGGAAAAGCGGGTATCCACAAAATCGGTTTGGGTGTTTTATTAGGATTGGAAGACTGGCGCACCGATAGTTTCTTCAATGCATTACATTTAAATTATCTCCAGAAAACCTATTGGCAGAGTAAGTATTCGGTTTCATTCCCGCGTTTGCGTCCTGCCGAAGGCATTATCGAACCGAATTTCATTATGGACGACCGGGATTTACTCCAATTGATTTGTGCTTACCGTTTATGGAATGAAGATTTAGAGATTTCTATATCAACGAGAGAAAATGAAAAATTCCGTGACAATATAATTCCAATCGGAGTTACTGCAATGAGTGCCGGTTCCAAAACCAATCCGGGTGGTTATGCAGTCGATCTGCAGTCATTGGAACAATTTGAAACCAGTGATGAACGTTCCGCCAACCAAATTGCGCAAATTATAACTCAAAAAGGCTACGAGCCGGTTTGGAAAGATTGGGACAAAATGTACATGTAGTAATTTCAAACGCTTAATTAAAATTGACAATGCTTACAATCACTGATATTTTACGATATGGAAAACCGATGCTTTTGCCGGAAGTAGGCGAAGCTGGACAATTACAAATAAAAAAAGCCAAAGTGCTGGTTATTGGTGCTGGCGGATTGGGCTGCCCCATACTACAATACTTAGCTGCTTCCGGAGTAGGCACCATCGGAATAGTTGATTTCGACAAGGTGGAGTTACACAATTTACATCGTCAGGTTTTATATACCGAAGAATCAGTGGGTGTATTAAAAACAAAATGTGCAAAAGTAACATTAGAACGTTTGAATCCAAATGTGAATTACCTAGTGTACAATGAAAAACTAAACGTTGATAATGCAGATGAAATAGTATCTTCTTTCGATATCATTGTAGACGGTTGTGACAATTTTACTACCCGCTATCTGGTAAATGACACTTGTGTGAAACTAGACAAGCCTTTGGTATATGGTAGTATTTTAAGATTTGAAGGACAGATGGCTGTTTTTAATCATAGCGGCTCCAAAAATCTACGGGATCTATTTCCTACTCCACCCAACCCTGAAGATGTCCCAAATTGCAGTTTAAATGGTGTTTTGGGCACGTTTCCCGGTATTATAGGAACAATGATGGCACAGGAAACATTGAAATTGATTTTGGATTTACCTGTATTAGATAATGAACTGATACTTATCAATACTCTAGACTGGCAATTCCATAAGTTGAAATTTTAATACCTTTGTCGTTAAATAAAACCATTGCAATGAATAAAGACCCACTACATGGTGTTACTTTAAAAACAATCGTTGAAACCTTAGTCGATTTCTATGGTTTTGACACTTTGGAAGAACTGATTCCGATTAATTGTTTCAAAATAAACCCATCAGTAAAATCTAGTTTGACGTTTTTACGCAAAACTGATTGGGCCAGAAAAAAAGTGGAAGAATTATACATCAGAACCCTACCGAAATTAAATGCTTAAACGTGTTCTTTCAGTATATCTAAAAAATCTTCACGATCAATTTCTCGACATCCCAAACTAGCCAAATGATCATTATATACCTGACAATCCAATAGTTTATAATCATTGGCTTTTAGATATTGAACCAAGTAGGCAAAAGCAACTTTGGAAGCATTACTGACTTTCGAAAACATACTTTCTCCACAAAAAACATGATCCATATCTACTCCATACAAACCACCAACTAATTCATGATTCAACCAAACCTCAACCGATTTAGCGCGACCAATTTCATGTAGAAAAGTGTACGAATCAATCATTTCATCGGTAATCCATGTTCCGTATTGATCCGGACGGTACACTTGTTGGCAATTTTGCATCACCTGTTTAAAGCACTTGTTCATCGTTACTTTAAAAATTCCTTTATTGATAAGACTTCGCATACTTTTGGAAGGTTTGAATTCGTCTGGAAACAAAACCATACGATCAGCCGGACACCACCACATTATGGGATCACCGTCATCAAACCAAGGAAAAATACCACTTTTGTAAGCTAAAAGTAGTCTTTCTGGAGATAAATCACCACCTACAGCCAATACGCCTTCTTTGGACGTCTGCTCCACAGGTGGAAAGTACAATTCTTTATCGATTAAATACATTCTGATAGATTTTCAAATTCCAATTTATGAAACTTAAAATAGAAAATCCCAAAGCCTTTTAGAATAGAATTTGGGATTTGAAATGATTTTTGTTCTTTTTCAATCAATGATTAGAATGGAAGATCATCATGCTCTTCTTCGTTAAAAGAAGTTGCCGGTTCAAAAGCCTGAGCTGCAGGCATTGGAGGCATTTGTTGTGCCGATGGAGCTTCCTGTTGTAAACGTTCAATTCTCCAACCTTGGATTGAATTGAAATATTTGGTTTCACCTTGAGGGTTTGTCCACTCACGGCCTCTTAAGTTGATCGAAACTTTCACTTGCTCACCCACTTGGAAGTTATTCAAATCATCCACTTTTGCTTGAGTGAATTCAATCATAATATGTTGTGGATACTGCTCTTCGGTGGTAACCACCAACTCTCTTTTCTTGAATGATGCGCTAACGTCCTGTGTAGGGTTAATCACTTTAATTCTTCCTGTTACTTCCATTTTCTCTAAATTTATTGCTTTGCCAATAATACTTTCCATGCTGAAAGTATGTCTTGTTTATCTAAATATTCTTTCGCTAACTGATTGACCTTCTGACGATCATCTGCACTCAAAACCGCTTTCACGGTAAAATTTTCTTGGACAAAGATAGCAATTTCTTCTTCAGTTGGCAATGCTTCTATATTTCCAAGCATGCCCAAATCATTACCCGAAAAATCGCTACTTTTCTTAATGAAATTAGGAATAGCATCTACACCAACTCCTAATGTTACCAAGGGTTTTGGCACTTCAAACAAACCTTGGTTCGAACGCGAATACCAATTGCCACCTAAACGGGATACCAAGTCAATTTTGTATTGATCAATCACGCCATTTTCGTCCAAAACGTCTTCATTCACATGCACACGCACCACTTCACAAATGATTAGGTTTCCAGCACCACCTTCGGTTCCCAGATGAATAATTTCATTCACTTTACACTCAAATTGAACTGGTGATTCAGCTACACGAAATGGTTTTACTTCATCCGAAGGAATAGGCGTTAATCCTGCTTTTTCAAATTCATTAACACCTTCAGCATATTCTGTACTCGATAAAGACATTTGCTGTACAATATCATAGTTCACCACGTTGATCACCACTTCTTTCGTTGCCATTGCATTTTCCAATGTATGCTTTGTTGTATTCCCTCTTACTCTTCTGGCTGGAGAAAAGACTAAAATGGGTGGATTGGCACTAAACACATTGAAAAAACTAAATGGAGATAAATTCGGTCGTCCTTGTTCATCCATTGTACTGGCAAAAGCAATGGGTCTTGGCGCAATAGCACCTTGTAAATAGCCTTGTAATTGTTGAGTTGGAATATCTTTTGGAGAAAAACTTTTCATTTTGTATTGGTTTGGAACAAAAGTACTAAACGATTTTGTTATCAGAAAGATTATTAATTATAGGTTTTTCTGAATTTCTTAAATTTTTGGGTCTTGGTTAATGTTGCTTTTTTTCCATCCCATGTGTACGTTTCTTTTGATTTTGTTATATCGTAGACTTCAAAAGTAGATTCGACACCTTCCACTACCTCTGCTTCTTCAATATTTTTAAAGATCAAATTGGGTTTGCCTCCGGGTTCATTTGGAAAAACAAAAGTTTCAGAATGATAAAATACACCGGCGTCACCTACTCCCATCTTCTCGGGTAACATCAAAAATTCGGTTCCTGTCCATCCAAAATAAAAGTAGTAACTGGGAACGCCACAAGCTTCACCGCTAAAACTGATTCGGTAAATATCTTTCAGATTATTCATCCCCAAACTTCCTATAGCTTTATTCTCAAAGTAACGACTTTCAAGTATCGGTTTTTCTATGGTCTTTTCTGCAACAATCCTCCTTTCATTATCAAGAAGAAAAACATTTATCGATAAAACCTGTTCTGTGTAATTATCTTTGTCCTTCTTTTGTCTAATTTTAGTGATGTTGGTCAAAAAAGTGCCTTCCTTTCCAGATACAAATCCCAAAGCTATAAATCCTTTCCAGACATACCCAATTTTCGAATCACCTCTTGGTGTTTTGTATTGAATTTCAGCCCAATTCGTAGTAATTCCTTTTATTTTCAATAGATTTTCTGTACTCTTTATTACTCTAACTTTGTTGCCAATTTGAAGCGAATCCAAAAGCAATCCAGATGTACTAGGCTCACTTCGGATGTAACAATTTTTAACTCCTATTAAAGCTTCTTCCGAATCGTTTGGCCAATAACCACTGTGATCGAAATCTTCCTGCCCATAGCTTATTAATTGACACAAACCAAAAAATAGAATAAGTTTTATTTTCATTACCGTTGGTTTTTAACAAAGATAACAATTGCATTTTTACTATATTTAACCACTCAATAAATTCTATGAATTTCTCAGACAGAAGTAATACTACACGCTGGATTTTAATAATCGCTTCGTTCCTAATCACGGTGCTGATTTTGTGGAACACGTACACCTTTTTTCAAATCTTTAAGAACGAAGAACGCAACAAAATGGAGCTTTGGGCTACAGCGCAAAAAACGCTTCAAAATGCCAGCGACAACACAGACGTTGACTTACCGTTGCAGATTATTACGAACAATAGTACCATTCCCAATATTCTAACTGATGCCAATGATAGTATACTAGGCGCCAGCAACATTGATGAAGAAATCATTAGTAATCCGAAGAAAATAAGAGACTTACTGAATGTCTATAAAAATTCGAACAATAAAATTGCCATTGAATACGACAAAGGAAAGTTCAGGTATTTGTATTATGCCAATTCACCGTTATTGACCAAATTAAAATACTACCCAATCGCTTTGTTACTCATCATTTTGCTATTTGGTGGATTGGTATACAATTATTACCGCGCAAGTAAAGTATCTACCGAAAATAAACTTTGGGCAGGTATGGCAAAAGAAACGGCACACCAAATTGGCACACCATTGTCTTCATTGATTGGTTGGTTGGAAATTATGAAAGCCGACAACATTGATCCGGTCATGATAGAGGAAATTGAAAAAGACATTGACCGACTTCAGAATATCACCGACAGATTTTCTAAAATTGGTTCGGAACCCATATTGGAAAGCCGAGATTTAGTTGAGGAAACTCGAAAATCGTTTGATTATTTACAAACCCGATTTGCCGGTCAGGTCGAATTTACCTTTAAGGCACCAGAGTACGAAATCCCAATCAAAATGAATCATACACTTCATGGCTGGACGATTGAAAACTTGGTAAAAAACGCCATCGATGCCATGAAAGGAAGAGGTAATATTGATATACAAATCGATGACGATGGAAAAGTAGCGAAAATCAAAGTTAGAGACAATGGAAAAGGGATTCCAAAAAACCAATTCCGAACAATTTTTGAACCGGGTTTCACTACCAAAAAAAGAGGTTGGGGATTGGGACTTTCTTTAACCAAACGTATTGTAGAAGAATACCACAAAGGAAAAATCAGAGTTTTGCATTCGGATATTGGAAAAGGCACAACATTTCAAATTAGTTTTAAGCGATGAATTTAAGTTATTGGGAATTAAAAAATTGGTTTACAAATGTCGACTATACAATTGTGGGTAGCGGCATTGTTGGTCTTCATGCTGCTATTGCCTTGAAAGAACGATTTCCACAATCGAAAGTTTTGGTACTGGAAAAAGGAACTTTACCAGAAGGTGCCAGCACAAAAAACGCAGGTTTTGCATGTTTCGGAAGTTTATCGGAAATCATTGACGACTTAAAATCAAATACAGAAGAAGAAGTGATAGAACTCGTTAAAAAAAGATGGACCGGCCTTCAGTTGTTACGCAAAAACTTAGGCGATGAAGCGATCGATTTGAAACCACATGGCGGATATGAATTGTTTTTAGAAAACGACGACAGTACTTACAATGAGTGTTTGCAAAAATTACCATTCATCAATACTATTTTGCGTCCATTATTTAAAAGCGATGTATTCGAAAAAAATGTTGATCGCTTTGGATTTAAAAACATTAAAGAATATACCATTTTCAATCCGTTTGAAGCCCAAATTGATACCGGAAACATGATGCAGTCTTTACTGAAAAAGGCGCAAATAAATGGTGTGCAGATTTTAAACCATCAGAATGTAACGAATTTTACTGATTCTGGAAATGGAGTAACAATAGAAGTCAACAACTTCGAGTTCAAAACCAAAAAATTGTTATTTGCTACCAATGGTTTTGCAGGAGATTTGACGCAAGGAGAAGTAAAACCAGCCAGAGCTCAAGTCTTGATTACCGATCCGATTCCGAATTTAGATATCAAAGGTACATTCCATTTGGACAAAGGATATTATTATTTCCGAAATATTAATGACCGTATTTTGTTTGGAGGAGGCAGAAATCTGGATTTTGAAGGTGAAACTACTACTAGTCTTGCACAAACAGAATTAATACAAAACAAATTGGAGGAATTATTAAAAACTGTAATTTTGCCCACCACCGAATTTACTATTGCTCACCGTTGGAGCGGTATCATGGGCGTTGGTTCGCATAAAAAACCTATCGTAAAACCGCTTTCTGAAAATGTGTACTGTGGTGTACGAATGGGCGGAATGGGTGTCGCAATCGGAAGTTTAACCGGACAAGAATTAGCAGATTTAGTATAAAGTAATGGCAACAAAAAAAACAACCAAGTCAAATTCAAAACCAAAAGCAAAAGCAAAAACAGCTCCAACGACTTTCTGGGGTAAAGTAAAACGCTTTCTTTATAAGGCTTTCATATGGTTTAATATTATTTCTGTGGCATTGGTTTTGTTGTTCAAATTTGTACCCGTACCCATTACGCCATTAATGATTACCCGTGCCATTGAACACAAATTAGCGGGTAAAGAAATGGTTTGCAACCATGATTGGGTTCCGCTAGAAAATATATCCATGAATTTACAAAAAGCGGTTGTGGCCAGTGAAGATGGAATGTTTTTAAAACACAGCGGTTTTGATTTTGGTGCTATGAACAAAGCCATGAAAGGAAATTTAAAAGGAAAAAAATTGAAAGGCGGAAGCACCATATCGCAACAAACGGCTAAAAATGTTTTCCTGTGGCAAGGTAGAAGTTACATCCGTAAAGCTTTTGAAGCCTATTTCACCATGCTTATCGAATTGATTTGGGGTAAAGAACGTATCATGGAAGTCTACCTAAACAGTATTGAAATGGGAGATGGTGTTTACGGTGCCGAGGCAGCGAGTAAATACTGGTTTCACAAAAGTGCCGATAATTTGACCAAATATGAAGCAGCTTCTATTGCTGCAATTCTACCCAACCCTAGAAAATATAAAGCGATTAATTCTTCGTCTTATGTGGAACGCCGCAAAAACAAAACATTACGTGTAATGCGCCACGTGGGGAAACTGAACTATTAGAAATCAAATTCGGGATTCACTCCTTTTTTTTGGCTAAGTTTTTGATATAGACATTTGTAACTTAAACCTTATAAATTCTATATCTTATGCGTATTCCATTTTTATTCCTAACAATGGCCGTAGTTGCCATTTCTTGTCAAGAGAAAGCTGAAAGTTATGATGAAGCTGTTATGGTTTCTGAAGTGAGTCTTATGAAACCAGATGCTAAAGCCAAAAACTACGAAGCGGCGGCTGACTATGAAATCGCTGTGGATTCTGCTGCTGCAGCTGTTGAGGCCTCTCCACAAAAAGCATCAGTTAAAATCATCAAGACAGCCAATTTAAGTTTTGAATCTTCCGATTTGAATGCTTCCTATGAAAACCTTCAGAAAGGCATATCGAAATACAATGCCATTGTTCAAAATGACGAATCGGGCAAAAATGATGCTTCGGTTTATCGCAATTTAACCATTCGCATACCGAATCAACATTTTGATGCTTTTATTGCTGATATTAGTAAAGGCGTACAACATTTCGATCGTAAAGAAATTTCACAACAAGACGTTACGGAAGAATACATCGATGTGGAATCAAGAATGAAGTCAAAAAAGAAGCTTGAAGAACGTTATTTGCAATTGCTTTCCAAAGCCAATAAAGTATCTGAAATGTTGGAAATTGAAAAAAAATTAGCAGAAATCAGAGAAGAAGTGGAAGCCAAAGAAGGCCAATTAAAATACATGCAAAATCGAATTTCGATGAGTACAATACAAATTGAAATGTATACTAAAAATGCTTCCGAAAGTGGTGCAACCGTTTCCTACGGAAGTAAAATTTGGAATTCTATCAAAGAGGGTTTCAATGGTTTATCCAATTTTATGTTAAGTATCATCAGTATTTGGCCGTTTATTCTTATTTTCGTAGGAATGTTTGTCTTCATTAAACGAAGATTCTTCAAGAAAAAAGAGTAGTTATGTTAGCTTCAATCAAGAAAAGATATATACTTCCTGTTATTGCGGGAGGGTTTTTATTTGTGGGTGTAAGTTTTAAAGAAGATTTCTTCGAAATCGCCAAACAAATAGAAATCTTTACGACACTATTTAAAACGGTCAACATGAATTATGTGGATCAGACCAATCCGGCCGATTTAATGGATAAAGCCATTAAAAGCATGCTGAATGATTTGGATCCGTACACCGTATATTTCAATGAAGCCGATGTGGCGCGTTTTAAAATCAACAATACGGGAGAATATACTGGTATTGGAGCAATGACCACACGCAAAGATGGTAAATTAATTTTACGCGAAATCTATAAAAGTTACCCAGCTGACAAGGCCGGACTTAAAGCCGGTGATGAAATCATTCAAATTGGAGATGTTCTATTATCTGATTTCAAGGAAGACGCTTCACAGCTCTTGAAAGGAAGTCGAAATACAAAAATTGATATTAAATTCAAGCGCAACAATGAAACGAAACAGGCGCAAATTATTTTGGATGAAGTAGATATCAAAGCTGTGCCTTATTTTGGGAAAGTAGATGACAAAACTGGATATATTGTACTTACACAATTCAATGCCAAAGCATCAACCGAAACCAAAGATGCGTTGGAGAAACTAAAAGATCAGGGCGCAACACAAATCATTCTAGATTTGCGTGGTAATCCAGGCGGATTATTAGGCGAAGCCGTGAATATTTGTAATTTATTTGTACCCAGTGGTGAAGTGATTGTTACTACAAAATCGAAAATTCAAAAACACAATAATACCTATAAAACCAACAGAAGTCCGGTGGATACCAATATCCCATTGGCCATATTGGTTGATGGTAAAAGTGCTTCAGCCAGTGAAATTGTTGCGGGTGCACTTCAGGATTTGGACAGAGCGGTTGTAATTGGTTCACGAAGTTTTGGAAAAGGATTGGTACAACGTCCTTTGGAATTAACTTACGGAACTCAGCTAAAGGTAACCATTTCGCGATATTATACCCCATCGGGCAGATGTATTCAGGCCTTGAATTATTCTAAAAAAGACGCCAACGGCAAGGCCATCAAAACCGATTCGAAAAATTACAATGCTTTCAAAACCCGTGCTGGACGAACTGTTTATGATGGTGGAGGAATTCAACCGGATGTCGAACTGGAAGAAAGTAAAAAAAGTGCAGTTATAGAGGCGTTACAGAGAAATGATGCCATATTTGATTTTGCGACGCAATGGGTGAACAAAAATTCAGCTTTCAGAGAATTGACAGAAACCGATTTTAATCAATTTAAAGCCTATTTAAAAGCGAAAAACTTCAGTTTTGACACCAAGCCGAAAAATTATTGAAAGAAACCTTAGAGCAGGCTAAAAAGGATAAATTGGATGGTGCTATCAAATTACAATACGAACAATTATTAGCCGCAATTCAAAAAGCGGAAGAAACCGAATTGGACAAAAATAAAACCGAAATTTTAAATCAACTTCGAGATGAATTGATATTAAGATACCAATACAAAGAAGGATTATATCAGTATTATTTGAAAAGCAATTCGGAAATTAAAAAAGCAACGCAATTGTTAGCCAATACCGCTGACTACAATAAAATACTGAAAAAGCAATAGTTAAACTATTGCTTTTTCATTTCTATATGCGGTATATCATCTTCAAGATACATTTCTGAGGTTTTCACAAAACCATGGCCTTCATAAAACTTTTGCAAATACAGTTGCGCTGAAATGGTTATTGTATTTGTGTTAAATTCTTTATTAATGGCTTCAATAGCGACTTTCATCAGTTCGTGTCCCAATTTTTTATCACGGTGTTTTGGTGAAACAATTACTCTCCCGATAGAACTTTCATCAAAATAATCACCTGCTGTAAACAAACGACAATAAGTAGCTAGATCTTCTCCAAGATATCCTAATACATGAATAGCCTTTTGATCTTTACCATCAATATCTTGATATACGCAGTTTTGCTCCACTACAAAGACCTCACTTCTCAGTTGAAGTATTTCATATAGCTCATGTATTGAAAGTTCGTTAAAACGCTTTATTTTAAATTGCAATCCCATTCTTTTACTTTTGGACAAAATTATAATAAAAAAGGGAATCATACGATTCCCTTTTTTTTAGATTTTTAACTTCATGCCAGGTTGAAGATCATTATCCTGTATGTTATTTTTCTTTTTAATTTCTGCAACGGTTGTGTTGTGCTTTTGAGAAATCTTAAACAAAGAATCTCCTTTTTGTACAACATACAATACTTGCTCTTCGTATTTACCAACTTTCTTCTTAGTAGTTTCAGCAATAGCGTTTTGTTCTTTATTAATTTTCAGCTCATCACCCACATTGATATTGGTAGTAGTCAAATTGTTCCATTTCAAAACATCATCAACCGTAACTTTATAGGTTTTAGCGATAAGAAAAATACTTTCTCCTTTTTTTACTGTGTGAGTTATATCTGCAGCAGCAATGGACTCTTCTTTAACATCTGTAAAAACTTCAGTTGATGCTTTTAACTTCAACTTCTCACCCACTTTAATATTTCCGTCTTTCAGATTGTTGAATTTCTTCAAATCGGCTACATACATGCGGTGCTTTTTTGCGATAGTTACCAAAGTTTCACCTTCGGCAACAACGTGTTCAGGAACGATATTCGATTCAGCATCCGAAATCTTCGGCAATTTCTTATCTGCCGGTTTTTCAACTGTCGCGATTCCATCAGATTTGATTGGCAAGTCCGCTTTTTTAACTTTTTCGGCTACTACATCTTGATCGTCTACTTTTATTTTAAGTTTTCTACCTGCCTGCAATGAACTCGATTTAATATTGTTCCAATCTTTTACTTCTCTGATAGTAACACCATACTTATTAGCAATTGAAGCTAAATTATCTCCTCTTTTAACAGTATGGATTTTGGTTCGACTGAAAGATTTGGTCTTTTGATTTGATGCTGCAATAGCTTCTTCTGAAGATGCGCCTGTTACCAAAGTATCGCGAATAATTTTTGATTTCACTTTAGGAGTAGGTACAAAACGCTTTTCGCGTTTGCTTTCTTCATAATCAACATACGCATACAATTTGCTTTCATTCGATGCAAATACAGCGATTTTTTTCTTTGGTAATGTTACAAAATTAGTTTTTCCAGTTACATAAGGAATCACTTTCATTTTGTAAGATGGATTCAAAAACTCGATGTCTGAAGTGGGAATATCCAACAAATCAGACAATTGTTTGAAGGAAATTTTTCGTTTCACAGCAATAGTATCCACTTCCAAATGGTTTGCTACTGGCTTTTGTGGAACGATTCCGTGCTCTTTATGGTATTCGAAAATATACATTGTTGCTAGGAAAGCAGGAACATAACCTTGTGTTTCTCTAGGCAATTTATTTTTAATATTCCAGAAGTTTTGGTGACCACCCGATCTACGAATGGCTTTTGAAACGTTTCCAGCACCCGAATTGTACGAAGCCAAAACCAATTCCCAATCACCAAATATTTTGTACATCCCAGCCATATAACGTGCAGCTGCATCTGAAGCTTTATACGCATCGCTTCTTTCATCAACATATGAATCGATTTTCAGACCATATTGTTTACCTGTTTCATACATAAATTGCCAAAGACCTGTAGCACCGACGCGTGAAACCGCTTTTGAATTTAGAGCCGATTCAACAATTGCAAGATATTTGATTTCCAAAGGGACATCATATCGCGCCATTGCCTCTTCAAACATAGGGAAATAATATTGTGACAAACCCATCAAACGCTCGTACGAACGCTTACGGTTTTTAAGAAAACTCTTTACTAAATTTTCCAATTGAGGATTATAATCGATGTTAAAAGGTGATTTCTCATCCAATAAACGCAATCTTTCTTTGAATACATCAGTCGGTAATTCAAAATCTACTGGAGTATTTAAATCGAGTGTTTTAATATCAGTTAATAGTCCATCAAAAATTTCTTGTGTTGAGGTTAATTCCTTGATATATTGATTTTCGATACAATCTGTAGTAGCATCTACCACGAATGTTTTCTTAATCGAATCCAAATAGGAAATCTTTATAACTGGCTTAACAATAGAATCTTTCTGAATTGTTTCTTGTGAAAATGCACTATAAACTGGCAATAGAAATAGCAGCGTTAGGGCAAAACCTTTTTTAATCATAAGCTTATTTATTGTAAGTGATTATGAATCAATTAATTGTGTTACGTTTGCAAACATAAGAAGTTAAAACGTAAAAAATCGATAAAAAGTGTTAAAAATCGGATAATTAACACATTATCGCGGAAATTCCAGGTAAATTCTTACCTTCCAGCATTTCCAACATGGCACCTCCACCGGTTGAAACATAACTCATTTTTGCTTCAAAACCGAACTGTTTTACCGCAGCTACACTATCGCCACCTCCTACAAGAGAAAAAGCGCCTTTTGAAGTAGCCTCAGCGATAAAATTACCCAATTCAATTGTACCGTTAGCAAAAGAATCCATTTCAAAAACACCCAATGGGCCGTTCCAAAGAATAGTTTGAGATTCAAGGATAACCTCTTTAATAGCAGATAAAGACTTTGGACCTGCATCCAGACCCTGCCATCCATCAGGAATGGCATTTACGTCAACGATTTGAGTTTGAGCATCGTTGGCAAAAGTGTTAGCAGCAACAACATCAACAGGAAGAAGAATTTTTACATTTTTCTCTTTGGCTTTTGCCAAAATATCCAATGCCAATTCTAATTTATCATCTTCACAAATGGAGTTTCCAATTTTACCGCCTAAAGCCTTAATAAAAGTGAACGTCATTCCACCACCGATAATCATGTTATCGATTTTATCCAAGATGTTTTCGATAACTGTAATTTTGGATGAAACTTTACTTCCGCCTAAAACAGCCGTAACCGGCTTAACGCTATTATTAAGAACTTTATTTAAACTTTCAATCTCTTTCGCCAACAAAGTACCAAAGCACTTATTATCGTTGAAAAATTGCGCTATAATTGTTGTTGAAGCATGTGCTCTGTGAGCTGTTCCAAAAGCATCGTTCACATAAATGTCTCCCAAAGAAGCCAATTGCTTTGCGAAATCTACATCTCCAGCTTCTTCTTCTTTGTAAAAACGGAGGTTTTCCAACAAAAGGATTTCACCAGGTTTTAAATTCTGTGCCGCATTTTGGGCAATGTGTCCGATACAATCTGAAGCAAAAGTAACAGGTCTGCCGAAGATCTCGGCAGTTCTGTCAACTATATGTCGTAATGAAAATTCATCCTGAACCCCTTTAGGACGGCCTAAATGCGACATTAAAATTACGCTTCCACCATCGGCTAGAATTTTGTCTATGGTTGGTTTTGCAGCATCGATACGAGTAGTATCGGTTACTTCAAAGTTTTCATTAAGCGGAACATTAAAATCTACACGAATAATGGCTTTTTTGTCTCTAAAGTTGAAGTCTGATAAAGTTTTCATTTTGGCATTTAAATTTATTTGAATTAATCTTCTGCAACAGCAGTTTGAGTACATGGACAGTTACTAATTCCTTGGAAGAAATCCCATCCTAAAGTTAACATATGAGTACCTGATGAATAAGCTTGAATTTCACCAGTGAAAATCTGGTAAGAATACCCTACATAGAAGCCTCCTTTTTTCAAACCTAGCATTGGACCAATAGATAACGGTTTTAATGGTTGATCATTCAACATACGGTAGGTAACACCTCCCCAAAAATAACCGGTACGTTGATAATCCAACCAACGCGCTTTTAAGTTGATATCCGTAGAAGAACGACCGTCACTTTCAAACAATTGAAAATAAGCCGAAGGTTCAAACTCCATTTTACTACTGCGATTTCCTCTGAATGTATATCCAGTGTAAATTTGATAATTTCTTAAAAGATTCGGTTCATTAAGACTTGTTGCAAACTTCTTGATGTCTTTGTTAACTAAGTTACTTGCATTGAAAGCTGCAAAGAAACCACCTCTTCGGTAAAGAATACTGGCATCAAAGTTCGTATTCGAAGTATAACGGTCATTGGTTACACTTGGATCAACAGTCGTGAAATTCGGGTCAATTCTAAAGTTGTTCAAATTTACCGACATACCAAACGAAAGGTATTGTTTCGTTGGATAATCCAAAATGATATGGTGAGCAAACGAGATTTTACCTCCCGTTTGCTGCGTATTACCATTCTTATCGTTATATAAGTTAAGTCCAACTCCAGATTGATCAAATATCCTAAAATCAGCATATAATGCTTGATTGGCTGGAGCATCATCAATTCCTACCCATTGGAAGAAACCGTTCAATCGCAATCTAAAATTATCACCAATACCTGCATAAGTAGGAGAAATCACATAGGGATTATCAGCTAAATATTGTGTAGCTGCAGGTAAGTTTAACTCTTGAGCATAACCATTAGAAAAAGAAGCGATCAAAACTGCTAAAAAGAGTCTTTTCATGTTGCCTGTTATATTATTAAAATTCATAGCTCTGAGTTAAATTATCTATACAATGTGAAATGTCCAACAAATTCGTCGTCATCATTACCATTAATTTTGATTACATACCAGTAATCTCCAGATGGTAATTCTTTTCCTTCATATTTACCATCCCAAGACTGACCTTGTTTCAATTCAGCAACCTGACGTCCGTAACGGTCGTAGATGCGTGTTTTCAAATTCGGATAAATATCGGCACATCCTGGTTCCCATGTATCGTTGTTTCCGTTACCGTCAGGTGTAAATACATCTGGAATACAGATAGGAACAAATGTTACTGGAATATTCGCCGTAGCATTACAGCCTGAACTATCGGTTACTTCAACAGTTACAGTGCCTGACTCACGGTAAACGAATACATTCTCAGATCCTGACTGACCAACATTGCCATTCAGATAGAAAACATACGTGTAATTTCCAGATCCACCAACCGCTGTCGCTGTTACAGTATTTAAAGCAGTTTGTGCTAAAGTAACCTGTAACGGAAGTACTGGAGTAATAGTAAATTGTGGAGTGTCTTTCTGACAAGCATTTGGTCCAGTAACCGTAATGGTAAAGTTTCCACCTGCAAGCAATGTAGCTCCATAAACCGGATTAGTCGACTCAAATACTGGGCTTGATTGTGCAGGGAAAGCACCCAAAGCGAAAGTATATCCAGGACCGAATGTATTATTAGTGGTTAATGTATTCAATACAGTCACTTTAACACCTGGAGTGTTATTGTAACATTCTTCCTCAACAAGTGCAACAGCATCAAAACTATCACCACTTCCGATGATTTGATCGAAGTTAGTAGCACATCCGTTGGCATCGTTTACGTAAATCACATAGATACCACCATTCAAATTCGCAAACTGATACGTTGAAGTACCTAAAGGTAAATTCACAGTTGAACCAATCACCGGTGTAGAAGAACCAGGATACAACACTTCATAATGTAATGAATAAGGACCTGTACCACCTGTTATTGCAACATCAATACTTCCTAAGTCTTGTTCAGAACATTCTTCGTCCATGAAACCAGTAGCACTAGCATTTAATGGTGCCAATGGCTGACCAACAGTCACTATCGATTGAACACTACAACCGAAATCTTGATCGATAACATTCACTACATAAGTTACCCCACCGTATAAACCAGTTATTACATATGGTTGTGCAGGATTTGTTACTGTAAATGTTTCCACAGGATCTGTTGTTCCTTGAGGACGAATATTGAATTGAACTGTTCCTCTATATCCAGAGAATGTCATCGTAATCGTTCCATTTGGTTCACCGAAACATTTAGCATCACTAGGTGTAAATACAACAGCGAATGGCTGAGTTGGTTCAGTAATTGTTATATTTCTAGTAACCGGAGTACAGTTCCCACTAATTACGCTCACCACATAGTTACCAGCAGTTAAGTTAAGGAAATCACCGTTCGTTTGAGGACCAACAGTTCCGCTAGGACCAGTCAATGTATATTGGTAACCACCAATTCCACCACTTGCTAAAACGTGAATGTTTGCATCATTATCACCAAAACAGTTGATTACAGTATCAGTATTTGCTGATATACTCAATGTTAATGGCTCTAATTGATCAATTTTCACTTCATTAGTTACAAAACTGATACATCCGTTAGCATCTTGAACATAATAACTGTGAGTACCTACAGGAACGTTAGTCAACGTAATTGATGGGTTGAATGAACCAGTAAATGGACCAGTAGCCGAAGTACTGTAGCTGTAAGGTGCAACACCTCCAGAAGCAGTAATTGTTAACGAAGCTGAGCTATCAGCACATTGCTGTGAATTTGCAACCATAGCAACTGTAGCTTGTACTTGTGTTCTTGGTAAAATGGTTACCGGGATAGGATTAGAAGCACAGTTGTAACCATCGTTGATGATAACTTCATATGTTCCAGCACCTAAATTACTGAATACATTTGATGATTGTGGTCCAGATGATGAAACCACAGGAGTCAATGTATTCAATGTATACGTATAATTAGATCCTTGACCACCTGTTACACCAGTTACAGTGATCGTCATATTTTGATCTCCAAAACAATTTACAGTTTGAGTTGCAATTGCATTTGCTGTAATTTGAGTTGGTCTCACTAATGTGATTGTAACATTATCTGTACAACCGTTAGCATCAGTTACAGTAATTGTATATGTACCTGCCGGCATGCCTGAGAACACATTGTTTGTTTGTGTAGCACCCGCTGGTAAAGAATTAATAGTATAAGTATAGTTAGTGTCCCAACCACCTGTAGCTGTTGCAACAATTACACCTTGATTATTATCACAAGTTACGTTAGCCGTTTCTTGCGCAGTGATATCAAGTGGTAAAGATGGAGTTGCCACCGTCACACTATTTGACGTTGCAGAACAGAATGGAGTAGCAGACTCAGTTACTAGTACAGTATAACTTCCACCTGTTAATCCAGCAATTGTCAATGGATTCGTTGAAGTATTTCCAGTACCGCTCAACACAGCTGTATTAGTACTGTCTAAAACTTGATAGCTGTATGCACCTGTATAACCAGTAACATTGATAGAAATTGAACCGTTAGTTCCTCCAAAACAAGTTACAGGACTAACCGCAGTAGCATCAACTACAATCGTATTAAATGGAGTGATTCCATAAACTGGTAAGTCTAAATAACATCCCGTTACAGCATCTGTAACTCTTAAGTAATATGAACCTGGAGCTGTAATAGTGAAAACATTATCGTTAGGAGCAATACCTTGAGTAATATTTGCAGCGCTAGCAGGTAAATAAGAATAAGTATAACTTCCAGAACCTCCTGACGCAGTAACAGTAACTGTTTCTGGTCTTGTACAGTCGATTGTTACAGTCGAAGTTGTAGCAGTCAATGGTACAATTGGGTTAACTGTAGCCGTACTTGTTTCGATACATGCATTGAAATCTTTAACATAAACAGTGAAGTTTTGAACCGAACCGTTATCAGCGATTTGGAATACATTCGATGCTGTATAGTTAGTTCCATCAATACTGTATGTGTATGGTGTTGTACCTCCACTCGCGGTTACAGTTATGGTAGCCACATTCGTAGTATTGTTCATTGCACAAGTAAATGGCGCAACTACCACACTATCAATAACTAAATCTGTTGGTTGATTTACAGTAATAGTTTGAGTAGCAGAACATCCTCTTCCAGAATTCACCTGAACTGTATATAAACCAGTAACTAAGCCTGTGAATACATTTGACGTTTGTGGAACAGCTGGTATTGGAGCACCAGGTCCCGCAATAATCTGATAAGTATAAACAGGATTATCATTACTAGCGTCTAAAGCAACAGTAATTGTACCGTTGTTACCACCAAAACAACTAACCGGAGTACTTGCTAAAGTAAATGTTACCGGAGTTGGAGCACCTAAAGTGAATGTTGTAGTAGCAGTACAAGATGTTGTTGTATCTGTTACAGTAACAGTATAAGTACCCGCAGGTAATCCTGTAATAGTATTTCCAGCAATGATACCAACAACTGGAGTGATTGAGTACGAATAATTTCCTGATCCTCCATTTGCATTGATTGTAATGCTACCATCATTGTTCGCACAACTTGGTAATGCAGTAATCGAAGTTGTAACTCCAAGAGCTGGGTAAATCAAAATAGTATCTGTTGCTGTACAACCGTTTGCATCTCTAACAGTCACAGTATATGGTGTTGCAGAAGCTACCACGGTAAATGTTGGACTGTTTTGGAAAGCACCTCCAATACTGTAAGTCAATGGAGCTACACCAGTACCAACAACAGTGAAAGTATAACTTGCACCAGTTGACGTACATTGGTCAGCCGCAAAATTTGGTGCAGTTACTGTTGGCGTAGGATCTGTTGTGATTGTTACATCCAACATTGCTCTACAACCATTCGCGTCTTGTACCCAAACATCCCATTGCGTATTCGTTAATGGATTTAATGATGCGCTATTTGCAGCAGCAAAATCAGCTGGAGTTGGAGCAACACCATTTTGCATGAATGCATAGGTGTAACCCGGAGTTCCACCAGTACCAATTACGGTAACTTGTGCATTAGCGTTACAATTCGCGTTTATATTAGAAACTAATTGAATACCAACCGCTGTGCCCGGTGTTGTTACATTGATTACACCAGTAGTATCTTGACAGAATGGCGTCGCAGTTTCTGTAATTTGAACCGTATAATTTCCTGCAGGTAAACCTGTTGGAATAGTAAATGGATTCGTAACTGTATTACCAGCACCACCTGCTACAGGAGTACCAACAGCATCGAAAACTGTATAGTTATAAGCACCTGAGTAACCCGTCACATTAATTGAAATAGCACCATTAGTACCACCTAAACATGACACTCCATTTACAAGTGTACCAGTTACATCAAGTGTATTGAAAGGGCTTACTGTATAAGTAGCTTGAATAGTACATCCCGTAGTAACGTCATTGACTTGGATTGTATAAGTACCAGGAGCTGGCAAGTTGAAAATATTCGAAGCTTGCGGAGTTCCAGATGGTAATAATTGATACGTGAATGTACCAGAACCTCCAACAACTGTAACATTTACTACCTCAGGGTTAGTACATGTAATCGCTGTTACTTGGTTAATTGTAGCAGATACTAATCTTGGTAAACGATTAACGGTTATAGTATTAGTTGCAATACATCCATTGTTATCTTTAACATAAACAGTAAATGTTTGATCTACGTTCGTATTGACAACTTGGAAAGTATTACCAGTAAAATAGTTAGTACCATCAATACTGTAAGTGTATGGAGTTGTTCCACCACCACCTACTACAGTTATTGTTGCTGTATTTTCAGAATTATCAGGAGCACAAGTAAACGCAGTTGCCGAAGCAGATGCTGTTACTGCTGAAGGTTCATTCACTACTACATTTTGTTGTAATGAACATCCTCTTCCTGAATTAACCTGAACTGTATACGTTCCTACTGGTAATCCTGTAAACACATTAGATGTTTGAGGACCAATAGCAGGTGAAATAATTTGATAAGTATAAACTGGGTTGTCGTTGCCCGGATTTAATGTTACAGTAATA
Source organism: Flavobacterium sp. GCM10023249 (assembly GCF_042653365.1). Classification (NCBI taxonomy): domain Bacteria; kingdom Pseudomonadati; phylum Bacteroidota; class Flavobacteriia; order Flavobacteriales; family Flavobacteriaceae; genus Flavobacterium; species Flavobacterium sp. GCM10023249. The sequence continues at coordinate 578,751 of NZ_JBHSHZ010000006.1, forward strand.
GTACCATCACTTCCACCATTACAACTAACATCTGTAGAAGTAGCTGAGAATGATACCGGAGTTGGAGCTCCTAAAGTAACAGGAATATTAAACGTACATGATGTTGTAGTATCAGTAATTGTTACAGTGTAATTTCCTGCAGGTAATCCCGAAATAGTTGCAGGATTTGTACCAGTGATTGATCCAGCAACAGGAGTAATTGAATAACTATAATTACCCGATCCACCATTTGGCGTGATTACAATAACGCCATCATTATTTGCACAAGTTGGTAATGCTGAAATTACGCTTGCACCAGATAACGGTGTAAGAATATTTATGTTAACTGTTTCGCCACATCCATTAGAATCTTGAACAACAACTGTATGTGCGCCAGACGACAAACCATTAATCATATAAGGGAAAGTAACCGTTTGGAAAGCACCACCATCTAGACTTAATGAATATGGAGCAACACCTACTGTGTTCAAAGTAACGTTTAGTGAGAAGTTACCTTCAGCCGCACAAGCGTTGATTAAAGTAACATCGATATTTGGCGTAGCATCAAGATTCACAGTAACTGTCGTGCTTACTGTACATCCATAAGCATCTCTTACATATACTGTGTAAGTACCTGATTCTACATTAAATGTGTTAGGTGTATTGAAAGTAACACCATCTAAACTGTAAGTATAAGGAGCTGTACCACCTTGTCCTGATGCAGTAATTACACCAGCATTTGGATTACAATTGTCGTTTTTAATAGCACTAGCCACAATAGTTAACGGAGTTAACGATTCAACAACATTGAATACAGGCGTTGAAACTGAACATCCGTTATTCGGGCCACTAGTCTCAGTTAGTAATACAAAGTAAGATCCTGGTGCTAATGGACCTATATTATTAATTGTAAATGCACCTCCAGGTAAACCTACAACGTTTGTAGGACCTACAACAGGAGCTAATGTTACAGAATTGTAAACTGTCCATGATACTGAAGTACCACTGTAATTGTTAATTGTTACACTCACATTTGCGTCAGCACTTCCTCTACAAGTAACATTATTGACAACTAAAGTTGAAGTGGTCATGTTGGAATTTGAAGCTGTAGAAGTATCCGCTTGCGCATAATAGTAACAGTTGCTCGATTGATCCCAAACTACAAATGAATACGTAACACCTGTTAATAAACCTGTGAAAGTAGATGTTCCAGATCCAAGTGGTGATTCTGGTTGCCAACCTGCACCTGCTGGTGGCAATGTAGAAGTTGGATACAATGAGAAATAGTATGGACCACCAGCTCCGAAAGTTGAAACTGCATTCACTACAACTGATGCACCAGACAAACAGTCACCTGGTGGTAAAACTGTAGTAGTAATATCTAAACCTGATACAGGTGATGCAATCGCAATGTTGCTATTTGTAATCTGACATCCATTGGCATCTGTAACGGTAACATCATAGAAACCGAAATCTAAGTTGGTAAAACAATGGTTAATACCCGCTGTTGCAGCATTGAATGTTTGAGGTGGATTACCGTTTGAAAGATCTGTTAAAGTATATACATAAGGTGCTACACCTCCAGATACACCTTGAACGCAAATCTGACCTAATACTGTACCACCAGCCGTACACTGAATCGGTACAGTAGTTATCGTATAGTTAATTTGAGGGTTTTGAGTAATCGTAACTGAACCAGAAACTGTACACATTTTGGTGTCTCGAACTACATAGGTATAAGTACCAGCTGCTAAGTTAGAGTAAGTGAAGTTAGACGTAAATCCACCTCCGTTGAAATTGATTTGGTATGGACCTATTCCACCACCAGGTGTGAATGTTACCGAACCAGTAGCATCTCCGAAACATAATACATTTACTTGAGTAGTAGAAACTGTTACCGGTACCAAAGGTGGTATAGTAATTACACCAGATTGTACCACACAACCTCTACTGTCAGTAACTCTTATCACATATGTTCCAGGATTTGCTGTAGATACTGTATATGTAATGTTTGATCCTGCTACTGCAACTGGAGCACTGAATGCACCAGCATTGTAACTCACTTGATAGGTATAACCTGGATAACCACCTGTAATGTTTGCAGTAATCACCGCGTTTGGTGAAGCAGTACAGTCGAAATCTTTAGTCAATACTGTATTAAGAGTTAACTGAGGATTAATTGTTTGTGTAAATGGTACAGCATTAATACAGCCAAAAGAATCTCTTACTGCAATGGTATATGTACCTGGTGTCAAGTTAGAGAAAGTATGACTGTTAACCGGAGTATTACTCGGATTGAATGCGCCTCCATTAATACTGAAAGAATATGGTGCCACACCTCCTGAACCAACTACTACAAGTGATGCTCCGTTAGTTGTATCATAACAAAAATCTGAAGTAGCACTTAAAGCAATATTCGGTTGTACAGGAGCTGTTAATGTAAATGGTCTAGTAATAGAACAACCATTTGCATCAACAATTGTAATATTATATGAACCCGCAGGAATATTGGTAAAGGTATTACCGGCCTGAGTACCTGCAATAGGAGAAATTGCATAAGTATAACTTCCCCAACCACCTGAAGCATTAACTGTTACAGTTCCATTTATAGCACACGTAACCGGAGTCGTTGTTAAAGTAGCTGTTAACGGAGAAGCAGGACCACTTATCGTTACAGTAGTACTAGCGGTACATCCGGTTGTTGGATTGACAACATTAATAGTATATGTATTTGCAGTTAAATTATTAACTGTAACTGATGATGTACCAATATTGGTTCCTGAATCACCAGGGAAACCATTTGGAGTTATTGTATAGTTGTAAGTTGGACTGAATCCAGAAACCGTGAATCGAATAGATCCTGTTGCACTTCCTGCACATTGAATATTACTATTCACTACAGCACTAACAGTTAAAGCAGGTAGTGGGCTAATTGTAAATGACTCTTGATAGTTACAATTTCTACTATCAGTCACTAAGAAAGTATAAGTGCCAGGCGCTAAATTGTTAAATACATTTGATGCTTGAGGAGCAACAACTGTTGGTGCAATAATTTGATAAGTTAACGGAGCAGATCCACCAGTAACGGTCAAAGTAACATTTGAAGTATTACCTGAAGTACATGTAACTGCAGTAGCAGAGAATGTAATGTCTGTTGGTGGAGTCAATGGGGAAACAATAACTGAAGTAGTTGCTGTACATCCATTAGTATCTCTCACTGTAATGGTATAAGTCCCAGCGCTTGTAACTGTGAAAGTGTTTCCTGCTTGGAAAGTGGTACCATTTATGCTATAAGAAAGAGTTCCCGTACCTCCAGAAGCAGTTACAGTTATAATACCATTTGAACTACATGTATATGGAGTAGTCAATGCAGCTGAAACAGTAATTGCTGTTGGCTGTGTGATAGTTACTGAACCATTAAATGTACATTGTTTCGCATCACGTACAATATAGTTATAGGTGCCCGCAGCCAAACCGCTATAAGTAGTTGTTGCTGTAAAAGCGCTTCCGTTGAAACTGATTACGTAGGGAGCTGTACCAGATGAAGGTGTAATAGTAACACTTCCGTTAGAAAGACCATTACAAGTAACATTTGTAGCAACATGAGTTGCAGTTGGTAAAGTAAGTGCTGGGATTGTGATAACTCCCGATTGTGCAATACAACCTCTTGTATCTGTCACTTGGAATTGGTAGGTGCCTGGATTAGCCACAGGAACTGTATAGGTAAAAGGGTTTCCAACTGGAGCAGGAGTAATAGCGGTATAACCAGTATTATTAATGTTCACTTGGAATGTATAACCAGGATATCCATTTGCAGCGGTTACTGAAATAGTTCCGTTAGGTGAAGCCGAACAGTCGAAGTCTTTCGTTAAAGAGGCATTGATTGTCAGCTGTGGATTGATAGTTTGTGTAAACGCAGCAGCATTAGTACATCCATAAGCGTCTCTTACAACGATAGTATAGGTACCTGGAGTAAGATTAGCATAAGTATGGCTGTTAGCAGGTGAACTTGTATTACCAGCTACAAAAGCGCCACCATTGATGCTAAATTCATACGGAGCAACGCCACCTGAAGCGGTAACAATTAATGTTGCTCCATTGGTAGTGTCATAACAGAAATCTGAAGTCGCATTCAATGTCAATGTTGGTCTTACTGGTGTAGTAAACGTAACCGTATCTACATCTTGACAACCATTCGCATCTGTAGTTGTTATTGTATAAGTACCTGCCGGAACATTTGTGAACACATTTCCTGATTGGCTTCCTGCTACTGGTGAAATCGTGTAGGTATAAGCTCCCCAACCTCCTGTAGCGTTTACAGTGATTGAACCATTAGATGAACAAGTCACCGGAGTCGTCACTAAATTGGCTACCAATGCCGAAGCAGGTCCACCAATAGTTACTGTATTAGTAATTGTACATGTTTCATAAATAAGAGTTAACGTGTACGTTCCTGCAGGATAATTGTTCAACGGAATTGTTAAAGTTGTTGAACCACTATTCGGAGTAGTACCACTTCCTGAAGTTCCTGGTGAAGGAGTGATTGTATAAGAATAGTCTGCTCTATTTGGTAAACCTGTGATTGTAAATGAAGCGTTACCAGTACTTGTACCGAAACATCTCACATCATTAATCAATTGTGGAGTGATAACAGGTGGAGCAACAGATTCAAGAATAAATACTTCTTGGTATTTACATCCGTTTCTATCCGTTACTTCGAAAGTATATGCTCCTGGTGATAATCCTGAGAAATTACCATCCGCTTGAACTGTACTTGTAATAGGTGCAATAATTTGGAAACGCAAAGGAGGTTGTCCTCCAAAACCTGGAACTACGTCTACATTTAATTGACCCGTTACATTTTCACAACTTACTTTCACTTGATCTTTTAAGTACAAATCACTTGGACCAACTGGAGTTACCGCAGTAACAGTTGTTGTTCTAGTACAGTTATTGATATCTCGAACTGTAACAGTATAGGTTCCTCCCACAGTAATATTAAACACATTACTAGATTGGAAGTTAATTCCATCGATGCTATATTGTAAAGCACCTGTACCACCTGAAGCTGTAACAGTAATAACTCCTGGAGCCACACATGTAATTTGTGGATCTAGTACTGCAGCAATAGTTAGTGGACTTGGATTAGTTATTGTAATAGTTTGTGGAGTAGTTGTACATACTGCAGTTCCTGTAGTATATTGAACTACCGCAGTATATGTACCAGCAGCTAATCCTGTAAATACATTTGAGTTAGACCAAGTGGTACCATTATTGATACTGTACTGAAGTGCATTGCCATTAGCATTAGTAACATTGAAAGTAATGGTTCCGTTGTTTGCACCATTACATAAAATATTGGTTGAGGCTACTGTATAAACAGGAGGCTGTACTTGATTTACCACAATTGTCGTAACTGCCTGACAGTTGTTAGCATCTACAACTGTGGTTGTATAGGTACCCGGAGTATTTACCGTTATCACATTGGAAGTTTGGAAAGCTCCTGCGGGTGGTGTTGTATTTACATAGTATGCATACGGTGGTGTTCCTCCAGTTGCTGTAATAGTAACTTCGCCTGGATTACAAGACAATGGTCTTGTTAAAGCAGATGTTGCAACTAATTGCGCAGGGTTATTAATAGTAAACGTTGCATTTTGAGTACATCCGTTGTCTGTTCTTACCACCCAAGTATAGGTTTGACCCGGTGTTAAATTCGGGAAAGTATAAGTATTAGAAGCTTGTGGACCAGCACTAGCCACTAATGGACCTGCTGGACTTGCTCCGGAATGTAATTCGAAATAATATTGTGGGTTTACGTCATTAACACCTAAAGTAATGCTTCCTCTGTCACCAAAACATAGTGGTTGAGTAACATTCGCAGTAACTGTAAAGTTGCGTAAACGAACTTGAACATTTGGCACAGAGAATAAACATCCGTTAGTAAATCCTGTTTGTCTAATGAATACAGTGTAATTACCCGCCGTCATTATATTACAGAAAACATTACTTGTTTGCCATACACCTGTTTGAGCACCTGCTGGTGTCGATAAACTGAATTCGTATCCAGAAGATGGCACATTGTTTACGGTGATACATCCAGGAGTTGTACATATAATATCTGTAGCTACAGCTTGTGGGTCCAACAAGTTTTTGAATACATTAAAATAGAAAACACTTTGACAGTTATTTCCAGGATATGTAATCACAATCTTATATTGTCCAGCATCTGTTACTGTAAAATTGGGTCCTGTACCAACAGTTGGCCATGTACATGCTCCTGTATTAGCACACGTTGGCGGTAAAGTGGTAGCACAAGGCTCATTCAATTTCATCCATGTTATGGAAGTAGCATCTGCAATATTCGTCAAAATCGTTTCGGAATCTGTAGCACCACATAAATAAATATATGGTAATTGCTCCCCATCATTCGGACAAATTACAATCTCATCGGCATAAGGCAAAACAGGATTCGTAACGCCGGCTCCGAAAGTAATTACATTAAATGTTACAGGAATATCAATACAAGGATCTGGGGCATTACACATAACCGTGTATGTTCCAGGTTGAGTTACCGTAACTACTTGGCCTCCTACCGGAGTTACCGGTGCTGGACCGCTCCATGTATAAGTGGTATATCCACTAGGTGCGGTTAACTGAACACTAGCGCCACATAGAATTACATTTTGAGAATACACACAATCGTCGATGTTTCCAATGAAATTCGTTGGAGATGGTGTTCCCAAATTACATGCAGTGAATGATGACAAACTCGGGTCATCTGTAATTGGTGTAGTATTAATTACCCCTTGGTAACTTGCAAATGCCTGATTGATAATTCTATTTTCACAGGCATCTACTAATTCATAACAATTTTCAACAACACGAACTCTGATTCTAATAACGCTTCTTGGATCACCAACATTAACAATAGAAGGGTCGACATTAAAACGAATCTCTCTTGTTGTTGGATTGTAAGAAGCAACTGTTACGCCTGGTGGTAAAATCAAATCAGCAGGGTGATTGTAAATAACGTTGACCGGTAATACATCTCGTATGATTACATTAGTTGCATCATCATTACCGATATTTTGGAAACCGATAACATAAGTTAGGTATTGTCCTAAATTAACAGCCGATCCATCTGCAACAGGATTACCTGCGCTATCTTCTACAGTTTTAGTCAATACAATTTGTGGTTCGATGATATCAACTGCAAAAGCATTGAAGAAGTAAAAAAACACGTCTTGTGTACTTCCCAAGCGAATCGTTGCAGAAGTTGCATTATTTGCTAAAACTGAATTACTAGGATTAAAATTGGTAATAATACCGGCATCATATCCCAAAGTATTATCACTCGCTGGATTTCTTGTAGCCGCTATACCATTTAAATCGGTTATCGTACTATTGAAAAAGTTATTTAATAATCTTGGTCTTGTTCCAGCTGTAGTGGAAATCGTTGTACCGTTTATTCTAAGGTAATCCCCTGTAATATCGTAATCTCCCTCTAAACAAGAAAAAGCAAATTTTGCTCTAACTGGTCCTGCTGGGATAGTTCTAAATCCTGTGATAGGAATATCTAAAGTTGTTGCTCCACCAATACCACTAAATCCATCAAAAGTCACAATTGACTTTGAAGGTAAAAGTGGATCTTCATAAACGATAAAAATGGACCAACCAGCACTTAATCCGGTTCCTCCATTACTACCTGTACTAGATAATACGTTAGCTACTGTATACGTCCCTTGTGGATTTGTTAGCCCTGTCACAAGAGAGGTGATATCGTAATAACAAGCGTACACTTTATTTTGATCTGTTCCGATTGGTGCATTCGGATCATCATGAACAATTGTTCCGGTAATATCTGTATAAGTAGAAGAACCCGGTAGTTTTAATTTAACCTGATTAATCCCTGTTCGTGTATTGCTTTGCAATATTCCAGCCCAATACAATCCAGCATATCGAATTCGATAACAGCTTGCGCTTGTTGGTGGAATAACTAAATTAGCACTACTGGAACTAAAAGTAGACGGATCGGAATCGACATCAATAAAACCCATATTGATACTTCCGTTTTGTCCTGTTCCATTGTATGGTACATTCGGACCGTTACTTCCGGTACTTCTATTAATGGTATTGTTACCAATCAACAAAATATCACCTTTCAAATCCTGATCAAATCGCGGCGTGAACGGCTTCAAATTTTGTGCAAGTGCTATACTGTTGAAGAGCAACAGTATGGCAAACAGTGAGTAGATCTTTAACTTCATAGGGCTAGGGTTTTCTTTATTTAATAAAGGTATTCATTTTTAATCAGTTAACTTTTTTTTAAGAATATAAAATCGATATCCTGCATAATTGTTAACGAATTTTCTTGTTATTTTTCCACTTTTACAACTACCATTTTACCATTGTACGGTTTCGTACCTTTCGTTTCCATTGCTGTGTTGGCATCACCAATTTCTTCGAATTTTTGATAGTAAATATAGTACGAGCTTGTCGCAACATTATAGAAGAAATCTATATTGGTTTGACCTGCCTGAATTGCCTTTTTCAAGAACTCATCACGTTTTGCTGGATCTTTATGAACCGCCAATACCAGATAGAAACCAGGCTCGATATTTTCAACATTTTTAACAATCTGCATGTTTGCCTGATCTTCATCGCCATAGTTGAAATCTTCTGGTTTGAACGTTTGTCCTGTTGGTGATGTTGTTTCTTTAATTTGTTTTAACGATGCTCTATCTTTCAGATATTTATCTTGGTTGCTATCGAATTGAGCACGTTTAATTCTACGTTTTTTCTCAATCTCGATATCCGCCTTAATTTGATCCAATTGTGATAATAAAGCAGCATTTTGTCTATCTGTAACTGCCTTTTCAGCTTTCAATTTAGCCAAAGCTTCTGCATAGTTTTTATTCACTAAATCATTTTTATTCGGCACTGTTTTCAACCTTGCTGCGGCTAAAGTTTCAAATTCTTTAATAAATCTGTCCTGTTCTTGCGTACTTTGCGCAATTTCTGCTTTCAAGTTCTCGATAGCTCTGTTTGCTGCCGCTGAACTTTGGAACTCAATTTCTTTAGGTTGAGTAACGACACCTTGTTCAGACAAGTCGTTTTCCTTTCTCAAATCCAACAACTCTCTTTGTTTCGCATCAACCATAGATTTGAATTTATCCACATTTTCGTTTTGGATTTTCTTCGAATCGTCAATTACTTGAGTTAAGTTATCTATCTCTTTATCCTCTGCTGTTTTTGCAGCATCTGCTAATTCTTTTTCTTTACGTATACGTTCTTCTTCTTTCGCTTTCGCTTCCGCTGCCAATCTTTCTTGTTCAGCTTTTAAGCGTGCTGCTTCGTCTGCTTTCGCTTTCGCATCTGCAGCTTCTTTTTCTTTACGTAAACGTTCAGCCTCTGAAGCTTCTTTTGCTTTCGCTTCCGCTTCCGCTTTCAAGCGTGCTGCTTCCTCTGCTTTTGCCTTAGCATCAGCCGCTTCTTTTTCTTTGCGTAAACGTTCTGCTTCTGCTGCTTCTCTTGCTTTTGCATCTGCTTCCGCTTTCAAGCGTGCTGCTTCGTCTGCTTTTGCCTTAGCCTCTGCAGCTAAACGAGCATCATTTTCAGCTTTTAAGCGAGCCGCTTCTTCTTTTGCTCTAGCATCTGCTTCCGCTTTCAAACGTGCTGCTTCCTCTGCTTTCGCTTTGGCATCAGCCGCTTCTTTTTCTTTGCGTAAACGTGCTGCTTCTGCTGCTTCTTTTGCTTTCGCATCTGCTTCCGCTTTCAAGCGTGCTGCTTCATCCGCTTTCGCTTTCGCTTCTGCTGCTAAACGAGCATCATTTTCAGATTTTAAACGTGCCGCTTCGTCTGCTCTTGCTTTAGCATCTGCAGCTTCTTTTTCTTTGCGTAAACGTTCTGCTTCTGCAGCTTCTCTTGCTTTCGCATCTGCTTCTGCTTTCAAGCGTGCTGCTTCGTCTGCTTTAGCCTTAGCCTCTGCAGCTAAACGAGCATCATTTTCAGCTTTTAAACGAGCTGCCTCATCGGCTTTAGCTTTAGCATCAGCAGCTTCTTTTTCTTTGCGTAAACGTTCAGCTTCTGCAGTTTCTCTTGCTTTGGCATCCGCTTCCGCTTTCAAGCGTGCTGCTTCATCTGCTTTTGCTTTCGCTTCTGCCGCTAAACGAGCATCATTTTCAGCTTTTAAGCGAGCTGCTTCGTCTGCTTTTGCTTTCGCATCTGCTGTTGCTTTTTCTCTACGTAAACGCTCGGCTTCAGCCGCTTCTTTTGCTTTTGCATCAGCTTCTGCTTTTAAACGCGCCTGAGCTGCAAGACGATCTTGTTCCGCTTTACGTGCAGCTTCCGCTTTAGCACGTGCATCAGCTTCCAATCTTGCTTTTTCAGCCGCTTCTTTTTCACGACGTAAACGTTCTGCTTCCGTAATTGCTTTATTTTTATCCGCTTCCGCTTTTGCTCTTGCATCGGCTTCTGCTTTTGCACGTGCTTCTGCCAATGCTTTTTCTTGTTCTGCTTTAATTCGAGCTGCTTCTTCAGCTTTTGCTTTGGCTTCCGCCAATTCTTTTTCACGACGTAAACGTTCGTTTTCAAGGCGTTCCTTATCTTGTTGTGCCTTAAGCGCCAATGCTGCTTCACGTTCTTTTTGAAGTTCAGCCAACGATTTTTTCTTAACTGGTGTAGCTTTTACACCTGGATTAGTTTTCTTGGTAGCTTTAACGATAGGTTTAGATTCTTCATAATCGCCATATCCTCTTAATTTATAAGCCAAAGTAACTTCATGAGACAAGCCAAAATCGGTGAAATTGCCCAATCCTTTTTCAACATTATAACCAACAAAGAATTTTTTGGCCAACACGAATCCGACACCACCAGATACACCATTAACCGAATTGTATCCGGCTTGAGCCCAAAGACCTTTGGGTGCATAAAAAGAAACCAATCCAGAAACAATCGTTTTTTCTTTGGCCATTTCACCTTTAACCAAAGTAGAAAATCTTCCGTTTTCGAAGAAGCCATTATTGTATAAATAACCGGTATACATTAAGTGAGCACTGATGCTTTTCATTGGATCATCAGTCACTAGCCCGGAATTATTAAAATTGTAGTAAAAAATATTGTTTGCCGTTAATCCTAAATCAATCATTCCTGTACTGTAATTAATACCCGGATTGACAGAAACTAATGAATTCTTGGCGATATTTTGTAAAGAAGGATCTGGTTCATTGGTAATAATCTTACCTTCATTCAGTCCGCTATTGATGTATGCTAAGTTCAAACCAAAAGTAAAATTATTGTCACGATTGATTTCAACATTACGGGCAAAGTTCCCAACTACACCAAAAGAAGTTAATACGCCTACATTTCTCTGAAACGCACCAAAAGCCAAACCATTTTGGTCTCTGAATTTACCAGAGTAACTGAAAAAATAAGAAGTAGGTGCGTCCTCAAAACTAGCCCATTGTCGTCGATTCATAAACGTAATGAAAGATTCATCCTCTCGAATAAAACTGAAAGTTGGGCTAATTAAGAATTTATTGAACATTAATGAATTTCTTCCTGTTACGTCAAAAGAAGTCACGCCATCACCCGTTTGGGCATTAACAATGCCAAACGAATTAAAAATCAATAAAACACCTAATAATCTTCTTTTCATGCTACTTTATAACTGTAATAGATCCTTTTTTAACGGGGCTTCCTCCTTTAGAAATTACATAGTAGAAAATGGGATTTACTGACTTGAATTCTATACTATTTTGGGGCCAATCGTTTTGATAATTTGTCGTTTTTAAGATTTCTTTTCCAAAAGCATCAACGATAAAAATTTCGTGTTCTGCTGTTTGATAATCTTGTGGAATTTCCCATAGATCGTTAATCGAATCACCATTTGGGCTAATTGTATTTGGAATCTGAGTAGGATTAATTCCGAATTTTACTCTGAATAATATTTCTTTTGAAAAAATACAACCCGTTGTTTGCGTCACTACCAAACGATAGTCACCATCAATCGGTGTGCTGGTACTGAAAGTATCGGTTGTATTTATCGGTGATGATGAACCGGGATTATACCACTCATAGGTTGCATTTGCAGCAGTTGTCGTAACTGTTACTGAAAAAGTTCCCCCTTCAGGTATTTTATTGATACTAGGGGATTGCAATGCAGGGAAAGTGACATCAAAATCGAAACCATTCACCTGAATTGTATTCGTAAATACTTTTGGAACACAAGAGCCTTGGTCCACCTGAACTTTATAATTACCCGTAATTGCTGTAACGTAACTATTGGTCGTAACATTAGGAATCTCCACATCGTTTCTGAACCATTTATACACATAACCCGGAGACGTACTTAAAGTAGTTGGATTAGATGGACAGATATTATTTGGTGGATCTATACTTGATGTTAAGGTAAAAGTGGCAGAAGGTGATGCAATGATAACATTTACCTTTTGTGATTTTTCAATTTGATCGTCTAGAAAAGTAGAACATGGTCCATAATCAATGAATGCTTGATAAACACCTGTACTGTTTACTACCAAACTTGACCCTGTTTCTCCAACAATTGGGTTACCATTTTTAAACCATCTATAGGTAATATTTGGTATACCTAAAGGAGAGAGGTTTCCTGGTGTACTTGGATCAACGGATAATGTAGCTGAACCGCCGCTACAAATTCTAACATCGGTAGCATTATTATTCAATGTAAAATCTTCAAGGAATGCCTGATAATAGGCAGATATACCTGTTCTACCAGGTAATTTTGGATCAGGATTTGGTATTGCCCCTGTCGCAGGACCATTTACATCCGGTTCTGGAGCTGTATTTTTTATTCTGAATTTGTATTTATCACTTCCTTTTAAATCACTAGGTATTCTAAAAGTAAAATACCCTGGACTAGTAACTGTCTGTGACGCTAGAATAGTCAACGTTGGCATTGGAGAAACAAAAAAACCGTCTTTATTGGACATTTCCAATACGTAAGTTCCAGGCCCTGCAAATGAAAAATTTACAGTAAACTCGTTAAAATTTGATTCGGCTGGGTCATAAGGAAAAGTATATGGAGGCGGCTCTGCACACATTTTAGTAAAAGTGAACGTAGGCGCGCTCATCTGAGCATATACTCCGTCATGTATAAAAAACGGAATTAGCAGAGCCAAAAATAACCTGAATTTAAATGGTATAGTTCTCTTCATATTAACTTTTACTTAACACAAGATTGTTATAACGAGAAAGTGAAAATATTATTGTATAAAAATCTAGAAATCCATTAAAAGTTTTACCCTTTAATGGATTGTATTCTAGCTTATACTTATTAACTTATTTAGAAGCGGTAATTTTACCGATTTTAACTCTGTAGTCAGGTGTTTTTGCATCCCATGCAATAAACATTTCTGCGTTTGGAGTAGTTTCGTAAAGATTTGCGAATTGTGGATTTCCGTAATAATCTTCTAAGTCTTCGTTATTTGTAGTATTTTCAACAAAAATATTCCCCTTACAATTATTGAAATACATCTCCTCTAACTTAATTTTTTTAAGACCACCAGCTTCTGGTTTGATGTCATCATCCAAAACCACTGCTGGGCTGAATCCAGAAATAACACTTTTCTTAAGAGTTAACCCTGTGCTTTCTGCAACGAAAACCGATTCTTTTACTAAACCACTAGCTGAGTCTCTGTTAAGATCATCAGTTGAATTTACTAAAGTACAGTTAGTAGCAACTACATTCGTTAATGCTTTTGAAAAATCAGCCTCTTCTTTTTTCTCGTAAGAATTAACATTTAAACATCTAGCTCTAGTTGAACCAGAAGAGAATGAATGTCTAACTGCTAAAGAGTTTTCTAATCTAGTTTGAGAACCTTGAGTAAATCTGAAATCATCACCATTTGAGCGTAAAGTAACAGCATTTTTCATTGTAAGATCACCTCCTAAAATTTCAAAAGCATTACCTGCTGAGAAACTTGACATTACGTTTTCAATAACTGTTTTGTTACCAACTGCTGCCAAAGAGATTGCATTGTAATCTTTGTATCCTTTGATTTTCTTACCTGCAAATTCAACTCTCAAGAAACGTAATACTCCTGAGCTTGCTGTTGGGTTAGTTCCACCATAGATTGTTTGAGAAGGATCTCCTTCAAAATTTAAAGAAGCAGTTCCACCAAATTTATTGATTGGCGCATCACCAAGGATTACTAATCCTCCCCAGTCACCTGGTTTTCTTTGAGCTCCATTTGATGTAAATACAATAGGATCCGTTTCAGTACCTTCGGCCATTATCTTAGAGCCTTTAGTAATGATTAACGCACCATTTGTACCTGTGTCCCCTTTGATAACTGTACCTGCTTCAATGGTTAAGGTTGCTCCATTCGTTACGTATACCGGCCCTTGAAGTAAATAGGTATTTCTCTTCAATAACGTTGTATTCGTAGTAATCTTTCCGTACAAAATCTGATTGGTTTCGTTATATTCTACCTTCTTCGGGTTGAATTCTGTCCAGTTGTTTAACCAGTTACTAGCACCAATTATACCTTTTTCTTGTTGAGCATTTGCAGCGAAAGCTACAAATAGCGCAATCCATTTTAAGTTAGATAAGTTTTTCATGGGGATTTGGTTTTAGAAATTATTAACTAAAATTAAAAAATTAATTTATATTATTCACTAAAATTATATAATTCTTTTAACATCGCCTCGTAATATAGTATTGACGAAACTAAGTTTCCTTTGTCTGCATATGGTGTCATCAATCTTTGGAATTCAACAGTTGCAGTTAAGAACGTTCTTGTATTTTCCTGCTGAGCATCAAGAGCTTTGATGTTCTCAGAGTTATCAGGTATACCTACATCTTGCATGGTAATACCCGGTTTGTGTGTCAATGCAATATACGGAAGTGTATTTACTAACGAATTGATTCTTTCGATATATAACTCAAGTAATTGTCCTTTAGTCATCCCTTCCAATTCACTTTTTTCGTGAAATTTACGGATAGCAGAGTTAGTGCTGATGATGCTTTTGGGCTTTCCTTTAGCTTGAGCATTAATATTACCTACTGCGAAAAGCATAAATAGGCCTAAAAAGATAATTTTTTTCATGGTTGATTCAAAATTTTAGTTTAACTCTAATTATTCAAAAATATGTTTTTAAATTTAATTGACAAGTTTTTGAAAACATTTTTACGATATTTTGTAAAAACCTGTCTTTTTAGTTTAAAAACTTTAACAAAAAATTAATGCATTCATTTTTTATCATTCATACCAAAAGCGTGCCAAAATTTTGTTGCCTGTTAATTTTTTGTGAAATTTATTTGAAAAACCCTTATAAATAAAGCTTTTATAAAATTTCATTCGTGAGCAAAAATATTAAAATTTTTCTAATAAAAAATATTTATCAACAATATTTGGTTAAAAACTTATTGTTTTTCAAGTTTTAGAGAATCAAAAAACCAATTAAGGCATAGAAATTTTATATTTGCAACATGCTTTTTAAACAAATTGTAGGTCACGAACATTTAAAAAATCACTTGATTCAGAGTGCTTCTTCAGGTAGAATTCCTCATGCTCAATTATTTGTGGGACCTGAGGGGAGTGGAGTACTGCCAATGGCAATTGCGTATGCACAATATGTTTTGTGTGGTAATTCGGACAAAGAAAATACCGGAGGCAATGAAGCTTGTAATCTGAAATTTGATCATTTTGCGCATCCCGATTTGCATTTTATATATCCGACGGTAACGACAGAGGAGGTAAAATCCAAGCCAAAAAGTCTCGATTTTTTAAATGATTGGCGTCAGTTTTTACAGGAACAACCATATGGTTCTCTTTTTGATTGGTACACACTCCTTAATGTTCAAAACAAACAAGGAGAGATTAGAGTAGAGGATGCTCAGGAAATTTTAAAATCACTTTCTTTAAAATCGTATGAAGGTGGCTATAAGATTATGATTATTTGGATGGCCGATAAATTGAATATAGCCGCATCCAATAAATTACTTAAACTTTTAGAAGAACCCACCGATAAAACCGTCTTCATTTTGATAACTGAAAATGAAGAAGATATTATCCAGACTATCCGTTCGCGTTGCCAAGTTTTGCATTTTTCTCCATTGAGTGAAAATGCTATTGCGTCTCATTTGACGGAATACCAGAACGTAGAGGAGAAGAAAGCTAACTTAATTGCACATAAAGCACAAGGTAATTATAACAAGGCTTTACGATTATGTGAAGATAAAAACGACAATCAATCGTTCGAAGAGTGGTTTGTCATCTGGGTAAGAGCTGCATTTAGAGCAAAAGGGAATGCTTCGGCAATCAATGATTTAATTACCTGGAGTGAACAAATTGCAGGATTAGGGCGAGAGACTCAAAAGAAATTTTTACATTTTTGTATCGAAATGTTCCGTCAAGCTTTATTACTCAACTATCAAGCCGATAAATTGGTATATTTGGAAACATCTGTCGATAATTTCAATTTGAATAAATTTGCTCCTTTTGTGACCGGAAATAACATTACTACTATATATAAAGAAATACAAGATGCAATCTATCACATTGAACGTAATGGAAATGCTAAAATTATTTTAACCGATTTATCAATCAAATTAACCCGTTTAATACACAAAAACTAAACTTATGCACAATTTAGCTGGCTTACTGGTATTGCTGTTTTTAGCGATTACATTTTTACAATCTGGTTACGACAAATTCACAGATTATCAAGGAAATTTGGGATGGTTAAAAGAACATTTCGCCCAAACCTTTCTAAATGGAAAGGTCGATTTTGCCTTAAAAATATTATTGGTTTTTGAATTAATAGCTGGTTTACTTTGCGTGGTGGGTATAGTTGAAATGTGTGTCAACGGTGATACTACTTTTGGAAAATATGGAGCCGTTGTTTCATGTATCACTTTATTGATGCTATTGTTCGGTCAACGCATTGCCAAAGATTATGATGGTGCAAGAACTATTGCCATTTACTTTATAACTGCTGTTTTTGGCGTGTTTTTATTGCAATAATTTGGTTTACTTATAGTTATACTAAAAATGAAAGTTCGAAACTGTTAAAGTAAAAAAAAACTTATTAAATCCTCTTTTTTTTTAATCCAAATATATATATATTCGTTTTCCAATCGGGTATTAACAAACATATACTTATTGTTTTTTGGGGGGAAATAAGTCGAACAGGTACCTTACGATAGTAGACAAATCTAAATTATTACTTATGAAAAAGTTGGAGTTAAAAAACTTGACAGTTAAAAAATTAACAAACGAAGAAAAAGAAAACATTAACGGTGGATACTTGGCAAAAACAAATCCATCATCTAAAGCTAGTAACGATTCATCTTGTTATCCAATCGCTTGTATAACTACACCTTCTAACTGGTAATCAACCTAGTTTTTAAATTCTTTAAAAGAGTAATTTCCAAGATTTGGGAATTACTCTTTTTTACTAAATACAACAAAACCAATTAGTTAGGCTGTTAAATATGGAGAATGTTCTACTGACGATTGAAAAAAAAATATGGGAATCTATTGATAATGAAGAAAGGATTGGTTTATTTAACGGATTATCTGGCGTTGCACTTTTCTATGATTATTTGTTTCTCCATGATAACAGGGAAGAATACAAAGAAAAATTAATAATCTTACTTGACAAAATAAATACAATTATAGCGGAAGAACTCAGTTCAGTTAGCTTAAATAGTGGTCTTGCAGGTTTTGGATTGACGTTATTAAAGTTAAAAAATGATTTTGTTTCAATAGATGATTCCTACTTTACAGATATAGATGCTATTCTTAAAGAGGAACTTGAAGAAGAAGCAAACAATAGCAATTATGATTATTTGAATGGATCACTAGGTATAGCGATGTATTTCCTTGAAAGATATAAAAAGGATAAAAATATCGGAACTACAGCCATTTTAAACAATTACATTGGTAAATTTATCTCAAAAATAAATACCGATTTACTACTAATCTTAAGAAAACCAACGCTAAACGAAGGCCATTGCTATTATTTTGGGATGGCTCATGGTGTAGCAAGTTTCATCAATTTTTTACTTTATGCTAAACTTCATTTCACCGATCTCTCACATCAAATTGATGAACCTTTAAAGAATTGTATCGCATTTTTACACTTCCATAAATACAAGAATGACAACAGTAAACAATTGTATCCTAATGTGTTCTTGATAGAGGAGAATAAATTCATAAATCCTTTACTATCCTGGTGTCAGGGTGATTTAGGAATTGCAAATGCACTATACAATGCCGGAGTATTTCTAAATGAAGATCGCATAATAAAAGAAGCGCAAGAGTTGATTGAAAATACCTGTACGATTTCTTTAGAAGAGTCGGGGATAGCAGATTATTCCTTTTGCCATGGAACAATTGGAATACTGATTCAGTACCATTTGGCTTCGATTAAATTTAAGAATGATTATTCTGAAGTATCCGAAAAATGGAAGGAAATACTTGTAAAACAAACCAATAACTTCTTGACTTTTGAAAATTTTGAACAAAAAGAGAAAACTCAGGAAACAAACCTTTTATATGGCTTGACCGGATTAGGGTTAGGGCTATTGTCAATTGATAAAAAAATAAATACAGACTGGTTAGAAATAGTAAACTTGCACTAGTTTTGTACTCCAAATAAATAATAAATACCCAATATAAATGACTTTTTTTGATATTATAGTTAAAAGAGTAACCAATTTTCCTGTGCAATCGTATGAGAAAAACAGAGAGGATTTACACCGTTTTTTTAAAGAAAATAAACTTTTTAAACTTTCTGTCCTTTTATCTTCCATAAGCTTATACAATGATATTGAAAAGGATAAAACCGATAAAATCAAAAATGCGCTGAAAAAATATTTTATCAGGGCTCATTTTAATCCCACTCCATTTGGCACTTTTAATTCTGTTGGTACTTTACAATGGAATGATAAAACCCACATAATCAAGAAATCAACTATTCATTTGAATGTAAAGTACGACAATACTTTTCTTACATCGGTTTATGTGAAAGATTCAACTAAAGACTTATTATCAAGAACTTACACTTTAAATCCGACGATTCATTTCTTACAAAAAGGGAAAATATGCTTTTATAAATCAGAAATTCTAACCAACGACAAAGTAGAAATTAAATTTGTTGAAATTGATTACGATGAGGACTTGCAATGGTTGATGGATCAGTTTAAAAAAAATACTACTATTGATGAATTGGTAAAGCAAATAATGCTGGATGGATTTGAAGAATCCGATATTAGGGATTACTTACTAACTGTTATTGATAGTGGTTTGATAATTGATCAATTCATATTCAATTCATTTACCAAAAAGTTAAGCAATCATAATCCTTTATACCCTTCTTCAATAGTTGAAAAGAACAATCACCTTTTAACTACAACAGAAGCTTTAGAACACTTTACGAATCAATACATTAGCAATCAGGAATCTTTATTAAAAGACAATCCAGATCAGAAAAATTTCTTTGCCATCAACGCATTTGATGAAGAACAAGGAACTATGGATGCTGCGCTTCAAGAAAAAATAAGGAAATTTATTGATTTCACCATTACTTATAATTCCCATACTACATACATTAATGAAAGCCTTACGAAATTCATTACCAAAGTTTCGGAAAAATATAATGATGGTTTAATACCTCTAGTAAAGGTATTTAACCCAAACTCTGGTTTGAATTACACCTCAAATATTTCAGAATACAAGCTAAAACTTGCTGATGAAATTGTTCTAAAAATAGTAAATGCGAAAGATAATAATCTGTATCTGAATTTACCGATCACCGATGATAAAGAAAGGAAAAGAAATAATCTTCCTAATACTTTTACCGTGGTTGTAGAATTATTAACCTGCAAATCAACAGGTAATAAGATAACTTACATACGAAATTTAGGTGCAAATTCCGCATTGAATTTAGTGGCAAGATTCAGTAAAGTAACGAATCCTTTATGCCAAGATATTATCAATTATGAAAAGAAAGTACACGATGGTAAAATCATAGCCGATATAAGCTGCATCGGTTTGTTCAGAAGTGTAAATATTAATGCTGTAGAACAATTATACGACTACAGCTTACCCATAAATACTTCATATACTGATGAATCTAAAACCCTTTTATTATCTGATATCTATATACATCTCTCTAATGGGAAATTAAATTTAGTTTCTAAAAAACATAAAAAGCAAATACTTCCAAAATTAACAACAGCAATTAACACAAAATTGTCTGATTCGGAAATGTATAGATTCTTAAGTGATTTAGAGTTTTACAATCAGGAGCTTTATGATATCAATTTTAATTTTAATAGTTACGATTACTTAAAAAGCTATGTGCCAAGAATTTACTTGGATAAAGAAACATTGCTTCATCCGGCTCAGTTACTTTTGGCTTACGACAATTATACTTTGGAAGAATTTACCGTGTATTTAAATCAACGAATCAAGGAATCCGATTTTTCTACAATAGTAAATTTGAATACGCCTGAAGGTAACTTAACTCTTGACACAACCGATAATGAAGATGTTTTAGTGTTGTTCCAACAATTAAAAACCACTAAAAAACTGTATATCAACGAGTTTATCTATCAAAGTTTTAGTCCGGCCATTGTAGATAATGACGGGAACAATTATCCACATGAATTGGTTGTAAGCGTAAAAAACACCGACTATTTTAGAGACAGTTACCAATACGATGAAATCATTGAAGATACCACAAACCTGTCTGAAAATGTACCCATTGTATCGGACTGGTTGTATTTGGATTTATACCGAAATACCTACTCAAATAATGATATTCTAAAGCATATTCATGAAACTATCATTTCGAAAAATATCGTAAATAAATTCTTTTTCGTAAATTATAAAAACACCGAAGATCATATTAGAGTTCGATTCCAGACAACTTCAATTGAAGTGAAGGAATTAATAATTCAAAGCATTAATCAATTAAAAATAAACAGTATCATCAGTAAATATCATATTGTTCCTTATGAGCAAGAAATTCACCGATACGGAGGTTTAGAATTAATGGAATATGCTGAAAGTATTTTTGATTTGGATAGTCGTGACTTCATCGAAAAAATAGTTCTAGACGAATGTGATGATGAGACCAGACGTATACTATCTATTTTAAAAATCAAAAATTACTTGGAGTTCTTTGGTTTTACGCCTGATGAGATGATAACTCATTGTGAAAGATCTATCGAATCTTTTTCAAGAGAATTTGAACTTACACCTCAATTAAGAAAGACTTTTAATAAAGATTACGCCGACATCAAAGCAAAAATCGACAACTTAGACTATTCAAATTTTTTAAATAACAACAGTCTGAAAGGAAGGTTAGGTGAAAACTTACCAAAAATGAGACCAACTGCTTCCCATTATGCTTGGATTCTAATTCATATGAGTATGAATAGGCATTTCAATGAAAATCAAAGATTTAATGAGTTCAAATCCTATTACATGACTAAATCCTATTTGAATCAGCTCAAATATTCGAAAAAGAATATTGAGATAGCATTGGTATCGTAATTCTACAATAAATACGTTTTATCTTAATCTATTTCAATAAGATAACGATAAAAAAAGCCTCTTATTTTGAGGCTTTTTTATCATTATCCAATGCATTCCTTTCTATGAAAGCTTTATAGATTTTCAATTCATTCCAGGTAAATTGATCTCCATATTTTTCTTTTAACGGAGTAAGTGTTGTATCGATAAAACCGTCAAAGGCTTTTGCTAATTCGTCTAAAATATCCTTAGGAAGTACTTCTGTAATAGCAATAGTTCCATTTTCAATTAATTTAGCAATATGACTACCAATGGTTTGAGCGGATAGCTTTCGCACATCAGCTATCTCTTCAATAGAATGATTGGACTTCCAAAGTTCCAACGTTTCTTCATAAGTAGATTTTTTGGCAACCTTTTCCTTTTTTGATTTTTTTAAACTTGAATCATAATCGAAATCATCATCCATTAAGCTTGAATTACTACTTTTAAATTCTTTTTTCACAAGAGCTACCATATTCGCTTTATAAGTTTTCATTTCTTCAGATGACATATTCTCTTTTGAAATAGTTACGCCTGAAGTAATGTGTTGGGCCATCAATTTTGCTTTCATCATCCCGAATACTGCTTTAATTTGTAATTCTTCCAAAAGCTGTAACTCTTCTAGAATACCTTTCGTTTTCTTTTTTCCTTTGAATTCTTCTTGTTTCCAAAGGATTTCGAACACCAATCCGTCAAAAATCTTAAAAAAATAATCATAGGCAGCCGAAATTCGTTGGTGAATGTACTGGTAATCCTTTGTTTCACGTGAAAAGAGAAAATCCAATTGATTTCTAAATTTTTTAGCCGACTCCTGTATTCCTTCCAAAACTTCGGTTTGCTTCTTAGCCCATTGAAAATGCACAGATTGCTTCTTATTATCTCGAACGCCATATTGATGATTGCGCCATTCTTGCGTTAAATTCTGCCAATCAAAACTAGCTTTAAGGTATTCCAATAGGAATTTTTGAGTTTGTAAAGCCAAAGATTCAGCTAAAATGGTATTGTTTGCTTTATGATTTGTATAACCAACCACATCAGCGTCATTCAAAACTCCATTCAAATTAAGCGGAGAAAGCAAAATAAGGCCATTTAAGGAACGCAAACGCGATAAAGCAACATAGGCCTGCCCGGGTAAAAAAATATGCGACATATCCAACGCTGCTTTGTCAAACGTTAATCCCTGACTCTTATGGATCGTTATCGCCCAAGCCAATTTAATTGGGTAGTGCACATAAGTTCCCATTATTTCCTCTACAATCTCTTTAGTATCAGGATGTAATGAGTATCGAATATTTTGCCATTCGTAGCGTTCAACTGTAACAATTTTTCTTTCATCTGGAAAATCAACAACAATTTCTTCTTCAGACAAAGCTTTGATAATTCCCATTTTACCATTATAAAACCTCTTTTCAGGAGACAAATCGTTCTTAATGAACATAACTTGCGCACCTTCTTTGAGTTCTAACTCGCTATCAATGGGATAAATTTTTTCGGGAAAATCACCCACTATTTCAGGAAGGTATTTGAAAACTTTTGCTGGTAATTCGGCCAATGCTTTCGAATTCATTGCATCAGCTTTAGTGTTATGTGTTGTTAGTGTTATATAACCAGGATGCTCTTGCAAATTAAATTCCCGATTTACATACTGGTTCAGAAGTTGAATATTTTCATCTGTAATCTGATTTTGGCGTAAATTATTGAGTAACGAAACGAATAGGCTGTCGGTTTGTCTAAAAATTTTAGACAATTCAATGTATAACGGAGGGTTTTGACGAATAACCTGAGAGTGAAAAAAATACCTACCATTGTAATGATTTCGCAATACTTTCCACTCTTCTTCTTTGATTACTGGAGGCAACTGAAGTAAATCCCCAATAAAAAGTAACTGTACACCACCGAAAACGCGATCCGATTTTCGAACAATACGCAGCATAAAGTCCATAGCATCCAATAAATCGGCACGAAGCATACTGACTTCATCGATAATCAGTAAGTCCATGTTTCTGATAACCGATTTCTTTAGGTTGTTCATTTTGAAATGCCTAGAGAGTGTACTTTTGGTTTCAAAACGAACGAATTCAGAGAATTGCGGCGTACTGTAGTCAGGAATAAAGGCTGAAAAGGGGAGTTGAAACAACGAATGAATTGTTACCCCGCCGGCATTAAGTGCTGCAATACCTGTGGGCGCAACAACGACAACATTTTTATGAGTCGTTTGAATGATTTCGTGGAGTAGGGTAGTCTTTCCTGTTCCCGCTTTTCCGGTAAGAAAGATGTTTTGTTGTGTTTGATTGATGAATTGTAAAGTGAATTTGGCTTCTTCTGAAATTGTATACATATGGCTTATAATAAAAGAACTAAAGTATTGAATTTTAGCAAATAAGTTTTGAAAACTAGTGACCAATCCAAAAAAAAAGCCTTCAATTGTATTGAAGGCTCTATATTTTTCGAAGCAATTATTTTTTTACTTCCTCTTTCTTTTCTTCTTTCTTCTCTTCTGTTTTTCCTTTAGCGGCGTGACGATCGTTCAAGGCTTTGATAACATCTTTAGTGATATCATACGAATCTTTCGCATAAAGTACTGTAGCTGCATCACCCGTTCCATAGATATAATCGTAACCTTTCTCTTTACCATAGCCTTTGATAAAATCTCTTACATCTTTCACTATTGAATCTCTCTCAGTTCCACCTTCCATTTGCAATTGTTGTGCAATCGCTTGTTCAGCATACGCTAATTGTTGGCTTCTTTGTTGTAACTCTCCGTATTTTTGTTGTGCCCAAGCCTGACCTTTAAGTTGCGCATTTTTTTGAAAGCTTTGCTTTTCTGCTTCCAATTTTTTGGCTTCAATTTGGATTTCTCTAGCTTTTACTTGGCTTTTAGTTTTAAACTTTTCTTCCAACTCTTTGTACTGAGTATATTCTTCCATTAATTTAACGGTATCAATATAGGCAGTTTTGAATTCTTTCACTTCGGGAGCTTTGTTACATGCAAAAACAGAAACAACGATAGCTGCTACAACAACAATTTTTTTCATTTTATTCTTTTCGGTTAATTTTTAAATTTTGGTAAAAATAACATTTTTTTAGAATGTTCGTTTGATTCGCATTTTAATTCTTTTTTGGATAAAAAAACGATCATAAATTTTATCTATTAAAATCAAATTTTAATTATTTTCAACAATAAAAAACGGCGCAAATGCCTTTTATTTCTGCTTAAAACTAAAATTAGAAAGGTGTTTTCCTTGTAAACACCCTAAAACCCTTTTAAAACAGCTTAAAATGCGTTTTACTGGTTTTTTAGAAGATAAATGTGCGAAGAATATTCCTTCGAAACATTTGCTTTCCAATTGGAACAAAATCCAACCCAAAAAGCTCTCAAAAAATTCATTTTTCCATTTTTGTATTTTTCAGAGAGGAGAGCAACATAAAAACTATCAAAAACCATAGGAAGCACTTTTACCAGTTTCAGGTTTTCTTTAGCAAATAATTTTTCAATGCTTGTTTTGGAAAAATGCCAAAGATGTCTCGGAACATCATAAGCTGCCCAAAATTCTCCATAATACGTTGCATCATAAGATTTGAAGTTGGGAACAGCAATAATGATGGTTCCGTTAGGCTTTAGTAATCGCTTTAATTGTTGAATTTGGTGTTCCACGTTGGGCACATGTTCCAAGACATGCCACATAGTAATAACATCAAACTGCTGGTTTTCAATACTTTCTATGCTATTTTCAAAGCTAACACCTTTAGAAACAGCTAATTTTTTGGCATTTTCATTAGGCTCAATACCCGTAATTTGCCAACCGTTTGCCTTGGCTGTCACTAAAAAGTCACCTGTTCCTGCGCCAATATCCAATAAACTTCCTTTTTCATGGTGCAAAGAGTTGAGTAAACTCACTTTTTTATTCAAGGAATAAATTTTTACCCAATGATACATTTTTTCAAACAAAGAGCGTTTAGCATCTGTATGTGAAATGTAATCTTCACTTTCGTAATATTTCCCTAAGTTTTCCAATTCGGGTTGTGGATGCGTTTTTAACAATTGTAACTCTTCGTCCAAGAGTAATTCAAATTTTTCTCCCGATACGGAGTGATCTTTAACTTTGATGTAAACGTTTTGATTTGAAAAATTCATTATATCTGTAACTATTTTTATTTTATTTATAGCGCTATGCATTCTGATGGAATCCAGCCTTCATCTTGGGATACATGATTTTTAACCCAAGACCATCCATTCAATGATTCCAATAACTCGACTTGCTCGTCTTTGTGCACTGTTAATTCCTGCGCCGAATATTTTTTTAGTATGATTCCAGTTTTTTTATTTTCTGAAAATTGAATTATTTGATTGGGAATCCAGCCTGCATTACTTCGGTCTGACAATTCGGCCCAAATCCAACCTTTCCATTTTTCTTCAGTTTCTTCCATTCCCAAAAAAACAACATCTCCAACATTCAAAAGAATAGGGTTGGTGTACTGTTTTGTATAGGCTTGAGTAATTCTAAAAATTTTCATTGTATCCGTTCCACGTGAAACATTTTAATAAAATAAAATACGAAGTAAAAAGAAAATCTTTATACTTCGTAATTAATTTGTAATTTATCTACCCATGAAAACCAATAATACAGAAATATCATTTGGAGATACTCCACTAATTCGTGATGCTTGAGATATAGTCACTGGACGGATTTTTTTTAATTTTTCACGCGCTTCATACGAAAGCGATTTCAAAGCATCATAATCAAAATTATCCGGGATGCGAATATTCTCCAAACGATGCAACTTTTCCGCGTTAGTACGTTCCTTTTCAATATAACCAGAATATTTAACTTGTATTTCTGCTTGTTCTAAAATTTCAGTGTCCAATTGATTTTCATTAGTATAATCTCTCACTTTTTCAAACTTCATCATATCATCCATTTCAATTTGCGGGCGTGAAAATAATTTAAACATTTTATCGCCCTGTGAGATTGGCGAACTTTCTTTGGCTTCCAAAACCGGATTCGCTTCACCGATAGAAACCGAAGTTTCTTTAAAGAAGGAAACCATTTTTTCAGCTTCATTAAATTTATACTCCATGCGACGCATTCTTTCATCTGATGCCAAACCAATTGCATTCGACATTGGCGTTAAACGATAATCGGCATTATCCTGACGCAACAAAGTTCTATATTCGGCACGAGAAGTAAACATGCGATACGGTTCTTCTGTACCTTTTGTAATTAAATCGTCAATTAACACTCCAATATAGGCTTCATCACGTTTTAAAGTAAATTCATCACGTTCTTGTGATTTTAAAGCTGCATTAATACCAGCCATCAAACCTTGTGAAGCAGCTTCTTCATAACCCGTCGTTCCATTGATCTGTCCTGCGAAATACAAACCTTCCACCAATTTAGTTTCTAATGTATGCTTTAATTGGGTAGGAGGGAAGTAGTCGTACTCGATGGCATAACCCGCACGGAAAAATTTTACGTTTTCAAAACCTTCAACCGAACGTAATGCTTTGAATTGAACATCCTCAGGAAGTGAAGTAGAAAAACCATTTACATACACTTCAACCGTATTCCAACCCTCAGGCTCAACAAACAATTGATGTCTGTCTTTATCTGCAAATCGATTGATCTTATCTTCGATAGATGGACAGTATCTTGGTCCTAGTGATTTGATTCTTCCGTTAAACATAGGAGAACGTTCAAAGCCTTCGCGCAACAAATCGTGCACTAAAGGCGAAGTATAAGTCATATGACAATCACGTTGAACCGTCAAAGGTTTTGTTATATCTGAATAGGAAAATTTTGCAGGAGTAACATCACCTGGTTCAACACGCATTTTAGAATAATCCAACGATCGTCCATCCACACGGGGAGGAGTTCCAGTTTTCATTCTACCGGCTTGAAAACCTAATTGAATCAAATCTTCTGTAATACCATACGAAGCACTTTCTCCCGCACGGCCACCTCCGAATTGCTTGTCTCCAATATGAATCAAACCATTCAAAAAAGTACCATTAGTCAAAACAACCGTTTTAGCATAAATAGACAAACCCAAGGCAGTTTTGATCCCAATTACCTTACCGTTTTCTGCAATAATTCCAGAAGCCATTTCTTGGTAGAAATCCAAATTAGGAGTTTGTTCTAACATCAAACGCCACTCTTCAGAGAAACGCATACGATCACTTTGAACACGTGGAGACCACATGGCAGGACCTTTCGATTTATTCAACATCTTGAATTGAATCGCTGTTTTATCTGAAACGATTCCTGAGTAACCACCCAACGCATCAATTTCACGAACAATTTGTCCTTTTGCAATTCCACCCATTGCGGGATTACAAGACATTTGCGCAATATTCTGCAAACTCATCGTAACCAACAATGTTTTACTTCCTAAATTGGCGGCAGCGGCAGCAGCTTCACAACCTGCATGTCCAGCACCAACAACTATTACATCATACTTATCTAAAAACATTTTCTTATCTCTTTATTGTTTCACGTGAAACAAAATATTCAATTAAATTAAAAAGTTTAAAATTGTTTCACGTGAAACAATTTTAAAAACCCACCATCAATTTGTTTCACGTGAAACAAATTGATGGTGTAATAGAATCTTAATGTTTCACGTGAAACATTTGTAATTTTTCATCTTCCTTTAAACGCATTAAATTCGCTTCTTCTTCCGATTTGTCTTTATATCCGCAGTAATGTAAAACACCGTGGATAACAACACGCTTTAATTCATCTTCAAAAGCAACAGCTAAATCATTAGCATTGTCCCGAACACGCTCAATAGATATGAATATATCGCCACTTATTACATTGTCTTCAGAATAGTCGAAACTAATAATATCTGTTAAATCATCATGGTTTAAGTACTGTTGATTGATCTCTAAAAGATATTCATCATCACAAAAGATATACGTGAGTTCACCTAGAATCTTCCCTTCAGAAACAACAACATTTTCAATCCATTCTGTAAAAACAATTTCATCGTCTAAAGTAAAATCTATTTCGTAATTATAATCTATCATTCTCTTTAAAGTATTCTTGTACGCGTTTATTAAATTGAGAGCGCAAAGGTAATGTTTGTCTATTTAAAATTTCTATACTCTTTAAATATTCTTGTAATTTTAAAGGTAGGGCAGGAGCATTGTTTTGAAAATCCTTTTTATTGGTTGTAGCCTCTCTTTTATTGTCTTGCTTCTGTTCTTGAACGGCTTGTTCTAATTTGAGTAATTCGTATTTTAAATTCAATGCTTTTTGGATCACATCTTGTGTAAAACCTTTGTTAATTAATTGGCGTTCGATCTGTTTCATTTTATCCAAAGTTCCCTGACCTGCACCTGTTAAACCATGTTTTTGTAATTCGTTTTCCAAAGCTTCACGCAGTTGACGTTGCTCTTTAAGTATATCTAAAACTGCTTTTGCATCACCCTCACCATCGCTTCCTTCGCCTTCTTTACCTTTTCCATTATTGCCTTTGCTTCCGGATTGACCACCTGATTTGCCTCCCGACTTTTCACCTGGTTTATCACCTGGCTTTGCTCCAGGTTGTTCTCCTCCCTCTTTTTGTCCTTCTTGCATTTTTTTTCCTAAACCCTCTTGCTTCTTAATAATATCTGGTAATTGCATACCACTACCTTGTCCTTTTCCTGGTTTAGGTGCTCCTTGTCCAGACCCAGACATCGCCATCTGCATGTTGTTCAAAGCGTCTGCAAGAAGGTTGGCTAATGTATTGGCACTAGTTAAACTATACTGTTGACTAGCCGTGCCACGGCCCAATTGATTTTCGGTAAAATAATCAATACTCTTGTCGATGTTATAATATACATTTCCAATTTCATTAGTAATTTTTTCTCCAATTTTCGGGTTACGAAGTGACATGGCAAATAAACTATCATCAACATGTTTGAATTGAAATTTTAAATCTTGTTGTTCTTTCAAATACTTTGTAAAGGTTGAATTACCTCTAGATGCTTTAAAATTATTCATCAATTTTTCTTGTGAAAAAGAGAATTCTAAAAGATTATCCAAAATTTGACGGAGCATTTTTACATCTTCTTCCATTTGTTCTTGCTCACCACTTTGCATTTCCTGCTGCATACTTTGGCTCATTTGTTGCATTTTTTTGGCAGCACTCTTTTGTTTAGGCGACGCCTTAGATGGTGAATTTTTCTTTAATTCATCGGAAGCATTTTTTAAATCATTATCAATACTTTGTTCCTTTTCTTTATCATTAGGTATATCCAAAGGGGATTTTAATTCTTTATTCTCCTTCTGTAATTCCTCTAAATCTTTTTGAATTTTATCAAACTCCTGGTTGATTTGATTTTGCTTTTGTTCTAAATTCCCTTCTTTTTCTTCAGAAAGCTTTTCTTGTTTTTCAGCTAACTGATTTAATTTATCGGCAATTTGTTCCGCTTTCTTTTCTACATAATAACGCTTCGTTAGTTCAACCAATTGTTCTAAACTTTTAGTTTGGTTCTTGCTTTTTTGCTGGAACTTTTCTATCTTATCCAACAAATCTTCTTGTTCTAACTTATTGTTTAAATCTTTTAACTCATCCAAAAGTTTCTGATTCTTTTCAGCATCTTTATCCACTTTTTCCAAACGTTCTTTTAATAATTCCTTTTCAGGATCTACTTCATTAGGGTTAAACTTTTCCAAATTCTCTTTCATTTTTTCTGAGAATTCTTTCATCATTTCTTCCTGCTGTTTTTGACGCTTAATAAAATCATTTATCTTTTGTTGATCCTTATAATCCAATTCTTTTTTCTCTTTATTGGTATTTTGGATCTTATCCAATTCATTCAATTGTTTGTCTTGTGCCTTGAGTGCCTTCTCCAAACCTTGAATACTTTGGTTTTGATTTTCTAAATACTGATCTTGCTTTTCACTTTCTGTATCTTCACGGTGTGAGAAAACTACCGATTTTGAACTCTTAAAATTATGAATAGCATCATTATCGAAAACCTCAAAATAGTATTCATAATTAACCCCAGATTCAATTGGTAAATTACTAGGGAAAGCAAAAACAAATTGATCATAAATATCTTTTTTGATACCAATCGTACCACGTTTGGCAGCCAGTGGATTGTTCTTAGGATAATAAATAATTGAAAGTTTAGATAAACCATAATCATCAGATATCTGACCTAAAACAAAATTAGTTTTACTCTTCAAACTGTCTGGTGCCATCTCAACTTTAATTGTTGGATACTGATCTTTGACAACATTAATAGCATAGCTTAGCTTTTCATAGTTTTTTACCAACTTATTCGAAGTAACTATTTGATATTCTGAATTTTGATATAAATTTCTTGCTAAAACAAACGAATTTTCAACATTTCGAAAAGAAAAGTGTTGTTTACCTTCCAACATAGACACAAAATCAGTTGCAATTGTATTCATTTTCCAAGTAATAAAAGTTCCTTCAGGAACAATAGCATTACCCGTACCTTTAATAATTTCTGATTTCTTATTGAGATACTTTGGATAATTCAGCACCATCTCGAAATTAGCAATCGATGGTACAGTCGTTACTTTTAAAGTAAAATCCTCAGAAACTACATCATTGGCTTCGATATGAAAAGAAACATTATTGCTTGGTTTTTCGAAAACGTATTGGAAAACACCTGGCTGGATACTTTCCATAAAATAACTCTCATCATTAATAAAAATCATTGCTTTATCGGGAACAACATTGCCAACAGTTGTGATACGTAATGTGAAATCTTTATTCTGTTCGGTAATCAAATTTCCAGAAACAAGAAAGTTAAATGGGGCAGGTGGGGTGTAATGATTTTGATAATGCAAGACACGCCCCATACCATCAGTAATTAATTCTTGTCGTCCTGAAATCATTAAAAAGAATATAATCAACAATGGAATCAGGGCCAATGGCAAAAACTTTTTGTTTTTTTTAAAGTCAATGGCATTTGAAAACGGAATGGGTTGTAATGAATTCGCTTTTTGTTCGATGGAAGCTAAAAGTAATTCCGATTGATTGACATCATTACTAAGCTGTAAAAAATTGATCAACTTATCATTAACAGTCGAAAAGTGATTACCGATAATAGCCGAAGCTTCATTATAATCGATACCTTTTTGCAACTTAAATAATTTAAGAACCGGAAAAACGATAAACCTTCCTAGTAAAAAAAGTTCAACCAAAATAAACAACCAAAAAAGAATGGTTCTTCCAGAAGGTTGTAACCAAAGGAAATATTCCACAAAACTCGTAAAAAGAAAATACAACAAACCCAACCCGACGAAAAACAAAGTTCCACGTAAAAGCTCATTGGTGTAGAATTTCTTTATGAACTCTTCTAATTTAGTAAATATGATTGCTTTAGAATCCAAGGTAAATTATTTAAATATAACTTATAAAGTTACGATTTTTGCTGAATATCAAAACAATTAGTAATTTTAGTAGAATCTAAAACTAAAATTATGAAGTACTTATTGGCATATACGATACCACTTGTAGCATTTTTAGGAATTTACTATCAAGGTATTTGGGCCTATTCAGCTTGGGCATACGCATTCCTATTGCTGCCAATTTTAGAAATACTGATGCCTTTAAATGAAAAAAATTATTCAGAATCGGAAATACAAAGTAAACTTTCCAATCGATTTTATGATATTCTATTGTATTTGAATGTACCGATTGTTTATGGAATGTTATGGTTTACTTTAAATAAAGTCACTACGACTGAACTAACAGTAGTAGAATTTATAGGAACAATTTTAAGTTTAGGAATTGTTTTAGGTTCAAACGGAATTAATGTAGGACATGAATTGGGACACAGAGAGCAATGCTATGAAAGAATTTTAGGTAAACTATTACTCATTCCTTCACATTATACTCACTTTTTTATTGAACATAATCATGGACATCATTTACATGTGTCAACACCGGAAGATCCTTCTACAGCAAAATTGAATCAAAATTTATATGCATTTTGGATCCAAACAGTTGCAGGAACATATACCAAAGCATGGAAAATTCAGAAAAAAATAAATGAAGTAAACCAAATCAACTATTTAAATATAAAAAATGATATGTTTTGGTTTACCCTAATTCAAATAGGCTATCTAGTAACGATAATTTCAATTTTTGGAACCAAAGGATTTCTAGTCGCATTATTTTCAGGCATTGTTGGCTTGCTATTATTAGAAACAATCAATTATATTGAACACTATGGTTTAATGCGCAAACAGACACCATCTGGAAGATATGAAAGAGTTACAGAAAAACATTCATGGAATTCAAATCATATTTTAGGTCGAATCATATTATATGAACTAACAAGACATTCGGATCATCATTACAAATCACAAAAAAAATATCAAATCTTAGAGTATCACGATGTTTCTCCACAAATGCCCTATGGCTATCCAACGAGTATGGTTTTGTCATTTTTTCCACCGATTTGGTTCAACATTATGAACAAAAGAATTCCAAAAGAATAAATTACCAAAACTAGAGAAGAACATCACAGAAAGTTAAAGTCTAAAATAAGTCTATTGTAGCTAACTCTTTTTATCTTTGCAATCTAATTTTTAGCAACATGTCGAAGCCAGTTAGAGTGCGTTTTGCACCAAGTCCAACAGGACCTTTACATATAGGCGGTGTACGAACAGCCTTATTCAATTATTTATTTGCCAAAAAACACAATGGTGTTTTCTATTTACGTGTGGAAGATACAGATCAAACTCGTTTTGTTCCAGGTGCAGAAGCCTATATTATGGAAGCATTAGAATGGTTAGGAATTCCTCCTGATGAAACTGTGGGTAAAAATGAGAAGTTTGGTCCATACCGTCAAAGTGAAAGAAAAGAGTTATACAAGCAATATGCAGACCAGCTGATAGAAAATGGTTGGGCTTATTTCGCTTTTGATACCGCAGAAAAATTAGATGACTTGCGTAAAGCAGCAGAAGCAGAAGGTAAAACATTTATATATAATCATTCTGTTCGTGAAACTTTGGATAATTCATTAACTGTTTCACGTGAAGAAGTAGAAAAAAGAATAGCAAACGGTGATGCTTATGTTGTACGTTTCAAAACTCCGGTCAATGAAACTTTGCATTTACAAGATATCATTCGTGGGGATATAAAATTTGAAACCAATTTATTAGACGATAAAGTATTGTTTAAGAGTGATGGTATGCCAACCTACCATTTAGCAAATATTGTAGACGATCATCTGATGGAAACATCTCACGTTATCCGTGGAGAAGAATGGTTACCTTCGATGCCATTACATGTCTTATTGTACAAAGCTTTTGAATGGGAAGCACCTGAATTTGCACATTTACCATTGATACTGAAACCAGTTGGAAATGGAAAATTATCCAAACGAGATGGAGACAAAATGGGATTCCCAGTATTTCCATTAGAATGGAAAACCGAGGAAGGCACTTCTATGGGCTATCGTGAAAATGGTTTCTTTCCTGAAGCAGTAGTTAACTTTTTAGCATTACTAGGATGGAATGACGGAACGGAACAAGAAATTTTTTCTCTAAACGAATTGATTCAAAAGTTTGATCTAAACCGTGTTAATAAGTCGGGTGCGAAGTTTGATCCTGAAAAGAACAAATGGTTCAATCATCAGTATCTGCAAAAAGAAAGTGATGCCAATTTAGCTAAATCATTTGAAGCTATTCTTACTGAAAAAGGGATTTCAACTTCATCAGATATTACAAGAATTGTTTCTTTGAACAAAGAAAGAGCCAACTTTGTAACTGATTTATGGGATTTAACCGATTATTTCTTCGTAGCACCAACGTCTTATGACGAAAAGGCGGCTAAAAACTGGAAAGAAGAAACTCCTGCGTTGATGAAGCAATTAATCACAGTATTAGAAGCCATAACAGACTTTACTAGTGTAACTATTGAAAACGAAGTAAAAGAGTGGTTAACATCAAACGAAATTGGAATGGGTAAAGTAATGCAACCTTTCCGTTTAAGCTTGGTAGGGAAGATGATGGGACCCCATTTATTTGATATTGTAGAAATTCTTGGTAAACAAGAATCTATTGCACGAATAGAAAAAGCGATTGCAACATTATAAAAAGAAACCCCCGGATAACCGGGGTTTTTTATTATTTGGAGGTACAGTTGTAATAAATAGGCGTTTTAAAAAACAAAACAATTCTACTATG
Organism: Flavobacterium sp. GCM10023249; assembly: GCF_042653365.1. Lineage (NCBI taxonomy): Bacteria > Pseudomonadati > Bacteroidota > Flavobacteriia > Flavobacteriales > Flavobacteriaceae > Flavobacterium > Flavobacterium sp. GCM10023249. Next base: position 613,462 of record NZ_JBHSHZ010000006.1, read on the forward strand.
ACTCATATCTGTCGAATACTGATCGTACAATTCCAATCGTTGAATCATATCTGTACAATCGGCAAAATAATAACGGATTTTTAAGAAAATTTCTGAACGTTGTGTTATACTCTTTTTACTTGTACCATTATCAAAAGAATGATAATCTAGAATCTTATTATTATTGTCAATTACATAAAAAACATACTTAATTAAACTGGAATCTTCGTCCTGAGTCGTTCTAAAAATTAGTTTCTTCGTCGCAGTTTCTGATAAAACAAAATAACCTTCGGAAACTGATGAACCTTCTAAGATAAAGGATTGAAATTTATTAACACCAACTGTTACCCAATCAAAATCCTTAAAATGTAGGGTTACCTCTTTATTGCTATTGGTTTGATAACTGATTTTTCTTTCGTTATAATCCACTTTAAATGTGTTGGTTTTAATAGTTTCCTTAATACCGGATTTTAAAAGAATTTCATCTTCGTCTAAAGCAGATAAAGACAATAAGTAACAAAAAATAAGTAATAGTTGTTTCATAGTTTTTAGCAATTGATTCTGATTCAAAACTACTTCTTACGTGTTAAATCAGCTTTACTATAAAACTATGAATGGTTTAAAAAACCAGTATAGTAAGGTTGTATTTGTAAACTAAATAAAAAGAAAAACTCCCAAAATTGGGAGTTTGTTTACTATAAGTTAATTAGAATCTGACCGGATAACATTCCTATGTGACCTTTAAAATCATCATTATTATTTTTAATTCTAAGATCGTCAAATTTATTTAAGTTGTTGAATATATTGTTTAAACCGTACTGATAAAAGATAAAAGCACGAATATGTTTACCACCTGCAGAGGCACCAATGTAGAAATTTCCATTAACTTTTGTAATATCTACAATGTCTTCGGCCAACAAGGCAGTTCCTTTAATCACATTATTTTTTTCGCCTTGATTGATTTTAAGTTTGCCATTTACCTGTAATACAGGACCAAAGTCAATTGAAACATGATTCTCAACTAAGTTAGCACTTAATAACAATCGGATTTGAGCTCCGGATAATTTGTAACAAACATTTTCGTTTTGCAATAAACCATTCAATGTTTCCACAGAAAAATTACTTTCAGTGAACTCCATTCCAAAAACCATACTCCAGTCATTGTAAAAGTTACCTCTAACAGAAAGACCACCAATCCATCCAATTTCCGGTTTGGTATTAAAATTAGATGTATAAAGCGAAGTATGAGTTACACCACCTGAAAAACCGATATGATTTCCATCATTCTTACGGTATTGTGAAAACGAAAGGGTAGTGCTCAAAACGAAGACAATCAATAGGATGCGTTTCATATATTTAAAAATTTCGGCGAAAGTAAACATTATAATTGTAAAACGGTTTGTAACATTTAAAATTATTTAGCGTATAACTTATATAACAAACTAATCTTTATAAATCATGAACCCATTTACAATTGCTATTCTCCTTTTCGGATTTATCCTTCTGATGTCTAGTTTTTTTACTGTTAAACAACAAACGGCAGCTGTTATTGAACGTTTTGGTAAATTTCAAAGTATCAGAAATTCCGGTTTACAACTTAAAATTCCTATTATTGATCGCATAGCAGGAAAAGTAAATCTTAGAATTCAACAATTAGATGTAATCATCGAAACACAAACGAAAGACAATGTGTTCATTAAAATGAAAGTTTCAGTACAATTTAAAGTAATACAAGAAAATGTATATGATGCTTTTTACAAATTAGAATATCCTCACGATCAGATTACTGCGTATGTATTTGATGTGGTTCGTGCTGAAGTACCGAAATTAATTTTAGATGATGTTTTTGTACGTAAAGATGATATTGCTATTGCTGTAAAACGAGAGTTGAACGAAGCAATGACTACTTATGGTTATGATATTATCAACACTTTAGTAACTGATATTGATCCGGATATCCAGGTAAAAAATGCCATGAACCGAATCAATGCTGCTGAAAGAGAAAAAACTGCTGCCATGTTTGAGTCTGAAGCACAACGTATTCGAATTGTAGCCAAAGCCAAAGCAGAAGCAGAAAGTAAAAAATTACAAGGACAAGGTATTGCTGATCAACGTCGAGAAATTGCTAAAGGATTAGTTGAAAGTGTTGAAGTGCTAAATAATGTGGGAATCAATTCGCAAGAAGCTTCGGCACTTATTGTAATTACTCAGCATTATGACACATTACAAGCAATTGGTGCTGATACCAATTCAAATTTAATTTTATTACCAAATTCTCCACAAGCAGCAACCGATATGTTAAATACAATGGTTGCAAGTTTTGCAGCATCAAATCAAATTGGAGAGTCGATGAAAAATCAAAAGAAAATTAGTAAAAAATCAAACGATACTACTTCGACAGATTTTAATCCATCTGATACTTCAAATCCAACTGACCTTTCGTAAGATTTTAAAAATACAATTTAAAAGAGTTCATTTCATGAGCTCTTTTTTTTTGTGATTAAAATGGTAACTAAAAAAAGTAAAATTTAAGCTTTCTGAATGTAAAATTAAAATAAAGTGATTTAAGCAATTTTTAGAGTTATAAACAATAAAATACCTTACCACATTTTTTTATACGCTTACAATAAAAATATGAAAGTCAACTATAATAAATAAAATCTATTCAATTTTATAAAAACATAGATTATTTCTAAATAAACTATTTTAAAGTAACTAAAAAAGTAGAAAATTCAAATAAGCTTATTAAAGCGATTTTTAGGTGTTTAAAAGTAAAATCACCTTGCTTAAAAAATAAAATACCTTAGAATTAAAATATGAAAGTCAATGTTAATAGATATAAACTATTATTTTAAAAATAAAATAAATTTAACATATAATAATAAAATTCATTCTATATTTTTTTTTCTATTAATAAAAACTATATTATCAATTAGCTCTAAAATTTTTAAGCAAAATAAATTTGATTGGATATTCATTAGTATCATTTTGTGGCTGATGAAAATTTAGAAATACTAATTTCTCTACATAAACTTTTTCCAATTGTACTTGTATGGAATTTCTCTTCGAAAATATACAAGTTTCAATGTTTCAAACCTGAATAAGTAAAAGCGCTTACTAATTTTAGTAGTTAACTAGTTGATTAATGATCCATAGTGTTGATAAACCAATTTTAAACCTTAGTTGTTAACATCTTTAACGTTAACTTGGTTATCCTTTTACTTCAAGTAACAGAACAAAACTAGCAGTAACATAGAACAATTAATAGTGAGAAAAGCCTATATTTTAAGAGGAAATACAATCAATTTATAAGAACTTTTTTTTATCAAAAAAAACAAAAAACCCTCTCAGTACTTTTACTAAAAGGGTTTTTAATCTATTGAAAATAAAATAGTTATTCTTTATTTTCCACTTTTGCCCAAGTATCTCTTAAACCAACCGTTTTATTAAATACCAGTTTTTGAGCAGAGGAATCACGATCTACACAGAAATAACCTAAACGTTGAAATTGAAATTGATCCAACTCTTTAGCTGATTGCAAACTTGGTTCAACAAATCCTGTAATTACTTTTAAAGAGTCAGGATTAATAAATTCTTTAAAGTCAACTTCTTTATTTCCATCAGGACTTTCATGCGAAAATAAACGGTCATAAATGCGTACTTCAGCTGGTAGAGCATGTTGTGTAGAAACCCAATGAATCGTTCCTTTAACCTTACGTTTACTAGCTTCTGTACCACTTCCAGAACGAGAATCTGAGTCATATGTAGCATGAATTTCAATGATATTTCCATCGGCATCTTTAACTACAGATTCACCTTTTATGATATATGCATTCTTTAAACGAACCTCTGTTCCAAGTGTTAAACGGAAGAATTTTTTATCAGCTTCTTCTTTAAAATCTTCTCTTTCAATATAAATCTCTTTAGAAAAAGGTACTTTTCTATAGGTTAATACCTCTTCTTCAGGGTTATTTTCAGCTTCTAACCATTCATCCTGACCTTCTGGATAATTAGTAATTACCAATTTTATCGGATCTAAAACAGCCATTACACGTGGTGCAGTCTTATTCAAATCTTCACGTACACAGAATTCTAAAAGCGAAACATCAATCAAATTGGTTCGTTTGGCAATACCAATTGTATCGGCAAAATTACGAATCGAAGCCGGTGTATATCCTCTTCTTCGCATACCTGAAATAGTACTCATTCGAGGATCATCCCAACCAGTAACATGCTTTTCTTCAACTAATTGCAATAATTTTCGTTTAGAAACGACTGTATGCGATAAATTTCTTCTGGCAAATTCACGTTGTTTTGGACGTACCTTATTTTCATCATAAATATTATCTAAAAACCAATCGTATAACTCTCTATGCGGTAGGAATTCTAAAGTACAAAATGAGTGCGAAATTTGCTCTAAATAATCACTTTCACCGTGTGCCCAGTCGTACATTGGATAAATACACCAATCATCACCAGTTCTGTGGTGATGTTTGTGTAAAATACGATACATAATAGGATCACGCATTAACATATTAGAAGAAGCCATATCGATTTTAGCACGTAAAATATGCGTACCTTCTTCGAATTCTCCATTTTTCATACGTTCAAAAAGATCTAGATTCTCTTCAATCGAACGATCTCTATAAGGACTATTTGTTCCAGCTTGTGTTGGAGTTCCTTTTTGTTTTGCCATTTCTTCAGAAGATTGGCTGTCTACATAGGCTTTTCCTTTTTTGATTAATTCAACTGACCAATCGTAAAGTTGTTGAAAATAATCCGATGCATAACATTCTTCTGCCCATTTGAAACCCAACCATTCTACATCACGTTTAATAGCATCAACATATTCCTGCTCTTCTTTAGCTGGATTGGTATCATCAAAACGTAAATTTACAGGTGCTTGATAATCAATACCTAAACCGAAATTTAAACAAATTGCACTGGCATGACCCACATGCAAATAGCCATTAGGTTCTGGTGGAAAACGAAAACGTAATTTAGCGGGAGACAAACCATTTTTTAAATCTTCTTCAATGATTTGTTCTATAAAGTTCAATGATTTTTCTTTTGTAGACATTGTATATTTTTATCTTTTGAACAAAGATAAAAAAAGTTTAAGGTTTAAGGTTTAAAGTTGTTTAATAAACCTTGAACTTGTACCTTTAACGTTCAATTTTTATAGCCAAATGGGAATTATTAGATTACAAAATATACGCACATTCTCTTATCATGGGTGTTTAGTAGAAGAAAGTAAAATTGGGAGTGACTACCGTGTTGATTTAGAAATACATGCCGATTTAACAAAATCATCAGAAAGCGATAAGCTTGCAGATACTGTAGATTATGTCCATTTGAATAAAATTGTAGTGGAAGAGATGGCGATTCGTTCCGAATTATTGGAGCACGTAGCGCAACGAATTATCAATAGAACACTTCAAGAGTTGCAAATGGTAACCCAAGTTACGGTAGAAGTTTCTAAAATTAACCCTCCAATTGGTGGTGACGTTCAACAAGTTACTATAGTGATCACAAAAAATAGGTAAAAGAAGAAAGAAAATAGACAAACTTTTAACTTTTGACTTTTAAAATTTAAACTTTTTACTATATTTGCAATCCACAATGGCGTCGTGGCCGAGCGGCTAGGCACCGGTCTGCAAAACCGTCTACCCCGGTTCGAATCCGGGCGATGCCTCAAAAAGAGTTACAGTAATGTAGCTCTTTTTTTTATGTTCTTTTTTTAGAAAAACTTAAGTTAAAGAGAACTAAACTAAATGGTATTATAATAAAAAAGAGCAACAAATGTTGCTCCTTATATAATTTGTTTTAAACCTTCTTAATCTTGATCACCGGTGTTTTGGCAACCGATAAATTCAAGTCGGAGGTAAAGGTAATTTTATGAATGATAATCAGGTTTGCTTTGTCATTCTTAATAATTTCATCATACACATCTTGTGGAATTTTATTTCCAGCAATTTCGTAACTGGCCAAAGTATCGCCATTAGTATTCGTTAAATACAAACGAAAACCTGTTATTGAAATCGTGTAATCCAAAAAGAAATCAATCATTTTAATAGAAACTTCCGCATTTAAAAGTTCTTTGGTAGGTATTTCAACCACACAATCCGTATTAAGACAGCCTTTTTGATTTACTAACAATGCAGCTGTAGGTAATGGTTTTACTTTAAAAACATGTTCTTCAACAACCTTAGTACTGTCTAAACTTTCAATTTCTAAAGTAATTTTAGTCTCGTTTCCTGATCTAGGTTTGATACTATAAGTTCCGTCTTCATTCTTTGTTATTTCCTGACCTTTTATTTTAAATGATTTTGCGTTGTTTACAGCAATCGAAATAGGATTGGGGATACCTCGGTAAAGAATATTCATTTTATCCGCGGAAATAACCGAAATTTTAGGTTTGATAGCAACTACAGAATCTTGTTGCGCATAAAAGGTAGAAGTAAACAGAAGTAGGAATAGTAGTTTTTTCATAGGGTTTTAAATTAAAAAAGACACTCGTTTTGGAGTGCCTTAATATAGTAAATTATTTGTTTTCAATCTTCTCAATCGTATCTTTTACAAACTGCTTATCGGAAGGGAACCAACCTTGACTTAATAAAATAGCTCCGAATATGATTAAAAGAATGCTACTTACTTTTTTGATTTTGATAATGTTGGGAGGTGTTAATTTGTTTCTCAACTGTTTTGCTAAAAGTATTTTACACACATCGGTAGCCAAATAAGAAAGTATTACCGTAGTAAAAAACCAAACAATATTCGAGGTTTCCATATGTAGTCTCGGTCCGAAAGTAATAATAATCAACAACCAGAAACCTAAAACACCAATGTTAATAAAGTTCAATAAAAACCCTTTGATGAATAAGCTGAAATAATCCTTTTTTATCAATTCAACCACTTCTTGATCCTCCTCGATGTTTTTACTTGCTTTACGTAGCTTAAAATACGAAATAAGGCCATAAGTTAACATAATAATCCCACCGAAAATAAATAAAGCAGGATCGTCTTTTAAACTTTGAATTAATCGGTAACTTCCTAAATAAGCTACACCAATAAAGAAAATATCACCAAGGACAACACCAAGGTCAAAAACAAAAGCAGCTCTGAATCCTTTGGTAATACTGGTTTCTAACAATACAAAAAAAACGGGTCCGATCATAAAACTTAAAAAAATACCCAGCGGAATTCCGTTGCTTATAATGTATTGTAACATAGAAATAATTTAGATACCGCAAGTTACTCTATATTCTTTAAAAATCTAATTTTTGTTTGCATCTATTTTATTTCATAATGATGTCGCCTCCTAGAATCATTTGTTTGTTGACTTTTTTGGGTTTTCCGTGGATAAAAATACTACCACCGGCACGTACTTTAGCATCAACCAATTGTGAAGCATTTACATAAATTTCTCCTCCAGCATTCGCATTTACATTGGCTTGTTTCACCAAACAGTCTTTAGCAAAAACCTGTGAAGCATTATTAGCCACCACTTCTAGATTTTCGGTACTACCCAATAAATCCAATTTAGAACCCTGAGAAATTCGGGCAGTAACCTTGTCTGATTTTAAATTCAATTTAATTTTAGAACTCTCTTTACCAATGATTTCAAAGCTAGGTGCAGTAATTAAACCACTAGCTCCAAAACTTGAACCATCATTCGCTTCTACCGCTATTAATTTCGTAAAATACACTTTGGCAAGAATATCATTGCTTTCCGATTCATTTTCAGAAGGAAATTTAATTTTGAGTTCGTTATTTTCAATAGTTACTTCCACCTTTTCAGCGTTAAAACCTGAAACTTCTACTTTATTTTCAGAAGATGGAATTAAAAAAACAGCAATTTGATTGTATGCGGTTACTTTGGAAAAATCACCCACTTTTTGAGTAATTTGACCAAATCCCACCATTGGAAATCCTATCAAAAAAAGTATAAAAAATAGTATATTTTTCATTTTTACATGGTTTTAAAAATTAGTAAAAGAAAAAAAAGAAATAGGCTAAAACCTTTTATACCATTAAGTTAGGGTTTATCTAGTGAGAATGGATAAAAAATCGATGAAGTGTATAAATACTATGTAAGAGGACAAAAAAAAAAGATTCCCAACTCATTTTCAAAAGAAATGAATTGGGAATCGTGCTATTCAAATAGTAAATTCTATGCTTAACTAAAAGACTTAATTAGTATCTTTTTTAATTACAATAGTACCACCTAAAATGGTTTTTTGATTCACTTGTTTCGGTTTTCCATAAACCGTAATATTTCCTCCGGCACGCGCTTTGGCTTCTACCACATCAAACGCTGAAATTGCGATAGTTCCACCAGCGTTAACAGTAACAGTTGCTTGTTGTGTTTTACAATTTTCGGCTTCCAAAATACCACCAGCAGTGGCAACGGCATCTATATTTTGTGTAGTACCTGATAAATTAACAACAGCGCCACTAGAAGTTTTTACCGAAATTTTAGAAGCCTCTATAGTAATTCGAACAGCTCCACCTTCTTTAGCAATGATATCGAAAAGATTGGATTTGAATGATTTTTCGCTACTAATAAAACTTCCTTCATTTGCTTCTACAGCTTCCAATTGCTTACAATACAAAACTGCAACCACATCGTCACCTTTCAACATTTTTCCTAAAGGCATTCGTACTTTTAGTTCATCGTCTTTAGTAACTAATTCCACCTGATCCGAATTCGTACCTGATAATTCTATTTTATTTTCATTGGAAGGAATCACATGCACTTCTATTTTATCAAAAGAAGTGACTTTCGTGAAACTCCCTAATTCTCTTTTCGTTTGCGAATATCCCGATATTGATAATGCAGCAAAAAGGGATACCGCTAAAAATTTGATTCTCATGATGATCTATTTAATTGATGATTAAAAAATTACTCATTTCTTCGGATGAAATGATAATCCAATTGTTTCTTAACCAAATCGGCATTTTTCACTTTAACAATCACTTCATCTCCTAATTGCAGTAAACTTTTGGTCATTTCTCCTACCAATGCATACTGTTTTTCATCAAACGTATAATAATCATCTTTTATTTCACGAATGCGAATCATTCCTTCACATTTGTTTTCAATAATCTCTACATAAATACCCCATTCGGTAACACCAGAAATCACACCTAAAAATTCTTGGTCTTTATGATCCTGCATGTATTTTACCTGCATGTATTTGATGGAATCTCTTTCGGCATTAGAAGCCAAACCTTCCATATTCGATGTATGGACACATTTTTCTTCATATACTTCTTCGTCAACGCTTTTTCCTCCATCCAAATAATACTGTAACAAACGGTGCACCATTACATCCGGGTAACGACGTATAGGCGAAGTAAAATGAGAATAATAATCGAAAGCCAATCCGTAATGACCAATATTATCGGTAGAATATTTTGCTTTACTCATGGTTCGAATGGCTAAAGTATCAACCATATTTTGTTCTTTCTTCCCCACAACTCCTACTAATAACTCATTCAATGATTTAGAAATAGATTGTTTACTTTTGAAATTGATGCTATAACCGAATTTAGAAATGACACCTTGAAGATTCATCAATTTATTTTCGTCCGGTTCATCGTGAATACGGTAAACAAAAGTTTTTTGTTGTTTTCCGATATATTCCGCTACTTTACGATTCGCTAAAAGCATGAATTCTTCAATCAGATGATTGGCATCTTTTGCAATCTTAAAATACACACCAACAGGTTCAGCTTCTTGATTCAAATTGAATTTAACTTCCACTTTATCAAACGATATCGCACCATTATTCATACGATTTCTTCGAAAAATTTTAGCCAATTCATCCAATTTTAAAGTAGCATTGACAATAGCATCATCAACAACATATTCATTTCCAGTAATTGAAATTTCGGAAGGAATTGTATTCGATCGAGTTTCTATAATGTGTTGCGCTTCTTCATAAGCAAAACGTTGATCCGAATAAATCACTGTTCTTCCAAACCATTGATTCGTAACTTGTGCTTTTTCATTGATTTCGAATACTGCAGAAAATGTATATTTCTCTTCATTTGGGCGAAGTGAACATGCAAAATTGGACAAAACTTCGGGTAACATTGGAACAACTCTATCTACCAAATACACCGAAGTTGCTCTTTGAAAAGCTTCATCATCTAAAATAGTTCCCTCTTGCACATAATGCGAAACATCGGCAATATGAATTCCAATTTCATAATGACCGTTTTCTAACTTTTTGAAAGACAAAGCATCATCAAAATCTTTAGCATCTTTCGGGTCGATCGTAAACGTCAGCGTATCGCGCATATCACGACGTTTTGCGATTTCACTTTCTTGAATTGACGTATCTAACTTTTGAGCATAGGCTTCCACTTCTACTGGAAATTCATAAGGTAATCCGTATTCAGCCAAGATCGCATGAATTTCGGTATTGTGTTCTCCAGGTCTTCCTAATACTTTGATTACTGAACCAAATGGTGAATCTGCTTTTTTAGGCCAATCTTCGATTTTAACTAAAACCACATCACCATTTAAGGCATTACCAATTTTATCTTTAGGAATAAAAATATCCGTATACATTTTTGCATTGGCCGTGGTAACAAAAGCAAAATTCTTTTGAATGTCAATTACACCCACAAATTCAACTTTTTTACGTTCCAATACTTCAATCACTTCAGCTTCAGGACGTTTTCCTTTTCTTCGGTTATAAACATATACTTTTACCGTGTCGCCATCCAATGCATGATTCAGATTGTTCGTTGGTATAAATACATCTTCTTCAAATTCTTCGCTAATAAAATAAGCCGTTTTACGAGAAGTCATATCAATTACACCTTCGTAATAATCTTGACTTTGTGCTTTGATTACATATTTACCCGGTTCAATTTCAACAATCTTCTTTTTAGACGCTAGTATTTTTAAATCTTTGATTATTTCGTTTCTGCTTTTAGTGTCATCTACTTCAAGTTTAGCGGCAATCTGTTTGTAGTTAAAAGGCTTATTAGGGTCTTTCGAAAGAATTTTCAAAATCTTTCCAGAAAAATCTTTTACACCTTTACTAAACTTTTTAGGTTTCTTGTTCATTATCTCTTTTCTAAATTATTCCTGAAAATTACAAAATACTTTACAGTAATTTCTATTCTGATAAAACAATTAAGTAAAAGATAACTTTTAAATTTTTTTATTTTTTAAAAACCAGAGTTTTCAACAATTACTAAAAACAAAAAAAAAATCTTTTTTTAAAAATTTAATTTATGATGGTTATGATAGGTTGTTAATAATAGGAATAACTTTTATGTGTTTTCTTTTTTTTGGAAGTTATACGGAGTTATACAACGATATTAACATACTTATACAAGGTTAAAGTATTGTAAATGAATTGTAAGAATATGGTTATTAACAATTGTTAACTACTGAATTTTACTTTCTTTTTTTGAAAACTTCCTTTGTGAATAACTGTTGAAAAGTCTGTTTTTTTGTTGAATAATTTTACAACAAATCGACGAAACTTTTCTTGTATAATCCAAATCAATTTTGGATTACACATTTTATCAATACAACCAAAAAATAGTTCTTATTTTCTTTACGAAGTTGTTAACAAAAGTTGTTAAACGCTAACAAGCTGATTTTAAACAGCTGTATGATTTTTATTAACAACGGTTAATAATTCACAAGAAAAGATTACAAATTATTGATTTATAATGAATTAAATTAATTTAACTGCTTTTGCACTATTCAAAAATAGTTGAGTAAATGTTACATAAATTAAAATAGAATTGTAATTAAATATCTAGACATCTTTTTTGCGCTTTATATAATTCTGTATTTTTGTAGAATACAAACACAACACAATCTTTATATTATGATTATCTCAATAGGTAACGATCACGCAGGTCCAGACTACAAAAATGCTATTGTAAAATACTTAGAAGCAAACGGGCATACTGTTATTAACCACGGAACAGACACTTTTGAAAGTGTAGATTATCCAGATTTAGGCCATCCTGTTGCCTATGATGTAGAAAGTAAAAAAGCTGATTTCGGAATTGTAATCTGCGGTAGTGGTAACGGAATTGCCATGACAGCCAATAAACACCAAGATATTCGTTGTGCCTTATGTTGGACAGTAGAGATTGCAGAATTGGCACGTCAACATAATAATGCCAATGTAATCAGTATTCCAGCCCGATATACATCGATCCAACAAGCGGTTGAAATGGTTGAAGTTTTCCTTATAACAGAATTTGAAGGAGGAAGACACGCTAACCGTGTTGATAAGATTGCTTGTAAGTAAATCGACTATGAAAAAACTATTATTCACATTCTTAACTATTTCTACTTCTCTTTTTTCTCAATCGGATTCTCAAAAAAGAATAATAGAAGAGAATTTACCAAGTAATAAATATTATAAGAAGGAATTTGGTCTAAAAGAAAATGTAAAAGATCTTAAAATAATAGTTTCTATTCTTTCAGACAACAAAGAATTGTACGAATATAAAAAGAACAAACTTTTTTATCATGATTTTCATTTTGATAAAAAGGGAAAGTTAATTACTAAAGGCATTATTGAAAACCCACCATTTATGCCAATTGAATACATTTCTAAAGATACTTTGATTTATTGGGAAAATAATAAACTAAAAAGTATTTACACTTATGGATCAGAAAAGCATAATAGGAGGTTTGATCAAGAAGGGAATGAAATAGAATTTAAAGAAATAAGTAATGAGGATGCTATGACTTACACCAAAAAGTATGTTTATAACAATCTAAAACAAATTACCAAAAAAATTGAATATTCTCCATTTGAGACGAAATCTTTAGATAAAAATATTGATAATGAGACACTTTATTTTTATGACAAAAATAAAAACGTTATCAAAACGGTTGAAAAAAATCCAGCAGAAGAATTATTCTATACATTTCCTCTTAAAAACAGACAATATGAACAACCTTTGGTAACAGTGTATTCCTATAATGTTACTAAATTAAAAAAAGTAATAGCAAGTATTGGGGATTGGCAAATTCATAGTACCAATTATAATTATGATAGTAATAACGCATTAAGTTCTATAGAATTTGAATCAGCGCAGATTACAACGAAAAGTTTTTTTAAAGATGATTTAATTACAGAAATTATCATAGCAACCAAAAATAAAGAAGAAAAGATAAAAATTCAGTATGAGTTCGATAGTAAATCGAACTGGATTAAAATGATTTGTAATTCTAGTTTATTGCCTCAAGAGACTTTATTAATTGAAAGAACCATTTCTTACTATGAATAAACTATTTATTGTATTTTTTTTTTGGCAAATCAGTCAAGCGCAGAATGACTTAAGTAAGTCTAATACCAAAGGTAATATAGTTTCTATAGATTACTCTATTGAAGTATTGTTTAAAAATGATAATCCCAACGCCTATTTTTACAAACAGATAATCAAACAATGTAATCCTTTTTACTCAAGTTGTAATTCTTCTATAGTTAGGTTAGATTTAGAAGCAAGTAATAGTTTTGAATCAATCCCTCATTATTTTCATGAATTTGATAAAAGTGGTCATCTTATAAAGTTTAGAAATAAATCGGAAAATAATTTCACAGCAGTCTTCTTTAAAGAAATAAAAGAAATAGATAAGTTACCTTTTCCAAAGTATCCCAACTATTTGGTCAATAGTCCAATTGCTAAACCTACTAAAAGGTTTTATAAATCTGAATATGGAGAACAAAATTTTTATTCGGATTTTACTAGTTATGAAATCAAAAATCAACAATTATTAAAAATGATAGAGTTTGATACGTTGATATATCATGACAAAAAAATAGGCAAATTGAATATAGTACAAACAGGATATGTATATGATTCCAATGGAAATGTTGTAAAAAGAACATTGACAAAAAAAGATGATGAGAATGACAAGGGTATTGCTAAAAATGAATTTTATCAAGAGCAATCCTTTGATGATATAAAAGAAGAAAAATCAATTTTTTACTACGATAAACAAAACCGAATACAAAAAGTACAATCCTTCAGAAATAGAAAGTTCAATTATCAAGAATTTTATTTTTTTAATTCAGAAGGTAAAATTGCTTCAATTGAAAGACATGGGGTATTTGATTCGGGTTATGAAAAAATTTGTAAAAAAAGAATGATCTATACTTTTGATGATAAAGGAAATATCAATAAAATAGAATTTTATGACAATGATTTTGGTATACAACTGATGAATACCTATGTATTTGAATATGTATATGATGATAAAGAAAATTGGTCATCTGCAAAATTAATTGCTGATGGAAATGAAATCGCTGTATTTAAACGAGTATTGAACTATTATAATTAGTATCTAAATGTCCCACAATCACAATCACATCCACATCCATAAACATGAGGTAGAAGGTAAAAATTTGGTAATCTCTATCATTTTAAACATGTTGATAACCGCAGCACAGGTAGTGGGCGGAATCATTTCAGGAAGTTTAGCTTTGATTTCGGATGCTTTGCATAATTTTTCAGATGTAATTTCCTTAGTTTTTAGTTATGTTGCACACAAGTTGTCAAGAAGAAAAGCTTCAATTAACAACACATTTGGTTACAAAAGAGCGGAACTTATAGCCGCCTTTGTGAATGCGTTTACACTTATTTTAGTTGCCGTTTATTTAGGCTATGAAGCGGTTGATCGTTTTTTAAACCCGCAACCAATTAAATCAGGAATGGTGATATGGTTAGCACTATTAGGAATTGTTGCGAATGGATTATCGGTTCTTATGCTTAAAAAAGATGCTGATCATAACTTGAATATGAAATCGGCTTATTTGCATTTATTGACCGATATGATGGCTTCGGTAGCCGTATTGGTTGGTGGTTTGTTAATGAAATTTTATGGATGGTTTTGGGTAGATAGTGTAATGACATTACTAATCTCAGTTTATTTGATTTATGTTGGTTATGATTTGTTAATCCGTTCCACTAAAATGCTGATGTTGTTTACGCCTGAGGAAATTGATATTAAAGAAATTGTTCGAGAAGTGCACAAAATCCCTGGAGTTGGAAAATTGCATCACATTCACGTTTGGCATTTGAATGAAGAAGAACTGCATTTGGAGGCCCATTTGGATTGTGCAGAAAATATTTTAATGAGCGAATTCAATGATTTACTCCATGAATTGGAGATTGTGTTGTTTACTAAATTTGGTATCAACCATATTAATATTCAACCAGAATTCAAAAAAGAAGATCCGAAAGATTTTATCGTACAGGATTAAATTCTAGGTAATTGTAGTTTTTTTCGAATGGCAAAAATCCGAATGGAAGCAATGATTACTATTCCGATCAACATGCTCATTTCCGATTGAAAATTATACGTCAGCATTAATAAATATAAACTTCCTCCAATCAAACAAGCTGTGGCGTACAATTCGCCCGGTTTCAAAATACTTGGCACTTTATTGCACAAAACATCAGCTAATAGTCCTCCAAATGTTGCGGTTATAATTCCCATGACCAAAGCATAACCACTCGAAATCCCATACCGTAAGGCTACTTGGATTCCAACTATTGTGAACAAACCAATACCAAAGGCATCAACCCAAAAAATTAGTTTTTTGATAATATTAGTATTCATTTTGAAAAAAAAGGCAACAACTGTTGAGGCAAGGACAATAAAAATGGCCACATTATCATTAACCCAATTGACAGGTCTGATTCCAATCAGTAAATCGCGTATAGTACCACCCCCGTAAGCGGTCACGAATGCCAATACCGAAGCTCCAAAAATATCAAAGCGTTTGGTTCGGGCTTTCAATACTCCGGTTACGGCAAACACAAAAACCCCAGTATAAGTTATGATTTGTAATGCATCCATGGAATCGATTATTGATACAAAAGTAATATGTATTTCTTTTGATGAACCTAAAATAATTGAAGTAACTTTACTTTTCACAAATTTGTTTGAAACTGTCACTTATTTATGAACGAAGACGCACCATTGTTTAAAAAGCAATACTATCCAATATCTGAAAACTTATTTCAGTATCTTGAAAAATACAAAAGAGTTACCAAAACCAATGTGTTTTACGATGATCTGCTTCGTTTTCAGGGATCAGTGGCTGTGTACGATTTAAAAGGAGAAGATACTTTGTGGCTTCGGGTGTTTTATAATGAATTCGACCAAAAAGAAATCGATTTGAGTCTGAAGAAAATTTACACCTTACTACATTCTGATGGCGATGAACGAGTACTGAATCATCTTACTGTCGACTATATCGACTTCTGTGCCTTTGGGAACTCGAAACCGTTCCGAGTAAAAGTCAGAAATATTTTAAATGACAACTACACCCATTTTTATGTCAAAAAAGCCGACGCTTCGCGTATTTTCGGACTGGAATTGGAGCATATTTTATCGCCCAACCGGATCAACTTTTTGGTCTATGGAAATACATTAATTGAAGAACATATTATTGGTATTCCAGGTGATATGTTCTTAAAAAACCACCTCGAAAAATGTACCGAAGCCGAAAAATCGCAAATAGCGAAAGAGTTTGTCAAGTTCAATGAACGCTGTATGATTGGACTGTTGGGCGATATGCGTTCCTATAATTTTGTGGTGATTCCTATTTATGATTATGATCATATAGTTTATAAAATCAGAGCGATAGATTTTGATCAACAGTGCTATGAAGGGAGTTTTAAACTCTATAAACCGCATTTATTCAAAGAAAACTTCCAGTTCACCCAATTGGTGAAAGACAAACTGGAACCGGATTCGATCGATCAGTATCAAAATGAAGAACGGTCATTGTTGGTCAAACGTTTGGCCGATTCCGAAGAAAGACTGACCGATTTGTTACAAGTCATGAAGTCAATGAGTCTGTCACCATCTTTCCATATGGAGCAACTGCGTAAAGAAACCTATGAGTTTACCAAAGACAAGAATTTCAAGAATGCGAAATCAATGGGTGAAATTATGGAAGCGGCGTTACTATTTATGAAGCGCAATTACAAGACACATTAAAAACGCATGAAGTAGAAAAGCAAAATCTGACAGACTAAAATAAAGACAAAACGCAACAGAAATGAAGGTTTTGCTGTTTTGTGACGGAAGATAAACATTCCCAATAAACCACCGATGGCACCGCCTACAATACAGAAAGCCAATAAATCCTTTTCAGGTATCCGCCTTTTATTTTTTATAGCCAAAAACTTATCGGTACCAAACAAACCGATAGTCAAAATATTAATACAGAGAATGTAAAGTAATATGATTTTCATTTCTTATAATTGCGCCAAAGATACTATTTTAGCACCCTTATTTTATTTTACAAAATGACAAATTTAGAATACATTTTAAAAGTAGTACCTACTGCTCCCAAAAATATAGAAGCAACATTACAATTGCTTTCAGAAGATTGCACTATTCCTTTCATCGCACGTTACCGTAAAGATAAAACAGGTAATTTAGATGAGGTTGTAATTGAGCAAATTGCCAAACTGAATAAGCAATTCGACGAAATTGTGAAACGTAAGGAAAGCATTTTAAAATCGATCGAAGAACAAAATGCTTTATCACCTGAACTGAAATCAAAAATTGAAAACAGTTTTGACCTACAGGAAATAGAAGATTTATACCTTCCGTACAAAAAGAAAAAGAAAACCAAAGCCGATACAGCGCGTGAAAACGGATTGGAACCTTTGGCTAAGATCATCATGTCGCAACGTAATGATGATATCGAATTCCTTGCATCAAAATACTTGAATGATAAGGTAGCCAATGAAGATGAAGCATTGCAGGGAGCGCGTGATATCATTGCCGAATGGATTAATGAAAACATCTATATCCGTAAAAATCTGCGTCGCATGTTTCAACGCAAAGCGGAAATCACCACCAAAGTGGTTAAAACGAAAAAAGACGATGAAGCCGCTCAAAAATTTTCACAGTATTTTGACTGGGCCGAGCCTATAAGTAAAGCGCCATCTCATCGTTTATTGGCAATGTTGAGAGCGGAAGCCGAAGGTTTTGTCAAACTGAATGTAGAAATTGAAAAAGAAGAAGCTATTGCATTCATTGAAGACAATATCATTAAATCAAATAATGATACTACTGAACATTTAGAATTGGCTATTAAAGACAGTTACAAGCGTTTATTGGAACCAGCTATTTCAAATGAAACTTTACAGGAAGCTAAAGAAAAAGCAGATATCAAAGCGATTGATGTTTTTGCAGGAAACTTGAATCAGTTGTTATTAGCACCGCCTTTAGGTGAAAAACGAATTTTAGCGATCGACCCTGGTTTTAGAACAGGTTGTAAAGTGGTATGTCTGGATGAGAAAGGCGATTTGTTGTACAATGAAACCATTTTTCCTCACGCACCGCAAAACGAAACGACTATGGCGATGAAAAAGGTAAAATCGATGGTGAATGCGTATAATATTGAAGCCATTTCAATCGGTAACGGAACGGCGAGTCGTGAAACCGAATTTTTTATCAAGAAAATTGCTTTTGACAAACCGGTGCAGGTTTTTGTGGTATCCGAAGCCGGCGCATCAGTATATTCAGCTTCTAAAATTGCAAGGGAAGAATTTGGAAGTTATGATGTAACAGTTCGTGGCGCCGTTTCTATCGGTCGTCGTTTATCTGATCCATTGGCCGAATTGGTTAAAATTGACCCTAAATCAATCGGAGTAGGACAGTATCAACATGATGTAGATCAAACGAAATTGAAAGAAGAATTAGACACTACAGTAGTACGTTGTGTGAACTCAGTCGGAATCAACATCAATACAGCCAGCAAATCATTATTGAGTTATGTATCGGGTATTGGTGAAAAAATGGCCGAAAATATCGTCGCATACCGAAGTGAGAATGGTGCATTTGAAGACCGAAGTCAATTGAAAAAAGTGCCACGCTTGGGAGAAAAGGCTTTCCAACAAGCTGCTGCCTTCATCCGAATTAAAGACGGTAAAAATCCGTTGGATAATTCGGCAGTGCATCCTGAATCGTATAAAATGGTAGAAAAAATGGCTAAAGATTTGGGTGTTAAAGTCAATGAATTAATCGGTAACAAAGAAAAAATAAGTCAAATTATACCGGAGAATTATATTACTGAAAACGTGGGTATTTTGGGTATCAAAGATATCTTGAAAGAATTAGAAAAACCGGGATTGGATCCTCGTAAAGCCGCTAAAATTTTCGAATTCGACCCGAATGTAAAAACCATTGCCGATGTGCGCAGTGGAATGATTGTACCAGGAATTGTAAATAATATTACGGCTTTTGGTTGTTTTGTGGATATCGGAATCAAAGAAAGCGGATTGGTACATATTTCCCAGCTTAAAGATGGTTACGTTAGTGACGTAAACGAAGTAGTAAAACTGCACCAACACGTTCAAGTCAAAGTCGTTGAAGTGGATGAAAGTAGAAAAAGAATTCAATTGACAATGATTTTATAATAGGTTTCATTATTTATAAAAGCCCTGATTTCAAATCGAAATCAGGGCTTTTTTATTTGGATAAAATATCTGATAATCAGAAATAAACAGGTTAAACGAGTTGTTATATTCATTTGCAAAGATAAAATATCTGTTAAATTTTATTAAAAAAAGATATTATATCTATTTGTTTGTATATTTGCGCAAAAATTAATCTATGTTTAGTATTCAAATTGCAAATAATAACCACATTCACTTCGCTCAGACGATATGCGACGAGATGGAAGCGTCCGCGAAAGTGAGAGGAACGGGTATTGCAAAGCGATCGGCAGAATATATTATTGAAAAAATTCAAGAAGGGAAAGCGGTTATTGCTTTGACAGAAAATAACGAATGGGCAGGGTTTTGTTACATCGAAACTTGGCAAAATGAAAAGTATGTGGCCAACTCGGGTTTGATTGTTTCACCTGAATTCCGTCAAAGTGGATTGGCTCGGCAGATCAAGGCCAAAATTTTTGAATTGTCACGAACCAAATACCCGAATTCCAAAATCTTTGGATTAACCACAGGTTTAGCCGTGATGCGGATCAATTCGGAATTGGGTTATGAACCAGTAACGTATTCAGAGTTAACCACTGATGAAAAATTCTGGAATGGATGTCAGAGTTGTGTGAATTTCGAAATTCTGCAAAGTAAAAATTATAAAAATTGTTTGTGTACAGCCATGCTGTATGATAGTAATATAAAAGAACAGAAAAATGCAAAAGAAGAAAATAGTATTAGCGTATAGTGGTGGTTTAGACACGACGTATTGTGCAGTATATCTGAGTAAAGTTGAAAATTACGAAGTGCATGCGGTGACCATTAATACAGGAGCTTTTGATCAGAAAGAGATTGAAGTCTTAGAAGAAAAAGCATTGCAGTGTGGCGCTGCTTCTTATACCTGCATTGATGTACGCAAGGAATATTATGACGATTGCATTAAGTATCTGATCTTCGGAAATGTATTAAAAAACGGAAGCTATCCATTAAGCGTCAGTGCGGAAAGAGCGGTTCAGGCAAAAAGCATCGCTGAATATGCTATCCAATTGGGAATTAATACAATTGCTCACGGAAGCACCGGTGCCGGAAACGATCAAGTACGTTTTGATATGATTTTTAATCATTTGTTACCAAATGTGGAAATAATCACTCCAATCAGAGATCAAAAATTAAGCAGAGAAGCCGAAATCGAATTCTTGAAGTTGCATGGTGTAAACTTCAATTTCGAAAAAGCAGTGTACAGTATCAATAAAGGATTGTGGGGAACTTCTGTGGGAGGCAAGGAAACCTTGACTTCACATCAAAATTTACCCGAAGAAGCTTGGCCTACACCAGTTTCGTCAACAGAATCAATAGATATTATATTGGGTTTTGAAGCTGGAGAACTGATTTTAATTAATGGGGAATCCTTCGAACATCCATCAATCGCTATTGAATATTTACAGCAAATCGCACAACCTTTCGGAATTGGAAGACACATCCATGTGGGGGATACGATAATAGGAATCAAAGGAAGAGTAGGTTTTGAAGCCGCAGCTCCAGAATTGATTATCAAAGCACATCATTTGTTGGAAAAACATACACTGACCAAATGGCAATTGTTTTGGAAAGAACAATTATCAAACTGGTACGGCAACTGGCTGCATGAAGGGCAAATGATGGATCCAACTATGAGAGATATTGAAGCCTTTTTGACCAATACTCAAAAAACAGTAAGCGGAGAAGTTCACATTACACTTCATCCCTACAGATATGAGCTAAATGGGATTGAAAGTCCATTTGATTTGATGTCGGCCAAATTCGGTTCGTACGGTGAAATGAATAACGGTTGGAGTGGAGAAGATGTAAAAGGATTTACCAAAATATTCGGGAACCAAACCTCGATTTATCATCAGGTTACAAAGGAATTGATACATGAAAACAATTAAAGCCGGAATTATTGGCGGAGCCGGATATACAGCCGGAGAATTGCTAAGAATCCTGATTAACCATCCGCAGGTAGAAATTGGGTTTGTACACAGTAAAAGTAATGCTGGCAAGTTCATTTATGAAGTACACGATGATTTGTTCGGAGATACCGATTTGAAATTTTCAGCAACATATAATTCAAATGTTGATGTCGTTTTTTTATGCGTGGCTCATGGTGAAGCTAAAAAGGTAGTGGCTGAATTTTCGTCTTCGGTTAATATAATCGATTTGAGTCAGGATCACAGAATTGAAGCAGATCATTCTTTTGTTTACGGTTTACCGGAATTAAACAAAGAAGCGATTCAAAATGCGGATTATGTAGCAAATCCGGGTTGTTTCGCAACAGCAATCCAGTTGGCTATTTTGCCTCTGGCTGAAGCCGGATTATTGAACGGTGAAGTGTATGCTTCGTGTACAACGGGTTCAACTGGAGCCGGACAATCTTTGGCTGAGACTTCGCATTTCAGTTGGAGACAGAACAATTTGTCGGTGTACAAAGCCTTTACACACCAGCATTTGGCAGAGATTAATCAAAGTCTAATGCAAGTTCAGAAAAACGATTTGGGCAACCTACATATTTTACCACAAAGAGGTTCTTTTACCAGAGGTATTTTGGCGTGTATTACATTAAAATCTGATTACTCTTTGGAGCAATTGATTGCCTTATTTGAAGAAAAATACAAAGACGAACCTTTTGTGTTTTTATCACCTCAGAATTGTCATTTGAAACAAGTCGTAAATACAAACAAATGTCTTTTGTATTTAGAAAAGAATGATGATGATGTCATGATTGTGAGTGTGATTGATAATTTATTGAAAGGAGCTTCGGGACAGGCAGTACAAAATATGAATCTGATGTTTGGTTTACCCGAAACGACTGGATTAAAATTAAAACCAAGTGCATTTTAAGTATGGAAACAAAAATTATAGATAGTTCAACAGGAATGAATTTGTTCGATGTGTATTCGGTTTCAGATATTGAAATCGTTAAAGCATCAGGATCTGATTTGTGGGATAAAAACGGAAAACACTATTTGGATTTATACGGTGGGCATGCCGTGATTTCCATTGGTCACACACATCCTCATTATGTTTCTAGCCTTACGAAACAATTGCAGAAAATTGGTTTTTATTCCAATTCGATTGTGATTGATCAACAGAAGCAATTAGCAGCAAAATTAGGCCAACTTTCGGGTTATACCGATTATCAGTTGTTCCTGTGTAATTCAGGCGCCGAAGCAAACGAAAATGCCTTCAAACTGGCATCTTTCCATAACGGAAGAAAAAAAATTATCGCTTTTAGTAAAGCTTTTCATGGTAGAACATCATTGGCCGTTGCAAGCACAGATAATCCTGCGATTGTGGCGCCAGTGAACGAAAACAACAACACAACTTTTTTACCATTAAATGATAGAAATGCTTTTGATCAGGCAGTAAACGATGAGGTATGCTGTGTGATAATTGAAGGAATCCAAGGTGTTGCCGGAATTCAGATTCCAGAAAAACAATTTCTACAATATGTTTCCAAAAAATGCAATGAGTTGGGAATTGTTCTGATTCTGGATGAGGTACAGTCCGGTTACGGAAGAACGGGTAAATTCTTCGCGCATCAACATGCCGATATTCAACCGGATATCATCACTGTGGCAAAAGGAATGGGCAACGGATTTCCAATTGCCGGAGTTTTAATAGCGTCACACATTCAGCCCAAAAAAGAAATGCTCGGAACCACTTTCGGAGGAAATTATCTGGCTTGTGCTGCCGGTTTAGCAGTTTTGGAAGTGATTGAAAAAGAGAACCTGATGGAGAATGCCCAAAAATTAGGAGATTACCTAAAAGAACAATTGCATACCATTACGAATATTAAGGAAATAAGAGGAAAAGGATTGATGATTGCCATCGAATTGTATGAGCCTTGCGCCGATGTCCGAAAAAGATTATTGGAGGAATTCGGAATTTTTACTGGAACCGCGAGCAATAAAAATACCCTAAGAATTTTGCCTTCATTGGCAGTAACCAAAAAAGAACTAGATGCCTTGTTAAAAGCTTTAAAGATTATTTTAAAGTAAACATCAGGATTTGAAACGATTAATGAAAGAGAAATGAAACATTTTACATCTGTAAACGATATAGAAAACCCTAAAACTTTGGTTAAAGAAGCTATAGCATTAAAAAATACTGAAAAGCAATCGGAGATTGGTAAAGGCAAAACTATCGGATTATTGTTTTTTAATTCAAGTCTTAGAACCAGAATGAGTACGCAAAAAGCAGCTCAAAATCTGGGAATGGAAGTCATGATTCTCAATGTGAACAACGATGGTTGGGCATTGGAATTTGAAGAAGGAGCCGTAATGAATGGTAAAACAGTGGAACACATTAAAGATGCAGCAGCTGTAATGGGTTTGTATTGTGATATTTTAGCCATTCGTTGTTTCCCGAATCTGGAAAATAAAGAAGAGGATTACGCTGATAAAATTATCAATCAGTTTGTTCAATACGCGAAAGTTCCGGTAGTGAGTCTGGAATCGGCAACGAGACATCCTTTGCAGAGTTTGGCTGATATGATCACAATTGAGGAGCACAAAACCAAAGAAAAGCCCAAAGTGGTGCTGACTTGGGCGCCACATATCAAACCGATTCCGCAAGTGGTTGCGAATTCGTTTGCTGAATGGACTTTGGCTAGCGGTTATGATTTAACCATTACACATCCTGAAGGATATGAATTGAGCGAGGAGTTTACAAAAGGCGCAACAATCGAATTCGATCAGGAAAAAGCGTTGAAAGATGCCGATTTTGTATATGTGAAAAACTGGTCTTCGTATACCGATTATGGAAAGGTTTTACCAGTTACGGAAGATTGGATGTTAACTAATAAAAAATTAGTAGTTACTAATTCAGCTAAAGTAATGCACTGTTTACCAGTGAGAAGAAATGTGGAATTGTCAGATGAGGTTTTGGACAGCGAAAATTCTTTGATTCTGCAACAAGCCGAAAACAGAGTCTATGCAGCACAGACAGTTTTGAAAAATATACTGGAAACTAATTTTTAAAGCTATGGTACATGTAATAAAGATTGGTGGAAATATTATTGATGATGCAACAAAATTGGATGATTTCCTCAACAGATTTGCCAAACTGAAAGGTTCAAAAATATTGATTCACGGTGGCGGAAAATTGGCTACCAGTTTAGCAAAAGATTTGAATATTGAACAGCAAATCATTGATGGCAGACGTGTTACTGATGCCGAAACTTTAAAAATTACAGCGATGGTTTACGCCGGATTGGTAAATAAAACTATTGTGGCCAAGTTACAGTCAAAAGCATGTAATGCCATTGGATTAAGTGGTGTGGACGGAAATATCATTCAATCGGCAAAAAGAAATCATCCGACTATTGATTACGGTTGGGTAGGTGATGTGGAAAGTGTTAATGCCGGGTTTTTGCAGAGTTTGATAGACAACGGAATTGTACCTGTTATCAGTCCGATTACCCACGATGGAAAAGGGAATTTATTAAATACCAACGCCGATACTATCGCAACAGAGGTGGCTATGGCACTTTCTGAAACCAACGAAGTGAATCTTAGATTTTGCTTTGAAAAATTAGGCGTGTTGACAAATCCTGAATTGGATGGTTCATGGCTAAGGGTTTTGGATAAAAGCGAATACGATTATTTAAAAGAAGGAAAAATCATTTCAAAAGGTATGCTTCCGAAATTAGAAAATGCGTTCAGAGCCAGCGAATCAAATGTAGCAAAGGTGGAAATATGTCATGCGGATTATGCGAGCGAGCAAGGCGAATCTTTTATCGGAACATTAATACTGTAAAAAATGGAACAGTTACAAAAAGAGGCATTGGAACTTTTGCAAAAGTTAATTGCCACGGAATCTTTCAGTACGCAGGAAGACAAAACAGCAGAAATTCTGAATGATTTCTTTATTCAGAAAGGAATTCCAACAACGAGATTGTTGCATAATGTTTGGGTAAAGAATAAGTATTTTGACGATTCAAAACCAACAATCTTACTGAATTCGCATCACGACACCGTAAAACCGAACAAACAATACACAAGAGATCCTTTTAGCCCGGATATCGAAGATGGAATTTTGTATGGTTTGGGAAGTAACGACGCTGGCGGACCGCTTGTTTCTCTAGCTGCCTGTTTTTTGCATTTTTATGACAGACAGGATTTGCAGTTCAACTTGGTTTATGCTGCGACTGCCGAAGAAGAAATATCCGGGAATAACGGAGTGGAAATCGTCTTGCCGGAATTAGGAAAGATTTATTTCGGAATTGTGGGCGAACCAACAAAAATGGATATCGCCATCGCCGAAAAAGGACTTTTTGTGATTGACTGTATTGCACACGGAAAATCAGGACATGCCGCTAGGGAAGAAGGAGAAAACGCGATTTACAAAGCTTTGAAGGATATTGAATGGTTCAAAACGTTTGAATTTCCCGAAGAATCCGAGATGCTGGGCAAAGTGAAAATGTCGGTAACCATTATCAACGCAGGCGTACAGCATAATGTGGTTCCGGAAAGTTGTCAGTTTACAGTGGATATCAGAACGACGGATAAATACAATAACGAACAAGCTTTGGAAATCATTAAACAATATGTGGATTGTGAAGTGATTCCACGCTCGACTCGATTGAACCCTTCTTTCGCACCGAAAGAGCATCCGATTGTACAAAGTGGTATTGCATTGGGAAGAGCTGTTTATGCTTCACCAACCACTTCAGATCAGGCTTTAATGAACGGTTTTCCAACATTTAAAATGGGACCGGGCGACTCGGCAAGATCACATACGGCGAATGAATATATTTATGTTGAAGAGATCAACAAAGGCATTGAAATTTATATCAAAATGCTCGAAAAATTTAATACGATAGACTATGAAGTTGTGGCAAAATACATCAGGTAACGTAAAAACTTCCATCGAAGAAATGGTGGAACAATTTACGATAGGTCAGGATACAATTTGGGATTTATATTTGGCAGAAGCAGATATTAAAGGTTCCATCGCACATACTTCCATGTTGCACGAAATAGGATTATTAACGACTGAAGAATTAAAGGAAGCCCACGACGGGTTACAAGCCATTCTAAAAACAGTATATGATAAGACTTTTGTTATTGAAGATGGAGTAGAAGATGTACATTCTCAAGTGGAACTTTTGCTCACTCAAATGAAAGGGGAAGTCGGAAAAAAAATCCATGCCGGACGTTCCAGAAACGATCAATCATTGTTGGATATTAAATTATTCATAAAATCAGAATTGAAACAAATTGTTGAAAAAACAGAGAACGTGTTCAATAGTCTGATAGATTTGAGCGAGAAGCATAAAAACGATTTATTACCAGGGTATACGCATTTCCAATTGGCCATGCCTTCATCATTTGGTTTATGGTTTGGTGCCTATGCAGAAAGTCTTTGTGATGATCTGGAATTGATTCTTGCTGCATATCATATGGCAAACAAAAACCCATTGGGATCAGGCGCTGGCTATGGCTCTTCTTTTCCCTTGAACAGAACATTCACAACGTTGCTTCTTAATTTTGAATCGATGAATCATAACGTGGTCTACGCCCAAATGACAAGAGGTAAAATTGAAAAAGTGACAGCCATGGCTTTGTCCGGAATTGCTGCTACTTTGACAAAAATTTCAATGGATGTGTGTTTGTACATGAACCAAAATTTCGGATTCATTAGTTTTCCGAAAGAATTGACAACAGGAAGCAGTATCATGCCACACAAAAAAAATCCGGATATTTTTGAATTAATCAGAGCCAAATGCAATAGAATTCAGTCATTACCAAATGAGTTGACGCTACTGACCAACAATTTGCCTTCGGGTTATCACAGAGACATGCAATTAACCAAGGAATGTTTATTTCCAGCCATTATAACTCTGAAAGAATGTTTGGACATGCTTGAAGTGATGTTGGAAAATATGACTATTAAAAAGGATATTTTATCAGACGAAAAGTATTTGAATCTATTTACTGTTGAAGCTGTTAATGAATTGGTGTTATCAGGAATTCCATTCCGTGAAGCTTATAAAATAGTTTCAAAACAAGTGGAGGAAAATCAGTTTTTGTATAATAGCAAAACGATTCATCATACCCACGAAGGAAGTATTGGTAATTTGCAAAATGATAAAATCATTGCAGAATTTATTCAAAAGAAAAAGCAATTGGTTTAATCTTCCGGTAAGTAGTAGGAAGTTTCGTTTTTCACCATGCTCATCACAATATTACTGTGATATTGACCAATGTTAGGAATATTGGCTAATTTATTCACTACAAAGTCATTGTATGCTTCTATATCTGTAGTGGCAATTTTCAATACATAATCATAAACGCCTGAAAGACTGGTTACTTCCAGAATTTCAGGCATTTTCATTACTTCTTCTTCGAAGCATTGTAAATTTTCCTTGGATTGTTGTTTTAAGGTTACATTGCAGTAGGCAAACAGCTTGATTCCCACTTTTGAAGGATTCAAAATCACCGCACTTTTTTTAATAACTCCAGATTCTTCAAGATGTTTAATTCTTTCGTACGTTGGAGTATAAGATAACCCTACCATAGCCGCCACATCTTTCACAGAAAGCGTACAATCTTTTTGTAAAATATTCAGAATTTTTGCGTCTATTTTATCCATAAGAGAAAAGTAAACAGTTATGCTTACTCTTTAGTTTCGTCTTTTTTTGCAGCAGTATCTTCGCCTTTAGAAGCTTTTTTGAATTCATTCAATCCACTTCCTAAACCTTTCATTAATTCCGGTATTTTTTTACCTCCAAAAAGTAATAAAACAACAACTAATATTACAATAATTTCAGTAGTTCCAAATCTTCCCATGATAAATAAAAATTATGCTTCCGCATCTTAAATTATTCAACAAAGATATTAAAGAAAAGAACAACACTTTCATTTTTTAACGATTTATTATTTATTGTCTTCAGAAAATTCGAAATTGCTATATTTGTAGATTAAGTTGCCCTCTTATGACTAAAAAAAGATTAAAAAGAAAAGCTTTTTTTGATGCGATCAAAGCCAGACGACGCTTGGTTATTATCAATGAAGAAACTTTTGAAGAGCAGTTTTCTTTGAAATTAAGTATACTTAATGTGTTCATTTTAGGAAGTATTGGAGCAATTTTCCTGATTTCTGTTACTAGTTATCTTATCGCTTTTACACCACTCCGCGAGTACATTCCGGGGTATTCTTCAACACAATTGAAACAAGACGCTTTGTTATTAGGGATTAAAGCCGATTCATTGGAATTTCAACTGAATAAAAATGATGAATACATCAAATCGGTAAAAAAAGTATTGACAGGCGACCTAGAATATGCCAAAGTCAATAAAGATTCTATTCTAGCTTCTGATTATGTCGATCCATCCGAATATGAAATGGAAGCAAGCAAAGCCGAATTAGAACTTAGAAAACAAGTACAACAGGAGGCACAGAAGAGTAAATAATTCATCAGAATACATCCTATGAAAGTTTCTAGGAAAATAATACGTATCGACAATGTCTGTTAAATCAATAATTGCCAAGCAATTTGCCAAATACATTTATCGTAAAACCCAACGCTGGGCTAATAATCCGGTAAAAACTCAAAATAAGGTTTTTCAAAAATTAATCGCACAAGCAAAAGAAACGCAATTTGGTCAAGAGCATCATTTTCGTGAAATTCGATCATTTGAAGATTTTGCAAATCGGGTTCCTGTTAGAGATTACGAACAATTACGACCGTACGTTGATCGTGTGGTACAAGGTGAAGAAAATATCCTGTGGACAGGAAAACCGCTATATTTCGCCAAGACTTCAGGAACCACTTCGGGTGCAAAATATATCCCATTAACAAAAGAATCCATGCCATATCATATTGAAGCGGCACGAAATGCAATTTTAAGTTATGTTCATGAAACTGGTAAAGCCAATTTTGTCGATGGGAAGATGATTTTTTTGCAAGGTAGTCCAATTCTCGACGAGAAAAACGGAATTAAATTGGGTCGTCTTTCTGGGATTGTTGCACATTACGTTCCTAAATATTTACAGAAAAACCGTATGCCTTCTTGGGAAACGAATTGCATTGACGATTGGGAAACCAAAGTAAGTGCCATTGTAGAAGAAACTTTCCACGAAGATATGGCGGTGATTTCGGGTATTCCTTCTTGGGTGCAAATGTATTTTGAAAAATTAGCTGCAAAAGGAAAAAAACCAGTTGGAGAGATTTTCAAAAATTTCAACTTATTTATTTATGGCGGAGTGAATTATGAACCGTACCGCGCCAAATTTGAAAGTTTGATAGGTAGAAAAGTTGACTCAATAGAACTTTTTCCGGCTTCTGAAGGGTTTTTCGCGTATCAGGATTCCCAAAAAGAAAAAGGAATGCTGCTATTATTGAACTCAGGGATTTTTTACGAATTCATCAAAGCAGAGGAATTTTTTACCGAAAATCCTCGTCGTTATACCATAGGAGAAGTGACATTGGGCGTAAATTATGTTATGATTATTTCCACTAATGCAGGTCTTTGGGCCTACAACATAGGCGATACTGTTCAATTTACCAGTTTGAAACCTTACCGAGTACTAGTTTCTGGACGAATCAAACATTATATTTCAGCCTTCGGAGAACATGTTATTGGAAAAGAAGTCGAAGAAGCACTCCGCTTGGCAATGGATGGGACAGAGGTTCGTATAAGTGAGTTTACTGTTGCACCACAAATCAATCCAGAATCTGGGTTGCCTTACCACGAGTGGTTGATCGAATTTGAAAACGAACCTCAGGATATCGACCAATTCGCTCTAAACATTGATCAGGCTATGCGTAAACAAAATGTGTATTATGATGATTTGATTACAGGTCATGTACTGCGAACAGTTGTAATTACCAAGGTTCCCAAAAACGGATTCCAAGAGTATATGAAATCTATCGGTAAACTAGGTGGACAAAATAAATTACCAAGGTTGTCTAATGACAGAAAGATTGCCGATTATTTCAAATAAATAAAAAATGCAATGAGGATAAAAGACGTATTGTTAGTTGGGTTTGGTTTTCTGAATGTACTGGTGAATGCTCAAATTAAGGGTAAAGTTATTGATGAAAACAATCAACCTATTCCTTATGTGAATATCTTGGTGGAAAACGAAAATATTGGAACAACCTCCGATCTTGACGGAAGTTTTGCATTAGGAATTAAAGAAGAAAAAACATTGATTTTTTCGATTTTAGGATACGAGAAATTAAAGTTAAAATCGACTCAAGCTACTGTAGTAAAAATGCGTTCTACTACATATCAGTTAGGAGAAATTTCCATTGTAAACAAGAAAGAAACCAAGCAACTTGAAATAGGTAAAACCGAAAATAGCATACGCCAAGCTTTTGAAAACGGCCCTAGATTTGACGCAAAGTTTTTCCCTTTTTTACCAAAATACACTAAAACCAAGTACGTAAAAAAAGTAATCATTTATACCGAGAGTAGTATTGAAAAGGCTACAGTGAAAATTCATTTTTATCAAATTGGAGATGACGGTTTGCCAGGAGAAGAACTATTAGAAAAGGATTATATCGCAACAGTGAAAAAAGGATCAAGGATGACACAATTTGATCTTTCAAGTTTGAATATTATTTTTCCTAAAAAAGGTTTGTTTGTAGCAATCGAACGATTATTTGTAGAAAGTAATAAATTGGAAAAAACAGTTGCTGCTTCCGATCCTTCAAAAACCAAAACACAGCGAATGTATTATCCTTTACCCTTTTACAACTTCGTGGAAAATGAATTTACCTATACTTTTTTAGGCGGTAAATGGACCAAGGAATTCAAGAAAGATGAAAACGATAAACCCGTAAAATCAAGAGTTTTTGAGCCCGCTATCAATCTTATCCTTACAAACTAAAAATAAAATCGTACCTTTGCAGGTTAGAAAATATAAAATTTAATGAAAGAGATTAAAAACATTTCGCGCTCAAGAGCGCAAGAGTCTTCGGGAGCTATCGAAAGACTGTACATTACCATGAGACATTTATTCAACAGAGGTTTCTACAAACCAATGGGTGTTTCGGGTGAAACTTTAAGAGAAGCTTTATTGGAGCTTCGACCAGAAATTTACGGTTCAATTGCCGAAGAAAAAGTTGAATTGAACGGATTGTTGTATGTAATCGAACGTCTTCCCGTTGGGATCGAAGAATGTCGCTACATCAATTTAACTTCAGACGAAGGCTATTCAAAATCCCATTTCCAACCTATTGTTCCTCCAAAACGCCGCAGAAACTGTTATCGTATTGACGACGAACAAATGAATGTGGAAATCACCAGAGGACGTTCGGATATCTATGATATCTTAACTCACTTGACTTTTATCTTTATTGAATCACACAAAATCAAGGACAGGGTTTTGGTTGACGAAGAAGGAAAAGTATCACGCGATTGGGAAAAACTAGAACAAGCGGCACTTCAATCTAAAAAACTGACTTTAATTGAAAGAGAAAAAGCAATTTCTCATGCGGCTAACGTATTAGGAAGAACTTTTGCTGAAGTAAGTGATATTTACGATGATTTTGGAAATAGTGCTTCACCAGACCGCTTCTTACATATTGTATACTGGTTGGGTAAAATTGCTATTGAAGAAGTGGTTGACAATAACAAAAGAACCATCACATTCAGTCCCATTTTAAGAGAACGTTTAGGACACCACATCTACGGTGATATCTGGGCAACTAACATAAAAAAGACTTTGGCTGACAACGGCTTGTTGGAAAGACCTATTCATATTATCAGTGCCAATATGCACAGTGTAATGAACTCGGTTTTTGCACCTAGTGTTCTGGCTTCAAAATACAAAGGAAAAGGTGAGTATCAGATTTACGAAGATTTATCGGCTTCAGGAAGTAAAGAGCTACGTAAAAAAGTAGAAGACTTTGCTTTACAACATGGTATGATTTCGCAACCGGATGAATCAGGAACGAATATCGATGTTCAGATTTTTGATACCGCTAAATTCGATTGGAAGAAAACAGCATTCCCTAATGCAAAAATTAATGGGGAAGCTCCAGTATTAATCGTTATGGATTATGCATTTGGAGAGCAAGCTTTTGAAACTATCGATGAGCTTTTGAAACCTTATAAAGTAGATAAAAAGAAAACATTACTCAATGTAGAATCAGTTTCAATCATGGGTAAAGCTGGAATTCTAGAAGGTGGAAAAGGAGATATTATGATTCCGAATGCACACGTAAACGAAGGTACAGCAGATAACTATCCTTTTGAAAACGAATTAACAGCTGAAATGTTTGAAGGTAACGATATTCCAGTGTATGCTGGTCCAATGATTACTGTTTTAGGAACATCACTTCAAAATAGAGATTTATTGAAATTCTTCCACGAGTCAACTTGGGCAGCCATAGGACTTGAAATGGAAGGGGCATATTACCAAAAAGCGATTCAATCAGCCTCTAGAATTCGTAAAAGCATCAATCCAGATGTTAAAGTACGTTATGCGTATTATGCTTCCGATAACCCTCTAGAAACAGGTAGTACTCTTGCATCGGGAGGTTTAGGAACAACAGGAGTAAAACCAACGTACTTGATTACAATAAAAATTTTAGAGCAAATATTTAACTGTTAATGAATTTTATTGAAACCAATCTTCCAGGTTGTTTTATTATAGAACCTAAAGTTTTCCATGATGACCGCGGTTATTTCATGGAAAGCTTTAATCAAAATACATTTGAGAAGGGAATAGGACAAAAAATTAATTTCGTTCAAGACAATCAGTCTTTTTCTAGCAAAGGTGTTTTGCGCGGTTTGCATTACCAATGCGGAGAACACGCTCAAGCAAAATTAGTACGTGTTTTAGAAGGAGAAGTTTTGGATGTAGCTGTTGATTTAAGACAAGGTTCTCCAACATATGGTCAGTCGTATTCCATTTTACTATCTACTGAAAATAAAAAACAGTTTTTTATTCCAAGAGGTTTTGCTCATGGATTTTTAGTACTGAGTGATACAGCAACTTTCTTTTACAAGTGTGATAATTTTTACAATAAGGAAAGCGAAGGCGGATTGATCTATAATGACGCAACGGTAAATGTGGATTGGGGATTTCCTACCAATGAGTTGATTATTTCGGATAAGGATCAAGTGTTACCAACTTTGGAAAACGCAAAAAAAGTATGGTAGTTTTAGTAACCGGTGCGTCCGGACAATTAGGACAGTCACTTCAATTTATCCAAAAAAAACATGCTGAAATTCGTTTTGTATTTGCGTCATCAGCAGATTTGGATATTACGAATGAAAAAAAGGTAACAGAATTTTTTGCATCTAATACATTTGATTTTTGTATCAATACAGCAGCATATACTGCTGTCGATAAGGCAGAATCGGAATCAGAAAGAGCACAATTGGTTAATGTTACAGGGCCGGAAAATCTGGCGAAAGCGTGTAGAAATGCTGGAACAACGTTGATTCATATTTCTACCGATTTTGTTTTTGACGGAACTTCATCAAAACCATATTTAGAAACAGATACAACAAATCCTATCGGGGTTTATGGGCAAACTAAATTGGACGGTGAGAAGAAAGTGATGGAAAATTGTGAAAACTACTTTATTATCAGAACTTCCTGGGTGTATTCTCAATTTGGGAATAATTTTATGAAAACCATGCTCCGTTTAGCACAAGACAGGAATGTTTTGAATGTTGTAAATGATCAAATTGGTACACCAACGAATTCGGTTGATCTAGCAGAGGCAATTGTAACATTGATTAAGCATCCCAATTCCAAGAAACTGCAATACTCGGGAATTTATAATTTCAGCAACGAAGGTATTTGTTCTTGGTTTGATTTTGCCAAAGAAATTTTTAGAATCAATACGATTCCAATAACCGTAAACCCAATACCTACAAGTGCTTATCCAACTCCGGCAAAAAGACCGGCTTACAGTGTTTTGGATAAGAATAAAATAAAAGCGATATTTGATATCAATATAAAATCGTGGCAGGAAAGCCTGTTACAAACCCTATAGAATGAAGAGAGTTTTAATTACCGGAGCAGCTGGCTTTTTAGGTTCACATTTATGTGACCGTTTTATTAAAGAAGGATACCATGTTATTGGTATGGATAATTTAATTACGGGCGACTTAAAAAATATTGAACATTTATTCAAATTGGAGCATTTTGAGTTTTATCACCACGATGTTTCTAAATTTGTACATGTTCCCGGCGAATTGGATTATATCCTTCATTTTGCTTCACCGGCAAGCCCGATTGATTATTTGAAAATTCCAATTCAGACCTTGAAAGTAGGTTCTTTGGGAACTCACAATTTATTAGGTTTGGCTCGTGTTAAAAAAGCACGAATTTTGATTGCTTCTACTTCTGAAGTATATGGAGATCCATTAATTCACCCGCAAACGGAAGAGTATTTCGGTAATGTAAATACAATTGGCCCCCGCGGAGTGTATGACGAGGCAAAACGTTTTCAGGAATCCATTACCATGGCTTATCACCGTTTTCACGGATTGGAAACACGCATCGTACGTATTTTTAACACGTACGGACCAAGAATGCGTCTCAATGATGGTCGTGTAATTCCAGCCTTTATCGGACAAGCATTGCGTGGTGAAGATTTGACCATTTTTGGTGATGGAATGCAAACCCGCTCGTTTTGTTACGTAGATGATCAAGTGGAAGGAATTTACAGGTTATTGCTTTCAGATTATGCATATCCGGTAAATATTGGTAATCCTGATGAAATAACCATCAAGGATTTTGCGGAAGAAATCATTAAATTAACTGGAACCAATCAAAAAATTGTATACCATCCGTTACCAGAAAACGATCCATTGCAACGTCAGCCAGATACTACTTTAGCCAAAGATATTTTAGGATGGGAAGCAAAAGTGAGTCGTTCTGAGGGTATGAAAATTACCTATGAGTATTTCAAATCATTACCCAAAGAAGAACTATTGAAAGAAGCACATAAAGATTTCAAAGATTATATCAAATAATAAGTGACTAAAGGAAGGTATTCAAAATACATTAGACCTATTAGCGTTTTGACCGATTTTTTTCTGTTGATTATTTTAGCAGAAATATTTCTGAAAAACTTCGCTATTTATTTACCGTATTTCTTTTTTTTTCAATTGCTTGCCTGGATTGTTATTGCTTATTTTACGGAATTCTACGAAGTTTACCGTTTTACAAAACCAGCCGAAATTTTAGCTAAACTAGCTAAACAGTTTACATTATTTACCTTAGTGGTTATTGCCTATTTCTCGTTAGCAAGAGAAATTATTTCAAGTTTTAGTAAATTATTAATTTTCATTGGTTTTGCTTTCCTATATATTACCCTTTTTAAGGGTTTGCTTTTTTATTACTTAAAAAAATACCGTATTGTTTTAGGAGGTAATTATCGAAGAGCCATCATTATTGGCCATACAGAAAGCGCCATTAATCTTAAGGAGTTATTTGTTTCTAGACCTGATTATGGTTACCGGTTTTTTGGTTTTTTTTCGGATAAGGTAGTAGATAAAGATGTAATTGGACCAATCAAAGAAGTTCAGGATTACGTATTAGCAAATAAAATAGATGATATCTATTGTGCACTTAAGGAATTATCAGAAGATGAACTGAAAGAGCTTGTAGAGTTTTCCGACTATAACCGAAAAACCATCAAATTTATTCCCGAAGGCAGCGAAATTTATTCTAAGAATCTTCAAATTGATTACTATGAGTTTTTCCCCGTATTGTCATTAAAAAGAACTCCATTAAATGATTTACCTAATAAGATAATCAAGCGATTATTCGACATAGTCTTTTCCCTTTTTATTGTCCTTTTTGTATTCTCATGGTTGATTCCTATTGTAGCCATTCTCATTAAATTGGAATCCAAAGGACCGGTTTTCTTCAAACAAGGCCGTCCCGGTTTGGATCAAAATGAGTTTTTCTGCTATAAATTTCGTTCGATGAAAATGAATGAGAAAACGGAAGAAATGACTACCAAAAATGACCCACGTGTTACTAAAATAGGATCTTTTTTACGTCGGACCAGTTTAGATGAAATGCCTCAATTTTTGAATGTTTTATTGGGTGACATGTCTATTGTAGGTCCAAGGCCACATCTGTGGATCCACAACAATGAATACCAGAAAAAAATAAAAAAATACAATGTCAGGCTACATGTTAGACCTGGAATTACTGGATTAGCCCAGGTAAAAGGATATCGTGGAGAAATTGAGACCGATGATGAAATGGTGAACCGAATTAAATATGATGTTTTTTACATAGAAAACTGGTCACTGTTTCTCGATATTAAGATTATCATGCTTACCGTCATCAATATTTTCAAAGGTCAGGAAAAAGCATATTAGATGAATGAATTGGTTTCTATAATTACCCCAACGTATAATTCTGAAAAATTCATTTCAGAGACCATCCAATCTGTACAGAAACAATCTTACACGAATTGGGAAATGATTATTGTTGATGATTGCTCGTCAGATAAAACGGTTGAAGTAATTCAAAACATGATGGAGGAGGATACAAGAATCCATCTTATCCGATTAAATAAAAATTCAGGTGCTTCCAAAGCTAGAAATGAAGCCATTAACCAAGTTCAGGGCAGGTATATGACATTTTTGGATGCAGATGATATTTGGTTTTCAGATTTCCTTAAGAACAGCATCAAAACAATACATGACACAGGAATACCATTTGTGTTCTCTTCGTATAGACGTTCCAATGAGATTTTAGAATTTGTGTATTCAGATTTTATTGTACCACAAAAGGTTACTTATACCGACATTTTAAAAACCAATTCGATTAGTTGTCTTACAGCCTTTTTAGATGTCGAAAGATTAGGTGTGAAATTTATGCCAGATATTCGAAAACGACAGGATATGGGATTATGGCTAAAATATTTAAAGGAAATTCCTTTTGCTTATGGAATTCAAGAACCACAGGCGATTTATCGTATCCGAGAAAATTCGTTATCGAGAAATAAAAAGAATCTGATCAAATACCAATGGCAGTTTTACAGAGAAGTAGAAAAATTGGGATTTTTCGAATCTGTTTATTACATGTTACATTGGATGTATCGTGGCTTTATGAAATATAGAAATTAAAGTATCGATTGAAATTGTTTCAGTTTTCCTCTGGCAGACCGCTGTAAAAATTCTTTTCGGTTGAAAGTAAAATGCAATCCTTTTTCTAAATACAAAGCAATTGCTTCTTCAATTTTTGAGATTTGTACAGTAGTTAATTCCACATCACTAACATAATCAATTTCGAAAGTATCCTTTTGTATTTGTCGAATGATGAATTCTTTGACATTTCCATCATCTTCAATAATGCTTTTGGTGACATAATAAAACGTTAGTCCCGGCGCTTTTTTTCCACTCGGTAGTAATGCTATATCATTAGTTCGGCCTATTAATGTCTTGAGCAACGGTTTTTGAGTTGTGCTTTTTTCGTCTACAATTCCAATATCACCAATATCATAGCGAATGAACGGATGTGCTTTGTTGAACAACGAAGTGATAACAATTTTTCCTTCCTGTCCGTTTGGTAACGGCTGGTTATTTTCATCCAAGACTTCAACAAACAAAGTTTCTGCATTCAACTGCCAATCGCCTGCACGATTTTGAAAAGCAATTAAATCCAGTTCGGAAGCACCGTATTCATTTACAACAGGAACGCCTAAGTATTTCTCTAACAAGATTTTGTCTTCTTCAAAAAGCATCTCTGATGTGACCATGCAGACTTTCAATGTTGGACAAATAGTGGTTAAAATGATATTCTTTTGTTGGAGGAATTTGGCAAATAATACAATTGAGCTGGTGTAGCCATTGATATAGTCAAACTCCTTCTGTTGGAATTTTTTCAGTACGTTTTCTAAAACTTTATCCGATAAATCAAAAATGGTAAAACGATACCTTTTTCCTAAAAAATCTTTAATCCGTTCTTTGGTATAACCAAAAAAATCTAATGGAATACCGTAAAATCGTGCTTGAAAGGATTGATTAAAATCGATACCGTACCAGCCAAATCGGTAAATAATAGACGCCCACGTAATGGCATGCGCATATTTGTCCTTCGCAAAAACGAACGGATCACCGCTAGAACCGGACGTTTTATTTTTAAAGACACTTTTCTCAGAATAACCTCGGGATA
Source organism: Flavobacterium sp. GCM10023249 (assembly GCF_042653365.1). Classification (NCBI taxonomy): domain Bacteria; kingdom Pseudomonadati; phylum Bacteroidota; class Flavobacteriia; order Flavobacteriales; family Flavobacteriaceae; genus Flavobacterium; species Flavobacterium sp. GCM10023249. Next base: position 652,059 of record NZ_JBHSHZ010000006.1, read on the forward strand.
ACCTTTCTACTAAGGGTTTCTGAAAATCTTTTTTGGTCATGACAGGGATATTGTTCCAGTCTTCAGTTTTAGTATTGCCAACAAAATTTTTGTAGTAGGGATTGTGCTCCAAATGAAAAGCGACAATTTCCTTTTTTTTGTTTTCAATAAATTGTTGGTGTTCAGTTTCTGACAAGGAAATAATGGCATCGAATTCTGCTGTGGCTTTCTTCATCGGAAAACCATTTATTCGTAACGACCAATCAAAAAACCGGATCATAATGTAAGATTTGCTCAAAAATAACAAATATGACACACAAAGCCATTGTCAATTGTTTTTTTTCTGTTGAAAACAAGCTATTTTTGCACCACAAAACAACAACACAACAACGATGACAATTTTACTTTTAGGTTCAGGAGGAAGAGAACATGCTTTAGCATGGAAAATGCTGCAAAGCGACAAATGCCAACAACTTTTTGTAGCACCGGGTAATGCCGGCACTTCACAAATCGCAACTAACATTAACCTTAATCCATTAGATTTTACTTCAGTTAAAGAGTTTGTTCTTCAAAATAAAGTGACAATGGTAGTCGTTGGTCCCGAAGATCCATTGGTTCATGGTATCTACGATTTCTTTAAAAACGACGTAAAAATCAATCATATTCCCGTTATTGGCCCATCTAAAATCGGGGCTCAATTGGAAGGAAGTAAAGAATTTGCTAAAGAATTTTTAGTAAAACACAACATTCCAACAGCACGTTATGAAAGTTTTACCAAAGAAACGGTAGAAGCAGGATGTGCGTTTTTGACCACATTAGACTCGCCTTATGTTTTGAAAGCCGATGGATTAGCAGCAGGAAAAGGAGTTTTGATTCTGAATGATTTAGCCGAAGCACAACAGGAATTGCATAACATGTTAGTAGATGCAAAATTTGGTCAAGCATCTTCTAAAGTAGTAATCGAAGAATTCTTGGATGGAATCGAATTGAGTTGTTTCGTTTTAACAGACGGAAAGTCCTATAAAATTTTGCCAACTGCAAAGGATTACAAGCGAATTGGTGAAGGCGACACAGGATTGAACACAGGAGGAATGGGAGCAGTGTCTCCAGTGCCTTTTGCTGATTCGGTTTTGATGGAGAAAATTGAAACCCGAATTGTAAAACCTACAGTGGAAGGTTTACAAAAAGACGGTATAGAATACAAAGGATTTGTCTTTATCGGTTTAATTAATGTGAAAGGAGAACCAATGGTTATTGAATACAATGTTCGTATGGGTGATCCTGAAACAGAAGTGGTGATGCCAAGAGTGAAATCAGATTTAGTTGAATTGTTTGAAGCTGTTGGTGCTCAAAAACTTGATGAGGTTTCCTTAGAAATTGATGAAAGAAGCGCTACTACCATCATTATCGCTTCAGGCGGATATCCAGAAGATTATGAAAAAGGAAAAGTGATTTCAGGTATTGAAACAATTGAAGATTCTATTGTTTTTCATGCAGGAACTAAAGAAGATAATGGTCAAATAGTAACCAATGGCGGTCGCGTACTCGCGATTACTTCCTACGGTAATGATTTCCAAGAAGCCATAAAAAAATCTTACCAAAATATAGAGAAACTACATTTTGATAAGATGTATTTTAGAAAAGATATCGGTCGCGACTTACTTTAAGAAAGAGTGAGCGGTAGTATCTTGTTCGTCTTCGTTATTGTCTTTGAAAATCTGTAATTGCTTTGTCCAGTATACGATGTAGTAACTGATGATTCCCCAAAGAACCCAGTTTACTAGGTTTGCGATCCACCAGTTGCTTAATTCCATTGAGCGCATTAGATCGTGTGGAGCAAAAAGGATTTGTTCAAATAACCAAGCAATTGCTTCAAAAAATGATTTCATCTTTTTTATGTATTATATTTACAAAGCAAAAATATAAAATATACTTATGATTACAAGCATTTTTAGTAAATCTAGACCAATAAATTATATTTTGACAACTCTACTGATGGTTGTCTGTTTTACAATTTATCAGTTTAGTACCAACTACAATACTATTTCCAGCTTTGAAATAGGCAAGAAAATAGTTTTTTTGTTGTTGTTGATTGGTTCTTTGTTTGTGTCAAATTTTATCACTAAAAAGAATGGACTAACGAAAGACAACAGTTATACATTTTTATTGTTTTGTATATTTTTTATCCTTTTTCCTTCGACTTTGTCTAATGGGTATTTGATTGTCTCCAATGGGTTGATTTTGTTGGCTTTACGAAGATTGATATCCATGCAATCCTTAATCACTCCGAAAGAGAAAATCTTCGATGCGTCTTTGTGGATTTTTATAGCCAGTTTATTTCATTTTTGGAGCATACTTTTTATGCTTTTGGTTTTTATTTCCATTATTTTCCACGTTTCAAGAGATTACAGGAATTGGATTATTCCTTTCATTTCTCTGGTGACAGTAGCAGTAATTACTCTGTTGCTTGCGTTGATTTTTGATCCGACTTTTATCAATAGATTTATTGCTACGATTCAAGTTGATTTTGATATCAGGTATATCGAAAATGTATTCCAAAGTTTTTCATTGGGGATTTACATCTTAACAGCGTTGGTGGCTTTTCTAACCATGCTTTTTATTCTTTCGAATAAATCATTGAACATGCAAGCATCGTATAAAAAAGTGATTTTTGCCTTTATCATTGGATTAGTGATATTTTTTATTTCTCCAAATAAAGACAATAGCTACCTGATTTTTACTTTCGTACCTGTAGCAATTATGCTGACCAATTACTTGGAGACCATCGAAAAATACTGGATCAAAGAAACCATTTTGGGAGTTATCCTATTTGCAAGTTTACTAAATTATGCGCTGAGATTATTATAATTTACTGCCGTAAGCTAAATCTCCAGCATCGCCTAAACCAGGAACGATGTAATTTTTCTCATTCAATTTTTCATCCAAAGCTGCTACCCATAAATGGCAGTTTTCTGGAAGATTTTCTTGAAGATAAGCTACTCCTTCTGGTGCAGCAATAACTACAGCAATGTGAATTTCTTTTGGTTTTTGTTCTAAATGTAATTTCTGTAAAACCGCAACAATAGATTGACCTGTAGCCAACATTGGATCAATTAGAATCAGATTTTTTCCTTCGAAAGAAGGAGCAGCTTGGTATTCTACCAGAATATCAAATGCATCATCGTTATTATAGTGATGACGATAAGCAGATACGAAACCATTTTCTGCATCGTCAAAAAAGTTCATAAAACCTTGGTGCAAGGCTAAACCAGCTCTCAAAATAGAACATAATACAACCGGTTCAGCAATAGTAGTAGTATGTTTTATGCCCAGTGGTGTTTGCACATCAATATTTTTATAATCCAAGGTCTTACTCAATTCATAGGCCATAATTTCTCCAATACGTTCGATATTTTTACGAAAACGCATGCTGTCTTTTTGAATATGAATATCGCGCAGTTGCGTAAGAAAATGATTCAGAATACTGTTTTGTTCCGAAATGTAATGGATGTGCATCTTGATAAATTTTACAAATTCAGGATAAAAGTACAAAAAAACGCTACTTTTGTAAAAAATAAAGAGTCAAAACTATGTTTGCAGAATTTGCTTTTCCAATATTTGAGCGTTGTATTAACGATTATCATGTTATTGATGATGTATATCAACCTGCTTTAAATCCTTATGAAAAAGGATCAATTGAATATTTATTATATGCTAAAAACTGGGTAGACACCGTTCAATGGCATTACGAAGATATTATTCGTGATCCGAAAATCGATCCGGTAGCTGCCTTGGATTTAAAAAGAAAAATTGATGCTTCAAATCAGGTTCGTACTGATATGGTGGAATATATCGATAGTTATTTTTTACAAAAATACAGTAATGTTGAGGTTAAAGCAGCTGCAAAAATCAACACAGAAAGTCCTGCATGGGCTATTGACCGTTTGTCAATTTTAGCATTGAAAATATACCACATGAGCGAAGAGGCAAATCGAGCTGAAGCTACTGCGGAACATAGAGCAAAATGTCAGGAAAAACTAAATGTTTTATTGGATCAGAAAAATGATATGTTCGTTTCGATTAGTCAGTTAATTGAAGATATCGAAAATGGCGACAAATACATGAAGGTATACAAGCAAATGAAAATGTACAACGATGAGGAGTTAAATCCAGTGTTGTACCAGAACAAAAAATAAAAGGTTTCGATGTCAAACATCAAACACATTTTAGTTATAAGGCTCTCAGCTATGGGTGACGTTGCAATGACGGTTCCTGTTTTGAGAGCTTTTTCTTTGGATTATCCTGAAGTAAAAATCACAATAGTTTCAAGACCTTTTTTTCAACCTTTTTTTAATGGTTTACCTAACGTTACTTTTTTCCCAGTCGATTTGAATTATAGGCATAAAGGAATGATCGGTTTGGTGAGATTGTATAACGATCTTAAAAAACTCGATATTGATGCTGTTGCCGATTTACATAATGTGCTCCGTTCCAAAGTGATTAGGGGATTATTTGCTGTAAATGGAAAAAAAGTGGCTTTTACGGATAAAGGTAGAACGGATAAAAAAGCATTGACTCGAGCCAAAAATAAAGTTTTTGTTCCAGTAAAATCAATGTTCGACAGACACGCTGCAACTTTTGAAAGTTTAGGTTTTCCATTGAATTTTAATTCACAACATTTTCCTGCCAAAGCAATATTATCACAAGAAGTTACTTCTATCACCGGAACTAAAAATGAAAACTGGATTGGTATTGCGCCTTTTGCTCAATACGAATCAAAAGTTTATCCTTTGGATTTAATGCAGAAAGTAATTGATGGATTAGCAGTTTCAAAATGTAAGTTATTCTTATTTGGTGGAGGAGAAAAGGAAATTCAACTTTTGAATCAATTAAGAGCCAAGCATGAAAATGTTATCGTAGTGGCTGGAAAAATAAAATTACAACAAGAGATGGATTTGATATCTAATTTGGATATCATGCTTTCGATGGATTCGGGCAATGCTCACATTGCTGCCATGTTAGGGATTAAAGTTGTAACCCTTTGGGGTGCTACACATCCTTATGCGGGTTTCAAACCATTTAACCAACCTTGGGAATTTTGTATTACTGCAGATCGTGAACTTTTTCCTTTACTTCCAACATCCGTCTATGGAAATAAAAAAGTGGAGGGCTATGAAAACGCTATGCGAAGCATCTCTCCCGAGACGATACTAAATACAATAAAAAAGGAGCTGTAAAGCTCCTTTTTTTATCTTCCGATATAGGTAACATTCACTTCACAAAAATTTCCTAAAGCCGTAGATCTACCTACGACATGGGCATTATTTTCTGTGATATTATCATCAGCCACACCATTGTAAGAACAATTGATAGTACAGGTTTGTCCAGCTGTTAAATAGACATTTACATTGATGTTGGTTTCATTAAATAATTCATAATATTCAGTTGCCGTATCACTATTGTAAAAACTTGAAGAATGAGAATACTTTCTGTAATCAGTTCCATTAATAGTCATTTTAAAATTTCCTTCCACAAAACCAACTTTAGAAGAATTATTGTCTACTGTGCCAGCTCCTAAATATCCAGAAAATAGTAATGTATATCTTCCTGTATAGGGAGCAGTGAAAGATTTGGAATTTAGTCCTGGTATATTCGTATATGAGGCTGAAGTAGCCACTGTAAGATCTGATGTTTGTGTGAATTTAGTTTCGTAATAACGATGTACTTGTGATACCCAATTGGTTCCATCCCAGTAGTATATTCCAGGAATTACTCCATAAGTTCCACCAGTTGTTGCGGTATTGAAAACGGCTGTTCCTATTTCTAAAGCAGTAGTTCCAGTAGCTGGATTTATTACCGGGGAAGCTACATTTGAAGCGGTGAGAGCAATTCGAGGCATTAAGAAACCATTGGTAGTACTTGTAATGTCTAAGGCACCTTTGGGTGTAGTTGTGCCAATTCCAACTTGAGCCCAACTTGCAGAGGTGAAAAACACCAATAGCAAAGCAAGCGAATTTATTGATAAATTCTTCATTTTTTGGTTTTTAGTTAGTTTGTTTTTGAAAAAGTTTCGGCGAAACTAACTAAAAACCAATTATTTATTAAAAGAGATAGTGTTTATTCGATAAAGTAATTAAAAAAATCGATTAAATGTAAGACAATCAACTAATTAAGAAAAAACTTACACATTTATACATCGTCATAATCGACAACAATTTCATTTGAGGTTGGATGCGCTTGACAAGTTAAAACCAACCCGTCTGCAATTTCTTTGTCTGTTAAAATTGAGTTTTTCTTCATTACAGCAGATCCTTTTGTAACTCGAGCAATACAACTACTACAAACGCCACCCTGACATGAATAAGGAGCATCTAAACCTTGTTTTAATGCAGCTTCTAAGAGTGTTTGTTTAGCCGACATTTCGAAAGTGGTTTCATCGGCATCTACGATAACGGTGATGTTGGCATGATCCGTTGCGCCCAAGTCAACTTTATTTTCAGAAGGTGATGCCGAAAACAGTTCGAATTTGATGGCTGATTCCGGAATGTTTTTTTCTTTCAATGTACTACTAACTATGTTGATCATTTCTTCAGGACCACATAGATAGAATTTTGAAAATTCCTTTCCAATATGTTTCGTATTCAGTACATTACTTATAACAGATTTATCGACTCTTCCAAAAAATGCATCAGAAACATTTGCTTGACTGTATACAAAATGAATAAAGAAACGTCCTAAATATTTTTGCTGTAAAGCTTGTAGTTGATCGTGGAAGATAGTTTCTTCAGGTGATTTGTTTCCATACACCAAAACAAATGTACTTTGTGGTTCACCAATTAATACAGACTGAATAATAGACATAATGGGAGTGATTCCACTTCCAGCCGCGAAAGCAATGTAATTGCGTTGTCTTTCAGCATTCGGTTCAAAAGTAAATTTTCCCTCAGGAAGCCCTACTTCAATCACATTTCCAACAGCCAATTGTTCATTAGCAAATTTTGAGAAATTACCATTTTTTACCGCTTTGATAGCGATGCGTAAATCACCACTAGTTGGTGCTGAACAAATTGAATACGCTCTACGTAATTCTTGCCCATCTAGCGTTAGTTTTAAGTTAACGTATTGACCAGCAGTAAACTTGTAAAATTCTTTGAATTCTAAGGGCATATTGAATAACACCGAAATGGTTTGCGGAGTTTCTTTAATGATTTCTTTTATAGCTAATTTGTAGAATGTTGACATAGCGATTTCTTTTTAGCAAAATTACTAAACAACATTGATAATATGACTTTACTGATTAAAATTAAACACATTTAAATAGTTGGAATTTCAAAAAGAAGCGTACATTTACGGGTTATAATACTAAAAAACAGATTTTGAAGTTTATATTTTAAAATTTTTTTATGTTGAAAATTAAGCACTTAAAATATTTCCCCCCATTTCTTTTACTTTTATTTATTGTAGCCTGTTCTACTAAAAAAAATTCGTTCGTAAACAGGAACTGGCATGCTATAAATACCGAATACAATACTTTGTACAATGGAGACATTGCGCTTCAGTCAGGTATAAACGAATTGAAATCAGGTTATTCGGACAATTTTTGGGAAATTTTACCAGTAGAACGTATGCAAATTGAAGAGGATGCAATGTTACCGGGTGAAAAGGGGAAAAATAAAAATTTTGAACGTGCTGAAGAAAAAGCCACGAAAGCGATTCAAAAGCATTCCATGAATATTGGAGGTAAAGAAAAAAACATGCAGATGGACGAAGCTCATCTGTTGTTAGGAAAATCGCGTTATTACGATAAAAGATACGTGCCTGCTTTGGAGGCGTTCAATTATATCTTGTATAAGTATTCCAATTCTGATAAAATTTATGAAGCTAAAGTTTGGCGTGAAAAAACGAATATCCGCCTCGAAAACGATGCTTTGGCAATAAAAAACCTCAAATTGTTACTGAAAAGAGATCAATTAAAAACGCAGGTTAAAGCGGATGCTAATGCAATTTTAGCTCAAGCGTTTATCAATTTGGAACAAAAAGACAGCGCCATCGCACCTTTAAAAATTGCGATCGAGTCTACCAAATTGAAAGAAGAAAGAGCGAGATATCATTTTATCCTTGGACAAGTTTATCAATCATTGCAATATAACGACAGTGCTTACGCTCAGTTTCAGGAAATCATCGAGATGAAGCGAAAATCACCGCGTCATTATGTAATTAGAGCACATGCGAAACAAGGACAACTTGTTGATGCGACAAAAGATACCGTAGCTTTTTTAGAAAAATATGAAAAATTACTGAAAGACAGAGAAAACCGTCCGTATCTAGACGTGCTGAATTATGAAGTTGGTTTATTTTATGATCATCTGAATAAGAAGCAACAAGCAGTTAAATTCTACAACAAATCGTTACGCTCTACTTCTACAGATTCCTATCTACAGGCGCAAACGTATAAAAATCTGGCGACTATTTATTTTGACAGAACAGAGTATGTTACTGCGGGTAAGTATTATGACAGTACTTTAATTCGTTTGGTTAAGAAGAATAAAGAATACTTCGCAATTGCGAAAAAACGTGAAAATTTAAATGATGTCATAAAGTATGAAGGAATTGTAAAGCACAATGATAGCATTTTAAATATAGTTTCGCTTTCTCAAGCAGATAGGCTAAGCTTTTTTGAAAAACACATTGCGGATTTAAAAGCAAAGGATGATGCCAAAAAAGAGTTGGAAAAAAAACAGCGAGAAGCTGAAGAAAATGCTCGTGGCGTTCAGGATATCAAACCTAACCTAGACATTAGCACAGGAAGAAAAACACTTTCACAAGATCCATCTTTGAGTCCACCGGGATTTAATACTGGTCAAGACAAAGGTTTGTTTTATTTCTACACACCGACTACAGTAGCTTATGGTAAAGTAGAGTTCCAAAAGCGATGGGGAAAAAGAGCTTTAAAGGACAATTGGCGCTGGTCTGTTCTAACAGAGAATGAGACAACAGATGGCGAAGTCAAAACGAATGAAGTCAAAAAAGACGAACCTGTTTCTGAATTGTATACTACGGAATATTATCTAAAAAAATTACCTACGTCTCAAGTTGTATTGGATAGTTTGGCTAGAGACAGAAATTTTGCCAATTACCAGTTGGGTGTTATATACAAGGAAAAATTTTTGGAACAAGAATTAGCATCATCAAAGTTTGAAAAGGTATTGGCAAGTAATCCTGAAGAGCGATTGATCCTGCCGTCAAAATACAATTTGTATCAAATTTATCAGAGCAAAAACCCGGCAAAAGCGGATGAAATAAAAAACAGTATCATTGCAGATTATCCAAATACGCGTTATGCGCAAATTTTGAGCGGTCAGATTGTTGATGAACCCGCTTTGAACCAGACACCTAGTGAAGTATACAATACTAACTTTAAATTATTCGGAAATCAAGAATATGTTCAGGTACTTCAGAATATTGATAAGTCTTTGGAACAATTTGCGGGAGACGATTTGATTCCGAAATTCGAATTGCTTAAAGCAAGTGCAGTTGGTAAACTCCGTGGTGTAGAAGAATATAAAAAAGCGGTGAATTATGTTGCGATGACATACCCTGACAGCAAAGAAGGAAAACAAGCGGAAGATATCTTGAAAGTAAGTATTCCTCGATTAGAACAAATGGCAATTTCTTTGGATACCGTATCTACGAATTGGAAGATTTTGTATAAAGTTGGAAAAAGAGACGATGCAGCTACTGTCGATTTGATGGATAAAATTAATCGATACATCAAAGAAAAAGACTACACAAAATTCAGAGTATCTTATGATGTGTACAATGAAGCTGAAAACTTTGTGGTAGTTCATGGTATTTCATCAAAAGAATTTTCTAGGTATTTAATTGAATTGCTTCAAACCAATAAAGAATATAAAATCAAAATACCGGCAAATGTGATCTCTTCGGAGAATTACGCCGTAATTCAGGTAAGAAAAAATTACAATCAATTTTTAGAACTTAAAATTTAAAAAATGATGTTTAAGGAAAGCTCAAAATCATATACCGATGCACTTGGTAAAACAAACCGAATTGTTGAAGGGACCTCTATTGAAGGAAATATTGAATCACTTGCAGATTTTCGTCTTGATGGAAAATTGAAAGGGAATTTTACTTCTAAAGGTAAATTGGTAGTCGGTCCTGCAGGAATTGTTTTGGGTGATATCAATTGTCCTAATGTAGATGTGGAAGGAAAAGTAGACGGTAAAATTGTAGTTACAGAAATTCTGAATGTAAAGTCAAAAGCCGTTATTAATGGAGAAGTGATTTGTGGTAAATTGGCTGTTGAACCAGGAGCTGATTTTAATGCCAGTTGTGTAATGAATCCAGACTCCAAAGCGGAACAACCAGCAGATGGAAAATAACCAACCGAAAAAGCCTAAGATGAATAAATGGTTGGGATTAATTAATATTCCCATCCAAATGGGGTTGATTATTTTTTTATTCTTTAAACTCGGAGAATGGCTTGACGTCAATCATCCGAGTGAAAAAATTTATTATAGTCAATTGTTAACGGTTGTAGGAGTTTTTATTGCGTTGTATAACGTTATCAAACAAGTGAATAGAATTGGAGAGTAATACAATGTTGTCAGATAATAAAGTGATTGTTCAAATTAGTAGTATTGGATTAGTAGTCTATACAGTTCAAAAAATTCTTTTTAAAATACTGAATGTAGATACCGCTTCTTTTCAAATCAACCTAGAAATCATACATGCAATTATGTTGGTATTCTCTTTGATTATTATGATAATTCTTAACGTTGTTTTTAAAAAAAATAAAGATGTGGTCGGCATGACTTTTTTATTGATCACTTCTATAAAAGTCTGTCTTATTTATGTCATAGGTTCATATTTCATTTTAGATTCTGGGAATGCAATTGAAAAATGGAATTTCTATGGACTGTTTGTACTATATCTTGGTTTAGAAACTTTCTTTACCGCACAAAGACTCAATCGGACTAGTTTTTAATAAACTTCACTTGGTACAATTGATTATCAGTTATGATTTGCAGAATATAGATACCTGAAGATAAAGGATCAATAGCTATTTCTTGACCATTGTTGGTGTTTAACAGTATTTTACCGGATAAGTCCAAAACGCGCAAAGTTGAAATAGTCAAGTTTTGGTTGTTTTTTAAATGCAAAATCGAACTCGCCGGATTAGGATACACAGAAAAATCTTCTGCTGAAACAAAATCATCGGTCGCTAATGTTGGGCACGAAACGTTTACCGGAGCACTTTTGGCAGTTTGTGAATTATCTCCTAATTGTCCCCATAAATTGGCACCCCAAGTATATAGAGTACCATCACTTCGGATAGCCGCAGTATGTGTGATTTTTGAATCGATATATATCCACGTATTGTTAAAGGTGTTTTCTTGAGTTGGATTTAGTGTTGGTGAAGGAGCAGGTGATAGTGGTGTACCAATTCCTAACTGACCCGAAGCATTGCCTCCCCACGACCAAATCGTTCCGTCATTTTTAATTACCAAAGTATGTTGATGCCCTTTTGCTATTTTTATGGCACCATTGAGAGAAGCTATGTTGATAGGGGTAGTTTTATCTACAGTTGTTCCATCACCCAATTGTCCAGTTGCATTCGAACCCCATGTCCAAAATGTGCCATTGGTTTTCAACGCCGCACCATGATCTCGCGATGCAACTACTTTTGACCAATCGGTATCGGTTTCCATTTGAATCGGTACATAAGAAAATGCAGGTAGCGTTGTACTGAATCTTGCTGTGTTATTAGTTCCCCAAGCCCACAATTCTCCATTAACTTTTAAACCTAATGCATGTTGTGTTCCGGCCGATACTGATGCCCAATTAGTTGCGGTTCCAATTTGTACCGGGGAATTTCTATCGTCAGTAGAAGTATCTCCTAATTGCCCAAAAGCATTATCTCCCCAAGCCCAAAGTGTTCCGTTGGTTTTTATGGCCAAAGAAAATTCATCTCCAGCAGATATGAAAGCCCAATCTGTATCCGTTCCAATTTGTTGTGGTGTATTAAAAGTGGACGCATTGGATCCTATGCCTACTTGACCATCTGAATTTCTACCCCATGCCCACAACGTTCCGTTGGCTTTTATTGCCAAATTATGAGCATTTCCAGCTGAAATTTTTAGCCAATTGGATTCCGTTCCGATTTGTTTAGGTAGTAAATTGATCGTTGAAGAATTTTGGCCAGTACCTAACTGCCCTGAGTTATTTCTTCCCCAAGACCATAATGTACCACCATCTCTTATTCCAATAGTATGTATACCTCCGGTGGATATTTCAGACCAACATTGAGAATAAGTAGTTATGGAATAGGAAAAGAGAAAGAAAACAAGTAAAGTTTTTCTCATATTTTACAGATTTAAGGAGCCTGCTAAAATAGGAAAAAATAAGTTATTAACAATTTCATTGTGCTTATATCGACGAAATAACCACTTTTACCGCTGAAATACAGGGTTTTAGCAAATAAAAAAGTCTAAAAATTGTTGATAACTATACCTAAAACTCTTGATTTTTAAGGGAAAAGCCTTCAAAAAAGCCTTCAAAAAGCCCTAAAAACGATCTTAAATAAAAAAAATAATTTAAACGTTTCGGATATTAATAAAAAATGTACCTTTGCACCAAATTTAAACACTAGCATTATAGTTTTTATGGTGATTACAAAAAAACCGGTATCATTAATATTATCAGCATTAGTAGGGCTATTTGCTTCGGCAGTTTTAGCCAATCCTACAACTGATTCTACCCACGTAACTACGCAAGAAAAACACGAAACACATGCTGTTGCTCATGATTCTACTCATGCGGCTGCAACACATGAAGAAAAAGCATTAACCCCTGAAGAGGAAAGAGCGGAATACATCCAGCATCACCTTTTGGATTCTCATGACTTTACCTTTTTCTCTTACGGTAAAGAATCAGGACATGAAAAACATATTGGTTTTTCGTTGCCTGTAATTTTATGGGATAATGGTTTTCAAATTTTCTCATCGTCTAAATTTGAACACGAAACTAAAGTTGCCGAGAATAATGGTAACTATTATAAAATTGTACACGGACAGATTTTTAAAACAGATGCTAACGGTACAATCAATATGGATGAAAAACACCATCCAACAAATGTAAAACCTTTAGACCTGTCTATAACTAAAAACGTCTTCATGATTTTAGTAACAGGTATTCTATTGTTGTTATTGTTTTCAAGTTTAGCAAAATCTTACAAAAAGAATAATGGTATTCCTTCTGGAGTTGGAAGATTCTTTGAGCCTATCATTATTTATATTCGTGATGAAATTGCAATTCCGAACATCGGAGAGAAGAAATACAAAAAATACATGCCATTCTTGTTGACAGTATTTTTCTTTGTGTGGTTTTTAAATATCTTCGGATTGACTCCGCTAGGTGTAAACGTTACTGGGAACATTGCAATTACGGCTGCATTGGCTATCTTAACGTATTTGATTACAACTTTTACAGCAAATAAAAATTACTGGGGACACATTTTCTGGATGCCAGGAGTGCCAGTTCCAATGAAAATTATTTTGGCCCCAATCGAATTATTGGGAACAATTATTAAGCCGTTTTCATTAACAATTCGTTTGTATGCAAATATTTTGGCAGGTCACGTAGTATTGATGAGTATTATTGCATTAATGTATACTTTCAATAATATGGTAGGAAGTACTTTATCTTTCTTCTTAGCTTTTGTACTTTCGTTACTTGAAATATTAGTTGCATTATTACAAGCATATATTTTCACGATGTTGTCTGCTCTTTATTTTGGAGCGGCTAACGAAGAACATCATCATGATGAGGATCATCATTAAAATTTGAATGTTTAATTAATTTAATATATACATTATGACTATTCCAAACATTGTAGGAGCTGGTTTGATCGTTATCGGAGCAGCATTAGGTATCGGTAGAATCGGTGGTTCAGCTATGGACGCTATCGCTCGTCAACCAGAAGCTTCAGGTAAAATCCAAACTGCTATGCTTATCGCTGCAGCTCTTATCGAAGGTATTGGTTTTGCTGCTTTATTCGCAGTAAAATAATCAAAAAAAAGCTAAATACAGTTGCAACGGTTGGTTGCAACTGTACTTTTTAAAATTTAATTTACTTAATAAAAAATATAATGGAAGAATTATTAGGACAATTTTCGTTAGGTCTATTCTTAATGCAAGTTTTATTATTTGTAGGTCTTTTACTTTTATTAAAAAAGTTTGCGTGGAAACCAATTTTGGACGCAGTTAATGAAAGAGAAGAAGGTATTAAGGATGCTTTGCTTTCGGCTGAAAATGCTAAGAAAGAAATGCGTGAATTACAAGCTAATAATGAGCGTATTTTACAGGAAGCACGTTTAGAGCGTGACACATTGTTGAAAGAAGCTCGTGAGATTAAAGAAAAAATGATTGCTGATGCAAAAGAAGAAGCGCAAGTACAAGGTCAAAAAATGATCGAACAAGCAAAAGCTTCTATCGAAGGTGAGAAAAATGCAGCTATGGCTGAATTGAAATCTCACGTATCTTCACTTTCATTGGAAATCGCTGAAAAATTATTAAAAGACGAATTGTCTAACAAAGAAGCTCAAGTAAAATTAGTTGAGAAATTGTTAGGTGATGTAAAATTAAACTAATTCAAGCATGTCAGGTACAAGAGCAGCCATTCGCTATGCGAAAGCAATTTTAGACTTAGCTCACTCAAAAAGCGTTGCTACTGAGGTGAGTCAAGACATGACTTTAATTGCGAATACGATTAAAGAAAGTAAAGAATTACAGGATTTTATCGTAAACCCAACTTTAAGAAATGAAGTAAAAAATAGTGCATTATTAGAGGTATTCGCTTCTGTAAATGGTGTAACTAAAAGTTTATTTCACTTGTTGTTTGAAAACAAAAGATTCGAAATCTTAGAATCAATTGCTGTTGAATACAACAAACTGTTTGATGAAGCTAATGGTGTTGAAGTTGCTAAAGTAACTACAGCTGTTGCTATGACTCCAGAATTGGAAGTGAAAGTTTTGGCTAAAATCAATGAGTTTTCAAACAAAAAAGTAACCATTGAAAATACAATTGATCCAACTATTATTGGGGGATTTATTTTAAGAATAGGCGACAAGCAATACAACGCTTCAGTTGCTAATAGATTACAAGTTTTAAAAAGAGAATTAAGTAATTAATTATTTATATAATTATGGCGGATATTAAACCTGCTGAAATTTCAGCAATCTTAAAAAAGCAATTATCAGGTTTTGAATCTGGTGCTACGCTAGAAGAAGTAGGAACAGTACTTCAAGTAGGAGATGGTATTGCTCGTATTTACGGACTATCAAATGTACAATACGGTGAGTTAGTAGAATTTGATAACGGTATGGAAGGTATCGTTTTGAATCTTGAAGAAGACAATGTTGGTGTGGTATTATTAGGCCCATCTACAGGTTTAAAAGAAGGTTCAACTGCTAAAAGAACACAACGTATTGCTTCTCTTAAAGTAGGTGAGCAAATGGTAGGTCGTGTAGTAAACACATTAGGTCAACCAATCGATGGTAAAGGTCCTATCGGTGGTGATTTATACGAAATGCCTCTTGAGCGTAAAGCACCAGGAGTAATTTTCCGTCAGCCAGTAACTGAACCATTACAAACTGGTATCAAAGCAGTAGATGCAATGATCCCTGTTGGTCGTGGACAACGTGAGTTGGTAATTGGTGACCGTCAAACAGGTAAATCAACTGTTTGTTTGGATACTATCCTTAATCAAAAAGAATTTTTCGATGCTGGTAAACCAGTATTCTGTATTTATGTAGCTATTGGACAAAAAGCTTCAACTGTGGCAGCTATCGCTAAAACATTAGAAGAAAAAGGAGCAATGGCTTATACTGTGATTGTTGCAGCTAATGCATCTGATCCGGCTCCAATGCAAGTTTATGCTCCAATGGCAGGTGCTGCAATTGGTGAGTATTTCCGTGACACTGGTCGTCCTGCTTTAATCGTTTATGATGATTTATCAAAACAAGCGGTGGCTTACCGTGAGGTGTCATTATTATTAAGAAGACCACCAGGACGTGAAGCTTATCCTGGAGACGTTTTCTACTTACACTCTCGTTTATTAGAGCGTGCTGCTAAAGTAATCGCCGATGACGATATCGCTAAAAACATGAACGACTTACCTGAGTCATTGAAACCAATCGTTAAAGGTGGTGGTTCATTAACAGCTTTACCAATCATCGAAACGCAAGCAGGTGACGTTTCTGCCTATATTCCAACTAACGTAATTTCGATTACTGACGGACAAATCTTCTTAGAGTCTGATTTATTCAACTCTGGTGTACGTCCGGCAATCAACGTAGGTATTTCTGTATCGCGTGTTGGAGGTAATGCACAAATTAAATCGATGAAAAAAGTATCAGGTACTTTAAAATTAGACCAAGCGCAATTCCGTGAATTAGAAGCTTTCGCGAAATTTGGTTCTGACTTAGATGCTGCTACATTAAACGTAATCGAAAAAGGTAAACGTAACGTAGAAATCTTGAAACAAGGATTAAACTCTCCGTTTACTGTAGAAGATCAGGTAGCTATTATCTATGCTGGTTCTAAAAATTTATTGAGAAATGTTCCTGTAAATAAAGTGAAAGAGTTCGAGAAAGATTTCTTAGAATTCTTGAATGCAAAACACAGAGATACATTAGACGCTTTAAAAGCTGGAAAATTAGATGACAACATTACTGATGTTATCGAAAAAGTAGCGAAAGAAGTTTCTGCAAAATATAACTAATAATTTAGTGAAGAGTAAGTAGTGATTGAACCAAAACAATCACTACTTGCCAATCATTATTTACTGATAAGAAATGGCGAATTTAAAGGAAATCCGTAATAGAATTACTTCCGTTTCATCAACGATGCAAATTACATCTGCGATGAAAATGGTTTCTGCTGCAAAGCTTAAAAAGGCACAAGATGCCATTACAGCAATGCGTCCTTACGCTGAAAAATTAACCGAATTATTGCAAAATCTTTCGGCTACTTTGGAAGGCGAAGTAGGAGGAGACTATACTACGCAAAGAGAAGTAAAAAAAGTACTATTGGTTGCTATCACCTCGAACAGAGGATTGTGTGGTGCCTTTAATACTAACGTGATTAAAGAAATCAAAACGATCACCGAAAAATACAAAGGTATTCAAGTGGATGTGTTGGCTATTGGGAAAAAAGGTAACGATGTTCTTAAAAAGACACATACTATTGTTGAAAACCAAAGTGCTATTTTTGACAATTTAACGTTTGATAATGCTGCTACAGTTGCTGCATTACTTACAGATAAATTCATTTCTGGAGAATACGATCGTGTTGAATTAGTATACAACCAATTTAAAAACGCTGCCACACAAATCGTGAAAGCAGAACAGTTTTTACCATTGGCTCCAATTGAAAAAGGTACGGCAGTAGCTGGAGATTATATCTTTGAACCTTCTAAGGAGGAAATTGTGATGACTTTGATTCCAAAATCATTGAAAACACAATTGTATAAAGCCATTCGCGATTCATTTGCTGCTGAACATGGTGCTCGTATGACGGCAATGCACAAAGCAACAGATAACGCTACAGAATTAAGAAATCAATTGAAATTAACATACAATAAAGCGCGTCAGGCTGCAATTACTGGGGAAATCTTAGAAATTGTAGGTGGAGCTGAGGCTTTAAATGGTTAATACTATTGTACTATAGTATCAATGAGCCTCATGATTTGAGGCTTTTTTTTATTTTATTTTTTCAATCCTAAACATTAAAACGTAATGAAATTTAGAATTACAATTTTCACTTTATTCATTGTTACGATGAGTTTTGCTCAAAAGGTTAAACCACCAAAAGTTGACCTTGATAGATATTCCTTCCGTGTTAGCTATCAAAAATTACCTGAGATTTTTGTTCCACTCGAAAATATGACGTATTCTACATACGTAAGTACAGCATTATCATTAAGAAGCGCTAATGTTGACGGATCAGTTTTGAATAGCCAACTTCAAATTTTTGGTTGGAAAAAAGTTGATGATAGTCCTAATCTAAAGGTTTCTCTTAATTTAAACGAATACAACCAACAGGGTTCAAAAGTGAATACAGAGGTTGTTGAAAATAAAGATAAGGATGGAAAAGTTACAGATAGATATAATTTATATCAACTTGTCGCAGATTATTCCGGAAGTGCAGTTTGTTATACTGAAGGTATTAAATCCGGTGAGGTAGAAGCTCCAAAACAAGAAACCAAAACAGAATCGAAAGTAAATCGCTTTTTGCAAAAAGTAAGTGATGGCGCCGCTAAATTAGATGATTCAGATTCAAACAATAAGAGCACTTTGAAAAGGAGTTTTGGGTATTCGTACCAGTATAAGTCGGATCAAGTGAAACACTCTTCTAATGAAATTGTTAAAAATTACAATTTAAGTAAAGGGGATTTATTTAGAACGTACGCATTAAAGTTTTCAAATGATGTTTTAAATGGTGCAAATGAATTTATAAACAATAAATACGGTTACACACCTCTAACAATTTCTGATAACCTTTGGATTATAGATTCTGAGGATGAAGAAGGTAAAATTCAAAAAGAAGCCGTTGACGCTGTTAGAACTATTTTTAACACCATGAATCCTAATATGCCATTGGATGATATTAAAACTAATATTCAACCCTTAATTGAGTATTTTGATTCTTTAAAAACTAAATATACAGGTGATGACAAGGGGAGTAGAAAGATTAGATATTCTGCGTATTACAACCTTGGAAAGATTTATTTATATTTGGATATGCCAGAGAAAGCAATCGCTGAAGGTGAAGGTTTGATTGCAAATGATTATGATAAAAAAGATGGGAATAATATCATCAATGATGCAAAAAGATTAATGGCTGATTTTGAAAGAACAAAACTTAAAAGCAGACATAATGTTTTGAATTAATAGTGCTTTTTCTATTGAATTATTTAAAAATAGCTGGTAATAATAAATTACCAGCTATTTTTTTTAGTATTATTTCATCAAGAAGTATAAGAGATAATCATAAAACTCCGCTTGTTCGCGTACATATTTTTCATAAGTATTACCACCGTAATGACCTAAATCTTTCCTCACAACCAATAAGATTTTATTTTTTTGAGCTTCTCTGTTCTTTAGCGAAGCATAAAATTTATAGGATTGAAAGGGAGGTACCCTATCATCATTGTCCGCAGTAAACACAATAGTTGTTGGATAGTTGACCTCATTTTTAATTTTATTTAAAGGCGAATAATTAAAAATTGCTTTGTATTCTTCCTCTATCTCTGGGTTGCCATATTCTATCGTATTATATACACCCACTGTATACTTGTGTTTATTAATTACATCAAATACACCCACTTTGGGCAATGCCAATTTGTACAAATCAGGTCTTTCGGTCAGTGCATAGCCAACAACCAAACCCCCATGTGATCCTCCAGTTATCGCCAATTTTTCTGAATTGGTATATTTTTCCTTTATCAAAAATTCAGAAGCATCTATAAAATCATTCAGACAATTTATTTTATTGATACCACTTCCTTTTTTATGCCAATCGGGTCCTTTTTCTCCACCACCTCTAATTTCTGCAAAAGCATAAATACCGCCTTTGTCTACAAAGTGCAAAAGCCCATTATCATATCTTGGTCCACTGATTATTCCAAAACCTCCATAGGCTTCTAGTAAACATGGATTTTCACCATTCAGTATTGTTCCTTTTTTGTAAAGTAGGGTTATTGGAATATCAATGTTATCTCTGTTTTTATAAGTGATACATTTCGTTTCAAAATGATCTAATGGGAAAACGGTTGGCCTTTGTCTATTAACGGATGTAAATACTTGTTCAGGCTCACCATTATTTAAACTTACTTTAAAGTTTCTATTGGGTATTGTATACGAAGAAACGCCAAAATAAATTTCGTTAGTTTTTTCATCGTAATTCTGAAAATTGATGTTCATGGCTAAAGGAACTTCAATTTTCTTGACGAATTTACCTGAATAGTCATAAATTGAAAGATAGATTTTACCGAGAGTTTTGTATTTACAAATAATATAATCATCTGTAAAGTAATTATTTACAAGTAAATGATTGTAGAATTGAGGAATAATTTGTTTGTCATCTTCTTTATTTTTCAAATCAAATGACCGTACTTCGCCCCAATTGAATTTATTGGAAGAGTAATAAATTCTTCCATTATGGTAATTGATGAAATTAAATGTATCATCATTGTTTTCATAAAATTTGATAAGTTCAAATTTATCGTTGGTCAAATCACTGTAATAGAAATTGGTTTTGGTGTAATTGAAGTTTTTCTCAATCACAAACAGTTTTGTTCTAGTTGTAAAAAAAGAGATATGATTTTTACTGTCGCTTGTATCAAATAATAGTTCATCTGCTTTTTGAGGTGTATTCAATCTATGGTAATATAGTTTGAAAGTTGAGTCTTTGGCAAATTTTGTTTGATTTGAATTTTGCTTATAGAAAACACCTAAATCTTTATTCCATGCTACAGTTGAAAACTTAAAATTAAGCAATGAATCTTTAATGGGTTTACGTAGATTTAAATCGTTAAAGCGTATTTCAAGTTTGTCACTTCCATTGATTCGAATACTGTAAGCAATATAATTTGAGTTTTTGGAAGGATAAAAATCTTCAATGTTTACATTTTTAGAGGTATAAATCTTAGTTGGATTGATGATTTCAAACGGCTCATCTTGAATCGTTTTAAACATAAATAATGAAGGCGCTTTTTTTCTGTCTACAGTCATGTATTTGTAGAAATACCTACCTGCTCGCATTGGTAAAGTTCCCGTGGAATTGGAATTATACAATTTTATGGTTTCTAAAGTTGAAACCTTTTTTTTAATTGTTGCGTAATAGCCTGCAGAATAACCACTTTGATAAGCTACCCAACTTTTAACGTCTTCCGATTCCAGATTTTCCAACCACGAATATTCGTCGTTGAATTGTAAGTTAAATTTAGAAATTTTATTGTCAACTTTTTTGGTTTGGTAAGAGCCGGTCTGCGAATAAGCGTTTACAGTCAACAAAGCAAAAAAGAAAAAGCTTTTTAAATTCATGGTATTATTTTTTGCAAAAGTAATGTAATTTTATAGACATTAACAGATACTATATGGAACTTAGAGAACTCACCACTATAGAAGAAATGTTGGCTCAAATTGAAGCCATCCATTTTTTATATCCCAAAATGACATTGGAAAAATACAGACAGTATTTATCACAAATGATACCTCATAATTATAAACAATTGGCAGTTTTTGACGGTGAAAAATGCGTAGGAATTACCGGTTTTTGGAAAGGAGTCAAACTTTGGTCTGGACCTTATTTGGAAATCGATAACTTTGTTGTGCACCCCGATTATCGTAAAAATGGCATCGGAAAATTAATGACAGATTATATTGACGCTCTAGCTCATGAATTGGGAAGTACCATGATAGTACTCGATGCCTATGTTGAAAATTTTACAGCTCATAAATTTTATTACAATCAAGGATTTGTTCCCAGAGGCTATCATTTCCTGAAAATCATTAATTCTGAGCAATTAAGCTCGTAATTCTAAAACTTTTTATATTTTTATTGGGAGTTATAGTAACTTTTTTTAAGAGCTTACGTATAAATGATGTAAACAAAAACCAAAGTACATGTCAAAAGAGAGTTTTAATTGGAAGAGTCTTTTTATAAATGAAGAGACTGGCAAATCTGAATCTTCAAGCCAAGAACCTCAAACCGTAATACCAGTAAACAAATTTCCTGAAGTCAACGCACCCGTAAATATTCCATCCAATTCCAACAATCCTTTTTTAAATGAAATTTTGGAAGTATATCAAAAAGGATTTGAAGGATTGAATCATGAAGGTTTTGATTTTTTCGAATTGTATAAATCAGTATCGGCAGTTGGGGTAACCAATCCACAAAGTTATCAAATGGCATTTGCCATGGGTAAATCACTTAATCCAAGTTTAAGTAAAGAATTACTTGTCGAAAAGGCAAAACATTATCTGACTGAAATTGATAAAGTACACCAAAAATACGATGCTACCGGTAATGCCAAAAAAAGTGATTTGAATAACAAAATCACTCAAGAAAAAAACACACTTTCAAAAGCAGTTTCCGATTTGGAACAGAAAATTGCACAATTGCAACAAGAATTGAATCAAAAGAAAATTGAATTGGAAAAAGTAGATTTAGTAAACCAAGAAGATTTTTCTGAAATTGAATTGAAAATTGAAGCCAATAATTTGGCAAAACAAAGAATAGTTGATTCAATCAACACAGTTTTAACAGGAGTAAACCAGTATTTATAAGATGAATAAATTCGAACAGGAAAAGAGCACTTTATTAGAGTTGCCTATTCTTAAGCACTTTGACGAAACAAAAGGGGAAATTGCATTAAAAACGGATGCACTAAAAAAAGGAGAAAAATCATTATTTTGGGTAATAGCACTTGGATTACTTGGTATTGGAGGTTATTTGACTTGGACTTATATCATTCCGCCATTGTTCACCATGCTAGGTCAAGCGATTGCTTTGTCGGCCACCGGAATTTTCTTGATTTTCTTGGTAATTATGTTTCCTGTAATCATGAAAGCACTGCGTTTTTCAGCTAAAAATCTTCACAAAGCATTAATACATAGTAATCCGTTCAATGAATTGGAAGAACAAAAGCAAAAAATGATCAAAAACCGTGAAGTTTTTAAAAACACAAAAGCCAAGCTTAAAGGTTTGAAAAACGAAATGGAAATTGAAGCGGGTAAATCTGAGAAGGAAGCAAAAGATTTTCAAGAACAAGTATTAAGCTTACAACGCCAAGCGGAAAAATTAAAATCTGCGATGGATGAAATGGTGAAGCAACACGGAATCGGAGCTAAAGATACTGATGAATATGTAGCGCTTCAAAGTGAATTGGCAAAAAAACTAAGTGATTCACAACGTGTTTCGAATCAGTACGAACAAAGCAAAACCTTCATTCAAAAGTATGGGGTTAGAGCGAATGTTCTTGGAAAAATGGACAGAAAACTTACACTTGCCGGAACAGCTATTGATATCAAAATTGCCGATTTTGACACTACAATTACCATGTTGCGAAAAGAATATGAGTTTGCTAAGAATGCCAAAGCAGCTACAGAAAGTGCCAAAAACGCCATGATGTTTACTAAAGACTGGGAACTGGAATATGCTCTAGAAGTGGTAACGTCGACTATCGCTCAGGATATTGCCAGAACATCTGAAAATTTAATTGACATCGATTCGTTAACATCACAATATTCGGTTGATAATGATGAGTTGTACACACGATTGGATTCGTTGGCAGACAAAATTAAAACAGGAGATAATACAATTCCGGACTCTACCAAATATACAAGTCCGAATTATAAAATGTCTAAAGAAGACAAACAAAACGCCGGAGGATTTGGCGATATATTTTAATAAACACACGTAAAACAAAATTTATAAAAATGGGAAAAATTTTAAGAATGGCTAAATTGACAACTCTTTCTGAGTTATTGATTGTAGCTGTAGGTATTGGAGGAGTTCTTGGTGGAATCTATTTTATTTCTCCTGGAATTAAAACTGCCGTTTCTAAACAATTAGGTGGAATGGAATTGAATTCTACCGATGTGAATAACGTTACTAATGCTGAAAAAATTGAACTTCCTTCAAAAGAAGTATCCACAGCAGTTGCTGATAAACCTTTGGTTCGTATCGCTGGATACGCATGGAACGGTCAATCAGGTATTATCGTTTCTAATGGTGGACCTAAAACAACTAAGGGTTCATTAATGGAGAAAAACGGAGTGAACCTACAAATCATCCGTCAAGACTGGTTGTCAGAACTTCGCAATATGCAAATGAAATTTATTGAAGAATTCGACAAAGGACAAGAATTCCCTTCTTCAGATAAAAGTGCTTTTGCTGTTATGATTATGGGTGACGGTGCACCGTTCTATATCAGTTCTGTTCAAAAATCGTTAGACGAAAAATACGGAAAAGATAAATACCATGTTCAGGTAATGGGAGCAATCGGTATGAGTTATGGTGAAGATAAATTAATCGGACCACCAAGCTGGAAATCAGATCCAAAATCAATGAAAGGTTCAGTTATTTCAGCTGTATTAGGAGACGGTGACTGGGTAACAACTGTTAATTACGCTTTCGCTAACGGTTTGAAAGTAAATCCGGATCCAACAACATATGATGCAGAAGCCGTAAATATCTACCCTTCTGAAAATGACGATTACATGAAATCAGCTGAAGAGTTGATCAAATCGCAAACCACTGGATGGACAGTTACTTTGAAAGAAGTAAATAACGGAAAATTAACAGGTAAAACGGTGAACCGTAAAATCGATGGTTGTGCAACTTGGACGCCTGGTGATAAAACAGTTTTTGATAAATTGTCAGGTTTCGTAGATATCGTTTCTACAAAAGAATTCAATAACCAAATGCCAACGGTTTTAATTGGTGTAAAAGAATGGGCAACTAAAAATCCGGAAATCGTTACAAATATTTTGAAATCGGCTTTGACAGCTTCCAACCAAATGAAAAACTATGAGGATTGGAAAGTGAGAGCTTCTGAAGCAGTTGCGGATACGTACCAAATCGAAAATGCAGAATACTGGTACAAAATGTTCAAAGGACAACAAGGAACTAAAAACGGATTAACTTACAACATGGGTGGATCGAAAGTATTCAACTATGCTGATGCAATGCAATACTTCGGTATGTCTGATGGTGTAAACAGATACAAATCGGTTTATAATCAAGTATCGGGTTATTTAACAGAATTGAACCCATTCAACTTCAATGAAAACGTGGGTGGTGTAGTAGCTTATGAAGATGCAGTAAACTTATTCTTCTTAAAAAATATCAACGATATCGAATCAACTTCAGCAGATAAAGCAGATTATTCAAAACAATCTACTGAAATTATGGCTTCTGGTGAATGGAAAATCAACTTCTCATCGGGTAGTACTAATATTCAAAACAACTCTACTAGAGATTTGGAAAAAATCTACAACTTGTTAATCCAAGCGGAAAATTCTAAATTGACTATTGTTGGACATACAGATAACGTAGGTAAGCCGGAAAGTAATTTATCTTTATCAAAAGGTAGAGCACAAGCTGTGGTGGATTATCTGAAACAAAAAGGTATTCCTGAAAATCGTTTCCAAATGATTGATGGTAAGGGTTCAAACGAGCCGGTTGCGGATAATAATTCAGAGTCTGGAAAAGCACAAAACAGACGTGTTGTAATCACTTTCTTAAAATAAAATTCAATAAAACAGGCTATTCTTCGGGGTAGCCTTTTTACTCTTATGATAAAATTAATTACGCCTTTCGAGAAAATTTCCAAAGCCAATAAAACAATTATTTTAGCGGTATGGATTATTGCATTATTAGCAATTTGGTTTCTAGGAACCATGGGTGAAAAACATTTGTTTCCTTCACCGGCACAAGTATTTAAGGGTTTTTCAGAATTGTATAATGAAGGTTTGGTAGTACACATTTTTAATTCGTTGAAATTGTGTTTTCTGTCTATTTTTTTGGCAGTCATCTTATCCATGATCTTTGCTTATTCGTTTCCGATTCCGATTCTGAAACCAATCGCTGAGTTTGTGACCAAACTTCGTTTCTTGCCGTTCACCGGATTATCATTTTATATCACGATGGTTATTCATGAAGCACGTAATATGCAAATTTGGATCATGGTTATTTTCTTGACAACGTTTTTAACTACCTCATTGATTGCCGTAATTTCAGCGATACCACAAGAAGAATTCGACCATGCCAAAACATTAAAATGCTCAAGATGGGAAGTCTTGTGGCAGGTAATTATTTTGGGAAGAGTAGATCATGTTATCGATGTAATCCGTCAAAATCTGGCGATTACTTGGATGATGTTAGTAACCGTAGAATCCATCGTTGTGGCTTCCGGTGGCTTGGGATTCCTAATCAAAAACTCGGATAAATTCATGAATCACGGACGTATCATCGCCTTGCAAATTATTATTTTATTAATCGGTCTCTTTTTAGATTGGGGAATAAATTTCTTACGTAAATCAATTTTTAGATACTCAAAAATATAAACTGATGGAATTTCATTTTAAAGACACTTTACTTTATGTAGAGAACTTAAGCGTAGCGTATGATGGTGTTACAATTATCAAAGACATTAGTTTAATTGAAAAAGATGTAGTTCGCAAGGATAAGGATCAAACCGGGCAAATTATTGCAGTCGTAGGAAGATCAGGTCGAGGTAAATCGACTTTTTTTAAAGCACTTACCGGACTGGTTCATCCCGAAACTGGAAAAATCTTGATTAAAGATTTTGAAAGTAATGAACCCAATGCAGCCAAACCAGTTAAAGAAGGAGATATCGGTTTTGTAGATCAGAAATATACCTTATTCCGTCATAAAACGGTACGACAAACTCTCGAATTTGCCTTACGAAAAAGTACACTTTCCAAAACAGAAAAAGACAAAAAAATCAACGATCATATCCAGAAATGGGGTTTGGAAACATGTGAAGACAAATACCCAAATGAACTTTCCGGCGGACAAAGACAACGAACCGCTATCATTGAGCAATTGTTTTCTTCGGATAAATTTATTGTTATGGATGAACCTTTTTCAGGTTTGGATATCGGGAACATTCAAGAAGTAAAAAAATCGTTCGATTTGTTGTGTGACGAATCAGAATTTAATACGGTATTGTTTTCAACACATGATATCGAATTGGCTATAGAAATGGCACAAGTTATATATGTTATCGGTCATCCCACAGTAAACGGATCCAAACAAAAATATGGTTCGATTATCGCACATTACGATTTGAGAGAAAAAGGATTAGCTTGGAAAGAGTACGGAGACGATCACCGTAAATTATACAAAGAAATCGTTCATCAAATGATGGAATCTTAATTCACACTGCCTTGAAAAACCAAAATCCAATAACAATTTTACAGGAATACTTGCTTTCACTCAAAAACAATATTGAAGGACAAGTCGAATCCGGACAAATGATTATCAAGAAAGAAGATATCGTAGCATTAAAAGAAGCGTCGTCTAAACTGCTTACTTTTTGTAAAGAGCTCAATAAAGATGCTCAGTTTGTTCAGCAGAGCAATGCGTTGGTTCATAAAGAGGCAAATCAAACAGGATTGTATAAAGCCGAACACTTTTTCCTTTCCGATATCATCACATTGATCGAATATCAAAAAGAATTGACCGAGAAACAATGGTTTTCTTTGGCGTATTTTTATGATGTATTGCGAAACGAAAAATTTGTAGACGAAGCAGCTATCAATACACTGAACCGATTAGCAGTTTCCCCAGATTTCAAACACAATATTCAAAAATTGTTGTTGGGTTGTAAAATTGCTTCCACTACAAAAGAGACGCAAAATTTTGTGATTGAAGCTTTAACCAATGCAAAGAATATAAAATTGGAAGAAGCAAAAAAACATTATGAAAGTGTGGGCCAATTGGTTTTTGGATCTTCAACTGAAGTTCAATCGAAAATCCAAAAAATAGTGGAGAATCAAGAATTAAAACAACCTGTAAATACAGCAATCAGCTTGCCTCCCGAAAATGATTCACTGGAAAAAGTCATGGCCGAACTCGAAGCTTTAATTGGTCTTGAAGAAGTGAAAGCGGATATCAAGGAACTGATTAATTTGCTAGAAATTCAGAAGAAAAGAAAAGAAGCCGGATTACAAAATATTGACATTGCCTTACATACCGTTTTTCTCGGCCCTCCAGGAACAGGTAAAACCACTGTGGCTCGATTATTGAGTCGTATCTTTAAATTACTAGGGTTTTTATCCAATGGTCAATTGTATGAGACGGATAGGGAAGGATTGATTGCTGGGTATGTGGGACAAACCGCTATTAAAACAGACAAAGTAGTCGATGAAAGTATAGGAGGTGTTTTGTTTGTGGATGAAGCTTATGCACTGAATCAAAATGCCATGCAAAGTGATTACGGTGCTGAAGCAGTGAATACCATCCTGAAACGAATGGAAGACAATCGGGATAATTTGGCAGTAGTTGTAGCTGGCTATACAGAACCGATGCAACTTTTTATTGAGTCGAATCCAGGTTTGCGTTCACGATTTAATAGGTATTTCCATTTTGAACATTTTAAGCCACAGCAATTGTATGCCATATTTGAAGCTTCATGCCAAAAATTGGATTTTGTTTTAACGGAAGATGCAATAGATAAAGTAAAAGAAACGTTCGAATTGTTATACGATAAACGAGATGAAAGTTTTGGAAATGCTCGTGTGGTTCGAAATTTATTCGAAAAATGTGTACAAAATCAAGCGAACAGGGTAATACAGATTAAAAATATAACTAGAGATGTATTGCGCGCTTTGACCGATGAAGACATCCCTGAACCAAAAGAAACTGTAGAAGATGTATTTTTCTTTTCTAAAAATGAGTAGTTATGAAAGTACTAAATATAATATTACTGTTACTGTTACAGCTTAGTTGTTGTAATAAGTTAGCGTATCAGGAAACAAGCACATTCCCAGTTAAAATTAAAGAAGTCTATTTTCAAAACTGGGTTGCAGGAGTTCGTGGGGGAGGTTCTGGCACCAATTTTCATCTGGAATTTGAACAGGAATTACCTACCGATATTATTTTGAATCAAGTCTATTTCAGAGGAAAAAAAGCCGTTGTCCAAAAAAATAGTGAAACACAATACGTTATTGCTTTTCACGGAACAGCTAATCTGCATAACAATGAAGAGCTAGTTTCTGATGCTCCACCTGTCGAAGTAAAGAAGATTGAAGCACCAATTCCTATTTCTGATGATGAAGCTGTTTTAGAATTTACGCAAAAAGGGAAACTCAAACACTACAAAATCAAAAATGTTACCAGAAAAGAAATGCTAGCGTATCCTTCAGTACGACCAAGAAATTAATTATTTTTGTTGCAAATAAATTCACTTTGAGCGTTTATAAAAGCCTTTTCAAACAAACACTGATTTATGGTTTGGCAACCGTTTTGCCAAGAATGATAAGCTTCATGCTTAATCCGTTGTATGTGCATGCATTACCAAAAACGGAGTTTGCGGATGTTTCCATTATTTTCGCTTACCTGGTTTTTTTCAATGTCATCTTATCCTACGGAATGGAAACCGCTTTCTTTCGGTTTTACAATCTGGAAGAAGATAAAAAAAATGTTATTGCTACATCCACCATATCACTGTTCTGGTCGTCTCTTATTTTTCTGTTTTCAAGTTTAATATATAGGGAAACCATCGCTGATTGGATCAATGTGAAAACCGAATACATTACGTATACCATTTGGATTTTAGTGTTGGATGCCTTGGTCATCATTCCGTTTTCAAAATTAAGAGCCGAAAGCAAACCCATGAAATACGCGATAATCAAAATCGCCAACGTTGGGATTAACTTCGGATTGAATATTTTCTTCTTGATGATTTTGCCAAAGTTGTCTAAAGACAATCTTTTAAGTACCATCTATTTTGAAAATTTTCAAGTCGGTTACATTTTCGTTTCGAATTTGTTGGCCAGTTTGTTCACTTTTGTGGTAGTATCAAACAACTATTTTAAAATCAATTGGCATTTCGATTTTGCACTTTGGAAAAAAATGATGCGCTACGGATTGCCTATCCTGATTGCCGGAATCGGTTTCGCCATCAACGAGCATTTTGATAAAATCTTATTGGAAAAATTAAATGTTCCCAAAGCCGATATCGGTGCTTATTCTGCCTGTTATAAACTGGGAATGTTCATGGTATTGTTCCGCACAGCCTATACACTGGGAATCGAACCTTTTTTCTTCAGCCATGCTGATAAGGAAAACGCTTCACAGACGTACGCCACCATCACTAAGTATTTCGTAATTTCGGGCTCATTCATTTTGCTGTTTGTCATCGTTTTCATTGATCTGTTGAAATTGCTTTTAGTTCCCAATAGCAACTATTGGGATGCTATGAATGTAGTTCCGTTAATTATTATAGCCAATTTCTTTTTAGGCATTTACACCAATCTTTCGGTGTGGTACAAACTCATCAATAAAACACATATTGGCGCTATTATTTCTATAATTGGTGCAATTCTCACGTTAGTGCTTAACTATTTGTTGGTTCGTTCAATGAGTTATTATGGTTCCGCAATCGCGACTATTGTGGCTTACGGAAGTATGATGTTTATTTCGTATTTTCTGGGTCAGAAAAAATACCCGATTCCTTACGATAAAGAAAAAATTGTTGCTTATCTTGGGCTCTCCATTTTTCTTTCGGCCTTGTCATTTTATGTTCCTAAATTTAGAGAAAGCTATATCTTCGGGATATTTGCTTTAGTAATTTTTGGTTATTATATTTATCGAAACGAAAAAGAAACCATTTTAAAAATAGTAAAACGAAAATAATTTTCAGGAGCTGATCGCGCTGTACGCTACAAGCTTTTGTATTCCTGTTGGTTTTCCATTGTCCTAAAAAGTGCTTCCTTCGGTCGCTTTTTCAGTACGGGAAAACAACAACAGTAATTTCAAAAGGCTTTTCGCTACCATCACGGCTAGCCACAAAGAAACTAAGAATATGCAAATCAAAATCATTAATAAATCACAGCATCTATTACCCAATTACGAAACCAATGCTTCTGCAGGAATGGATCTTCGTGCCAATATAGAAGCGCCCATTACACTAAAACCATTGGAACGCGCGTTGGTTAAAACAGGATTATTTATCGAGTTACCCATCGGCTATGAAGCTCAGGTTCGTCCGAGAAGTGGATTGGCATTCAAAAAAGGAATCACGGTATTGAATTCTCCCGGTACTGTCGATGCCGATTATAGAGGCGAAATTGGTGTAATTTTAGTAAATTTATCCAACGAAGCTTTTGTAGTGGAAAATGGCGAGCGCATTGCACAGCTTGTCATCGCCAAACACGAGCGCGCCGAATGGATCGAAGTAAATGAATTAACCGAAACCAATCGTGGTGAAGGTGGCTTCGGAAGTACAGGAGTAAAATAAATAATAATACATCGATTAAAAGATTTTTTTAATCATTCAATCATTCAATAAATATGAAAATAATCGTCCCTATGGCAGGCCGTGGCTCACGTCTTCGCCCACATACATTAACCGTTCCAAAACCGTTAATCCCAATTGCCGGAAAACCTATTGTGCACCGATTGGTTGAAGATATCGCAAAAGTAATCGATCATAAAATAGACGAAATTGCCTTCATTATTCATAAAGATTTTGGTGATAAAGTACCACAAGAATTAATTGCCATTGCAGAAAAATTAGGTGCGAAAGGTAGCATTTATTACCAAAATGAACCTTTAGGAACGGCACATGCTATTCTTTGTGCGAAAGAATCTATGGAAGGACCAATCGTTGTGGCGTATGCCGACACACTTTTTAGAGCCGATTTTACGTTAGATACTTCAGCAGATAGTGTGATTTGGGTAAAACAAGTAGAAGATCCAAGTGCTTTCGGAGTGGTACAATTAAACGATGCGAATGAAATAGTGGATTTTGTCGAAAAACCAAAGGAATTTGTTTCGGATTTAGCTATCATCGGAATCTATTATTTCAAATCAGGAGAAACGCTAAGAAGTGAGTTGCAATTCCTGTTAGACAACAATGTAGTAAAAGGTGGAGAATACCAATTAACCGACGGTTTGGAGAACATGAAACAAAAAGGCATGAAATTTGTGCCAGGTAAAGTAGAGGAATGGATGGATTGTGGTAACAAGAATGTTACGGTGGAAACCAATTCGCGTATGCTGAATTTTCTACAACATGACGGAGAGGAAAATTTAATAGCCGATACTGTTCGTATTGAGAATTCTACCATCATTCCGCCATGTTTCATTGGGGAAGATGTAATTTTAATTAATTCAACAGTAGGACCGAATGTGTCATTAGGAAAAGCAAGTCATCTAACGAATGTGAAAATTCAAAATAGTTTGGTGCAAACTCATGCGCATATCCGTAATGCAAAATTAGACAATGCGATGATAGGGAATCATGCAACATTTGATGGTGATTTTAAAAGTATCAGTATCGGAGATTACTCCGTTTTAGAATAAATGGTGAAAAAGGGGTTGGTAAATATTGCGTTAGCTTTTGGGATGTTTTGCATCTCAACTGTCGCTATGGCCCAAACCGAACCGGATGAAATTGCATTAGCGGAAGATGATTTTCAAGAAGCCTATTATGAATCGCTCAAACAAAAAGGCATCGAAAATTACGACAAAGCAATTGCTGCTCTGGAAAAATGCTTGAAATTGCAACCCAATAATTCGGTAATTTATCATGAATTAGGAAAAAACTATAGCTACCAAAAGAATTTTATTGAAGCTGAAAATGCGCTGATTAAAGCTACGCAAATGGAACCCAATAACAAATGGTTTTGGATCGATTTGTACGAAGTGTATTATGAAACTAAAAATTACAATCAGGGAATTTTAACACTTCAAAAAATTATTCCACTAGATAAAAACTACAAGGAAGATTTATTGTCACTTTACATGTACACGCGACAATACGATAAAGCCTTGGTTTTAATCAACGAATTAGACGAAGCATTCGGTAAAACGGAAGTTCGTGATCGCTATCGATTGGAAATTAATGCACAAGCGTTAAACAACAGTACTGGAAAAAGTGACCTCGAAAAAGCCATAGAGCAAAATCCGCTAAATGAGGAAAATTACATTTCTTTAATTTACAAATACTCGGAGAATAATCAAGAGGAAAAGGCGAGGCAGATTACCCAAAAGTTGGAACAAAATATTCCCAATTCAGAATGGGCGCAAGTATTCCTGTTCAAATACCATATCAATGAAAACAAAGGAAATGAAGCTTTAGGATCTTTGTTGAAAGTTTTGGATGGTAGAAAAATTGACAAGAAAATAAAATTCAGAATGTTTAATGAATTTCTGATTTTTACAACGAAAAACCCAACTTTCGAAAATCAATTGACAAAAATCGCAACCTATTTTGAAAACGACACCGATGTGAATGTTTACAAAGAACTGGGGAAATTTTATTACAAAAGAAAAGATTGGTCAAAAGCAACGCAATATTTAGAGAAATCATTTGTAACAAACAATAGCGATATAGAAGCCAATATTTTCTTATTAGCTTCGTACGAAGAGGTCGCTAATTTTGAAAGTATGTTTAAAAAGGCATCAGAATTGGTAGACACCTATCCAAATCAGCCCGAATATTATTATTTCGCTGGAAAGGCTTCCAGTAAACAAAAAAATTATAAAAAAGCTATCGACTTTTTGGAAACAGGCATAGATTATGTAGTAGACAATGTAGCACTAGAAACTGATTTTTGTCAGGTTTTATCAGATGTGTTTAAAGCATCGGGAGATAGTAAAAAAAGTGATGAATACGCCCTGAGGGCCAATCGTCTTAAAAAGAAATAAAAAGAATGCAAAAAATAATTCCTATACTGCTTTTGCTAGCAGTGGTTTCTTGTAAACCCAAACAGAATTTAGTAGTTCCTGTGGATGTCGAAACCACAGTGTCGAATGAAACGGTAAAAAATATCATTTCAAACCATTATGCCGTTAATCGTAATTTTAAAACACTATTGATAAATGCTAATGTTAGTTACGTAAGTCCAAAACAATCAATGAACGTTGCGGCTGATATCCGCATCAAAAAGGACGAAATGATTTTGGTGACAGTCAAGTTTTTTGGTATTACAGGAGCAAAGGCTTTAATAACGCCTACTCAGGTAAAATACTACGAAAAAGCAAGAAATACCTATTTTGAAGGAGATTATAAAATGTTAAGCCAATGGCTTGGAACCGATTTAGACTTTCAAAAGGTGCAGAACATGCTCATCGGACAAGCAATAGATGATTTATCAAAGGCAAAATATGATGTGGTTCAGGAGGAAAGCGCACCACGATTGGATGAAGTTACTACTGGAAATTTCATAAAATCGTTTGTGTTTAACCCCGACACTTTTACCATCAAAAAGCAAGAAATCAAACAATTGACACCAGAACGTAAAATGTTGGTGAATTATTCAGAGTATAAATCGTTCCCAGAAAGTGTTTTACCACAAGAAGTTGCTATTTTTGCAATGCAGAACAATCAAACTACTTCTATTGGTGTCGAATACAAAGATGCAAAATTCAATGAAGATTTGAATTTTGTGTACAATGTACCCAATGGATATGAACAAGTAATCATCAAATAGTCAAATAACACCGAATGTCAAAATATTTTATACTCCTTTTCGCTTTGTTTACGATAACTTCTTCAGTTGCACAAGAAGAAGAAAGACAACGCAAACTTGAAGAGCAAAAAGCGCGATTGCAAGAAGAAATCCGTCAGCAGGAAAAATTATTGCAAACACAGAAGAAAAAAGAAAAGTCGGCCGTAAAAGTGGTGGAACAGCAAAATGTGAAAATCGGTTTGCAACAAAAATTGATTAATACTACCGAAAAGCAAAAAAAGGTTTTGGGTAATAGTATGTACATCAATCAAGTGAAGGTAAATAATCTTAAAAAGGAATTGGTGGTATTGAAAGAAGACTATTCGAAGAATATCGTGAAGTCTTATAAAAGCCGATCGGAACAAAGTAAAGCCATGTTCATCTTGTCTTCTGATAATTTTTTGCAGGCCTACAAGCGTTTTCAATACATGAAGCAATATTCAAGTTTCCGTAAAGTGCAAGGAGAAGAAATTAAAGCCAAAACTTTAGAGTTGGAGAGATTCAATAATAAGCTATCAATTCAAAAGAAAGAAAAGGAAAAACTTATTGCCGAAAGCGAACAAGAGAAGAAAGAATTAGAAAAACAACGTCAAGAACAGCAAAGAGAACTGAATTCTATTAAAAAAGATAAGAATAAAATCATTGCTGACATACGTAAAAAACAAAAAGAAGCGAAGGCAATCGAACGTCAAATCGAAAGATTGATTCGTGAAGCAATTGCCGCTGCCAACAAGAAGGCGGGTAATACCACCAATACTACTACTTTCGTATTAACACCGGAAGCCAAAGAGCTAGCGAATGATTTTAAAGCCAATCGAGGCCGTTTACCTTGGCCAGTAGAAAAGGGAGCATTAACCAAACGTTTTGGTCGTCAACCACACCCATTAGAACCTTCCATTATGATTGAAAGTAGTGGTATTGAAGTTTCTTCTGAAAGAGGAGCTAAAGCACGTGCAGTCTTCAACGGTGAAGTCAGTGATGTGCAAATGGCACCAAACGGTACAGCTACAATAATGATTCGTCACGGGGATTATACCACTACCTATTCTAACATTGGAAAAGTGTTTGTAAGTAAAGGAAGCAAGGTGACAACCAAACAAGCATTAGGAGAAATCTTCTACAATCAATCAGCAGGAAAATCGGTTTTGAAATTCTTGATTTACCAAAATACGACCAAATTAAATCCACAATCCTGGATTATCAATATGTAATAAAAAAGTCCCGAATTCGGGACTTTTTTTATTGTAATTAAGAAGTAAATAATGCTTTCAATTCTGTAGCTTCGTCAGGTTTCATTTTCCCGGCCAAAACCAAACTCAATTGTTTTCTGCGTAATGCAGCATCGAAACGCGCTTTTTCTTCATCGGTTTCAGGTACAATTTGTGGGACTTCTACAGGGCGTCCCGTTTCATCAACAGCTACAAACGTATAAATGGCTTCATTCGCCTTGGTTTTACTGCCAGACTCACGGTCTTCAATCCAAACATCAATATAAATTTCCATTGATGACTTGAAACTTCTAGAGACTTTCGCTTCTACAGTGACTACACTTCCTAATGGAATGGCTCTGTTAAAAGCAACGTGATTTACAGATGCAGTGACGGTGATGCGACGGGAATGACGACGTGCAGCAATACTTGCAGCTCTATCCATTCTGGCTAATAGTTCGCCACCAAATAAGTTATTCAAAGGATTGGTCTCACTAGGTAAAACCAAATCGGTTAAAACCGTTAAGGATTCTGAAGGGAATTTAGTTTGCATGTTAATTTTTTATAAAGGTACTAAGTTATGATGTTTTGTAAATAAAAAAGCCTTTCAGTAGTGAAAGGCTTTGCGTGTATTATTTTTCTTCCAGGAGAATCCAAGCGTCTTTGTTTTCTTCACTTTGGATTTTCAATAATGCTTCGTCAGCCTCAACTTGAGATGAATACGTTCCATACAATACAGAAAATAAATCATCTTCATTTCTTGCTAAAACCGATGCCTGATACCCTTTTTGAATTAGTAAGTTCATCGCGTTTTCTGCATTTTTCTTATTTCTGAAAGAACCGGAAACAATGTGAAAATCGTAATTCAAGTTCGGGTTGATTGTTGCCTCAGTAATAGGATTGCTAATAAAAAATGTAGCTTCCTGTATTTTGTTTTTCAATTCTTTTTGAACCTCTGCCTGAACTATCATGGTTTCGGTTTGTTCCTGTTGGTTGATGTAAGTGGCGTAACCAAATCCGGCGCCTCCCAAAGAGAGAACAAACATTGCCGCATATCGTAAATAAGGACGGCTAATCTTTCGCTCTTGGATCAATTCAATTGTTGGCTTTTCTTCAACTGAAGCATCAATAACTTTCTTCAATTCTTCACGCTTAACTACCGGAGAAACAAACGAACTTAATCCGAATGCATCGGTAAGATAGTTCACATGACTAGAAGCTTCAAAGACAATGTTGTTTTCAGGATTTAATTTCAAAAGTCCAATGCCTTTGAAAATCAAATAATCGCGATTCTCTAATTTGATATTCCATTCTGCAACTTCGGTTTTAACTTTACCAAGAGCTTCCGCATAGGTGGTTTTTTCAACTTGAGCAATGTGATTGGCTAATAAGCCATCGTTACTTTTTATATTCGCATTAAAAGCAATAACTTTTTTCGGTGGGAAAAAGGTGTGATTACTTTCCTGTATGTTTGCAGATATGGTTTCGGTTAAAAAAGCACCAAAACCCGGAACCGTTACACATTGATAACGGTACAATAACTGAGAAATGTATTGTGAGATATTCATAGCAACAAAAATAAAGAATACAAGACGAAATAAAAATTTTATCAACAAATGTTATTAACAATTTAAATTTCGTTTATTTTGTGATTCTATTTTTATACGCCATGTTACAACAAGATTTATTATATGCCTTAGCCTTATTAAAGGTAGAAGGGATCGGTGATGTCACCGCAAAAAAGTTACTACAGCATTTGGGTTCAGCAGAAGAAGTCTTCAAAGCCAAACCTAAGGAGTTGGCAAAAATTGACGGTATCGGACCTTTACTTAGTAAAGGTCTTCAAAAGAACACTTACTTGCAACTAGCGGAAGCAGAATTGCAATTCATACAACAACAAAACATTCAGGTTTTACATTATCAGGAAGCGCTGTACCCAGAAAGACTCAAACATTGTTTTGACGCTCCTGTTTTACTCTTCACGGCAGGAAACATCAATCTGAATAATCGAAAAATAATTAGTCTCGTAGGAACTCGAAAGGTGACTTCTTATGGTGCCGAATTTTGTAAAAAACTTATTGCTGATTTAGCACCACTGAATCCTATTATCGTTAGCGGGTTTGCTTATGGTGTTGATATTATTGCACATCAATCGGCGATGGAAAATAAACTACAAACAATTGGTGTTTTAGCACACGGTCTCAATCAGATTTATCCGAAAGTACATAAAAAGTATATGGCCAAAATGGAAGAAAATGGAGGCTTTATAACCGAATTTTGGAGTACTTCCAATCCGGATCGAGAGAATTTTGTCAGACGAAATCGTATCGTAGCCGGAATGTCTGAAGCGACTGTTGTGATTGAAAGTGCTGAAAAAGGAGGCTCATTACTTACTGCTACCATGGCTAATGACTATAATCGTGATGTGTTTGCCGTACCAGGCCGTACCACCGATAAATACAGTCAGGGATGTAACGAACTAATTAAAAACAATAAAGCACAAACTTTAACAAATGCCTGTGATTTGATTTATCACCTGAATTGGGATATTAAAAAATCAACTCAAAAAGCGATTCAAAAACAGTTGTTTGTTTCGTTAGATGGTGATGAACAAAGTATTTATAATTATCTACAAAAACAAAGTAAGGCGCACTTGGATACAATCGCCATCGAATGTGGAATTCCAGTCTTTAGACTTTCTTCTATTCTGTTAAATATGGAATTGAAAGGAGTGTTGAGGCCTTTGCCTGGGAAAGATTTTGAAATTATATAAAAAGCAATACCTTTGCATCGGAATCCTTCCATCTAGGGTTTGTATTTATTAATTTCTCACTTAACGTTTATAGCATGCAACTGTATAACACCTTAAGCGCAGAAGAAAGAAAAGAACTGATTGATCAGGCTGGTCAACAACGCCTTACGTTGTCTTTCTATGCGTATGCAAACATTGAAAATCCTCAAAAATTCAGAGACGATTTATTTATTGAATGGAATAAGCTAGATGCTTTAGGCCGAACTTATGTGGCCAAAGAAGGTATCAATGCGCAAATGTCGGTTCCGGCTGAAAATTTCGAAGCTTTCCGTGAAACTTTGGAAGCCTATGATTTTATGAAAGGTATTCGATTGAATGTTGCTGTGGAACAAGATGATCATTCATTTTTGAAATTAACAGTTAAAGTTCGCCATAAAATTGTTGCCGATGGGTTAAATGACGCAACTTTTGATGTAACAAACAAAGGAGTGCATCTGAATGCAAAAGATTTCAATGCCATTTTGGATGATCCCAATACAATTGTAGTGGATTTCAGAAATCATTACGAAAGTGAAGTAGGTCATTTCAGAGGAGCAATTACTCCCGATGTGGAGACCTTCCGCGAATCACTCCCAATCATCAATGATCAATTGAAAGATTTCAAAGAAGATAAAAATTTGGTGATGTATTGTACCGGCGGTATTCGTTGTGAAAAAGCTTCTGCCTATTTCAAGCACCAAGGCTTTAAAAATGTATACCAACTAGAAGGCGGTATTATAAATTACGCCAAGCAAATTAAAGAAGAAGGACTAGAAAGTAAATTCATTGGTAAGAATTTCGTATTCGATCATCGATTAGGAGAAAGAATTACAGATGATATTATCGCGCAATGCCATCAATGTGGTAAGCCTTGTGATACCCATACGAATTGTGCTAATGATGGTTGCCATTTGTTATTCATTCAATGTGATGAATGTGCAGATAAAATGGAAAACTGTTGTTCATCCGATTGTTTAGAAACAACGCATTTGCCTTTGGCTGAGCAGGTGAAGAAAAGAAGAGGAATTCAAGTTGGTAATAAAATTTTCAGAAAAGGTAAATCGGATTCGTTAGTGTTTAAAAAATCAGGTGAGCTTTCTGCAATTCCATTAGCTAAAGCGACCGGTGAAGAAAAACCAAGAAATATCCGTCAGAAAATAAAAATTAAAAAAACGCTCGTTGGAAAAGCGGAACATTTCTTCGTAAAAGCCAATGTTGCACAGTTTTTAATTACCAATGGTGAAATTGAGGTGGGTAATACAATTTTGATTTCTGGCCCAACAACAGGTAACCAAGAATTGGTAATTTCCAAATTGCGTGTAAATGGTTCAGAAGGTACAAAAGGAACTGTAAATGATAAAATTACCTTTGAAGTGCCTTTTAGGGTACGTCTTTCTGACAAACTATTCAAGATCATCGAATAAATTTTTTAAAATTTACCGATTTTAAATCCCAAATCCCAAAATGTAAAAATTGGTATTTGGGATTTCTTTTTTGGAATTTAAAATATGTATCTTTACCCTCTAATAGTAATTTGGCAATAGTAGTTTCATGTTACAATGGAACGATCAATATATATAAAATTATGGCATGTAATAGTTGTTCAACCTCGACTGGCGGAGCGCCAAAGGGGTGTAAAAATAATGGGACTTGCGGTACCGATAGCTGCAATAAATTAACTGTTTTTGATTGGCTTTCTAATATGAGCCTTCCAGGAGGTCAAGAGCCTTTTGATTGTGTGGAAGTGCGTTTCAAAAACGGGAGAAAAGAATTCTACAGAAATTCAGAAAAGCTGACCCTTAGCATTGGTGATATTGTTGCCACTGAAGCATCTCCAGGACACGATGTAGGTATTGTTACTTTAACCGGAGAATTGGTTAAGGTTCAGATGAAGAAAAAGGGGGTAAATCACGAAGGCGAAGTTCCTAAAGTGTATCGTAAAGCATCACAAAAAGACATCGATATTTGGAGCGAAGCACGCGATAGAGAAGAGCCAATGAAAGTTCGTGCTCGTGAATTGGCAATTGCATTGAAATTGGAAATGAAAATTTCGGATATCGAATTTCAAGGTGATGCCTCAAAAGCAACGTTCTATTATACAGCCAATGACCGTGTCGATTTTCGCCAATTAATTAAAGATTACGCAAGCGAATTTAAAATCCGTATCGAAATGAAACAGGTAGGTTTCCGTCAGGAAGCTTCTCGTTTGGGTGGTGTTGGTTCTTGCGGACGAGAATTGTGTTGTTCTACTTGGTTGACCGATTTCAGAAGCGTGAATACTTCTGCGGCACGTTACCAACAATTGTCGCTAAATCCTCAAAAATTAGCGGGACAGTGTGGTAAATTAAAATGCTGTCTGAATTATGAATTGGATACGTATATGGATGCTTTAAAGCATCTTCCGGATATGGACACGAAGTTATATACGGATAAAGGAGAAGCAGTATGCCAGAAAATAGATATTTTCAAAGGGTTAATGTGGTTCTCTTATGTTGATAATTTCTCTCAATGGCATGTATTGAAAGCAGAACATGTAAAAGAAATTATGGCATTGAACAAACAGAAAACGAAAGTTTCTGCGTTAGAAGATTATGCAATTGAGGCCGATAAACCGGAAGTGGAAAAAACGTTCCAGAATGCAATGGGTCAGGATAGTTTAACCCGTTTTGATCAGCCTAAAAAGAAAAATAAAAACAACAATAAAAA
This sequence comes from Flavobacterium sp. GCM10023249, assembly GCF_042653365.1. NCBI lineage: Bacteria > Pseudomonadati > Bacteroidota > Flavobacteriia > Flavobacteriales > Flavobacteriaceae > Flavobacterium > Flavobacterium sp. GCM10023249. The sequence continues at coordinate 693,036 of NZ_JBHSHZ010000006.1, forward strand.
ACGTCGCCCTCAGCAAAACCAAAATAAAGAGCAACAACAACCGGTTGCACAAGCTGGTGGTGAGAAAAAAGAGAATAAACCAAACCGTTCTAAATTTAGAAATGACAAGAAGAATCCTAAAAAGTAGCCTGCTGTTTTTTTTCTCCGCATTGATGTTGGTGTCATGTGATGAAAGTCAGGTCTTTGATGAATACAAAACAATCGAAGATGGATGGCATAAAGACAGTATTATTACATTTGATTTTGAGCAAAAAGCGTCAAATATTCCTGTAAACTTGTTTCTTAATGTAAGAAATAATAACGATTATGAGTTTAGTAATCTATTCTTGATTGTGAAAATGGAACAGCCCAAAGGAAAAATAAAAGTGGACACTTTGGAGTATCAAATGGCTAATGCTGATGGAACACTTATGGGTGAAGGTTGGTCAGATATTAAAGAAAATAAACTTTGGTACAAAGAAAATATGTCTTTCCCTGAAGACGGAAAATACAAAGTATCCATTCAACAAGCTGTAAGACAAACCGGAAAGGTTAAAGGTGTGGAACGTTTGAATGGAATTACAGAAATAGGTTTTAGAATAGAATCATTACAAAAGAAATAGGATGACACAAAAAACAAAAACTAGCAAACCAGACTATTCACCTTACGTGAAAAAATTCTGGAAATTTTTCTTCATGGGATTTGGAGGAATTTTATTGTTTTTCCTTTTTGCTTCTTGGGGACTTTTTGGTCCTATGCCTTCTTTCTCAGAGTTGGAAAACCCGGAATCAAATTTAGCTACCGAAATCATCTCGTCCGATGGAGTTACTATCGGAAAGTTTTTTAACGAAAACAGAACACCAATCAAGTACGAAGACTTGCCTCCACATTTGGTAAAAGCTTTGGTTGCAACCGAAGACGAACGTTTTTATGAACACTCAGGAATCGACGGAAGAGGAACAATGCGAGCGGTTTTGAGTATCGGTACAAGCGGAGGTGCAAGTACGTTAACTCAACAGTTGGCTAAGTTATTGTTTCACGGTGAAGGTTCCCGATTTTTACCATTTCGTATCGTTCAAAAAGCGAAAGAATGGATTATTGCTATTCGTTTAGAACGTCAGTATACCAAAAATGAAATCATTGCAATGTACCTAAACAGAGCCGATTTTATCAATACGGCTGTTGGTATCCGATCGGCTTCCAAAGTATATTTTGCTAAGGAACCGAAAGATTTAACTGTTGATGAAGCAGCCATGCTGGTCGGAATGCTTAAAAACCCTTCTTTGTTTAACCCTCTTCGTCGTGAAGAAAAAGTAAGACTTCGACGCAATGTGGTATTGAAACAAATGGAAAAGAACAATTTCTTGACGGCAAGCCAAAAAGAAAATTTTCAGGCGAAACCCATTAAATTAACATTTACTCCAGAAAAATACAACGAAGGAACAGCTACTTATTTCCGTGAATACCTTCGAGATTACATGAAAAAATGGGTATTGGAAAATAAAAAAGAAGACGGTTCTGATTATAATATCTATTCTGACGGTTTAAAAATCTATACTACCATCGATTCTAGAATGCAATTGTATGCCGAAGAAGCTGCGAAAGAACACTTGGCAAATCTGCAGGAAGAATTTTTTACGGAAATGAAGAAAAATAAAACGGCACCGTTCGTGAATATCCAACAAACAGACATCGATAAAATTATGGAACGATCCATGCGTAATACAGAGCGTTGGAGAATTTTGTCGGAAAATGGAAAAGATGAAGAGGAGATTAAAAAATCATTCTACATCAAAACGAAAATGACCGTTTTCACTTGGAAAGGAGATAGAGATACCATCATGACACCGTACGATTCTATTCGTTACTATAAACATTTTTTACAACCGGGATTAATGGCAATGGAACCGCAAACCGGTTTCGTTAAAGCGTGGGTTGGAGGTATTGATTATCGTTATTTCCAGTACGACCACGTTGGTTTAGGTGCAAGACAAGTGGGTTCAACTTTCAAACCGTTTGTGTATGCGACAGCTATCGAACAATTAGGGATGTCACCATGTGATACTATTGTGGATGGTCCTTTTATGATTCGCAAAGGTAGACATAATGTAACGGAAGATTGGGAACCGAGAAACTCTGACCATAAATATCGAGGAATGATGACATTGAAAAAAGCTTTAGCCAATTCGGTGAACACGGTTTCAGCAAAATTAATTGATAGAACGGGACCGGATGCGGTGATTGATTTAGTGAAGAAATTGGGAGTTGAAACGGATATTCCTTCTCAACCTTCGATTGCTTTAGGAGCGGTAGATATGACCGTGAGAGATTTAGTGGCCGCTTTCAGTTCGTTTGCCAACCAGGGAATTTATTTGAAACCACAGGTAATTACGAAAATCGAAGACAAAAACGGTAACGTCATTTTTGAACCAAAATTAGAATCCAAAGACGTATTGAGTAAAGATGTTGCGTATGCGGTTATCAAATTGATGGAAGGAGTAACCGAATCCGGTTCCGGTGATCGTTTGAGAACACAAGGAGGAGGATGGAAATACAATAGAGTAACGGGTTATCCGTACATGTTTGATAATCCTATTGCCGGTAAAACAGGAACAACTCAAAATCAATCCGACGGTTGGTTTATCGGAATGGTACCTAATTTGGCAACAGGTGTCTGGGTAGGTAACGAAGACCGTTCGGCGCATTTCAGAACATTGGCATCCGGACAGGGTGCTACCATGGCTTTGCCAATTTGGGCTTTGTTCATGAAAAAATGCTATGGTGATCCTACTTTGAATGTATCGAAAGAAGGTTTCGAAAAACCAAAAGATTTATCAATCAAAGTGGATTGTTATGTTGCTCCGAAAAGAACGGTTAGTGACTCTATCGCCAATGATTCTATTGCGGTTAAACCAGAAGATGAAAATAATACAGACGAATTTAAAATTAATTAAATTGTACTTGAAGCTTTTCCAGCTGTACGCTGTATCTTTTATTGCCATTTGTTAAAGCAATAAAAGGATGCCGCTTCCATCTGGGCTAAAACAACAAACTAATGATTAACAGAAAAGTAAACAACGTTAAAGAGGCTTTGCACGATATTAAAGACGGACAAACCATCATGCTAGGTGGTTTTGGTCTTTGTGGAATTCCTGAAAATAGTATTGCCGAATTGGTAACTAAAAATGTAACGAATTTGACTTGTATTTCGAACAATGCAGGTGTAGACGATTTTGGATTGGGTTTATTATTGCAAAAGCGTCAAATTAAAAAAATGATCTCTTCTTATGTGGGTGAAAATGCCGAATTTGAAAGACAAATGTTGTCCGGAGAATTGGAAGTGGAATTAACACCTCAAGGAACTTTAGCAGAGAAATGCCGCGCCGCTCAAGCCGGAATCCCCGCTTTTTTTACTCCGGCAGGTTTTGGTACCGAAGTGGCTGAAGGAAAAGAAACTCGTGAATTTAACGGAAAAATGCATGTGATGGAATTAGCATATCAAGCTGATTTTTCAATCGTAAAAGCTTGGAAAGGGGACGAAGCAGGAAATTTAATCTTTAAAGGAACCGCACGTAACTTCAACGCTTGTATGGCAGGAGCTGCTAAAATTACTATCGCCGAAGTAGAAGAATTAGTGCCGGCGGGTACATTGGATCCAAACCAAATTCACATTCCAGGGATTATGATCAATCGTATTTTCCAAGGTGAGAAATTTGAAAAAAGAATCGAACAACGTACGGTAAGACATAAAAGTTAATCATGGCATTAGGTAAAGAAGAAATCGCAAAAAGAATCGCAAAAGAAGTTAAAGATGGATACTATGTGAATCTGGGTATCGGTATACCTACTTTAGTAGCCAATTATGTTCGAGAAGATATTTCGGTTGAATTTCAATCTGAAAACGGAGTTCTGGGAATGGGACCATTTCCTTTCGCAGGAGAAGAAGATGCAGATGTAATTAATGCCGGAAAGCAAACTATTACTACATTACCAGGCGCAAGTTTTTTTGACTCTGCATTCAGTTTCGGAATGATTCGCGCGCAAAAGGTTGATCTAACTATTTTAGGCGCTATGGAAGTTTCTGAAAATGGAGATATAGCCAACTGGAAAATCCCAGGAAAAATGGTAAAAGGTATGGGAGGCGCTATGGATTTAGTAGCTTCTGCCGAAAATATTATTGTAGCCATGATGCACGTCAATAAAGCAGGAGAATCTAAAATTCTGAAAAAGTGTACTTTACCACTAACCGGAGTAGGTTGTGTGAAGAAAGTGGTTACTGAATTGGCTGTTTTGGAAATTACAGACAAAGGCTTCAAATTATTGGAAAGAGCACCTGGTGTTTCAGTAGACGAAATCATCAAAGCTACCGAAGCAAACCTGATTATAGAAGGGGAAATTCCTGAAATGGTATTTTAAATAATTATTAAAAAATAAGTAAAAGGGTCGTGCATTGCACGACCCTTTTTTGTTATGACATTAACAAAAAATATGGTTTTACCATATTTTTATTTCAATACTTTAACATATTTTTGTTTTTTAACGATATAAAACCAAATATTGTTAAGAATATTCAAAATTTGTAAGTGTTACGCTCGGTTTTTATTAATGTTAATAATTCTGCATAAACACTGCGATTTTGATAAAAATAAACAAATTATTAACCAACCAAAAAACCAACCAAATTATGAAAAAACAACTACGCGGTTTAGCCTCGCTGACTGCATTGTCGTTGTTTACATTGTCGTCGTTTGCTCAAACAGACAAAAATGTAAGCAAAATTGAAAAAAATGGAAATGGAACTCCTGGTTTCATAACATTTAATGAAAATGCAGGCTTCAAAACCTCAGATTCTCAATCGCTGTTCAAAAGCCAATTGGGTTTAAAAAACAACCAAAACTTCTCAAAGATTAAGTCAAACACTGACGAATTGGGTTACACCCACGAAAAATTTCAATTGTTTCACCAAGGTATTAAAGTAGAATTTGCCAATTACACGCTTCACGCTAAAAATGGCAGAGTTACTGCAATGTCAGGTGAGTACTACACGATTGGAAATATCGATGTACAACCTTCGCTTTCTGCAGATGCAGCATTGAATAGAGCATTGTCACAGATCAAAGCTAAAAAATACCTTTGGGATAATAAGGAAGAAGCTTCAAAACTGAATTATGAAAAACCAAAAGGGGAATTGGTATTGCTACCCGTTAGTGATAATGAAGTAAAACTAGCCTATAAATTTGACATTTATGCTACCGCTCCGGTAAGTAGAGGTGATGTTTATGTTGATGCTAAAAACGGACAAATCTTATTCTATAATGCAACCATTAAGCACTTAGGCGAACATAGTCATGGTAAGAATTTAGTACCTAACAATAACAATGATGTTAACCTATTCAAAACACCTTCAATGTTCGTTGCAGCCAATGCAGCAACACGTTACAGCGGTACACAAACTATCCAAACGCTATTGAGTGGTTCTTCGTATATCCTTCAGGATAATACAAGAGGTGGTGGTATGCAAACGTATAACATGAAAAAAGGAACCAATTATTCTTCAGCAGTAAACTTTACGGATGTAGATAACAACTGGACTGCTGCGGAGTTTAATAACACCAATAAAGACAATGCTGCACTAGACGCACATTGGGGTGCCGAAAAAACGTACGATTATTTTAGTACCGTGCATTCTAGAAATAGTTATAATAACGCAGGTGCAAAGATTAACAGTTATGTTCACTATAGCAGCAACTATAACAATGCGTATTGGGATGGTTCTCGTATGACCTACGGTGACGGAAGTGGAACAGGAGGTTTTAACGCTTTAACGTCTCTAGACGTTGCTGCACACGAAATCGGACATGCTGTATGTACTTACACGGCTAATCTAGCCTACCAAAAAGAATCAGGTGCAATGAACGAAGGTTTCTCAGATATCTGGGCAGCTTGTGTTGAGTTCTTTGCTGCACCAACAAAACAACCTTGGTTAATTGGTGAAGATATCGAAATGAGATCAGGACATGTGGCATTGCGTTCAATGAGTAACCCAAATGCTGAAGGACAACCGGACACGTATGGTGGAACGTATTGGATTAACCCTAATTGTACACCAACACAATCCAACGACTATTGTGGAGTGCACACGAATTCAGGGGTGCTTAATCACTGGTTCTACATTTTGTCAGTAGGTAAATCGGGAACAAATGATTTAGGGAATGCTTTCAATGTAACAGGTATCTCTGTTGATAAAGCTGCTAAAATCGCGTACCGAACAGAAGCAAATTATTTGTCTGCCAATTCAACTTTCGCGAACGCAAGAACATATTCTATACAATCGGCTACAGAATTATACGGTGCCGGTTCTGCGGAAGTAATCGCTACTACAAATGCATGGCATGCTGTAGGTGTAGGTGCTGCTTATTCTGGTGGAGGAACAGATACTACTGTACCAACAACACCTACAAATTTAGCAGCTTCAGGAACAACTTCATCTTCTACAAACTTGACTTGGACAGCTTCTACAGATAATGTTGGAGTTACAGGTTATAACATCTATAATGGGGCAACTTTAGTTACGACTTCTACTTCGAATTCAGCTACTGTTGCTGGGTTAACAGCTTCAACGGCTTATACTTTCACAGTTAGAGCAAAAGACGCAGCAGGCAATTTATCTGCAGCTAGTAACGCGGTGAATGTAACGACTTTAGCTGGAGGAACTACAACCTACTGTGCATCCAAAGGAAACAGTGTAGTCGATGAATATATCGATTATGTTGCTCTTAACGGAATGACGAATACTACCGGTGCAAATGCTGGTTACGGTAACTTTACAAGCTTAGTAGCGAATTTACCTTACGGATCCAATACTATTGTTTTCAGCGCAGGATTTACAGGATCTGCTTATACAGAATACTGGTCAATCTGGATCGATTACAACAAAAACGGTACGTTTGAAACTTCAGAAAAAGTAGTAGCAGGTTCTTCTTCAAGTAGCGGCAACTTATCATCAACTTTCACAGTACCAACCACTGCTTCGGCTGGAAATACAAGAATGAGAGTTCAAATGAAATACGGTTCTACTTCAACGGCTTGTGAAACGTTTTCTTATGGAGAAGTGGAAGATTATACAGTAAATATTGGCGCTTCTGCTATTACAACTGTAACGGGTGATACTACAATCGCAGAAGAATCTAACGTGTTCGATTTCGATATGTATCCAAACCCAACAGAAAATACTTTGAACATTAGAATGATAGATAACCGTAGTGTTTCTTATCAAATTTACAACCTTATGGGACAATCTTTGAAAACAGGAAAAGTAACACAACAAGAAATTAATGTGGCTGACTTAGCTTCTGGATTGTACATTGTAGAAGTGAATGATGGTCAAAAAGCGATTACTAAAAAATTCGCAAAAAAGTAAATCAAATAAATTAAACTAATCTAACTGGAAAGAGGCTGAGCAATCGGCCTCTTTACATATCTAGGTTTTTGAACAATTTCAAATGTTTTAAAAGCGATACTAAAAATTTAAAAAAAACCAACACACCATGAAAAACAAACTAATTAAAAAGTATAGCCAACTAGTAATAATTGGTTGTATGTCGTTTTTTTCTACTGTTGTGAATGCACAGTTTAATTCGGATGCACCATGGATGAATGAAGCGTCTACAAAAGCAAAAGGAAAAGAATTGACTATGGATGAAATAGTAGCTTCTTTTGATGCGTATTGGCTAACACACGACAAAAACAAAAAAGGATCGGGTTACAAACCGTTCATGCGCTGGGAGTACTATTGGAGAAATAATACACACCCTAACGGAACTTTAATCACACCTTCGGAAACTTGGAACGCTTGGAAAAATAAAAAGAATGCCAAAAAAAGAAGCACCAATTCCATAACTGCTAAAGTAACAAATTGGCAACCAGTGGGACCATTTTCACATACAATTACAGGATCATGGTCTGCCGGACAAGGAAGAGTCAATGTAGTCTATGTCGATCCTAATAATTCCAATATTATATATGTAGGAACACCTGCCGGAGGGATTTGGAAAACGACCAATGCCGGAACCAATTGGACTCCACTATCGGATGAATTACCACAAATTGGAGTGTCAGGAATTGTGACCGATCCTACCAATTCCAACATCATTTACATTGCTACCGGGGATAAAGATGCAGGTGATACTTATTCAATTGGAGTGCTAAAATCAACAGATGGAGGAACAACATGGAATACTACCGGATTGTCTTTCTCAAATACTTCCACCAGAGCTGCAGATATTTTTATCCATCCTACCAATCCAAGCATCCTATGGGTGGCAACCAGTGCAGGGGTATATAAAACTTCCAATGCAGGGGTTTCTTGGACCAATGTATTAAGCGGAAATATTAAAGATATTAAAATAAAACCGGGTGATCCAAATACGGTGTATGCCGTTACAACTTCAACGTTTTATAAATCAATAGATGCGGGCTCAACATTTACTGCCGTTACTTCTGGATTACCAGCAAGTTCCGGACGATTAGCCATTGATGTGACGCCCGCAAATTCCGCCTATGTATATGTATTAAGCGCAACAACAGGAAATGGTTTCCAAGGATTGTACCGCTCTACAAACAGTGGAACATCATTCACTAAAACAGCTTCAACCACCGATATTTTCGAATCTACTCAAGCATGGTACGATATGGCATTGGCCGTTTCTAGAACCAATGCCGATTTGGTCTTTACAGGTTGTTTGAACGTTTGGAAAAGCACGAACGGAGGAACTTCTTTCACAAAAGTGAACAGCTGGAGTTCGCCAACTTCTGCAACATATACACATGCAGATATTCATTTCTTAAGATATTATGGTGATAAGCTATACTGCGGAAGCGATGGTGGTATCTATGTTTCTTCCAACAATGGAACCTCTTTCAGTAGCCTAACTACCGGTTTGCAAATCGGACAATTCTATAAAATCGCCGTGTCCAAACAATCCTCAGGAAATATGGTTGGTGGATTACAGGATAACGGAGGGTATGCTTATAGCGGTAGCCAGTGGAAAAATTATTATGGCGCCGATGGAATGGATACTGGAGTAGATCCCAATAACAGCAGTAAATACTACGGTTTTATCCAATCGGGTTCGAATTTGTATGTAACAACTAACGGTGGGAATAGCTTGACTTCAACCATTACCGGTCCTGGTACTGGAAACTGGGTAACACCGTTGGCTATAAACGCAGCCGGAGATGTTTTCGGAGGGTATACCAAAGTCTACAAACTAAACGGAACTTCTTGGATTGGCAGTACAACCACTTTCGCCAGTAATGTGGAAAATGTAATTATCGATCCGTCAAACGACAATATTATGTATGTTTCTGACGCAGCCAAATTGTATAAAAGTACCGATAAGGGAGTTAACTTTACCTTATTGTATACTTTCCCAACAACAGTAAAAGACATCCGTGTTCATTCTACCAATGGCACTATCATTTATGCAATTACGCAAGGAACCGGAGGTTTGGTATATAAATCAACCGATTCTGGTGTTACGTTTACAAGTATAAATACCGGATTACCGTCTATTGGTAAAAATGTAATTGTGCATCAGGCAAATAATCCGTTAAATCCTTTATATGTTGGTACTTCATTAGGAGTATACTACAGAGACGATAGCTTGACGGCTTGGGAACCTTTTGATACAAATTTACCGAATGTACCGGTAACCGATTTGGAAATCAATTATGTCGACAACAATATTACAGCTGCAACATACGGTCGTGGTGTTTGGAGAACGACTATTGCAACAAGTACAGATACTCAGGTTCCATCTACACCAACTAATTTAGCAGCCTCAGGAACCACATCTTCGTCAACAAACTTGACTTGGACTGCTTCAACTGATAATGTTGGGGTTACCGGATATAATATCTACAACGGAGCAACATTGATCACAACTTCCGCATCGAATAGCGCTACAGTTTCCGGATTGGCAGCTTCAACGAATTATTCTTTTTCTGTTAGAGCGAGAGATGCTGCAGGAAATGTATCAGCATCTAGTAATGCGGTTGCCGTGACAACTTCTCCTATAACGATTACCTATTGTGCTACTAAAGGAAACAGTGTGGCCGATGAGTTCATCGATTATGTAGCCATCGGTGGAATAGCTAATTCGACTGGAGCTAACGCCGGATATGCTAATTTTACCAACTTGGTAGGTAATCTACCTTACGGATCCAACACCATTACCTACAGTGCCGGTTTTACAGCCTCAGCGTATACCGAATTCTGGGCAGTGTGGATTGATTATAATAAAAACGGTACTTTCGAATCAACAGAGCAAGTGGCTTCTGGTTCATCGTCGAGCAGTGGAAATCTATCCAGTACGTTCACTGTGCCTACCACAGCTTTGGCCGGAACTACAAGAATGAGGGTTTCTATGAAATACAACGCAGCACCAACGTCTTGCGAAACGTTCTCGTATGGAGAAGTGGAAGATTATACCGTGAATATTGGCGCAGCAGCACCGGTAGTACCAATTAGTGCAACTGCAATCGCTAATGAAGAGAATATTTTCGATTTTGATATGTATCCGAACCCTGTGGAAAGTATATTGAATGTTGCTATGGTAGATAACCGTAAGGTGTCGTTTGCAATCTACAATCTGAACGGTCAACAAATCAAAACCGGAAAAGTAGCTCAAAAAGAAATTAATGTGTCCGACTTGGCTTCAGGATTGTATATTTTAGAAGTTAATGACGGCCAAAAAACAATCAGTAAAAAGTTTACCAAAAAGTAAATCGGTATAACGAATACAGAAACAGAAGAGAGGTTGAGCAATCAGCCTCTTTTTTTATAAAATAAATCATAGCTTTGCATAATAATTTGGGCGTGCCCCTTATCCCGTTTTACAAACGCAATAAGGGTCGGGCTGTTCGCGCTACACGGTAGCTTGCTTCCATCCCTCACGCGGCTTAACACAGAAAAAATGTCCTATCCGAAAGTTATTTTAAAATCAGGTAAAGAAAAATCCATTCAACGTCGCCACCCATGGGTGTTCAGCGGAGCCGTTTATGGTGTAACACAAGAAGTGAATGACGGTGAAATGGTCGATGTGGTCGATTCCAATAACAATCATTTGGGTACAGGCTATTTCAGTGATAAAGGAAGTATCGTAGTACGTATCTTAACTTTTGCCAAAGAAACATTTTCAGAAAACTTCTGGAACGATAAATTGCAATCGGCTTGGGAATTACGCACGAAATTATTGGATTTGGAAGTAACCAATGCGTTCCGTGTAATTCACGGAGAAGGCGATGGAATTCCGGGTTTAATCATCGATTATTACGATAAAAACTGGGTACTGCAAGCACACTCTTCGGGTATTTATTTCCAAATTGAGAAAATAGCAGAAGCCATAAAGCATAATTTTGCTACCAATTGTGATACGATTTATTGTAAAAGCAGTGGTACGTTACCCAATACGGGTAAAGACTTTTTCTTACATGGCGATAAAGCTGAAACCGTAGCTAAAGAAAATAATATTCTATTTGCTGTTAACTGGGTTGAAGGCCAAAAAACGGGCTTCTTCCTGGATCAAAGAGACAATCGTAAATTGTTAGGAGAATACGCGAAAGGCAAAAAAGTATTGAATACCTTCTGTTATACGGGTGGTTTCTCTATTTATGCCATGAGCGCCGGTGCCGAGTTGGTCACTTCCGTGGATATTTCCCAAAAAGCAGTCGATTTGGCCGACAAAAATATGCAACTGAATTTCCCGGATTCCAATCATAATCCTGTCGCTTCCGATGTATTCGAATTCATGAAAGCACACACACAACAGTACGATGTAATTGTATTGGATCCGCCGGCTTTCGCTAAAAGCATCAAAAGCAAACATACCGCTACACAAGCATACAAACGGTTGAATATTGCCGGATTGAAAGCATTGGCGCCAAAAGGTATTCTGTTTACTTTTTCTTGTTCTCAGGTGATTGACGATGTATTGTTCTACAACACGGTTGCCGCAGCGGCTATCGAAACCGGAAGAAACATCAGAGTATTACACAAACTTTCACAAGGTCCGGATCACCCAACCAACATTTACCATCCGGAAGGACATTATCTAAAAGGTTTGGTTTTATACGTAGAGTAGAATTACTGAAATGATTTTTAAGCAAAAGTTTTCAAATTATAATGTTTTATCTACGGGTGTAGATGGAGGACATTGCTATATTTCAACTGAAATTAAATACAAAGGATTAACAAGAACAATAGTAGTGTTTTTTGAAAATAAATTAGACGAAAAAGCGCTATTGGCTAATGAAGAGATTTTGGTAAGAGGTAATTTAATTGACGATGGTTTGCAACAATCATTAACTCTAAAAAATACTATAATTATTCGTTAAATAAAAAAACCCGCTTCATCATTGAAGCGGGTTTTCTATTTTCTTTACTCTTTATTCTATTGTCTTAAAAACTATAAATTAGCAAAGAAATCATTGCCTTTGTCATCGGTGATGATGAACGCAGGGAAATCTTTCACTTCAATTTTACGAACGGCTTCCATACCTAACTCTTCAAAGTCAACCACTTCAACTGATAAAATGTTTTCTTTGGCTAAAATAGCTGCTGGACCACCAATAGAACCTAAATAGAATCCTCCATAAGTAGCACAGGCATTGGTCACTTCTTTAGTACGGTTTCCTTTTGCTAACATGACCATACTTCCTCCGGCTGCTTGGAATTCGTTCACATAAACGTCCATTCTTCCCGCAGTAGTCGGCCCAAAACTTCCCGATGGCATACCGTCTGGGGTTTTGGCTGGTCCGGCATAATACACCGGGTGATTTTTAAAGTAGTCCGGCATCGGTTTTCCGGCGTCTAATAATTCTTTGATTTTAGCGTGAGCAATGTCTCTAGCAACAATCAATGTTCCGTTAAGTTTCAAACGGGTTTTGATCGGATACTTCGACAACTCAGCCAATATTTCTTGCATTGGTTTGTTCAAATCAATCTCCACTGCAGGTTCCAAATGCGGTGCGGTTTCTGGTAAAAATTGTTTCGGATTGGTTTCCAATTGTTCCAAAAAGATACCGTCTTTGGTAATTTTTCCTTTGATATTTCGATCGGCAGAACACGATACTCCCATTCCAACCGGGCACGAAGCAGCATGACGCGGCAAACGAATCACTCGAACATCGTGGGTTAAATATTTTCCTCCAAACTGCGCACCAATATGACTTTCTTGACAAATTTGTTGTACTCTGGCTTCCCATTCTAAATCACGAAACGCCTGTCCTGACATGTTTCCAGAAGTAGGTAGGTTGTCATAATAACCGGCAGAGGCTTTTTTTACAGTAGCTAAATTCGCTTCTGCAGAAGTACCACCAATTACAATAGCCAAATGGTAGGGAGGACATGCCGAAGTTCCTAAATCCATGATTTTTTCACGGATGAATTCTTCTGTCGATTTCTCGTTCAATAAGGACTTTGTCTTTTGGTATAAGAAAGTCTTATTTGCCGATCCACCACCTTTGGTCAAGAATAAAAATTCGTAAGAATCTCCTTTTTTAGCATAAATGTCAATTTGCGCCGGAAGATTCGATCCCGAGTTTTTCTCTTCAAACATAGAGATAGGAACAATCTGTGAATAACGAAGATTTTTGTTTTGGAACGTATTGAAAATCCCTTTCGATAACCATTCACCATCATCTACACCAGTATACACATTTTCTCCCTTTTTTGCCATCACGATTGCAGTTCCTGTATCTTGACAAGAAGGCAATTCTCCATCAACGGCTACCACTGCATTCTGCAATAAGTTGTATGCCACGAAACGATCGTTGTCTGTAGCTTCGGGATCATCAATAATATTTTTTAGCTTTTGTAAGTGTTTTGAACGAAGCATGAAAGAAACATCATTCATCGCTTCCTGCGCCAATAATTCCAAACCTTTTGGATCTACGGTTAAAATTTCACGGTCGCCTAATTGTTCTGTTTTTACATAATCAGAAGTTAATTTTTTGTACTGCGTATCGTCCTTTAAAATAGGATACGGGTCTTGGTATATAAAGTCCATGAAGTTATTTTTTGATGCGTAAAGATAGCAATAATTACGAAAAAAGCCGATCAGAAATCGGCTTTGAAATTTTTATGGTTTCGGAGTGGTTACCAGTTTTTTTACTAAATCAGACTGTCCGAACAGCATTTTTTCCAGTAATGGTTTTAAGCTGTCTGGGAAGGAAACCCACGGATTGGTTCCTAAATACAATTCTTTTAAAACTACCAAATTGTTCATTTCCTCTGGAAGTGTTTTCAATTGGTTTTCATCCAAATCGACTATTTTCAATTGAACCAAATTCCCAATAGAATTCGGAACTTTACGAATCAAGTTCTTTTCCACATTCAAGGTTTGTAAATTGGTCAGATTCCCAATTTCATTCGGAAGTACACTAATTCTGTTTTGGTTAACCATTAGGGTTGTTAAGTTAGGTAACGCGCCAATCTCTATCGGAAGGATTTCAATTTTATTATTACCTGCATTGATTACTTTTAAATTTCTGCAGTTCTCGAAACCGGGAAAAATAGCTCTGATGGTATTGGTAGAAAAATTGATTTCAGTCAAATTAACCAATCCACTCATTTCGGCAGGAAGATCACTAATGCGGTTATTGCTCACATCCAGTTTTCTTAATTTGGTCAACTTTGCAATGGAAGTTGAAATGTATTCCATTTTATTGCGACTCAATTCCAGTTTTTCAAGATTTGGAAGTTTACAGATTTCAATCGGAAAACGCTGAATCTGATTGTTGTTCAAATACAACTCCTTCAACTTGGTCATTTTACTGATCTCAATCGGTAAGGAAACGATTTGATTGTTTCTCAAATACAACTTCTCTACATTGACAAATCGAGCAATTTCAGGCGGAACCTTGGTTAGTTGTTTGTTCGAAAGGTCTAAGATTTTTACTTTCTGAGGGTTCTCAGCATTGATATCACTCTCAATACCTACTTCTTCTTCTTGTGCGGAAGCGGCAATTGGGAGTAGAAAAAACAAGGCCAATAAGGCTAAAATAGATTTTTTCATATTCATAAATTTGGGCGCTATAAAAATAATCATTTTGCTCAAAATCAATCTATAAAATTGTTTTTTTAAGATTAAATTATTGTAAACATCCTAAACTACTTACAGGATTAAAAAAACAAACTGGCCACTAATATGGCTGTGATAACACAAATCAAATCTACCAGTAACATCATCCCTAAAGTATATCGGGTGTTTTTAATATTAACCGATCCAAAATAAACGGCAATCACATAAAAGGTGGTTTCTGCACTACATTGGAAGATACAAGCCAAACGTCCAGTGAAGGAATCCGGGCCGAAATTACGCATCGCATCAATCATAAATCCTCTGGAACCTCCCGAACTAAAAGGACGCAACATGGCTACAGGCAACGAATCGGTGATTTGTTTGCTCACACCAATGTTCGAAAAGACAAACGAAATACCATTACTGATAATTTCAAATAAACCACTGTTTCTAAAGAAGGAAATGGCAACTAACATTCCCATTACGTATGGAAAAATCTTTACTCCGGTAGTCAATCCGTTTTTAGCTCCTTCTACAAAAGTGTCGAATATGGTCGTGTCTTTTTCTGTAAATTTCGCTTCGTTCTTGAAAGCAAATACCAACGTAAAACCAATAATCGTAACCAACATCAATCCGGAAAGATTCCCGGTGAAATAATTTTTACCGATTAAATCCATACGGTTGATATAGAATAACAAACCGGCAATTCCCGCTATAACTGTCGTAATGGCAACAACTAATGAAGCGCTTTTGAAATTGATTCGTTGTTTGATACCCACCAGAATAAATGCAGCAATCGTACCTACAAAAGAGGTAATAATACAAGGTAACATCACATCCGCAGGATTGGAAGCGTTTTCAGCAGCACGGTAACCAATAATAGAAGTTGGAATCAAGGTCAATCCTGCCGCATGCAAACACATAAACATAATCTGTGCATCACTCGCTTTGTCTTTCTCCGGATTGATTTCCTGCAAACTCTCCATGGCTTTCAAACCGAATGGCGTTGCAGCCGAATCCAACCCCAAAAAGTTAGCCGCAAAATTCAACGTCATATAGGAAATCGATTCGTGATTCTTCGGAACGGTTGGAAAGACTTTAGAAAAAACCGGACTCAACTTCTTCGCTAATTTTTCGGAAGCGCCAGAAATAATGAGTAATTCCATCAAGCCGCAAAAGAAAGCCAAATACGCAATCAACGGAATAATCAAATCTGTCAAACTGTTTTTACAGGTAGGTAATAATCCATCCGATTTTTGAACACCACTGTATACTTTTACAGTCTGGTTTTTATACACATAGGTAGTATCAGCATTAACAGTATCACGATTAACAACCATAGTCATATCAGGCGCTTTTTCAATACTGTCGGCAATAAATTTCGGCACTTGTTTTAAGTATTGCTCTGAAACTAAAATAGGTTCATCCTTTTTGCCATTCAATACGTAATCGATCGAATAACTGTTTCCGGTAAACAAACTTACCACCACAAATAGAATAGATGAAATAAAAATAACGAGCCAAAATCTGCTTAAAACCATAAAGTGTATTTTTTGTAAAGATATTTATTTTTTTATTCGCAATGTGATTTCCATAAGGATTGCCTTACACATGAATAATTTCTTCCTCAATCAATAAATCTTCCCTGCGCAAACGAAGCAGGATTTGTGCCACAGCAATCACATCTTTTTCGCAATAGGTGACTATACGGTCAATGTTTTTGTCTGCATAATAAACCTGTGCTACTTCACTGCCGTCAATATCATCCTTCGGGGAAGGAATGCCCAAAACATTAGTCAGTAATTTCAATGAGGTGTAATGTTTGAAATCCCCGAATTTCCATAATTCCAAGGTGTCCAAATGGGGTACTTCCCAAGGTTTCTTCCCAAATAAATTCAGCTTTTGCGGTATCGGAAGTCCATGAATAATCATACGTCTGGCGATAAATGGAAAGTCGAATTCCTTGGCATTGTGTCCGCATAAAATATGTTGGGGCTGACTGAAATGATTGTTCAGTACATTAGAGAAGTCTTTCAGTATCTTGACTTCTTCACCGAAAAAGGAAGTAACTCTAAAGTGCCTGATATCTCCTTTGAACGTAAAATAGCCTACCGAAATACAAACTATTTTTCCAAACTCGGCCCAAATCCCGGCACGGTCATAAAACTCCTCCGGAGTAAAATCGTCTTTGCGTTGGTATTTGGTTTTAAGATCAAAAAGTTCTTGCTTGGTATCGTCTAAGTCTGAAAAGGATTCCGTTTCAGGAACGGTTTCAATATCTAAAAAGAGGATGTTTTCGAGCTGGATTTTGTCTAACATGATATGATGATTTTGGCGTTGATGTTACGAATGTAATAAATAGAAAGGTGTAAAACCGATTTAAGATTTTGATAATACGAAGGGGGTATTTCCTAATTCGATTACTAATTCACTTTCATCTAGTTTGATGATAACAAGTTTTGCCTTTTTGCCGGTTTTCGAAACAGTATTAATGATATTGGAATTGTCTGCATCAAAACTCCATTGGGCTGCCTCTGATTTTCCCATTAAGGTAAGGATCATTTCACTTTCTTTAAAATCCAGACTAAAGCCTTTAAACATCATTTCAGTCATTGCTAAGTTTTCCTCCTCTTGTTTTTCTTTTTCATAAATTTCCTTATAAGTCCATTTGCCAATTATAGCCTTTTTTTCCTGGGCTAAACTGGATAAGGAAAAGAACAAAATACAAATAGTTACAATGATGTTTTTCATGATATTGATTTAGTTATTGAATAATTTAAAATAAACTTTGCTGTTGCGACGGACTTTCATGTTCCAACAACCATTTCTTACGCCACAATCCTCCGGCATAACCGGTTAGCGATCCGTCACTGCCAATCACTCGGTGACATGGCACTACAATCCATAACGGATTTTTACCATTGGCCGATGCCACAGCTCGGATGGCTTTCACATCACCTAATTTCTTGGATAAGTCCATATAGGAAGTGGTCTTGCCAAAGGGTATAGTAAGTAATTCCTGCCATACTCTCTGTTGAAATTCGGTGCCTTGTGGATTGAGTGCGAAAGTGAATTCGGTACGTTTGCCTTCAAAATAATCCTGTAGCTGCGTAACGGCTTCTTGAAGTACTGCAGGAATGGTTTTGCTTTCGTTCCCCTCGGATGATACCGACTCGAGAGCAACGCTCGAACTGGCGCAGCAAATCACCGCAATGCCGTTCTCGTCTCCTTCTATTTTTGTAATGCCCAATGGCGATTGTATATACGCAGTTTCCATCGCATAAAAGTAAAACATTTAAATAAAAAAAGCCATCCGGGGATGACTTGATTTTTGTTTTATTTTGCAAAACTGAGCATATACGCTTCTAACGCTTTTAACTCTTCTTCAGGTAAATTCTTAGTGATTGCAAAGTTGGTTTTCATCGTTGCATACTGACTCGGATCAACAATCGGTTCGCTTTTTTCCTTCAGGAATTCAGTAATGCTTCCGCCTTTTTCTTTGTAAATTTTGGCAATGTCCTGTATCGAAGGTCCAACTGTTTTTACTTCTGGTTTATGACAAGTATAACAAACACCTTTTCCTTCAAATATTTCTTGTCCTAATGCCTCCGGTTGTACTTTCGTTGTTGTCGTTAGGTCTTCATCGGTTTTCCCAAACTGCTCTTGGCTTTCTTTTTTACACGATAAAAAACTGAAAACAAGTAGGGTAAATAGTAATTTCTTCATTATTTCTGATTCAATAAAATAGCAGCTTCTTTAGCAAAATAGGTAGAGATTAAACTGGCACCGGCACGCTTGATACACATCAATTGTTCCATCATGATTTTATCATGGTCCAACCAACCTCTTTCAGACGCTGCTTTAATCATGGCATATTCTCCGGATACATGAAATACTGTTACCGGAACATTCACCGCATTTTTGACTTCTCGAACAATGTCCAAGTAGGCAATCCCGGGTTTTACCATAACCATATCGGCACCTTCTTCCACATCCATAACGGCTTCTCTAATGGCTTCAATACGGTTGGCATAATCCATTTGATAGGTTTTTTTGTCTTTCGGAACGGCAATTTCAGCTTCTTTTGGCGCACTGTCCAAAGCATCACGGAAAGGACCGTAAAAGGCAGAGGCATATTTCGCCGAATAACTCATGATGCCTACATGATGAAATCCTGCAGCATCCAATCCTTCACGCAAACGCAAAACACGACCGTCCATCATATCACTCGGTGCTACAAAATCAGCTCCGGCCTGCGCATGTGAAACCGCCATTTTAACTAAGGCTTCTACTGTAGCATCATTGGCAACATCTCCGTTTTCAATAATTCCATCATGACCATAAATCGAATACGGATCCAATGCCACATCGGGCATCACAATCATCTCAGGACAAGCCGCTTTGATGGCACGAATGGCTTGTTGCATCAATCCGTTCGGATTCCACGCTTCTTTTCCGGTATTGTCTTTCAAATCGTCATTGACTTTCACATAAATATTAACCGCTCGAATTCCTAAGGAAAATAATTCTTGCACTTCAGCTACGGTCAAATCAATCGATCGTCTATAAATGCCTGGCATCGAAGGAATAGCAACGGAAACATTTTCGCCTTCGGCAATGAACATGGGAAACATAAAATCGGCAGGACTTAAACTGGTTTCGCGCACTAAACTTCGTATCGATTCATTCACGCGCAATCTTCTGCCTCGGTGTAATGGAAACATAATGTGATATTCAATTATTGAGGGTGTAAAGGTACGGAATTCGGGTTAATATCTTTCTCTTTACAAATGATGACTATATGTTAATTATATCTTATTTTTGCACCATGAAAAAATGGACTTTATTAAGTATTTTCTTCCTTCTGACCAGTTGTTTTGAAATCACCGAAAAAATCAAACACAATAAAGACCAATCGGGTGATTATACACTGATTGTTGATTTTTCCAATTCGTGGCTCAAAATGAAATCGGCAATTATGCTGGAAGAAGTCGACGGTGTTAGCATTCCCAATGAAGAGGAAATCAAAGCGAAATTGGCACAATTCAAATCGGATGCACTTAAAATAAAAGGGGTTTCTAATGTCTCAACCTCCCACGATTTTAGCAGTTATATTTTTAAAATCAATTTTTCCTACAGCTCGGTTGAGGTGCTCAATAAAGTGCTCAATAACATGAATAAAAAAAATAACCTGGTGCACTTCAGGGAAAATGATGGTAAATTTGAACGTATAGCCTCCTATCCATTACCGAAAAGTCTAACGAAGAACGACGATAAGAAAGAAGATTTACTCAAGGCGCATATTACTGCGGTGTATACTTTCGATAAAGAAGTAGCCAATAGTCAAAATCCCAATAGTAAACTGTCAAAATCCAAAAAAACAGTGTTTTTAAAACAGAATATATGGAATGTTTTAAATAACAATAAACTGATGAACAATTCCATAAGCTTCACAAATTAATTTATGAAAAAGTATTTCTATTTATTTTTAATGCTACCTGTATTGGCTTTTGCACAGGTACAAAAACAAAATCATGACTATTTTGTTCAATTCAACATGCCGCAATTGGATAAAAAAGTAAACATTGATAGTATCTTAAATCACAAGGCTTTAAAAGGTTTCAGTCAGGAAAGTGCTAAGGTGAAACTAAACGATTTTATGTCGTTTGTTGACAAGACGAAACCGGTTACCATTCACGGAAATTACACCGATAGTATTCCGTACTACCAAATTTCATTGCCACTTCGCAATAACAAAGGGTTGAAGCAGTTCATTCAGAATCAAATCGATCAAGACAAAGCAAACGATACTATCGTAGAAACCATAAAAAGTTTCCCAAAATACGAATTGTATTCTCCTAAAAAGAACAATTATACGCTGGCATGGAACAATGAACATCTCGTTTTGTTCGGTCTATTGGATAAAAAAAACTACGAAGCATACGCTGCTGACAGTGTCGCAGTAATTGATTCAGCAGCTGCTGTGGTAGATACAGCATATGCAGTAATTGAGGAAACTGCTCCAATTGTAGTGGATGAACCGGCAGTAATTGAGGAATTGAAACCTATAACCGAATTAGAACCTGCAAATGATGATGAGGAAGGGGAGTCCGGTGAGGCCGATCTTTACAATGAAGACTATTACCGAAATCTTGAAGAGGAAAATAGAAAGGAACGCGAAAGAGAACGTTTGGAAAAACAAGCGGAACAGGAAGCTCAATTGGCACTCTTGTTCGAAAATGGTTTTACGTTGCCGGTTTCAGCTAAAATCAATACCAAAGCAGATATCTCGGCGTGGGTCAATTATACCAGCTTAATGGGTAAATTCAATGCGTTATCCTACTTATACCGCTATATGCCGAACGTTAATAGCTACAATGCAACACACTCCATCAAAGGAATGAACTGTGACTTTTATTTTGAAAATGACAAAGCCAGAATGGAACAATCAGTTGAATATTCTGAACCTTTGGCCAAAATTGTTGCGAAAGTAATTGCAAGAAAACCCAACAAAACAATCTTTAAGTATTTTCCAAATGAGGCGCCACTAGCCTTTATGTCGTACCATGTGAGTACGGAAGAAGTGCTTAAAAGTTACCCGAAATTAACAGAGCAAGCGCTGGCAAGCTTACCAATGGAACAACAAGACTTAGATATTATTACCGACTTGTTTAGCACCATTATCGATGAAAAAGCTGCAGCTACAATTTTTGACGGTGACGTTTCCATGTTCCTGCACAACATGACACCTTACACTAAAAATATAACCGAGACTACCTACAACGAAGACTATGAAGAGGTGTTGGAAGAAAAAACAATCACGAAAACAAAACCGATTTTTTCTATACTTTTAACTTCTTCGCACCCAACATTGGTGAATAAATTATTGGATCTTGGAGTACGAAAAAAAGGTTTGGAAAAAGTAGGGAATGATTACGTAATCACTAAAACTTCTGAGGAATTCGGACCAATTGTCTTACTGAAAGACGGTGATGTTTTCGTGATCACCAACGGATTGAATTATTTGGTAAATCCTACCAAATCCGGTTTTGCTGTCAATACCAAAAAAGAAATCGCTAAAAATTACTTTGTCGGAAATTTGGATGTGAGTGCATTCATAAGAAGCCTAGTGAAAGCAAATCCATCTGAAAAAGATGCGGATAAAATGATGAGATTCGCCAATCAATTCAAAAATTTACAAGTCAAATCGGCTAAAAAACTGAAAGAGAATACCATGAAATTAGAAGCAGAATTCAATGCTACTAACAATTCGAAAAATGTTATTCTGCAGTCTTTGGATTTATTCAGCTACTTGAAGTAAAAGAAGTTACAACCTACCTTTAACAAGGATTTCCAATGAGCCCGATACTATTTCGGGCTCTTTTTTTGTAAGTTACGGTTGCATTAATATCGCCTCAAAGTATATAGTAATAAGTGAACTGTATATGACGTATATATGACGTATATATGGCGTATATATGGCGTATATATGGCGTGTATATATCGTATATATGTCGTGTGTATCTAGCACATGAATTGCTCTTGAGTGAAGAAGGAGCAGTGTATAATCGCTTTTCACCTTTAACTATAAACGACAAACCATAAACGATAATCAACTCCTGACCATAAAAAAAGCCCCAAATAGGGGCAGTTTGAATCTGTTTTTATTTTTTAAACCCAAGCTTTTGGGTTGGCTAAGACTTGAATTAATCGCTCTTCTTCACTTCCTTTTTCAGGATGATGGTCATATACCCATTGTACATGGGGCGGTAAACTCATTAGTATGGATTCCATTCTTCCATTGGTTTTTAACCCAAATAAGGTGCCTTTATCATGTACCAAATTGAATTCCACATAACGTCCTCTACGAATCTCCTGCCAAGTGCGCTGCGCTGAGGTATAAGGCAAGTCTTTTCGCTTCTCGACAATTGGTAAATACGCTTCAAGGAAACTATTGCCTACCTCGGTAACAAACTGATACCAATCTTCCATAGACATAGTTTCGGTTGCTTTGCAATGATCAAAGAATAAACCGCCAATACCGCGGGCTTCATCACGATGCGCATTCCAAAAGTACTCGTCACATTGTTGTTTAAACTTCGGATAAAACTCCGGATTGTGCTTGTCGCAAGCTGTTTTACACGTCTGATGAAAATGACGGGCATCTTCCTCAAACAAATAATACGGCGTCAAATCTTGTCCGCCACCAAACCAGGAATTGAGTAATGTTCCTTCTTTATCATACATTTCAAAATAGCGCCAATTGGCATGAACTGTAGGAACCATAGGGTTTTTCGGATGGATAACCAAACTCAGTCCGCAGGCAAAAAAATCAACCTCGCCCACATTGAAATAGGTCTGCATGGCTTTAGGTAAAGCGCCATGTACCGCAGAAATATTTACTCCGCCCTTTTCGAATACTTGACCGTTTTCAATAACACGGGTTCTTCCACCTCCACCTTCGGGACGCTCCCACAAATCCTGACGGAATCGGGCAACACCATCCATAGCTTCCAATCCTTTGCAAATTTGATCTTGCAGTGTTTCTATGTAGTGATAAAATTTAGTTTTCATCTATTCTGTATCGTTTATTCGTAGTCTAATTTAAACTTCTTTTTCAGTTGTTCTATTTTTTTAGTTTCGCCAAAAATATACATCGCATCTTGTCCTCCGGTACTAACGTAAACAAATTCTTCTGTTATCCCAGAATCTTTTACAATTAAGTCCAATAATTTTGGAAAACTTTCCATATCATACCAGTCGCCGAAATCTTCTGGAAACATTACATAACATTTGTTTTTATAATGAACCAAAAACTGGTAGTCTAACTGCTCTTTTTGGGGATTCAACTTTGCAATTACAACCGATTGTATACCGCTAATTTTATGCTTGGATGCCTGAGCAAAATTATCCAATAATACATCATAGTCTACTGGTGTGAATCCGGTTTCGGTATCAAATGCCACACTGATTTTAGCGATTTCCATACAGGTATAAATCGAATTGAGGTCATTGGGATACTCATTTTCAGTCAGGTAGTTGGTAACCTGTTCTTTCGAAATCGGCTGTTCAATTAAGCCGCTACTATAAAGGTACTGATTGATTTCGTCAAACGTATATTTGTTAATGGTAAACGCTTCCAACAATTGGTGTTGTAGTTCTTTGGAGCGGATGTTTTCTCGAACCAATAAGGTAAATTCCTCTTTTTTCTTGTTCTTAAAATACGTTAGTAATCGGTCATGATCATAGGCGTCTGTAAATCCAAATCGGTCAAACTGTTGTAAAACGTGTTGCTCAATATTTTTGTTTTCTTGTAAAAATGGATCTTTTTGAATCACTTCAAGCATTTCAAAGTAAATGTCTTTTTTTGTAAGACTCTCCAATGTAGCGCCTACTTTCTCTGAATTGTTTAGAAACCGTATTGATGTCAGCTTTATTTTATTTTTAAAATCGTCAATATCTTCCATCCCTTTTAATTCTTTGATCAAGATATCTTCAATTTTTTTAAGTAAGCCGAATGTTCTTTGATCTCCATTATCCAGTACTATTGAAAGTAAAGCAAGTTTAAGTTGTGATTCTGAAAAAAAGGAGAAATGGGTGTCATGTTTAAAATCGGCATTCGTAACAGGATTTTTTTCAAGGTAATCAAAAACAATGTCTAAGATTTTCTTTTTTTCCTGCTCTGATCCTTTTTTCAATATTTCTGAAATTCCCTCAAAAATCCACGTTTCGTGAAGTAAATTTTTACCTTGTTTAAAATAGAGTTCGTGGATGTAATTGACTGCTTTTTCTGTTGTGCCTTCTTGGGCAAGCCAGAAGAAAATACGTCCGTTATCCTTCGATTGCCCTGAGAGTAATCGGTTTTCAAATAAAGGAATACTTCCTTCTATCTTGTTAATTCCTAAAAATTGAACAATAATATGTTCTAGATTTTCATCTTCAATGTATTGAAAAAGCAGTTGCTTTATCGCTGGATCAAGAATTAGTTTCTTGGGTTTCTCATCAAAACCCAAATCCATTTCAGAAAGCAGGGTATTGATTTTTTCTAGATTTTTTTCTCTTAAAATCTTTATAATATCGGGTACAACCGAATTGTCACCATTGCGATAGCGTCTCCCAAGTTTGGATTCGTGCTCCAACTTTAGTTTAGCCTCCTTCTTTTTTTTCTCAACAACACATTTTTCAATATATTGAGAAATCAATTGCACCTCTTTGGTATCGGTAATGGTAAGGAGTGTAGGGACTTTTTTCTCCTTGTTGTATTTCTGAATTATTTTTTGAACGGCGATACTGTCTTTCTTTAAGCTTTGTGCATTTACCGATGTAAGTATGCCCAGCAATAGAAAGGAAAGTGAATGGTTTACAACGAATAAACTAAGATTTTGGATAATTTGAAATAACTTATTTTTCATTCTTCCGATTCAGTTTGTATACAATCATAATGCCACCACGGTAGGGCAATAATTCGCCACTTTTGTTGAAGTGTCTGGCATTTTCATAACGTTCTCCGGTACTTAATAAATAACCGTTATAGTAGGCTTGTTGGGATCCGCCTCCTAAAAAGGCATCCATTGCAAAGCGCTCATTAATTTTTACTTGATAACCCACCGTAACACCGTAGAGTACATTATATCCTTTTTGGTAATAGTCGGTATTGATATAGCTCCACTTCTGCATTTTGAAAGCCGAAGCACCTACATGTCCACCTATATAGAATCCTTCCATCGCTTTTTTGGGGTAATACCGAAACTCAGGAATCACCATATAAGCCTGCTGTGGAGCACCGTTGATCGATTTCCAAACCGAAGCCAAAGCATCTACTTGAAAACTGGTTTTCTGTCCCAAAGCAGTTTCAATCCCAACTTGTGGAAAACCAAGAACGCTGATGACATTGGCCTTTACAGTAGTTTGTGCTTGTGAAAAGTGACAAACCAACAGCAATAGAAAAATAAAGGAACTAGTAGTGAGGCGACGACGCATGCCCAAGATTACTTTTGGTATTCTTTAACGGCTTCAATAAAAGCTTTAGCATGGTCTACCGGGATGTTCGGTAAAATACCGTGTCCAAGGTTTACAATGTATTTGTCCTTTCCAAATTCATCAATCATCTCATGTACCATTTTTTTGATGGTAGGTATTGGAGATAATAAACGTGATGGGTCAAAATTACCCTGTAGTGTGATGTTACCGCCGGTTAAATAACGGGCGTTTCTTGCCGAACATGTCCAGTCTACTCCTAAAGCTGATGCTTTCGATTTCGACATTTCATTCAAGGCAAACCAACATCCTTTACCGAAAACAATTACTTCTGTTTCTTCGGCTAAAGCTTCTACAATCTGGTTGATGTATTGCCATGAGAATTCCTGATAATCTACAGGCGATAACATTCCGCCCCAAGAATCAAAAATCTGTACGGCATTTACGCCTGATTTTACTTTTTCTTTTAAGTATAAAATGGTGGTATCTGTAATTTTCTGTAATAAAGAATGTGCTGCTACCGGGTTTGAAAAACAGAATCCTTTGGCAGTATCGAAACTTTTAGATCCTTTCCCTTCTACAGCATAACAGAAAATAGTCCATGGGGAACCCGCAAAACCAATCAAAGGTACTTCGTCGTTCAACATTTCTTTGGTCAGTTTGATGGCATCCATTACATAGCCCAAACTTTCTTCAATATTCGGAATGAATACTTTTTCAACTTGCTCTGTTGATCGGATAGGATCCGGGATAATTGGACCTAAATTGTCTTTTAATTCCACATGGATTCCCATAGCTCTTGGAACTACAAGAATATCAGAGAATAAAATCGCAGCATCCGGCTTCACAATTCGGATAGGTTGAACTGTAATTTCGGCAGCCAATTCAGGGGTTTCACAACGGGTAAAAAAATCATATTTATCACGTAATGCTCTGAATTCTGGTAAATATCTTCCGGCCTGACGCATCATCCAAACAGGTGGACGTTCAACAGTTTCTCCTTTTAATGCTCTTAAAAATAGGTCGTTTTTTATCATCTTATTGCTTTTAGCGAACTGCTATTCGTGTTTGTAATAATTTATGGTTTGAATAATCGTGTTTTCCACAGTAGGTTGATTCGCGATTATAATGTTTTTTATTTTCTTGGATTCCAATGCTTCTGCAGTAGTGTTGCCTATGCAGAATGCAATTTCATCAGTAATGTTGTTTTGCTGAAAATAACTTTCTACCGCCGACGGACTAAAAAATAGAATACAGTCCGGTTTGGCGTTCATCTTTTGGGGTGTTAAAAGTGTTTCATAAACCTGTATCTCATTGAAAACAATTCCGGCTTCCTTCAATAAATCAGGAAGGGTATCCCGACGTAAAGTACCACTAAAAAAAGTATAACTTAAATCACTATATACTAAAGCTATGATTTCGGCCAAATCTTGTGCATATCCGGTATAAGCCACTACCTTAAATCCGTTTTCTTCCAGTAATGCTTTTGTTTTTAATCCCACACAGAAGACTTCTTTGGACTTCAACTGCTCAATAGAGGGATGATTCAATAGTGCATTTACAGCATTCTGACTCGTAAAAATCAAAGCACTATTGGTGTTTTTTAATTCGAAATCCAAGGTTTTGGTTTCGATGAAATCTGCTTCAATAACAGAGAAATCTGCATTCAATAAAAACTGCTTTTGATTGGTCAAAAGTGTTTTGGTTGAGAGTATACGGATTTGTTTCGCTGCCATAAACCGGTTATTTTTTTAATTTTTCCTTGATGTCGGCCATCAATTCCGCACCACCATTGGCTAAGATTTCTTTTGCACAATGGAATCCTAATTTCTTCCATTCCGAAATATCAAAAGCACGGTCTATTTCTAATTTCTGCTGACCATCCAACGAAAACAATACACCCTGAAATTCAATCGTATCATTATCTTCATTGTATTTTGCTAAAGCACCGATGGGTGCAGTACAACCGCCTTCTAATGTTCTTAAGAATTGACGTTCTATGTAGGTGCAAATTTCGGTTTCAACATGATTCAACTCACGCAATGCTTCCAATGCAAACGTGTCATTTTCCATGGCCACTACTAACATGGCACCCTGAGCAGGTGCAGGAATCATCCAATTCAAATCAATATAAGTTTCAGGTTTTAAATTGATTCGCTCTAAACCTGCTGCTGCAAAAACAGCTCCATTCCAGTCGTTGTCTTGTAGTTTCTGCATGCGTGTATTGACATTTCCACGCAAATCAACTACCGTATGAGTAGGGTATTTGTTCAGCCATTGTGCCTGACGGCGTAAGCTTCCAGTAGCGATAGTTCCGGTTGATTCCAAAAAATCAAGATTGCCTTTGTGTACCAAGATATCTAGTGTGTTGGCGCGTTCTAAAACTGCTGCCTGTACTATCCCTTTTGGCAAAGCAGTCGGCACATCTTTCATAGAATGTACCGCAATATCCACTTGACCTGAAATCATGGCTACATCAAGTGTTTTAGTGAAAATTCCGGTAATTCCTAATTCGTATAAGGGTTTGTCAAGTATGATATCACCTTGCGATTTTACGGCAATGATTTCTGTGGGATAACCTAAATCGTTTAACTGCTTTTCAACAGTATGCGCCTGCCATAAAGCTAATTCACTATCGCGGGTTCCTATTCGGATGTTTTTTTTGTTTGAACTTTGTTTTGACACGTATATTGGAGTGTTTATCAGTGTTGTACTGATTGGCTTTTACAATTGAAATATCTTTTGGATCCATTCTACACTTTCGTCAACCGTAGTGTTTTCGTCTTTTAAATGATTCGCAAAATGATTGGTTATTTTTTGGATAATTCGGTTACTGATGATTTCAGCTTGTTCCTCATCAAAATTATCCATTTTTTTCTTTTGGTAGGTCAATTCTGTTTGTTTGATAGCATTCAGTTTCGCCTTTAACGCATGAATGGTTGGAGCATACTTTCTGCCTTTAGACCAAGTAATAAACTCTTCTTTGATTTCTTCAATAATCGCTTCGGCAGCCGGTACTTGTTTCTTTCTGTTTTCCAAAGTTTCATCTGTAATTTGCGACAAATGATCCATGTGTACCAGTGCTACACCTTCTACATCCAATACGTTTTCGTTTACGTTTTTCGGAATCGATAAATCTAAAATCAAAAGTGGTTTTTTTAGATTTAGAATAGCCTTGTCTACTGTAGGGTTTTGTGCACCAGTGGCAACCACTAAAACATCGGCTTTTTGAATCTCAACCTGTAAATCAGTATAGTCTTTAACAATTAAGTCTAGTTTTTTTGCTAGTTTTTCTGCTTTATCTTTGGTACGGTTAATTAAGGTAATTTGGTCGTGTTTGGTATGTTTTACCAGATTCTCACAAGTATTTCTTCCTATTTTTCCAGTACCGAAAAGTAAAATGTTTTTCTCCGAGATATCGGGAACAGTCTTGAAAATATATTGTACTGAGGCAAACGACACCGAGGTAGCTCCAGAGGAAATTTCGGTTTCATTTTTCACTCTTTTGCTTGCCTGTATTACTGCATTGACCAAACGTTCAATATAAGCGTTAATCAATCCGTGTTTTTTAGAAGTAACAAACGCGTTTTTGATTTGAGATATGATTTCAAAATCACCTAAAATCTGGCTATCCAATCCAGTGCCTACACGAAATAAATGATTGATGGCTTCTTTGCTTTTGTAAACGTAAGCTACTTTTTGAAAGTCCTCTACTGTGCCTTGACTATTGTCACACAATAATTTGATGAGTTGGAATGGATGTTGTGCAAAACCGTAGATCTCGGTTCTGTTACAAGTTGAAGTAACAATTAAACTTTCTATACCTTCATTTTTTGCTTGAGTTAACAAGGATTCTTTAGCCTGTTCGTCCAGACTAAATTTTCCTCTTATCTCCGCATCAGCCTTCAAATAACTTAATCCAATTGCGTAAAATGTAGTGGTTTTGGCCTCCAAATTGTTCGTCATCCCTTAAAATCAATTGATGGGACAAATTTAATCGGTAGGAATTTATAAAAGTAACGCTAAAAGTTCTTTTTGTGTCGCTAAACGTTTTTTTGGGAATAAAAAAGATTTCAATCGTTATTTCTTTTATTTTTGTAGCAAAATAGGGTCGTTAGAACATGATTATGTAGAATCATTCTAAATAAATAGTTTTCTAGACTTTTGTTTATATTGAAAAAAAGTATCGCTATGAGTACCAGAGAAGCATCAAATTTTTCGGAAGAGATTAAAATTGACGATGAGTTTATTTTAATTCGTTTTCAGAATGATACCGTAGAACATCTGACCTATAAGCGTCAGGTTAAGACCGGATTGATTCAGTTTCATTTTGGTTTAAAAGGCAAGGCAAAATTTATTTTTAACCAAGGGAATTATACGCTGGATTTGATGGAAGAAAAGTCTTTACTTTTTTATAATCCTGAAAAAGAATTGCCTTTGGACGTTGTTTTAGAACCGAAATCCTGGATAATCTCCATTTTGATCTCCATAAAAAAATTCCATGGTTTGTTTACTTCCGATGCCGATCACATTCCGTTTTTAAGTGAACAGAACAAAGACCGAAAGTATTATGGGGAAGAGAATATTACGCCTTCAATGGCAATTGTACTAAATCAGATGTTTCATTATAGTCTCAATCCTTCCATAAAAAATTTATACTACAAAGGGAAAGGATACGAATTGTTGAGTTTGTTTTTTAATAAAAATGAAGACCCTAATGCGGAACAATGCCCCTTTCTTATAGATGAGGAGAATGTGCAGCGTATTAAGAAAGCCAAAGAAATTATTATAGCCAATATGGCCGAACCTCCAGGCTTGGAAGAGTTGGCACATCAGGTTGGTTTAAACCTAAAAAAACTAAAAGCCGGTTTCAAACAAATTTATGGAGATACGGTTTATGGTTTTTTGTTTGATTATAAAATGGAGTATGCTCGGAATTTGTTAGATTCTGGTTCCTACAATGTGAATGAAGTCGGACTAAAAATAGGCTACAGTACCGCCAGTCATTTCATTGCAGCATTTAAGAAAAAGTACAATACTACACCCAAGAAATATTTATTAGAAAAAAGCATATAGATGAAAGGAGTTTTATTAGTGAATTTAGGATCTCCGGAAAGTCCGGATCCAAAAGATGTGAAACCATATTTGGATGAATTTTTAATGGATAAATACGTGATTGATGTTCCGTATTTGTTGCGTGCATTTTTAGTACGAGGAATTATTTTACGAAAACGACCAGAAGAATCTGCTCATGCCTATGGTAAAATATGGACAAAAGAAGGTTCTCCGTTAGTGGTGATTTCTAAAAATGTACATCAAAAAGTACAAGAAAGAGTTGCTATTCCAATCGCTTTGTCAATGCGTTATGGTTCAATGACCATTCAAAAAGGACTTCAAGAGTTAAAAGATAAAGGTGTTACTGAAGTATTGCTTTTGCCAATGTATCCACAGTATGCAATGGCATCGACCAAAACAATTATAGTTTTAGCGGAAGAGTTGCGTAAAAAGCTTTTCCCTGAAATGAAATTCACGGTCATCAATTCATTTTACAACCGAAAAGAGTATATTCAAAATTTAGCCGATTCCATTAAAAAACATTTGGAAGGATTCGAGTACGACCATCTTTTATTCTCTTATCACGGGATTCCTGAACGTCATATCCGTAAAACCGATGTAACCAAATCTCATTGTAAAATTGATAAAAGTTGTTGTGTGACGGCATCTCCGGCTCATGAATTTTGTTACCGTCATCAATGTTTTGAAACCACACGCCAAGTAGTTGAACTTTTAAATATTCCAAAAGAAAAATACAGTGAAACGTTCCAGTCTAGACTAGCTGGTGACAAATGGCTTGAACCGTATACTGATATCGAAATCAATAAAATGCCGAAAAAAGGTATCAAAAATTTAGCAGTGGTTACTCCTGCATTTGTTGCCGATTGTTTGGAAACTTTGGAGGAAATTGCCATGAGAGCTAATGAAGATTTCGTAGAAAATGGTGGTGAGAAATTCAAAGCGATACCTTGCCTGAATGATGATGAAGCTTGGATGGATACTTTAGCAAAATGGATTACCGATTGGGCTAAAAATTAACCAATATGGAGCTTTACAATTACATCAAATCACTGCATTTAATTTTTGTAATCACATGGTTTGCCGGATTGTTTTATATCGTACGCTTATTTGTTTACCATGCCGAAGCGAAACAAAAGCCTGAACCTGAACAACAAATCCTAATCAAACAATACCAGTTGATGCAATACCGTTTGTGGTATATTATTACATGGCCAAGTGCGATTTTGGCTAGTTTTTTTGCGTATTGGATGTTGTTTTTTACAGATGCAGGTACAGTTTGGCTAAGCCAATCGTGGATGCATGTTAAATTGGGATTTGTGTTTCTTTTGTATTTCTACCATTTGAAATGCCATCAAATTTTTCTTCAGCTACAAAAAGACGATGTAAAGCATTCTTCAGGATTTTTCCGATTATGGAATGAAGGTGCTACCCTAATTTTATTCGCAGTTGTTTTTTTGGTTATCCTAAAAAATGCCATCAATTGGATTTATGGGGTAATAGGTATTGTACTTTTTTCTGTACTTTTAATGCTGGGTTATAAATTCTACAAACAAATCAGAGAAAAAAAGTAATCAATGGAAACCCTTTTGAAGGTAAAAAACTGGTCGTTACGCGTTAGAATCTTTTTAGCAATGATTCTCATAACGATTGTATCGTCTATTTTAATTGCCGGGGTATCATTAGTGCATTTTCAAATTGAAAATCAAGAGTACCATCAGGACAGGCTAATTCGGAAGGAAAATCAAATTAAGCAACATATTCAATATGTCCTCGAAGTGACTCCGCATCCACTGACAACATTCAACTTGCAATCTATTTTTAAAGATAAAATATTTGAGATTGCTGATATTCATAATATCGAAATCGATATTTATGACTTATCTGGACATTTGATAATTACATCGAAAGCACCCATAATAAAAGGACAGTTGTCTCCTAATTTACCTGAAGCAATAATTCGTAGAATTAAAACTTCAGAAAACAACAGGTATGTATCCATAGCCGAAGACGAGCAAAATACCTACCGTTTTTCCTATACGTATCTGATGGATTATATCGAAGACAAACCGATAGGGATAATTCGTTTACCCTACGTTGAAGAAGATGATTTTTACAAAGAAGAAATTATCAGTTTCCTGAAAATTTTTGGGATGGTATATTTTGGAATGATTGTTATTTCTATTTGGATTGCGTATTATTTATCACGTTATATCACGAGATCTCTTAAAACCATTTCCGATCGTTTAACCGAGACATCTTTAACGGAGAAGAACGAAAAAATTGATTTAGTAACCAATAGTTATGAAATCGATAGATTAATACAATCGTACAATCATATGATCGATGAGTTGGAAGAAAGCGCCAACAAATTAGCACAAGGTGAAAGGGAAGGAGCTTGGCGAGAAATGGCGAAACAAGTGGCCCACGAAATTAAAAATCCTTTAACACCAATGCGTTTGACTGTGCAGAGCTTTGAAATGCGATTTAACCCAGAAGATCCAAATGCAAAACAAAAACTTGCGGATTATTCCAGAACTTTAATTCAGCAAATTGACACGATGAGCGCTGTAGCTTCTGCTTTTTCTAATTTTGCTTCGATGCCGGCACAGCAAAACGAAACCCTTAATGTGGTGGATGTAGTGGATTTGGCACTGGATATTTTTAATGAGGATTACATCGAATTTTCAAGCGAATCGGAAGAAATTATTACCAAAATTGATAGAACGCAACTGATTCGTATTATCACCAATTTAGTTAAAAATGCTATACAGGCAATTCCAGAAGAACAAGATATCAAAAGAATTGACGTTACGGTAAAAAGAGAAGATGGAAATGCGGTCATTAAGGTGCATGACAATGGAAATGGAATAGCCGTAGAGGATTTTGACCGAATTTTTGAGCCTAAATTTACAACCAAAACCAGCGGAATGGGATTGGGATTGGCAATTATTAAAAATATTATAGAAAATTATAACGGAACCATTACCTTCGATTCTACCATTGGTAAAGGAACTGTTTTCAAAGTAACATTACCTATCATTAACCAATAATTTAGTTATGACATTTGAGAATATTTTAGTCGAACACGAAAAAGGAATTGCAACAGTAACCATTAATCGTCCCGAAAAATTGAATGCATTGAATAAAGCTACTATTGAAGAGTTGCATGATGTATTAAAACAATTGGATGCGAATGAAAATGTACAAGTGGTTATCATTACCGGAAGTGGTGAAAAAGCTTTCGTTGCGGGTGCTGATATTTCAGAATTTGCTCATTTCTCGGCAAAAGAAGGCGCGCAATTAGCAGCCAAAGGACAGGAATTGTTGTTCAATTTTGTAGAAAACATGAAAACACCGGTAATCGCTGCAGTGAACGGTTTTGCTCTAGGAGGTGGATTGGAATTGGCCATGTCGTGTCATTTCCGTATCGCTTCAGATAATGCTAAAATGGGTTTGCCTGAAGTTTCTTTAGGAGTTATTCCAGGATATGGTGGAACGCAACGTTTGCCTCAATTAGTAGGTAAAGGTCGTGCAATGGAGATGATTATGACTGCAGGTATGATTGATGCTGCAACAGCATTGAATTATGGTTTGGTAAATCATGTGGTGCCACAAGCAGATTTATTTGCTACCTACATGACTATTGCCAATAAAATTTTGAAAAATTCACCGGTTGCTATCAGTAAAGCTATGCAGGCTGTGAATGCCAATTTTAAAGACGGCGTAAATGGTTATGATATCGAAATTAATAAATTCGGTGAATGTTTTGCTACTGCCGATTTTAAAGAAGGTACAACGGCTTTCTTAGAAAAGAGAAAAGCCGAATTTACTGGAAAATAATGTATAAATAAAAAGAGAACCATTACGGTTCTCTTTTTTATTTATGGCCTTCCCATTCCGCGTAAAATTGGGAAAGAAATTGTTCCATGTAACGATGACGTTCTTCCGCAATTTTCTTGCCGGATACAGTATTCATTTTGTCTTTTAAGAGCAGTAGTTTCTCGTAAAAATGATTGATAGTTGGGGAATCACTTTTTTTGTATTCTTCCTTACTCATGTTGAGGTTGGGTTGAATGTTCGGATTGTATAAGGCACGGTTTTTAAAACCACCATAATTGAAAGCTCTTGCCACACCTATCGCTCCTATAGCGTCTAATCGATCGGCATCCTGAACAATTTCCAACTCAATAGAGTTGAATTTCTTCTCGAAATTCCCACCTTTGAATGATATGTTTTCAATGATGTTAATGACATGTTGGATGGTTTCTTCTGCGGCATTTTGACTTTCCAAAAATTCACGAGCTACTTTTGGACCAACCGTTTCGTCGCCATTGTGGAACTTACTATCGGCTACATCATGCAACAAAGCACCTAACTTCACAACCGTCAAATCGCAGTCTTCTCCTTGTGCAATCAATAAAGCATTTTTAAACACACGCTCGATATGAAACCAATCATGTCCTCCTTCGGCATCGTGTAATTGTTCTTTGACGAAGGTAATGGTAGTATCGATCAAGCTCATATTAAACGGTTATTGAAGGTTGTACCCATTTGAATAATTTTTCTTCTGCAGGAATTACTAAACGTTCCGCAATTCTGGTCATTCGTGAAGGTAATTTCATTAAATAATCTCTCGCTTTTTCTGCTTCATCTGTCAAACCAGTAATCTTATCAATTTCCCATTTGTCAATTAATTTTTGAAGAATCTCTACATAATCCATAGCAGTATATACTCCAATACGTTGCGCCGATTCTGAGAATTTTTCAAAGGCTGTACCTATAGATTCTCCAGATTCACGAATTAAATGCGCAGGCATAGTGATTTTTTGTTTCATCATGTATTGAAAAGACAACATCATTTCGCTTGGATCAATTTTGAAAATACGGTTAACAAACTCTGAATAAGCATGATGGTGGCGCATTTCGTCCCCAGCAATCAAACGACAAATTTTAGATAATTTGTGATCTCCAAATCGTTTGGCAATTTGAGCTACACGATTGTGAGAAATGTAAGTTGCTAATTCTTGAAAGCTAGTAAATACAAAGTTTTTGTAAGGATCTCTGTCGGTTCCCGGATCAAAACCGTCATTAATTAAATGCTGTGTAGTAATTTCCACTTCACGCATGTTTACTTTTCCGGATAGGTACAAATATTTGTTTAATAGATCGCCATGACGGTTTTCTTCTCCCGTCCATTGACGTAGCCATTTTGCCCATCCGTTATCGCCGCCTTCTCCTTTTTGAGAAACGCCTTCCACGTCCATCAACCAAGATTCATAAGTTGGTAAAGCTTCTTCGGTAATGGTGTCGCCGACTAAAACTACCCAGAAATCATACGGTAAATCTTTTGCAATTTCTCTCAATTCTGTTACTTCTTCTAGAAAAGTATCTTTTTCAGAATTGGGTAATAAATCACTTGGCTGCCATATTTTTTCTACAGGCATCAAGTAGGTCTCGACAAAGGAGTCGATGTTTTTTTCTAAAAACTGCATCACTTCACGACGCACATTTTGTATAGACATAATTAACTTTTTTTGATGTTTTGCGTGATAACACTTTCGGTTTTTTCGATAATTTCTTCGAAAGTATGATCGCTAATTTTAAGTGGTTTGTGAATGGTAAACGACAAACGATTCCCCAAACCTAAAGGGAATTGTCCATAACGCGTCATTTTCCATGAATTGTTTATGGTAACAGGTAAAAAGTACGCGTCGGGCGCAAATTTATACAGCATTTTCAATCCGTTGACAGCAAAAGGTTTTGGTACACCGGTTTTGCTTCTTGTTCCTTCCGGAAAAATAACAACAGAATAATTATTTTTGTTAATATACTCAGCTACACGTTTGATTTCAGGCAGAGCTTGTTTCGGATCTTTTCTGTCTATAAGTGCAGAGCCACCATGGCGGAGATTAAAGGAAACACTTGGAATTCCTTTCCCTAATTCTTTTTTACTGATGAATTTTGGATGGCATTTTCTTAAAAACCAAATATACGGCGGAATATCGTATAAACTTTGATGATTGCTTACAATAATTAACGGCTGATTGTTGGGTATATTTTCAAAACCTTCAATCGAATAAGTAGTGCCGAGTAGGTGAGTGGTTCGAACTAAAAAACCATTTAAAATCGCAACACTCCATCGATGTGCGTTATAACCGAATACAGTAATACAAAACCATTGAATTGGATGAAACAGAACTAGCCAAAATCCGAAAAATAAATAATAGACTATAGATAGCGGATAGGAAATAATTTTTTGCATCGCTTTAAAGTTTGCACAAAATAAATAAAAAAATGTCATTCTGATGAAAGGATAGCCTTCTTCCAGAATGACATTTGTATTGTAATCAAATCAATTAACAGAATTCGCTATACGCATCTGTTAAATTTTCTGCAATAATTTCAGCTGGGCGACCTTCAATGTGGTGACGCTCTAACATGTGAACCAATTCTCCGTCTTTAAATAAAGCAATGCTTGGTGAAGACGGTGGAAAAGGAAACATGTGTTGGCGAGCAGCATCTACAGCTTCTTTGTCTACACCTGCAAAAACAGTTACCAAGTGGTCTGGTTTTTTGGCACCAGCTAAACTCATTTTAGCTCCCGGGCGCGCATTACGTGCTGCACAACCACAAACCGAATTTACCACTACTAATGTTGTTCCTTTTTGAGCTAAAGCATTTTCGACAGCTTCAGCACTATATAAATCTTGAAAACCTGCCTCTGATAATTCAGCACGCATTGGTTTTACCATTTCCTCTGGATACATAATTTTTGAGTTAAAAAGTTAACGAACGCAAAGGTACGAACTTGATGGATTATCTTCTAGTATGTTTGGCTATTTTTTAACGAATTATTCTTTTTTTGAATTCAGCTCAAAATCATTGACATGAAGTTTTTTGATGAGATCAAACATGGGACATCGTTTGCAACGCTTGCTTTCTTTTTTTTTGTACTTCTCACAGCATTTCGACTTACAATCTTTGGCGATTTTAAGTTGTTTTTGCAACACTTTATCGTGTTTCTCTTTTTTTTTATGTTTCTCTTTTTTACTCAAAACATAATGGGATACGATTAATTTTTGGCCCCCACCGAACTTTTAACATTCAGTTGTTGTATGTCTCTGTCAAATAGATATAACCCTCCTTTGTCATCTCCAATAAGATTGATTTTATCCAAAATGGTTTTCGCTTGTGCTTCTTCTTCGATTTGTTCGGCTACATACCATTGTAAGAAATTGTGGGTGGCATAATCTTTTTCCTGTAAAGCAATATGTACCAGTTCGTTGATTGAGTTGGACACGAATAATTCGTGCTTGTACAATTCTTCAAACATTTCTTTAAAATCGCCAAATTGTGTTTTGGGTGCTTTTAGTTCGGTTACAGTTGCGTGTCCGCCACGTTCGTTAAGGTATTTAATCAGTTTGAGCATGTGCGCTCTTTCTTCATCCGATTGTAAATACATAAAACTGGCAATTCCTTCAAAACCTTTAGTTTCGGCCCAGCAAGCCATAGATAAATAAATTTGTGA
Source organism: Flavobacterium sp. GCM10023249 (assembly GCF_042653365.1). Taxonomy (NCBI): domain Bacteria; kingdom Pseudomonadati; phylum Bacteroidota; class Flavobacteriia; order Flavobacteriales; family Flavobacteriaceae; genus Flavobacterium; species Flavobacterium sp. GCM10023249. Next base: position 731,680 of record NZ_JBHSHZ010000006.1, read on the forward strand.
AGATTCGGCTTCGATACGAACTTGGTTATTTAATGCTGATTCGATACTTTTAGATAACATAACTTTACTTTTTTCATAAAGTTACGAATTTTTTTATTGCATTTCTGCTTTCAATCTTTCTAAAAATAATCCTACATGATAGCCATCCATTAGACCGTGATGTACGTGTACAGAGAAAGGCATACTTTTTATTCCATCGGTTTCAGTGTGTTCACCAAAGGCTATTTTTGGACAGCTGTCAGGGTAATTAAAGCCGCGTGCATGAGAAACGGATGAGAAATTGACCCATGGTACTGCAGAGAAATGAATCAAATTCACTTCATTGAATTCGCGGGTAAACAATCCAGAAGTAGTTTGAATTCTTTGGATTTCTTTTTGGGCAATTTCATTAAATCTATGAATGTCTTCGTCAAACTCGATGAATGAAAAGCCAAAAGTTTTGTCTTCACGCATAATGGTTGCCGAAACATTGATTCTGTCAAATACAACCACTTCATTGTTTATGATCCTATACCTGAAATTTTCAATACTATTAATTGCGATAAGCGTTTTATGTAGGTAATAGACAAAAAACGAAATGTTTAACTCTTTCGCTTTTTCATAGGCTCCCGTGCAATCCAGTGGAATGGTAAACCCAAAAAAAGGTTCTTCCATTTTGCTGAAGAACTCGTAATGTTCTTTACGATTCCAGGTGGCTATATCAAGTTTGCGCATCATTATAACAAAGGTAAGATATTCATAATTTGTTCAACCGCACGAAAGTTAATGTGGTCGATTTCAAAATCTATTTTTTCGTATTCCCATGTCGTATGGTAAGGTATATGAATAGCGTGACCACCTATGTTCAATACAGGAAGAACATCTGATTTCAGTGAATTGCCAATCATTAAAAATTCAGATTCTTTGATATCCAGTCGGGACAACATTTTTTGATAATCCAAATCGGTTTTATCGCTCATTACTTCAATATGGTGAAAATAATGACCCAAATGCGAATCGTGTAATTTGCGATGTTGGTCTTTCAAGTCGCCTTTAGTAGCTACAATCAATTTGTATTTACCGTGGAGTTCTTTTAAAACAGTTTCTACATTAGGTAACAATTCCACCGGTTTTTCCAATAATTCCTTTCCTATTTGCAGAATTTTTTCCACTGCTTTACCGGAAAGCTGATGATTGGTCAAGGACAAACCCGTCTCAATCATGGATAACGTAAATGCTTTAATCCCGAAACCATACAAGGGTAAGTTTTTTACTTGATGCGTCAGAATGAGCTGTAACAATTCCTGACGAGAAGCAAAGTCCTGGAATAGGTCGCAAAACTTGGCCTGTGCTTCATCAAAATAAGGTTCGTTGTGCCATAAAGTGTCGTCGGCATCAAATGCGATTACTTTAATGTTCATTAGGGTGTGAATTTTCAAAAATCTTTCTTTAGAGGGATTTTTCTGATATGTACTAAGTTATAAAACTTTAGCGTATTTAAAAAGGATTTAGTAATCAAACCGGATTGCGGGAAAATAACTTTTATGGGTGTTTATCAATCAACAAATTTTATGAAACTGTATTTTATCATTTATAGTAAGCCGTTGAAGGTTATTTTGATTTAAAATTGATAGAAGGTAGTTTGTTTTAATTCCTTGTTATAACTTGTTAAATACAACTTGTTTTTTAAACTGTAAACCAATTGAAATTCTTGATCTTTTTGAGTTTCAATATATTTTCTCAAGTTTTCTAATTTTGAATCCTGTGCTTTTTCGGCAACATGATTAAAATTTGAATCAAAAATGATTTTGGTATGTACAACTATTTTATTGGCATAGGAATTAATTTCCAAATTACTAGTATTTCCAGCCACCAAAGCACCAACTATTCCACCAATTAACCCACCAAATGCTCCGCCAATAAATGCTCCTGAGTTTTGTTGTGGATAAGAAACACCACCAAGTGTAATATGGTATTTGTCATTTTCAAAATAACCTGAGATAGAAGGATTTTGTCTGTTAACTCGTCTTACAAATTGATTCGGCTTTTCTAAAATTGTTTTTTTGGTAATGCTACCAATTTCCTCAGTTAAATCAGAATTATAAGTAGTTCCAAAATTATCTATTTGATATAATATATTTTTAACTTCATTGTTTTCAGCATCTTTTATGCTTAAATAAATCTTTCCTTCGATTGTTTTTATTTGAAAAACATGATTGTTGATGATATAGGAATTTGAATCAATAGTAGCTAACTGATTGTCTGTAGTAACAAACTGTTTGTTGAAAACCTTCTGTGATGCGGAAAAGTCTTTTAAATTAATGGATAGTGTTTGCGTGAAATTGGAATTGTAATCAAAACACAAAGTTAATACGTCATCTTTTAAGAAGATCTTTTTCTTTTGAGTACTTGAAACTAACGATGGGAAGGTATTGTTTGACATAACTCTGAAACCGTCTTTATAAAAAGCTCCATTTCCTTCCCAACATATATCATTAAAATTGGCGAAACCACCATCTGAGTTCAAGAATTTCATATCTTTAAGATCGACTGTTTTTTGAATTGCAGCATTTTTTTCTAAAACGAAAATGGTTAATAAGTTGCTTCCTTTACTAGAAGATAAAATATAACATTTTCCGTTTTCCGATAAGTAAGAAATTACTTTTCCTTTGTTTTCTGAAATCAAATCAATTTGGCTTGTTTTTACAGTATTGGTAGCAAAGTCCAATTCCTTGACTTCAATAGTATTATCTTTTGCCCAATAGGTGTAATAAAGATTGTCGCTAAAACTATATCCCAAATAGAATCTATTTTCCTTTTCTGCAAATGATTCCGAAATTTTTCCTTTAGGACTCATAGTATCATCGAAAAGTAAAAAATCGATTTGAGTTTTATAGTTGTAAATAAATACAACTTTTTCATTTATGTCATCCGTTAGAGTGACAACATTTTTTGGTTTATTAATTTCATAACTAAATGTGTTTATCTTTTCTTGAGATAATGAAATTTGCTGCACAAATAGCAGAAAAGCAATGATTTTTAGTTTCATGATGTAGTAACTTATTATGCGATAGTTGCTCCGTTTTCCACTCCTTCTTTTTCAGGAGATACAAATACTAATTTTCCTTCAGCATTGTTAGTCAATAATAACATTCCCTGACTTTCTACACCACGTAACGCTCTTGGTGCTAAGTTTACTAAAACTGTTACTCTTTTTCCAATTACTTCTTCCGGTGTAAAGTGCTCGGCAATTCCCGAAACAATCGTACGAACGTCAAGTCCGGTATCTACTTTTAAAACTAATAATTTATCGGCTTTTGGCATTTTTTCAGCTTCGATAATGGTTCCAACACGTAAATCGATTTTTGAGAAATCATCGAAAGTAGCAGTTTCTTTTTGAGGCATAATTTTATTGTTATCAGCAACTACATTGGCTTTTTTAGTTGCTTCGAGTTTGTCAATTTGTTTTTGTATTTCAGTATCTTCAATCTGAGCGAAAAGAATTTCAGCTTCGCCAATAGTGTGACCTGCCGGTAATAAATCGCTGGTTTCAGCAACCGTATTCCAGTTCAATTCGTCTAATTTTAAAATGTTGGCCAATTTCGTAGCAGTAAAAGGCAAGAATGGTTCAGCCAATACACGCAAAGCAGCGGCAATTTGCAACGCCACATACATTTGTGTCTTTACACGCTCAGGATCGGTTTTTACCATTTTCCAAGGCTCTTCATCGGCTAAATATTTATTACCCAAACGGGCTACATTCATCATCTCACCCAAAGCTTCTCTGAATCGGTAGCGCTCCACAGAAGATGCAATCACTGCAGGATAGGCTTTTAATTCTGTTAAAGTTGCTAAATCAACTTCACTATATTCATTTGGCGTTGGAACAACTCCTTCATAATATTTATTCGTCAATACCACTACACGGTTGATGAAGTTTCCGAAAATAGCCGCTAATTCGTTATTGTTTCTCGCCTGAAAATCTTTCCAGGTAAAATCGTTGTCTTTGGTTTCAGGTGCGTTCGCCGTCAAAGCATAACGTAAAGCATCCTGTTTTTCAGGAAAATCAATCAAGTATTCGTGTAACCAAACCGCCCAGTTTTTAGAAGTAGACAATTTGTTGCCTTCTAAATTCAGGAATTCGTTCGCAGGAACATTATCCGGCAAAATGTAACTTCCTTCCGCTTTTAACATCGCTGGGAAAATCACACAGTGGAATACAATATTGTCTTTTCCGATGAAGTGTACTAATTTGGTATCATCCGATTTCCAATACGGCTCCCAGTCTTTTCCTTCACGTGCCGCCCATTCTTTGGTGGAAGAAATATAGCCTATAGGCGCATCAAACCACACATATAGTTTTTTGCCTTCAGCACCTTCCACGGGAACATCAATTCCCCAATCCAAGTCACGGGTTACCGCACGGGGTTCTAATCCACCATCAATCCATGATTTTACCTGTCCGTACACATTCGGTTTCCAGTCATTTTTATGACCTTCTACAATCCATTCCTGTAAGAAATCAGAATATTCATTTAAAGGTAAAAACCAGTGTTTGGTTGATTTTAAAACCGGCGTTGTACCAGTAATGGTTGATTTCGGATTAATTAAATCCGTAGCATTTAAAGAGGAACCACATTTTTCACATTGATCACCATAGGCTTCCGGATTGGAACACTTCGGACAAGTACCGGTAACAAAACGATCGGCTAAAAACTGTTCTGCTTTTTCGTCATACAACTGATCTGTTGTTTCTTCGATGAATTTACCTTCATCGTATAATTTTCTAAAAAATTCTGAAGCCGTTTTATGATGAATTTCCGCAGAAGTTCTAGAATAATTGTCAAAAGATATTCCGAAATCAATAAAGGATTGACGAATGATTCCATCGTATTTATCAATTACTTCCTGAGGGGTAATGCCTTCTTTTTTGGCTTTCATGGAAATGGCTACACCGTGTTCATCGCTTCCGCAGATGTAAGCTACATCTTTTCCTTGTAAACGTAAAAAGCGGGCATAAATATCACCGGGCACATAAACACCAGCCAAGTGACCAATGTGTATGGGACCGTTTGTATAAGGCAATGCTGCCGTAATAGTATATCTCTTCGGATTTTGTAACATAACGCAATTAAATTGAGTGCAAAAATAAGGTTTTTAGATTTATTATGCTGATTTTTATTAGAAGCTATTCTCCCGTCTTTAGGACGAGATCACTCTATCTTTTTTTGCCATTGGTCAAAGCAAAAAAAGGATGCCGTTTCCATCAGGGCTATTGTATTATAATTTTTATATTTGTCAAACCTGATGCAGTTCAAATGAAAAAGGCACTTACATTTTTACTTTTAGTATTTTCATTCACCTTAATGGGACAAACCAAAACTATGATTACACCTCCTTTATTAAAAAAAGGCGATACCGTAGCCATTGTAGCTACAGCGCGTAAAAATATTGATGACAATTTAAAACCGGCAATCGATTTGCTTAAAAGCTGGGGATTGGAAGTAAAAGTTGGGAGCACAATTGGTTTGGATTTGAATCAGTTGGCAGGAACCGATGAACAACGTGCTAAAGATTTTCAAGAACAGTTGGACAATCCTAATATTAAAATGATTTGGTGTGTTCGTGGGGGTTATGGAACGGTTCGTATGTTGGATTTATTGGATTTTACAAAGTTCAAACAAAATCCAAAATGGATTGTCGGCTTTAGCGATGTTACTGTTTTACACAGTCATTTGAATACGATGGGTTATCAATCCATTCACGGTATCATGCCAGTAACCGTTGCTAAAGCATCGAAACAGGCAAAAGAAACAATGAAGGTCGCTTTGTTTGGTCAAGAACGATTGGAATATGATATTCCGTTTCATCCGATGAATAAATTAGGCAAAGCCAAAGGAGAATTAGTCGGAGGGAATTTGTCGATTTTATACAGTTTATTTGGTTCTCCTTCTGCCATAGATTGCAATGATAAAATTTTATTCATTGAAGATTTGGATGAATACCTGTACCACATTGACCGAATGATGATGAATTTAAAACGCAATGGCTGTTTGGAAAGCATTAAAGGAATCATGGTGGGTGGAATGACAAAAATGAAAGACAATGACATTCCTTGGGGTAAAGATGCTTTGCAGATTATCGAAGACGTTACCAAGAAATACAATATTCCTATCGTTTATAATTTTCCTGCAGGCCATATTCAGGATAACCGCGCATTGGTTTTCGGTTCTCAAATCGAATTGGATGTGAATGCAGAATGTACTAAAGTTTTTTTTGAATATAAATAATGGCGGATCATAACGATTTAGGAAAACAAGGTGAAGTAGCTGCAGTTGCCTATCTTCGAGAAAACGGCTATGAGATTTTAGAACAGAATTTCGTTTTCCAAAAGGCGGAAATTGATATTATTGCCCGAAAACAAGATTGGCTTATCGTAGTGGAAGTGAAAACCCGTTCTACTGTAGAATTTGGTTCGCCCGAGGATTTTGTCAACAAGAAAAAAATCAAACTCTTGGTAAAAGCCATTGATGAGTACGTGCAGCAAAGTGGTCTTGACTTGGAAATTCGTTTCGACATCATAGCAGTGGTGAAAGAAAATGGTAATTTTAACATAGATCACCTGGAAGACGCCTTTTATCACTTTTAAAAAATATTCTGTTGTTTTTGTAACAAATTGTTTTATTTAGTAAATTTGCACAGAATTTAAAACAAGTTGGAAATGAAAACGATTTCTTCTGTTGTAGAAAACTACATTAAGACTAAGCCTTTCTTACTGAACGCCTTATCGCAAGGCATTATTAATTTGACTTCTTTGGCCAGAAATATTTCTGACGAATTGGAAGCGGAATTAGGAAAAGATGTGAAGCAGGGAGCTGTCATTATGGCTTTGAAACGTCTTTCCGAAGATTTGGATTTTCAAGTGAATCATAAAGTTACCAAAGTATTGAAAGGAATTGGTGAAATCACCGTTCGTTCTTCCTTAACAGATTATACTTTTTTAGTCTCGGATACCATTTTTGCAAAACAATCCGAATTGATTGCCGAAATTAATGACTTACCGGATGTTTTCTTTACATCTTCTCGCGGAGTTCATGAAACTAATATCGTGTTAAGTGACAGCCTGGCGCATTTGGTAGACAAATATTTCAAAGGGGAAAAGTTGACGCAAAAACTGGAAAACCTTTCATCAGTAACAGTAAAATTACCCAAAGAAAATACTACTACATCAGGGATTTATTACTTTATTTTCCAACGTTTGGCTTGGGAAGGTATTATTATCTACGAAGTAATTTCGACTTCTAATGAATTTACGGTATTGGTAAGTGAAGATGTGGTAGATAAAGCTTTTAAAGTAATTAAAGACTTGAAATTGACGAAGTAAAATTCAATACAATTTTTATTTATTCCGATGAACATAATTACAATTTCCAATCCGGTTTTAGTTCCTAAAAATCTGACTAGTTTATCTAAGTCCTATATGTTTAGGGCGGGTTTGGCAATACTCGCAATTATTCTTTTTTTCGTTTTATACCTTGCCTTGCTATTTGGTTTGGTACAATTAGTAAAGCTTGCTTTTTTTTATGAGATTGAAAATGTCAACAAATTCACTCTTTTAGTAAAATTGGGCTCAATTGCAGGATCAGTAATGCTATTGTTATTTACATTAAAGTTTATAGTAAAGCTTAAAAATGTAAAGCCGCAGAACAGAATAAAACTCAAAAAAGAAGAAAACCCTCTTATATTCGATTTCATTCATCAGATTTGCAAAGAGACAGGTGCGCCCAAACCTAAATCAATTTATATAGACCCCGATGTTAACGCCTATGTCAGATATACTAATGTATGGTTAAGTTTGCTATTACCTACAAGGAAAGAATTGACTATTGGACTTGGTTTGGTGAGTTCATTGAATTTGAGCGAATTTAAAGCGGTAATGGCTCATGAGTTTGGTCATTTTTCCCAAAGAAGCATGAAAATAGGCAGTTATATACATAGCGCAAATACCATTATTTATGATATGATTTATGACAGGGATAAATGGGATGAAATTCTTGAGCAATGGAGAAATTCCGATTTTAGGCTTTCTGCTGCAGCGTGGGTTATAACACCTATTATTTGGATCATTCGAAAAACTCTCGAACTTTTTTATATGTTTCTGAATTTAATGCATTCCTCTCTTTCGAGGGAAATGGAGTTCAATGCGGATAAAGTAGCTGTAAAAAGCGCAGGCAGCCTCGCAATTGTATCAGCTTTATGGAAACTTGATTTTGGTTTTTCCTACTGGGAGACAATATTGAATAACGCCTATTATGCTTCAAAAAAAGAGATATTTACAGATAATCTTTATCATCATAAATTAAATTATGCACAGAAAAACCTACCTCATTTAGAGGAAAAATTTGAGAATCTATCTGTCGAAGAAAATGGTGTTAGAAAATTTTTCAATGCTGATGAGCATTCAAGTGTAAGTATGTATTCCAGTCACCCGCCTAATGATCAGCGAGAAAAGAGTGCTAAAACTCCTTTTGTAGAATGTGATGAAGATCAACGCTCGCCTTGGATTTTATTTTCAAAAGAAGAAGAAATACAAAAGGAAATGACAAAATTCATTTATGACAAGTATTTTGGGCTTCAGCCAGAAGTTTTTGTCAATCACAATGAATTTGAGAATTTTATCGAATTGGAGTCAAGAAATTTGAATCTCGTAAATGAATATCAAAATACATTTCAATTTCGTTTTATCAATTTGCCTGAATTAAATTCGTTGGAACAAAATGATATTTTTGAAGGGGATTTCAAGAAAAGGGTTGAACTTTTAAAAGAAGAATTAACAGTTTTAATGGAACCTGTCGTTAACATTGAAGAAAAAATGAATCTAGCTATTCAAATTTCCAATGACGAAACCAAAATTAAATCTCTAGAATATAAAAATACTCACTACAATAAAAAAAATATTATTGAAGCGTATAATATGATGTTTAATGACAGAGAAGAATTATTCACAACTACTTTTAAAGAATGGGATGAAAAGTTCATAAAGTCACATTATCGATTGGCCAAAAAGTACAATAAGGATAATGAATATAAAAAATTACTTACTCAGCATAGTAAAATAATAAATGTCTACAAAAAACTTATTGAAGTTAAAAATCAAATCATAACCGAGATAAACATACTTCAAGCTAAATCAGATGTAACACCTTCTGAGGTGACTTCCCTTTCTGAAGATATTATTCATTTTTGCCTGAAGATTAATGATGAAATCAATAATATTGATGAAAATAGTTTTGTAATGATTTCAAATATCGACTCTGTTCAAGAATTAAAAGATGCCTTTATTGATGGTGGATTAATTAAGAAAGAAACAGGTAATATATTTGAAAATGGAGGATTAGATAGGATTATGTTTGCAATTGAAAACGGAATTGTAAATTCTAATCGTATTGAAAATAAGAACTTGGATGAGGTTCTTAAATTCAACAATGATCTCGTTTTACTTGAAACCTAAACCATTTCCATCAATTCCAAGCCTTTCTTAATCGATTTTACATTTTCGAATGTCAACAATAAACGGAGACCATTTTTGGTCTCTTTTTCTTTCATCTTGCACAGGTTGCTGTTTTGCTGTACAAACTGCAATACTTTATGAAAACGCGCCGATTGGTAATACGTACTTTGTTGATCGCCTATAAAATAACACACCATTTTGCCTTGCTTCAAAATGACCCTTTCCACTCCAATGTGAGTGGCTTTCCATTTGATGCGTAAGCTATCCAATAAAGCCAAGGCTTGCTTAGGTAGTTTCCCGAAACGGTCTTCTAGTTGTTGTTGGTATTCCTGTAATTTTTCTTCGGTTTTGATGATGGCCAAATCGTTATACAAACTCAAACGCTCGGTAACACTGTTGATGTATTCGTCCGGGAATAACAATTCGAAGTCGGTATCAATTTGTAAGTCTTTGACATATTCTTTGGTTTCCACATCGCTTTCTTCGGGATACAAATCTTTGAATTCGTTTTCTTTCAATTCTTCGATGGCTTCCTGCATGATTTTCTGATAGGTTTCGAAACCAATTTCGTTGATAAAACCACTTTGTTCACCACCCAATAAATCTCCCGCTCCACGAATTTCCAAATCTTTCATCGCAATATTGAAACCACTACCCAATTCACTGAATTGCTCCAATGCCTGAATACGTTTTCGGGCTTCATCGGTCATCGCCGAATACGGTGGCGTAATAAAATAACAAAACGCTTTTTTGTTGCTTCTTCCCACACGACCGCGCATTTGATGCAAGTCAGATAAACCGAAATTATTGGCATTGTTGATGAAAATAGTATTAGCATTCGGTACATCCAATCCACTTTCAATAATGGTGGTTGCAATTAATACATCAAAATCACCTTCCATGAAAGAGAGCATGACTTCTTCTAGTTTTTTGCCATCCATTTGTCCGTGACCTATTCCCACTTTGGCATTAGGAACCAAACGCTGTATCATTCCGGCAATTTCTTTGATATTTTCAATACGGTTATTGATGAAGAAAACCTGACCGCCGCGTTCAATTTCGAACGAAATGGCATCACGGATAATTTCTTCGTTAAAACCAACCACTTGTGTTTCGATAGGATAACGATTAGGCGGAGGAGTGGTAATTACAGATAAATCCCTGGCTGCCATCAATGAAAACTGTAAGGTTCTCGGTATTGGAGTGGCTGTCAATGTCAGTGTGTCGACATTGGTTGCGATGGTTTTCAATTTGTCTTTCACGTTGACTCCAAACTTCTGTTCTTCATCAACAATCAATAATCCTAAATCTTTGAATTGTACATTTTTATTCACCAATTGATGTGTGCCAATAACTATATCCAGTTTTCCGGATTCCAAATCTTTCAGGATTTCTGTTTTTTGTTTGGCCGAACGGAATCGGTTCAGATAATTCACATTGACCGGTAAATCTTTCAATCGTTCTTTAAAGGTTCGGTAATGCTGATAAGCTAAAATAGTGGTTGGAACCAGAACGGCTACCTGCTTGCTGTTATCTACGGCTTTGAATGCCGCACGAATGGCCACCTCAGTTTTTCCGAAACCTACGTCACCACATACCAAGCGATCCATTGGACGTTCATTTTCCATATCAGCTTTCACTTCCTGAGTGGCTTTTAGCTGATCTGGTGTGTCTTCATATAGGAAGGAACTTTCCAATTCAAGTTGTAAATAACTGTCGGGCGCAAAAGCAAATCCCTTGTCAAGTCTTCGTTTCGCGTACAATTGAATCAAATTGAAAGCAATATGTTTGACACGGGCTTTGGTTTTTTGTTTTAACGCTTTCCAAGCACCGGAACCTAATTTGTAAATTTTGGGCGGTGCTCCGTCTTTTCCGTTGTATTTCGAAATCTTGTGCAGGGAATGAATACTCACATACACAATATCATTGTCAGCATACACCAGTTTAATCGCTTCTTGGGTTTTACCTTCTACTTGTATTTTTTGCAATCCACCAAACTTTCCAATACCGTGGTCAATGTGTGTTACATAATCACCCACTGACAAAGCATTCAATTCTTTTAAAGTGATATTCTGCTTTTTGGAATAGCCGTTTTTGATGGAGAATTTATGGTAACGTTCAAAAATCTGATGATCAGTATAACAAGCAATTTTATTTTCTTCATCAATAAAACCTTGATATAAGGGCAGAACAATAGTTTCGTAATCTTTGACAAAATGCTCATGGTTTTGCTCGTCCATGGATTCAAAAATGTCATGGAAACGTTTCGCCTGTTGCTCGTTAGCACAAAACAAATAGTTTCTGATGCCGTTTTGCCTGTTTTCCTTCAAATTCTCCATCAACAAATCGAATTGTTTATTGAATGAAGGTTGTGGTTTGGTATAAAACTCAAAACTTTCCTGAATCTTGAAAGTAGGTTTTGTACTCAGCTCCACTACCGAAAATTGCAAGGCTTGTTTAAGAAAGGCTTTCTGATTCAAAAATAATTCTTCGGGCGAAGCGTGCTTGATTTCTTTTGATAATTTCTCGAAACTCTCTTCGGCTTTGCCAAATAATTTGTCCAGATTCGCCCCAAGCAAATCGGTATTCTGAATAAAAAGAGTGGTTCTTGGATGGATATAGTCTAAGAAACTTTCTCTTTTTTCTTCCAATAATTTATTTTCAAAATTCGGAATGATCGTAATCTTATTTTTCTTTTCTACCGATAATTGTGTAGCCACATCGAAAGTTCGTATACTATCGACTTCGTTGCCGAAAAACTCAATTCGGTATGGATTGTCATTGGAGAAGGAAAATACATCTAATATCCCGCCTCGTACTGAAAATTCACCGGGCTCAGTAATAAAATCGACCCGTTTGAAATGGTATTCGAATAATACTTCGTTGATGAAATCGATGGAAAGATTGTCGCCAACCGCAATTTTTAAGGTGTTTTTTTCAAGCTCTTTTTTGGTGACTACCTTTTCGAACAAAGCCTCCGGATATGAAACAATAATAACCGGTTTTTTTCTTGAATTAATACGGTTTAATACCTCGGAACGCAACAATACATTGGCATTGTCTGTTTCTTCAATCTGATAAGGTCTTCGATAAGAACTAGGATAAAAAAGTACGTCTTCTTCACCTACTAATTCTTCCAAATCGTTGAGTATATAAGCAGCTTCTTCTTTCTCATTACAAAGTAAAAGAAACGAATTTTCCTTTTTCCGGAACAGACTCTCGACGACAAAAGATAAGGAAGAACCTAATAATCCTTTGATGTGCAATTTGGCATCACCGGTAATAGCATCGGCAATGGAAGTAATTTTAGATTGTTCTGCAATCAGCTGCTTGATGTAATCGGTACTCAACGGTTTTTATTTTATTTCTTCAAATGATTCTATTTCTTCGTCCAAAGCAGGTTGTACCGGCGCAGAAGGCTTCACTACAGTTCCGCCTGCACGTTGGATCATTTCGGCTTCTCCTTCTTCCAGTTGGATTTGGCTTCTTCTCACCGTTTCTTCAATTTGGTCTTGAAAAGCATTGACTTCGAGATTTAAGTCACGCACCAATTGCAATACTTTTTTTTCCGGGATTCGGTCCAGATTAATGAACATATGCAATGCTTTGACTTTAGTGATTAAAGTTGCGAGGCGACTTTTGGTTTGTCTTTTATTGAGCTTTTCCGGAATAGTGGTTTGAAGCACTTCTGTTTTAGAGACTAAACTGGTTGTCTTACGTTTGAATGCACCAATGGTTCCTTTCGGTTTTTGGTACAATTCATCAGTAAACAAACGCCATTCATTCCAGTTGGATGCAATGGATTGTGAGGCCGGAGTTAATTTTCTTCGATTAAAATTCCATGCCTTATTGATGTTATTGAAGACTAATTCTTTTTCTTTTTTGGCTCTTGTGATTTCAATTTCATGCTGTTCGCTATCGTCTTTACACGAAAATACAACAAAAATTAAGCTCGATAGAACTACTAAAAATGATTTCATAGCTTTGGATAAAAATGTAATAGCAAATGTAAGGTTTTTGTTTTTTGGATAACTATAAGTGTTAAAGTTCTTAAGAGTTAATAGAGTTAGAAATAACGAAAACTGTATCTTTGTAACACAACTTTTCTTAAAATGGATACTAAAATTTTAATTATAGGTGCCTGCGGTCAAATAGGTACTGAACTTACTCAAAAATTAAGAGAAACTTACGGGAACGAAAATGTAATTGCTTCTGATATCAGAAAATTAAATATCGACGTAGTTAATGATGGTATTTTTGAAGTAGTCAATGCGCTGGATTACAATCAGATTGAACATTTGGTAGAGAAATATCAAATTACCGATGTCTATTTAATGGCAGCATTGCTTTCGGCTACCGCCGAGAAAAACCCTGCATTTGCTTGGGATTTGAATATGAATTCCCTTTTCCATGTTTTAAATTTGGCGAAAGCCGGAAAAATAAAAAAGGTTTATTGGCCTTCAAGTATTGCTGTTTTTGGACCAACAACACCAAGGGATAATACCCCACAATATACCGTTATGGAGCCATCTACTGTTTATGGAATCAGTAAACAAACCGGTGAAAGATGGTGTGAATACTACCACGTGCAATATGGTGTTGATGTGAGAAGCATCCGTTATCCAGGATTAATCAGTTGGAGTACACCTCCAGGTGGCGGGACAACCGATTATGCTGTAGATATTTATCATAAAGCGATTACCGAAGGGAAGTTTACTTCATTTTTATCTGAAAATTCGGCTTTGCCAATGATGTATATGGATGATGCGATCAAAGCAACGATCGGCATCATGCAGGCACCGGCAGAGCAGATTAAAATCCGTTCGTCGTATAATTTATCGGCCATGAGTTTCACACCGAAAGAAATCGCAGAAGAAATCAAAAAACATTTCCCAGAGTTCACCATTGATTATGCACCTGATTTTCGTCAGAAGATTGCTGACAGTTGGCCAGCTAGTATTGATGACTCAAGAGCAAGGGAAGATTGGGGTTGGAAGAATGATTTCAACATGGATAACATGACGGTCGAAATGATCACAAAACTGAAAGAGAACATTTATAAATAATAAAAAGGGAACGTTGAAGCGTTCCTTTTTTTATGAAGTTGCACTTCTGAAAGAAATAAACTGGGGCTCATAGTCGCTATACTCACAGCGATTTTATTTTGGAAACGCCGGCATACCACAATTTTCAGGCCATTCCACAGTTGCATGGCCGTTTTTGTCACTTTTTGCCGTTTTTTGCCACTTTTGGTGAGTAAATTGCACTTTCGGGTTACTCTTAGTACGGTATGGCACCTAGTAAAATAAGGGCTTCCCAATAGTTCATCCATAGTTCATCCATAGTAAAGTGCTATATAAGTGTTATATAAGTATAGTATATGTACTGTATAAGTGTAGTAGGACTTATGGTCCATTGGGCTATTCTACTTCTTAGACACGCAATTGAAATACTTCAACCTCAAACGATTTCCACATTCCAACGCAACACAATCCAGCCTAACCATTTTGTAATGAGATATGATGGTCTGGAATTAAAAAGGAACGCCTTAGCGTTCCTTGTTTTATTTTCCCAAAAAGAATTTGGTGCCAAAAAAGGCAACCAGAAAAGTAACCACAAAAATGATAATTTGTAACAGTAACTTGTTCTTGGGTTGCGGTTGATTGTTGTTTTCCATCGGTATTAATTCGGTTTGTAATTTGCTTTTAATTTTTCAATCAACGGATCTTCTAAAGCAGCTTTGACTTTAATCACCTCATTGGTGTTATCATTCGGAACGGTCATCGATAAAACATAATGCTTTATCTTCCATTCTTTTCCTACTTTCATTAGTACACCGCTGCCACGGCAGATTTTCATCTGTGTATTTAATAATTCGTCAAACCAAGCCATTTTTCCTGATTTGTCAAAATAGATATTTCTTTCAATAGCCGTGAAATTCCAGGCTTTTCCTCTATCAAAATAGGGTTTGGCGAAATCCATAAACTGTTTTTTGTTCCAGTTTTCGGTGGCATCTGTTCCAATGAAAATAGATTCTTCAGCTAGGTAATTAAAGTAAGTGTCAAATTTACCTTCCGCCGCAGCTTTATGCCAATTGTCTAATAGTAAACTGATGTTAGTTTTCTCTTTAGTTTGTGCCTGAACCAATGTAGAAAGGAATACGAAAGCAAAGAATATTTTTCTCATAAAAATTGAAATTGACGGTACTAAAGTACTTAAAAAAATTAAGAAGATTTAGGCTTTTAGATAGATGTTTCAGTTAATCAATTGTTACTTACCCATTTATTCAAAAACAGATGGAAAAACACGCCAAAAAAATCAGGAAAAACACCCTTCAAAAAGTGCGGTTTTCCCGTAATACAGATTGAATTTGTTTTAGTTACTTTGTAATACAATACATACAGCATTTTTATATAATGCTGATAATGAGTATTTTGGAAGCCCCCTTTTCTTACCCTAAACATCTCATTTAAAATAAAAAGAGATGAATTTAAAAGTCGTTATAGAACAACTCAGCAAGCTTGTTGATCCCGGTCAAACAGTAGTTGAAATCACCAATATTGCCACTTTAAATGACGGGGATGATTTTCTGTTATCAAAATCGGTCATCGTTTTGTCAATCGTAAATATCGAAGAAGACAAAACGCTCAAAAATCAATCGGTCTACTTAAGAGATACAAACGATCAAACGAATATTAGCCGATACAAACAACCTACCCAGCATTTAATTATTTCGGTGCTGTTTGCTTCATATAATAAAGACATGGCAAAGTACCTCGATGGTATTGATAAGCTAAAAAATGTAATCAGTTATTTCCAACAAAACAATTCATTCTACTATAAGATAGATGATACCGAGATGATTGATTATGATACTTATTTAACCAAAACCGAATTGCAAAAAGAACAATACCAAAAAATTACTATGGAATCGGTGAGTTTAACCACAGAGCAGCTCAACCAAATGTGGTCGTGTCTAGGATCGAAGTATATGCCTTCCATGCTATACAAAATGCGCTTGTGCATGATCCAACAGTCACCAACTATTCAGGAAAAAGTCATCAAGAAAGTGAAGGTCGATTTGTGGGAAAATAATCAGAACGATCACGTAGGCCTATTAGAATCAGGCGAATTTGATAAGTAACCAATAAAATAACAATACAAACAATAAATTAAACAGTCATGAATGTAAGTTCTCTAAAAACACCGGGGGTCTATATCAATGAGATTGATGCTTTTCCTCCTTCCGTTGCACAGGTTGCAACAGCAGTACCCGCTTTTATAGGTTATACCGAGAAAGGACCTTTGGTTCCTACTCGTATCACTTCCTTTATGGAATTTGAGCAAATTTTCGGAGGTGCGCCTAGCCCTGACAATGTAACGATAAACATAGGTACAGAAACGTATGACGTTGCAGAAAGTAAATTTAAATTATACAACAGTCTCCTTTTGTTTTATTTGAATGGTGGAGGGGTATGTTACATTGTTTCGTTGGGTAAGTTTACAGATAACCCAACTTTTTCAGCAGCTACTGAGTTTGTTGATGGGTTGGATCTTTTGAGAAATTTTGATGAGCCTACTTTATTGTTGGCCCCAGATGCAGTCAATTTATCCGCTGATAATCTTGCAGCACTACAACAACAAATGTTGATGCAATGCAGCGATCTTATGGACAGATTTTCAATTTTTGATGTAAAACCGGTAACTGCTGTTAATAAAACAAATTTGATAGCAAGTAGTGAAAGTTTTAGAGACAAAATTGGTAATATGAACCTAAAGTATGGAGCAGCCTATTATCCGTTTTTAAATATCAACTCGACTTATAAATTCAGATTCAGCACAATTGACGCTCAAGTTAATTTTGCAAGTATTTATGCATCTGATGCTGTTGTTCTACCATTAATCACGAAGTTCAAAACACAATACGATTTAGTCTATAAACCAACAGCAACCAAAGGGATTGTGTTTCTTTGGAATGAAGCAGCTTTTCAAGTAAACAAAGATAAGGTTGTAATTGCAAACGATTTTTCAAATACCAATGCTTATTTCGCAAAGCTTGTCAACTTATTGGCAAAATTGGGTAAGACTTCAACGGTAACTGATGCAGATTTAAAAACGTATGTTGAAAATGTAATTGCTACTTCACTACGCCCTTATCTTCAAAGTCTAATTGATTTTAAAGCGATTTATAATACGTTAAAAGATCCGGGAACGAACGCTGTTTTTGTTGCTGGAAAACAAATTGCAGCAACTATTGTTGTAGCTGATTTTGAAGCTATATGGGGTCCTTTAACAGTTTCGGGTACTAATCCATACACCGGCGTTTTGGAAACATCGACTCCTTTAATTGCCGATCTAAACAAAATACAATCGGCATTAGATAAGTTAAGAACATCTATTCTGAATGGTATGAACAATGCCATGACTTCGATTGAAAATTATATTCAACAACAAGAAAGTACTCTGGTAGCCAATATGCCATTATTTGCAGATATCGTTGCCAAGCTTTCAGTTTCTATGAATACTGTTCCTCCATCTGGTGCCATCGCCGGGATCTATGCTAAAACAGATGCAACCAGAGGGGTATGGAAATCGCCTGCAAATGTTAGTATCAATAGTATTATAGGGTTGACCGATGATATTAATGATGCTAGTCAGGAAGATATGAATATTCATGAAACTGGAAAATCTATCAATGCTATCCGAAAATTTACTGGGAAAGGCTTCCTAGTTTGGGGCGGAAGAACCTTGGCAGGTAACAGTAACGATTGGCGTTACGTGAACGTTAGAAGATTAGCCAATATGATTGAAGAATCGGTTAAAAAAGCATGTATGCAATTTGTATTCGAACCGAATGTTGCTCAAACATGGGTAAGTGTGAAAGGGATGATAGATAATTATCTGACCACTTTATGGAACGATGGTGCTTTGGCTGGACGTAAACCCGAACATGCCTTTTTTGTGTCGGTAGGATTGAATGAAACGATGTCGGCTCAGGACATTCTGGAAGGTAGAATGATTGTGAAAATCGGTTATGCTCCTTCAAGACCAGCTGAGTTCATCATATTGGAATTCAAACAAATGCAACAAAGATCATAGTCAGTTATTAATTTTTAAAAGATAGAGATATGCCAAATATGGATTTTCCACTACCAAAGTTTCATTTTAGCGTGACTTGGGGTGGCAGTAAAATAGCCTTTACAGAAGTTTCAGGCTTGAATAAAGAAATGGATGTCATTGAACACCGTGTAGGGTCAAGCCCTGAATTCTTTAAGAAGAAAATGCCAGGTATGCAAAA
Source organism: Flavobacterium sp. GCM10023249 (assembly GCF_042653365.1). NCBI lineage: Bacteria > Pseudomonadati > Bacteroidota > Flavobacteriia > Flavobacteriales > Flavobacteriaceae > Flavobacterium > Flavobacterium sp. GCM10023249. The sequence continues at coordinate 750,468 of NZ_JBHSHZ010000006.1, forward strand.
ATTAAGCAACATTACTCTGAAAAGAGGAGTGTTCGTGGGTGATAACGAATTTTTTGAATGGTACAACACTGTTGCACTTAACACTGTTGAAAAAAGAACAATCATCATTTCATTGTTGGACGAAAACCAAAAACCAAGAGTAGTTTGGACAGTCAACGACTGTTTCATTGTTTCCTTGAAATGTACCGATTTGAAATCGGATGCCAATGAGGCAGCCATTGATACTGTAGAAATTGCGAATCATGGTTTCACTGTTGAATATAAATCATAAGCACTATGTCTAGCAGTGATCCTATAGTTGGTTTTCATTTTTCGGTGATTTTTGAATTGGTTCCACAATTTTCGATTGATACCAAGTTCCAAAGTGTTACCGGATTGAAAGTAACTATGGAAACAGAATCCTATACCGAAGGGGGGCAAAACCGTTTCAAACACAGTTTTCCCCTTCGTTCGGGATACCAAGATTTAGTCTTGAAAAGAGGATTGACTTCTGACATGTCAGGATTGTCGATGTGGTGTACTCAAGCATTGGAGGATTTTGTTTTTTATCCCGCCAACCTCGTAGTTTCATTACTTAACGAAAATGGAAATCCTATTAAAGTATGGTATGTTTCGCATGCCATTCCTTTAAGTTACGAGTTTAGCGATTTTAATGCTGAGGAAAACAAAATTGTGATTGAAACCATTACACTACGGTACAACTTTTTTAAGGAAATACCTGTTCCAAGTTTCTAAAAAAAATGACAAATGGCAATAGAAATTAAAGAGTTGCGAATCAAAGTAACTGTTACTGAACCAGGAGAAAATTCATTCATTACAGACAAAATAAGTCCAACGAAACTTCAGGAAATGAAAGCTGAAATTGTGAATGAATGTACTCGGAAGGTTTTGGAAAAAATTAAAGAAAGAACAGAAAGATGATAAGTGGATTATTAGGCATAATAGATAAAATGCGCATTGAGGTCTTTCCAACCAAGGATTATATAGAACCTCCAAAGAAAACCATTTTTGTGCAACTCAATCCGGAAAAATATTCCATGAGACACAATGTGGAGTTTTGCGAAGGGCAAGCCATGGGAACTTCAGGAAGCGATCTACGATTTAACCGCATCGAAGGGGAAGAAGTCAATTTTGAGTTTTTTTTCGATAGCTCGGGTATCGTTCCTCCTGGAAAGATTAAAGACGGAAAAGGAGAGGAAGGTTTACTAGATGCACTCGGAGATATTGCAAATGCACTTAAACCGGCTATTGTTAATCCCTTTGCTGAGGTAGAAACCGTTGAAAAAGAAGTCGAGGAGTTTAAAAATTTATTAATGGGCTACGACGGTGAAACGCATCAGACTGCTTTTTTAAAATTGCTTTGGGGTGGCTATAGTCTTACATGCCGTTTGAAAAGTATGGAGATTGAATATACGCTATTCCGTAAAGATGGACGACCAATTCGCGCTAAAGTCAAGTGTGTTTTCAAAGGAACTATCGACTATAAACTTATGGTTGCCAAAGAAAATAAAAACTCACCGGATTTAACACATCAAAGAGTGATAAAAATGAATGATAAACTTACACTGTTGTCTGAAGATATCTATCAAAACAATAATTACTATATCGATGTGGCTCAGAACAATAAATTGTTGAGTTTCAGACAGCTTCAATTAGGGCAAAAATTAAAATTCCCACCAATTAAATAATAATCATGCCAAACGTACAACCTTTTTATCCTTCTGAGACATTGCTCAAACTGGAGTTCCTTATTAATGGAGAGAATAAGGGTTTGGATAATTTATTAACCGAAGGGAAAGTACATTTCGAATTGAATAAAATTCCCTTTGCAAAATTTACCTTCACTTGCTCTGAAGAAGATTTTAAAGAAGGAGGTGATTCGCCTTTACAATCTTTGAACAGACCTCAAGGATCGGCACCCATAGAAATTGAAGTTAAGGTGGCAGCAGGAAATGAAATGAAAACGCTATTTAAAGGAGTCATCAAATCATTAGATCTTGAGCATGAAAATTGTAATGTGGTAGCCAAAATAGAATGCAAAGACATTGCTTTACGGCTGTCACAATCATCTACGGAAGCCGAAAACAACAATCAAACTTTCGGGGAAAGACTCACGGCTTTTACTAATGGTTTGCAATTGAGCGACAATCTCTCAGGACAAAGCTGGAGTGAAGAGCATATCACACAAAATAATAACGCAGTTCCGTGGGATTATTTGATTGGTTTTCTCGATTCTATAGGAATGCTAGTGTCCTTACGTAATGCAGAATTCACCGGAATTGACATTGTAAATCCAGAAACCTCTGCTACTTATATGGCTGAAAACGGAATCAATGTTTTTGGGTTTACCGGAAGAGTAGATCCTGAGAGAAGACGTTCCATGGTAACTATTCAACATTGGGATATTGAAAATCAAACGGTAAATACAGTGACATCAGAACAAGATGCAACGGAGAATCCACATACAGTACGAATCGATCAAACCAATCTGCAACCGGAAACCTTGCAAAGGATAGCGGATACAATTATTGCCAAAAGTAAAATTGCTTCAATAACCGGGACGGTAACCACATTTGGAAATCTAGAAGCTAAAGCTGGAGACTATATCGGATTTAGTAAAGTGAATCCAGAAATTGACAAGGAAACATTGCTTATCAGTACTGAGGAACATCTTATCACCAATGGCTGTTGGAAAACGGTTTATACCTACGGTTTAGAGAGTGAACGATCATTTACCGAGAATACAACTACAGGAATCAATAACGCTCATGCACAGGTGGGGCAATCCAATACTATCAACGGATTATTGATTGGTATTGTGACTCAAATTGTGGAGGATCCCAATAATCAGTTCAGGATTAAAGTCCGAATTCCACTTTTGTCAGAAAATGGAGAAGGGGTTTGGGCTAGGTTGGCAACCCTGAATGCAGCAAATGAAATGGGAAGTTATTTTATTCCCAATATCGATGATGAAGTAATTGTAGGTTGTTTAGGAAATAATCCAGATACACCAGTAATTCTTGGTAGTCTTTACAGCAGTACTCGTGCAATGCCTTTTCCCATCACCGAAGAAAATTATCTCAGTGGTTTTGTAACCAAAGAAGGTACAAAAATTATCATGGATGACGAAAAAAAGAGCATTGAAATTAGTACTAAAAAAGGAAACATATTAACCATCAGTGATGACCTTAAAGGGTTTGTACTGGAGGATGAAAATAAAAATAAAATCACTATGAACGATCAGGGAATTACAATAGAAAGTTGTAAGGATTTGAATTTGAAAGCCAAAAGTAATATCAAAATCGAAGGAGCTCAAATATCAGCAAATGCTAGTGGTACAATGGAATTAAAAGGATCAATTATTAATATCAACTAAATGGGAGCAGCAGCAAGAGCAACAGATATGCACACTTGTCCAATGGTAAATGGCACTGTGCCTCATGTAGGCGGACCTTTATTACCCGGTGGCAATACTACAGTTATAATCGGAGGAGTAACAGCATCAGTTGTTGGGGATAGTTGTGTGTGTACCGGACCAACAGATTCTTTGGTCGCAGGTTCTTCAAGTGTTATGATTGGTGGTAAACCTGCCGTTCGAATGGGAGATTCAACAGCTCACGGAGGTGTAGTGGTGGCGGGTTGTCCAACAGTTATCATTGGCGGATAAATAAAATAGTAACATGAAAAACAAATCATTTTTAGGAACAGGTTGGGGGTTTCCTCCAACATTTAGTAACCAATCGGGTACAGTACAAACGGTTTCGGATGAAGAAGATATTTACCAGAGCCTACACATTTTGCTCTGCACACAGTTGAAAGAAAGGGTAATGCGATCGGATTTTGGTTGCGATTTAAGTGCTATGTTGTATGAAAGTATAACCGTCACACTTTTGACGAAAATTAAAGGAATAGTGAAAAATGCAATTCTTCAGTATGAGCCAAGAATAGATTTGCTTGAAGTAGAATTTTATATGGAAGATGTAAATAACGGACTCATCAAGATTGAGGTTGTATATAAAATTAGAGCAACAAATTCTAGAAAGAATTTTGTATTCCCTTACTATCTGGAAGAGGGAACATTTGTGAAACCGCTTTAGCAATAAACTAGGTAAAATCAAGCGACAAAAGATGATTTTTAAAATAAGATTTTACAGAAGAAACAATAATCGAAAATGAAAAACTGTAACACCATATTATCTATACACGAAGGAATGGGAACAACTCAATTGGATCGAGTGCGCCCCGAACTTCAAACAGATTTTTTTCTGATCGATGAGAGAAAGGAAGAAGACTTTATTTTGTTTATACAACGTCTTTCGAAGTATGTGTCTTTTTATAACGAATTTGATATTGAAGAAAGTGATTGGAGTGCTTTTTTTAGCAAAGAATCCACAGCGATACTTATCTATATTGCCGGTTGGAATATTGAAGTGCAGCAACGCCTTTTTGAAGTAAAAAAGAATGAAATTCTTCTCAATACTGATTTTTTAATTCAACAAACATTACTGCAAAAATACTTCACTCAAATCAAAACCGATTTCGAAGATTTGCTGGATCGCGCAGCCATACTAGACAACGAAATTCCCGAAAAGGAAAATTTGATGGCTTCTTCGTATGCTATCAGTAATCAATTTGATACAGTATCCAATTTGATCACAAATGCTGACGATATTCCGGCTTTACTCCAAAATTACGTGTTCATCAAGAGTGTACAACAATTATTCGGATTATTATTGTCCTGGAAAAATTTTTCCAACAATGCCATCGAATTTCAGTTGAACGGATACACGAAACATACACCACATTATGCATTGTTCCTTGCTTTCGTTAAATTATTAAAGGTTGCTTCAAACCATTTTAATGAACTCACAAAAAAACATCTGGATTTTTATTATAAAGATGTCCTTAAAACAGAAAACCAACGAGCAACACCAGATTATGTTCATATTGTATTGGAACCCTTTGATACCAAACCTTTTTTAGTGCCTAAAGACACCATTTTCTTGGCAGGAAAAAACAGTATGGGGCAAAAGAAGTTTTTTGCTTCTACAGCAGATCAAACGGTTAATGGCATTAAGCTGAAATCATTTTGCAGCTACCATCGAAATGGAGATTTATTTTATAAAGTAGCTAATTTATTGCCATTAAACGGACAAGGAAAAAGCTTTGATTGTTTTAACTCAGAAAAAGAAGTATTCAAAGAAGGTATCCTAATTGCGAGTCCGCTTTTATTTCTGCAAAGTGGAGAAAGAAGTATTTTTTTACGTTTTAATGATAAAAATTTCAATGCTACTGATTTTGATTTTTACCTAACGGGTGAGAAGAAAGTAATTGAAGTTCTAGAGAAGCAAAATGTTAAGGAAACAAATAATGCGGCCAATACACTCATAAAATTAACAATTCCAGCAAAAGAGAAAGCAATTGTGCCTTACAATGCAGAATTGCATCCGGAAATTTTGGTAAAAACAGACTTCCCGGTTTTGAAAGTTATACCAAAAAATAAAAATGTCATCAATTCGGTTAAAAATATCTTCATCAAAGTGGAGGTAAACCAATTCAAATCCTTTGTGCTTGAATCTGATTTTGGCGGGATTGATTTTGAGAAACCGTTTTATCCTTTTAGCGAATTTCCAAAAAATGGGAGTGGTTTTATGTTGTCTTCCAATGAATTTTTCATGAAGAATAAAGCCGTGGCTAATCTGGGTATACCAACTGATTTCAGTGGTTATGAATACATTGTTGTCAACGATGGGGCGGATAAAATTCAAGCTGTAGAGGATATCCAAAAAGCGAAAAGCGCTAAAAAACAAAATGACGATTTTCTAGGATTTGACATCGATGCTGAGATGATGGAAATTCAGGATGAATTCGATGAGATTACTAAGAATGTGACCAAAATCAAATGGCTGACAGGAAACGATTGGATGCTCAATAAAGTGAATGTATTTCAATTGGATAACGGTCAATGGAAAAGCTATTCGGAAGGTTTACGGTCAATTACCAATGAATATCCAATCGAAGAATTTCACTTTGATGAAATCATAACCGAAGAAATTACATCAAGTGGTAAAATCAGAATTGAACTCGATGGTGTTGATTACGAAGGAGAGAAATACATTCAAAATTATATTGCAGCAAGCGCAGATGAAGGTCATGATGCAACTTTTCCCTACAAGCCAAGAATAAAAGAATTCACTTTCAATTATTCGGTTTCTGAGACAATTAATCTAGCAACCAAAGCCAATGGAGCGAATAATACGGTAGAATTGTTTCAAGTGTTACCTTTTGGGTATGCCAAAAAAACAAAAGGAGCTATTACCTTTTCGACAATTTCTTCTCAGGAAGGCTATATTTATTTGGGATTTGATAAAGTACAACCCAATGACGGACTTACTTTCTTATTACAACTGGAAGAAGGTACCGCCAATCCACAACTTCAGCCGGCTACTATCACATGGCATTATTTGTCTAACAATGGCTGGACCGATTTTGAATCCAATGCAATTGGTGATGAAACACGTTCGCTTACACAATCTGGGTTGGTGGCAGTAAGCATTCCTGAATTTAACAGTTCCAACAATACAGAATTGTCACCTAATGTTTTTTGGATGCGCATTACAGTTTCTAATGTTCAGGCAACGTGTAAATGGCTGGGCGTTCATGTTCAGGCGTTAAAGGCAGTATTAACAGATTATGAGCATACCGGCATAGAATTTCTAGAAACGACACCTAAAGAAACCATTAGTAAGTCCTATAAATCTATTGGTGGAGTAAAAAAAATTCTACAACCCTACGCTTCTTTTGGAGGAAGGGTTAAAGAAGAGGATTCGTCTTTGTATACTCGTACAAGTGAACGATTACGACATAAAAAAAGAGCCATTACTACTTGGGATTATGAGCGTATTGTCTTGCAGCAATTTCCGGAAGTAGCCAGAATAAAAACCTTGAATCATTACCGATATGATACTAAAATATCCAATGTGGCAGCGGGGTATGTAACATTGATTCCCATTGCCAAAACATCACCAACAGAAAATATTAACTGGAAACCTTTATTGAGTCTTTCAAAGATGATGGCCATTAAAGAATACTTAAAGCAAATCAGTTCTCCACATGCTCGAATCAATGTAAAACCTCCGAAATCAGAAATGGTTAAGGTTAATTTTAAAGTAAAATTCAGAGAGCAAGAAGGGATGGATACCCGATTGTATCTGCAGCAATTAATGGAAATCATTAATCAGTATCTGAGTCCATGGGCGTATGATACTGTGGATGTCAATTTCGCCGGGAGTATTGAATTTTCTGCTATTATTCAACTCTTAGATAATCAGCCTTTTGTTGATTATATAACCGATTTTAAAGTTACTCAATACATTTTGGATGAAAACTATCAGATTGTAGGAAGCCCGATTCAGAACTTGAATAAAATTACACCGCAAACGGATTTTACACTTTTCATTCCAACAGAAACGCATCAAATAAAGGAAATAAAATAACAGGTCATGGAAACAGAATTTTTTATACCAAAAGACAGACAGCTGCTCCCATCACAGGACTTTCAATACCTGTATAAGGCCGGTTTACAATTTATCGAACAATTGGGGCAGCAATTTTGGACCGATTACAATGCACATGACCCAGGAATAACCATTATGGACGTTTTGTGTTATGCCATTACTGAATTGGGGTATCGCGCAGATTTCGACATTAAAGACATTTTGACCCACAAAGACGGAGTCATTCGGAATAATACTTTTTTCTCACCGGCAACCATTTTTATCAATGCTCCATTAACGGTTATGGATTATCGTAAAATGCTAATCGATATAGAGGGAGTTTCTAATGCCTGGCTATTGGCGACAAAGAAAATAAAAGATGGCCAAGGCTATAACTTGCCAAATGATGCTGAAGCGAGCTTGTATCTCAACAAACTTGAAGACAAATTAAGTTTGAAGAGTAAAGACAAAAAAAATAATCCACTTCCGAAACTGGCTCTAAGAGGACTTGGAAAGGTGAAAATTGAATTGGACGAAGATCCTATATTAGGCGATTTGAATACGTTATTGCTGGAACATGCTTTCTGGAAAAATAACCGATGGGTGAATTTTAAAATCATTCCTCAATTCACAACTTGGAATCATCCCGATGCCCAATTGTTTAAAAAAATGAACACACCTTCTAAAATTACTATAGATAGTGTGAAGAAAGTACAGGATATTGTTATGTTGATTGTGAACCGATATACTAAACCATCGGATTCATTACACTTTAGAATTTTCCCTGAAGATGCCTCGGAAGCCGATCTTATAGTACAGTATTTTAGTACTGAAGCACACGTGTGCGAAGTGATTTCTCTTTTTGATCAGAAAAAAACAAAAATTCAAAAAATAGTTTCAACGATTGCGCTCAAATTACAGCAAAACAGAAATCTTACTGAAGATTATTTGTGTACGGAGATTATCGAAAAAGTTCAAATTGGGGTTTGTGCCGATATCGAACTGGAACCAGGATCCGATGCCGTTGAGGTAATGAGTAAAATACAAATAGCGATTGATAATGTAATCAGCCCGAAAATCAACTTTTATACGCTTACTCAACTGGTAAATGAGGGTTGGCATTCGGAAGATATTTTTCTTGGGCCTAGATTGGAACATGGTTTCCTAAAAGATGAAGAAATTGAAAAAGCACAATTAGCACAAGAAATTTATGCTTCAGACATTATTGCTATTCTGATGGATGTGGATGGGGTTCATTCAGTTAAAAACCTAATGATGACAGCCTACACTAACTTAGGAAAGCCTATCCCGGGAGCTATGAATCAGAGCTGGGTTTTGGAACTTTCGGGAGAAGTAAAACCAGTTTTTAGTATCACACAATCTAAACTGTTACTTTTTCAAAAAAACATTCCTTTTTTGCTAACCGAAAACCAGCAAATGTTGGTAGAGCAAAAAGTAATGTTCTACAAAGCACAATTTCAACAAAAGAAGTTACGAAATACTCAAAATGATTTCACCATAGAAAACGGTGAGCATTTTGAACTCCAAAAATATTACAGTATTCAGGATGATTTCCCAGCGGTATATGGATTGGGTAAAAATGAAGTTTCAGAGAAAGAAACGCCCCTTCGTAAGGCTCAGGCGAAGCAATTGAAAGGGTATTTGTATTTCTACGAACAACTTTTGGCCGATTTTTTTAATCAGTTGTACAATGCCAAATGGCTTTTAGATACCACTACTTTGGAACAGACTTATTTCCCAACCTTTCTTGATAAGAATCATTGGACAGATGAAGAGTTTTATTCGAAATCGCTTTTCAAACCATCACTAAAAGATGCATTGTTAAAAGGGGAGTTGCTAGACAATGAAGTGTCATTGTATGAGACCAAAAGTGACTTTTACGACCGTCGTAACAGATCATTGGATCACTTGATAGCGCGTTTTGGAGAAAGTTTTAGCGATTATGTTTTTATGATGTATCAGGTTGCACAGGATACATCAGGTATGGGGTCACTTTCTTTTGATAACGCTGATTTGATTCTCGATAAACAAAATTTTATTAATGAATATCCAATCATCAGTAGCAATCGTGGTTTAGGTATGGATTATTTGAATGCTTCTTTGAACACAATAACGGGAGTATTGGATTTTGCTCCGTTCTGGAATACTGAACATCGAAGCGGATATGAAAAAAGAGTCGCCAGACTATTGGGTATTGGAGAGATTCCATTGCGCGATATTGTGACCGAAGAAGGCCCTCAGACACAATGGACCGTAGAAACACCAACAGGAGATTATCTTTTTAAAATTGTTTCCCCTGCAGTGGATTTGGTAGCAAAATGGGAATGGGCACAACTACATTTCTTAGATCAAAATTTGTATAAAATAGACAGTTATGGGGGTAAATATTATTTGTATTTGATGAATGATACCCTTAAAACTGCTCGCTTTGAAAAGAAATTTGATACGGCGGAATTAGCGTATGATTTTCTGGAAAAAATGATGAAAGTACTCAATTTATATTATGAAAATTTCTACTGCTTAGAACATATTTTATTGCGTCCTTTCAATAATTCTACATTTACTGACAATGACCTGTTAACAGTTTGTCTGAATGACGACTGTGATGATGAAGCCAAAAATGATCCTTACTCTTTTAAAGCTACACTTGTTTTGCCAGGGTATTTATCACGCTTCAAGAGCTTGATTTTTAGAAAATATGCCGAAAAAACTTTCCGGCAAGAAGCACCGGCTCATGCCTTATTGAAAATCTGCTGGGTTAATGCCAGTGATATGTTAGGATTTCAGAAAACCTATAAAAAATGGCTCGAGGAATACCGTCATTACCGATTGAAATTCTGTGAAAATACACTCACTAAAAACGACCAAGTACAATACAATAAAACATTAAACGAATTGGTAGTGGCTTTGAAGGAGCTTAATACCATTTATCCAGAAGGTAATTTATACGATTGCCAAATCAGTGAAACCAAAAACCCAATCATTCTAGGAAATACATCATTAGGAACTTTATAAAAATACATCATGGAAGCATATAACACATTTACATATCCCGTTTTTGAAGCCGATCAGGTTTTAAGTCAGAAGGAACTTAACATGGCAGTAAGCCATCTTGAGGAACAAGACCGTATTACCCGGAAAAATTTAACAGGAATTGGAATCATCTGCGGATTGGATTTGGTTTTTCCAAATGCGAACAGCGTGAAAATAACTTGTGGTACAGCTGTAACCTCATTGGGGTATCAAATAAATTGGAAAGAACAATTATTAACACACTATCAGGATTATGAGTTGTCGGAACAGTTTTTACAGCCCGATTATACAAGAGAACCTTATTTGGTAAATATTTTTAAGTATTCTGCCAAATATACTCCAATAAAAAACTCTTTTGAATTGCTTCCTTCAAATTCCGCTGTTGTCAATAAAAAAAGTATTCCTAATGACTTTTTTGATGATAAAGTAATCATGCTTCTTTTGGAGGTTACGCTAATTGATCAGAAAAATTGTGTGACCACCAATTGTGATGACAAAGGGAAAAGAATGGAATTCAATGTCCGACCATTAGTAATCCCAATTTCGGAATTGACAGAAGCTTTGGCTCCGGATTATCCATTACCTACTTGGTATAAGAAATTGAGTTTCCCTAGATACAATGTGCCTTTTAAAAACACAGTTAACGCAATTCAAGTTTTGGATGGCTTTACAAAAGCTTATAGTGATGCCTATCTTACCGAAATTTCAAATGCGATCAAAACAATTTATGACGCACATCAAAATAATTTGCCAGCAAGTACAACTGTTTTGGGGAATTGTAAATCTACTTTACTCAATTCAGTCAATACCTATAAATCGAGCGTATCTGTTCAGTATTTATGGGATTGGATTTCTGATATAGTTGCTGGGTATAACGAAATCATTGCCTTTAAAAAAATAAACCCGGCTTTGTGTTGTGTTGATGAAAATTTATTTCCTTTTCATGTCATTCTGGGTGGTGATACTCCTGAAAGTATGGCGTATAGAACACCTTTTTTTGCTACGCTGAATGAAAAACAAAAAGAAGGGCTACAACTGAAAAAGTTAATCGGACTTTTTGAAAAATTAGCTTTGATTATTACTTCTTTCGATATTGAAAAAGGAGCCAAAATTAAAGTGACACCTTCTTCTTACGGAAATGTGTCGCTAGCAGACAAAGCCATACCGTTTTATTATGACCAAATTTTGGAGTTGAACAAGAAATGGAACCCTGAGTTGACGGTGAAAAATCAAAATGACTCAATATTATCTTACTATTCTGATTTACCCAATTATACCAATAAAACAGAGGTCACCAAACCATTGTTGTTTGATATCGAACCGTATAATTTTTTCCGTGTCGAAGGTCATGTCGGAATGAATTATAAAAAAGCATTGAAGGATCTGAATTTAATCCGTGACAGCTACAATCTACCTTTTAAAATTACAGCGTTAAATGCAGTTGATTTTTTGAATAAGGAAGTTGATATCATGAAGTTTGACGGTCGTTGGGACGATTTGGAAACGGATTATGATCTGGCTCGCAAAAGGGTGTATAACATCACAGAATTCGTGATCAAATGGATGGATCAAAGAAGAAATGTGCTGGAACAGAAGAATATCATGACCAAACAAAACATTGATAACTTCAAAAACATTCTGACACAACTTAAGAACTTATTGACTAATGATTTGAAGCAATTTCTTCCAAACTACAAATCATTTTACGAAATTTTCAAGCAACTGAATTTGGTCTTTTTGTTTCATCGTTGGTGTATCCAATTGTTCAATCCGGAATTATCCACTTTGGCAGAAGATCTTATCGATAGAATGGACGATATCAACGAATTATTTTTGGAAGATCCGTTCACAGTAATTTACGAAGAAGCCAATTTGAGATGGCAAAAATTATACAAAGATTTGTTCTTTACTACTTTCCTTAAAAAACACCCGGGACTAGAACATAAAGCAGGAGTAACAAAAGGAGGAACGTTTGTAGTGGTTTATGTGGATACTACAATCTTCAAAGCTGCTGCGCCACCCTTGATTTATACCAATTTATTGAATGCCGTTACAGCGTATAAAGACAATATTGCAATTGATCAGTCAGTTAAAGATGATTTGGCCAACAGTGTGAAGTTCACTGATTACAAGTCTCAATTGAAGAAAAAACCGGTACAAACTTCAAGTACAAAATGTCAAGAGGAAGCGGATAATATCAAAAATGATATTCTAGAATTGGCTCAATACAACATGGAAGCACACTATACTGCTGAAATGAGTGGGTATATTTTAGAAAACATCAAAGGCGTTTTGGAATATGAAGTGGGTTCAGCAAACCAAAATATTCCTTTTCAGCAAACCGTAATTGCCGATTTCTTTTTACCGTATACCTGTTGCAGTGATGGAAATACTATCGAAGTAAAAATTGAAGTGGAACAACCCTTAAGTATCTCTCTTGATCCGAAGGTATTTTGCCAAAAAGATCCTGGTGAATATGAGATTATCATCAAAGGACCGTCAACCGGAATATTTACAGGCACTGGAAAAGAGGCTGTAGTGAAAAGCGGTGACAAATATTACCTACAGCCAGGAAACGATTCGGTGGAACAACCTAAAATTTATACGCTCCAATATGAAGCAGAAGGAGAATTGAGTAACACAATTGAATTCGAAATCAAAGCGCCTTCCGGATTAAAATGGAAAGCGGAAAGAGATGCAAATGATCCTAAAAAATTCATTTTCACCAATACTATACCTGGAGATACACATGAATATGAAATTGATTTCGGTGATGGTACACCCGATGTAATTAGTAAAGTAAGTCCAATCTCTCACGTTTTTGATTTTGACGAAACCCAAAAACAATTTGTCGTTACCATCAAGCAATTGGGAGAAGTATGTGCAAATACACAAAGCTTGACTGTTAAAATTATAGGCGACTTTAAAGCGGGCGATTTTAATTCAAATGATTTTTATACTGAACAATAATTAAATAAACTAAAGAACTATGGCAACTTATCAGCAAATAATTGACAAAATCAATGGTATTACCGATAATGGTAATAATACGGCAGCGGAAGTAAGAAGTGTACTTACTGATATTTTGAATTATAACGATACTGAAGCATTTGAAGTGGCAACTGCCGATATGGTGGAAACTCAGGAAAGTTTTTATCATTACTCCTTTAGAGGAATAAAAAAGCAATGTTGTAATTTGTATTTTATTTTTTCTCCTAAAGCAGAAACAGCAACAACAGGCGCAGGAAGTCCAGGTCTTATTCTTGAAATTTCTCAAGCTGATTTTGATTTGTTATCGCCTTTTATTCCTGTCATGGATTATACAGGAGGAAAACTTAACAACTATCAAGGATATTTGGCTTATATCGTGCCCGAATCTCAGAGAGGTACACCTAAAAACATGAATATAGTATTGATAAAATACCAAGGAAAATTGTACTTGTGGATAATGACTACTTTGGGAGGTGGAGAGTCAATTATGACAGCAGTAGCAGTTAATTACAAACCTTTCAAATTTACAAATCTTACTGATGTTAAAAATGAAGCTGCAGCATTCACCAAAGGTTTTGAGGCAAGTTTTAAAGCTGGAAATATTAAATAATTATGTATTTACTCCGGCAAAACACATTTGATATTCATTGTTCTTCTCAAGCGTTTGGGGCAGAACTGCAATTGCAATTGAGTTCGCTGCTGGAGAAATCATTTTACCCGAAGTTAGAACAATTATTCATGAAGTATGATGTTTCTGACTTGTATTGGACTATCGATAAGTTGGAAATCGAATTGCCTGATATTTCAAAAAAATATTGGAAAGAAGAGTTAATAAATAAATCGTTAGCGCAAATCGAAGAGTTTTTACTTCGTAATAGCCCTAAAACAGAACTCCGCATAGCTGCACTGTTGGGAAACGATGTTAGTGTAATCGCTTCAGAAAAGAAGGCGGCAACATTAGTATTGGAATTTCTCCAAAAAGGCTATTTTCCGAGAAATGTGATAGGCAATAGCTTACTCAAAATTATTGAGGTTGTTACTATTGATCAGGATTTCGTAAATCGACTTTTAGCACTTTTTAGAAACGATTTTAACGCTTTAACACGTTGGGTTTTTTCGGTTCCAGAAGAGTATAAAAATAAAGTACTGAACCTTTTGCCGAATTCCGATAATGGGCAATTTTTAATGAATATTTTCATGAACCTGTCCTCTTACTCTTCTTTTGATTCAAAAGTTCTGAGGTTGATAAAAGATAGGATTTTCTCCGATGAAAAAAAAATAGGTCAATGGCTAGAACTAGTTCAGTGGTCCAAAAATTTAATCGATAAAGGAATGCACTCAGCGCAATCATTCGCGTTTCTTAATCAAACAATTGAGAAGTATTGGGGTGTTTCACAAATTGAAATGCAAGAATTTTTCACAGTGATAGTTCATGAAAATAATTTTAAAACTTTTGCAGAAAGTAGAAGGTCAGAACTTGAATTCTTTATTGATTGGCAGCAGCAAATGGAGGCAGGAAATTCAATTTCGCAACAATACCAAAATGGAAATCAGTCAAATGAACAACATAATGTTGAAGCGGAGTTTACGCAACGATCCAAATTGGTTGAAGAAGAATCTGTTTTTTATATTAATAATGCCGGATTGGTAATTCTTCATCCTTTTTTGCCCATGCTTTTTGAGCAACTAGGATTTACTATGAACCAAGAATGGACAAGTGAACTTGCAAGACAAAAGGCGATTTTAGTATCACATTATTTGGTTTTCAATAACCAGGAAATGGAAGAAAGTCAAATGATATTGAACAAAATTATTTGTGGGTGGTCTATTGAAGAAGTCATTACTACTCAAGTCATTTTGGAAGAAAATGAAAAAGAGAAATGTCAAAGTTTGTTGGATGCGGTGTTGGAACATTGGAAAATTATGAGAAATTCCTCGAAAGAGGCATTACAGGAAACATTTCTGCAAAGAGAAGGAAAACTGGAAATTCAAGCCAATGGCTTTGAAATGTGGATTGAAGAAAAAGGATATGATATTCTTTTAGAACAATTGCCATGGGGTATCGGAATGATTAAAACGCCATGGATGGAATCGTATTTGATTTGTAATTGGAACCAATAAAGAACAATATGGAGAATGTTTCAATTTTTAGAGAACGAAATGATGGTGCTAAAAACACTTCTTTTTTTAAACCGGTCATACAAAAGAAATTGAGTGTTGGTTCTTCTAACGATAGTTATGAAGTAGAAGCAGATCACATGGCCGATCGTGTGATGAGCATGCCCAAACCATCACTGACAGATTTTTCACATTCAGGTGCACTAATTCAACGAAAGTGTTCTGCATGTGAGCAAGAGGAAAAAATTCAAAAAAAACCATTGGCTGAAACGATTCAAAAAGTAGGTAATAGTGATTCACAAACTTCGACGGCTCCTTCTCAAGTAGAAACTGGAATTAATAGTAGTAAAGGAGGTGGGAATTCTATGGATCATAGTACTAAAGATTTTATGGAAAGCCGCTTTGGTATAGATTTTTCTCAAGTACGAATACATACAGGAGGTGAAGCCATACAAATGAGCCGTGATTTGAACGCACAGGCATTTACTGTGGGCAATGACATTTATTTTAATCAAGGAAAATACAACCCCGCAACAGAATCTGGAAAACATTTATTAGCCCATGAGTTGACACATACAGTACAGCAATCAAAAACGTTGCATCGTAAAATACAAAGGTCTTGCCACGATGGGCAATGTGATACTTGTGCAGGAGGTGTAAAAGATTTATGGATTAGTGTTTTCTTCAGAAGAGCAGCTACTTCAAGAGCAATTTCAGAATTGCGAAGACAAATTAATGAAGCAAAAACCATTTTAAGAAATTGCTGTATTAATTTAAAATTTGATTTTAATTGGAACCGGGTAAGTGGTGCTGCAAGTATGGATGCCTATACCCCGGCAACAGCTACAGATAGATGGAGATTTACGGCCGAGGAAACGGCTTTAGGAACTGGAACAACGTTTAGCGGAGCCAGAGGTATACCAATGCTTGTCGTAGATGATGTTCCTTTGTCTGGAGGCGGAGTTACCGTAGATACAAGATTTGATCCCGGCTACACAGGAAGCAGTTATTTTATCATTGGATTATTTCAAAGTACCACTCCAAATAACACCACAAATCATATAGCACACGAGTTGTCCCATATTGCGGGCATCAATCATGGTCAAGCGGGAAATAGTTCACTCGATAACAGTTCAGGAAATGAAGTGAGTTCTAGATATTGTACAGGTCTTAGAGCATTAACATAAAAGATATGGAACAATTGCAAAAAAATAACGATGAAAAGGCAAAAAATGGAGCAGTCAAAACTGGAGTTCCTTTTTTTGCGAAGTCTTCTCTGATTCAAAAAAAACTGAGTGTTGGTTCTTCTAATGACAGTTACGAAACAGAAGCAGATCACATGGCCGATCGTGTGATGAGTATGTCGAATCCTGCAAAAACCAATGTTTTTCACTCCGAGGGGTTGATACAAAAAAAATGTGCTGCTTGTGAAGAAGAGGACAAAATTCAGAAAAAACCATTGGCCGAAACCATCCAGAGAGCAAGTTTAAATGCTAGAGAAACATCCGTTGCACCAAACCATATTGAGGACGGAATTAAGAGTAGTAAAGGCGGTGGAGAAAGTATGGATGACGCAACCCAAAATTTTATGGAAAACCGCTTTGGTAACGATTTTTCAAATGTTCGTATACATACTGGAAGTCAAGCTATCCAAATGAGTAGGGAATTGAATGCACAAGCTTTTACCGTTGGCAATGATATTTATTTTAATCAAGGAAAATATAACCCTGACACACATTCTGGGAAGCATTTGTTGGCCCATGAATTAACACATACGATACAGCAAGGAAATCAAAACATACAGCGAAAAGTTGAATTTAGAGATGTCGGAAGGGGTGAAGCGTCTGGTTTTGGACAACGTAATGATATCATTCAGCGGTTAAATGATGTATCAACAGGAGCAACGTATTCATTGGATGCCAGTAATGATCTTCAATACGTACTTAGACCCGGAGGGACTTTGAATAATTTCGACACACAATTAACCGGATTTATTGATAACGCAAGATCCATTCGTCTACGATTGTCCAATCATCATGGATTAATGGGTGATCGCGCTTCTGGTTTTAATACACCTATTGATGGAGACAGCTTTACTACAGGATATGTTGATGTAGACGATTTGATGGGAGGAACCAATTTAGGATTTCAAATGTTGTTTCTGCACATCATAAGAGAAAGAATGTCAGTAAATCGCTACACACAACGAATAGGTACGTGGACTCAAGCTCAGTTTGATAGTGAATTTCCAACTGCCCATTCTAACGGAATCGACTCTGAAACGCAAGTATTACGTGAGTTTTTTAATGATCCTAGTATTAGACTTGTTAATGATTCGCCAAGTGCAACTGTAAGAAGAGTTTTTAGGAATTGCCATAGACACTTAATCAGAAGACGTATAAGCAGTGTGAGAAATGTTGACTCCTCTTTTATCGATATCATTGATCCTCGACAAACTAGAGCCGCTTTTTATTTTACTGATCAACCTGGACATGCTGGGAATACGCTACAAGATTACTTAGCTCAATTTCCCACATGTTAAAAATTGTTATTGAATATGCATCAAACGCAAAAGAATAGCGAAAATACAACCACCACTACAACGGCACCGGCAGTCAAATCGACTCCGGCACCTTTTTTTGCGCCCGCTCCAATTGTTCAAAAAAAAATGGATATTGGAGCAGCAGATGATGCGTATGAATCTGAAGCAGATGCAATGGCAGATAAGGTCATGCAAATGCAAGGGGAGCATACACATAGTTTTAAAAATGGAGGACCATTGGTACAACGAAAATGTGCCAAATGCGAAGAAGAAGAAGAAAAACTACGAATGAAACCAATTGGTGGTGAAATTTCACACTTCATTCAAAAATCGGCTTTGACAAATGGGACATCTCTGTCAGCACCGAACCATATAGAAAGTCAAATCCATAACTCAAAAGGTGGTGGAAGTGCAATGGATGGAAGTACAAAAAGCTTCATGGAATCCCGTTTCGGAATCGATTTTTCTTCAGTTAGAATTCATACTGATTCCCGTGCTTCACAAATGAGCCAAGAATTGAATGCAAAAGCTTTTACCGTTGGAAACGATATTTATTTTAATCAAGGCTATTACAATCCCAACACATCAGGAGGAAAACATTTATTAGCACATGAATTAACGCATACAGTACAACAAGGAGGTAGCAATGTAAAAAGATTACCATTACCGACAACAGCAACTCCAACTCAAAAAATTCAAAGAGGGATTTTAGGAAGAATAGGGAGTGGGATAGCCGGAGCAGCATCAACAGCTTGGGATTACACAGGTGGTGCGGTTATTCGTTTTGGAGGAAGAGTGATAGAATGGGTTGAGGATAGAGCAGAGGATATTATCAATTCCATTGCGCCAGGACTATTGGATTTTCTTCGTTCTAGTATTTGGGAACCAATCCGTGATATGATTGCCAGAGGTCTTGATGCTATGACAGGAGGCTTGTTTAGTCGTTTACAAGAAGAAGGTCTTTCTGGAATTCTTCATGAATTTGTTGATGGTGTTATGCAAACTCTTCAAGGGGCTATTGCCGATGCATGTAGAAGTTTTGCACAATTGGCAGATAAGGTGTTTAATTTTATTAGCCGTTTGGGTAGTGGAGCATTGGCTCGTTTGAGAGCTACTTTTAATAGAGTAAGCGGCTTTTTTAGTTCCATTTGGAGTGAATATGGTCGCCCAGCTATGGATGCCATCCGTCATTTTGCTAGCGATGCATGGAATTGGATTGTTGAAAAGGCACAATGGGTTTGGGATTTGATCGAACCTATTCGAAATGCCATAGCAGCAGCATGGAATTGGATCAAAAGAATGTTTAATATTGCTTGGGAAGGTGCTAATTCGGTTTGGGATTGGCTAGTTGAAAAAGCAACTCAGGCTTGGGATTGGATAAAAGAGGCCATCGAGCCAATCAAAACCCCTTTAATGATTATTGGAGGTGTAATTCTTATGCTTTCTCCTTTGGGTCCGTTTGTGGCTATTGGAGCAGCGGTTTATGGAATATACAGGGCGGTTCAATGGGTAAGAGCTAACTGGAATAATGAGGTGTTTGTCCGCTTTAGAAATTTCCTTCAACAAAATATTTTAGATCCGATTCAAAGAGGAATTGAACAGTTGAGAAACATGGTCAATGCCGCTATGCGATGGTTAAGCGGTCTATTTCAACAACTGCAATCTGCTTTTATGTCATTGGTTAATGCCGTAATGTCTTCGAGTATATTTGTGTTTTTGAGAGGAATAGTGCAAACTGTTGCTAATGCAATACAGGAAGCAGCTGGATGGGTAGCAGATCAATGTATCAGTATCGGACAGTTTATAGCTGAACTCGCTCAGGAAATATGGGGATTGATTCGTCCTTTTGCTGTATTGGTAGCCAAATTGATCATTTTAGCCAATTATCCTTTCCTGATTCCAATAGTTTTAATGGCATGGTACTGGCGATTATTGCCAGATTGTTTCAAACCGCCTATCATCAATTTTGTTTTGCGGGTAATGATTGGTGTTTTGAGAGCCATGCCAAATTTTGCTATGTTTGGAGAAACCTGGGGACAAGTCAAATTGAGAATTGTTCAGTTTTTACAAGAGAAACTTAATGATACTGATGAAGCAAAAACAGCAGCTGCAAATCGAGTAGCAGTAATGGTTTCAGAAATGGACTTGAGTTTGATTAGCAATCAAATTGCAGCCGCCGCTGGTGCGCCTGCCGAGTTTGAAGGTCAAATGGAGGAAGAGTTGTTAGGTGTGAATTTAACTACACCATTACCTTTTGAGAGAACCAGTGAAGAAGAGCCAAGTTTAATGAGCCAATTCCAATCTTCTGGAATCGCTGAAAATTTAAGTACTGAGGATGCTTCTTTATTTAATAGAACGGAGTATACAGATCAACATATTGGTGTAGATAGTTTGGGAAGTTTGGATGTTTCCCCAGAATTGCAACAGAGTATTTTAAGTCGAACAGGAGGTGGTGATGGAACAGTTGAGTTTGGTAATTCGGCAGATTCGTCGAGAACAGTTCATGGTATCTTGTCAGAAATGATACCGGCTGGCGGTGTAGCTGGAGGAGAATCGGGTGAGGGCACTGAAGCAGGTTCAGAATCTTCTCCCGGAAATGAAACTGAAGCTGGACCTCCAATGACACGGGAAGAGGAAACAGAAATGCGTTTACAGCAAATGATGGACCAAAGTAGTGCGGAAATAGCAAGACAACCATGTGCTACTCCAGAAGCTGCTCCAGCAGGTGGAGAAGGCGCTTCAGTTCCGTTTCCGGAAGCCGCTAAGTTCGGTCCATTGACAAGAGGTCAGCGTGCTCGATATTCGTTGAACCAAATGTACAACGGTTTAGGTCATTGGTGGCGCTGTAATAGAAGTTGGTTGATTCCAACAATTATAGGAATAATTATTGTCATAGTTTTAGCCGAAGTACTTTCTGGTGGTGCTGTAACCGCTGCTTTGCCGGCCATTTTTGGAGCTTTAATGCCTATAATGATTGGTGTTGCTGTTATTAGAGCATCTTATTATTTAGGAGAATATGTATATAAGTCAATTGGAGGTGATATACCAGGCGCCAGTAGGTCTTTAGCACGCGCATTTGCGGTAGCCGCCGTGGAAGCTATTTTTGCTTTGTTGGGAAGTTCGGCTTTCTGGAAATCAATCACCTCAGGAATAAGTAGAGCAGGAAGAGCGGTAGGTCGTGCTGCCAGTACACTTGTTAGTGGAGCAGGTAGAATGATTGCCAATACAGGAAGAGTTGGAGCCCGTTTTGTAAGAGGCGTAACCGAGGCAGGGCATTTTATTTTGCAAACATCCAGAGCTGCAGTCAGTAGAGGACGTTTGGTGATGCAGGGTGTAAGAGGAAGAATTGGAAGAGGAGTTCGTTCCTTGGAAGAATTGGGAGAACGTTTGTTGGGAAGAGTCCGTTTTAGAAGATTCAGAATACGCTTTAGCAGAGGATGGTTCCGACTAGAAGGGTACATTAATCCTTGGGTACTCTTGGCAACAGGTGAATTGCAATTTATTGAGCAAGGAAGATTGAGACCAGCCGGTGGAGGTGGTTTGTTGGATGATACTGTTCGATTAGGAGATGAGGTGTTGATAGGTAATTCGACTTCTCGGGGTATAATTGTTGGTGTAGAGAATACACCTAGCCGATTTGTAAGAGAATTGGACGATTTGTCACGTACTGCAAGGTTAGAAGAATTTAGAGAATTGAGAGGTCCACTTGGAAGTCGTTTGTCTGCAGCTGATAGATTAAGAATCATACAAAACGGTGAAACCACTGCAGCTCTTCGACGAGGAATTCCCGGAGCTCAACCACTTAACTTTCAAGCGCATCATATTGTGCCTAGAGAATTGAGAGGGACTTTTGATGATTTCTTCAGAAGAATTGGGTTTGACATTGAAAATGGAGCCCGCAATGGTATCATGATAGCGCCTGATTTGGCTACAAGAAATGCGGCTTTATTAGCAAATCCAAGTTTAGCTAGTCAATTCGGAAATGCGGCTCTACATTTGGGTTCGCATCCAGCTTATACTTTGAGAATGTCAAGTGAATTGACTACTATACGAAGTGCGTTAACTAGTGGTATTATTACCGAAGCGCAAGCATTGGCAAGGGTTGATGCAGTAATTGCAAGAGCTAGAACAGCCATATCCAGTGCGGGTGGAATACATATCAATAATGTTGTTTTTTAAAAAAAAATAGTATGAGTGTTTATAAACGTTTTTATCCTTTTTTAGAAGCCGGAGGCTTATATATTTCAGAAATTAAGTTTGATCCAGTGTTTGAACCTTTTTTATTCAATGGTTCTTCACTGAAAGGAATGAAATTCCCACAAGCTACTGTCAAAAATGCTACTGGAAAAGCAGCTGATTTTTTATATTCTTATAGTGGAAAACTTATTGTTTCTGAAAAAGCCAAACAGTTTCTGAAAACTTCTAATGACGCTGAATACTTCGAATTCATTCCCATTGAGTTTACCAATAAAAAAATAAAACCGTACTATCTACTTACTATTTTACAATTGGTAGATGCTTTCGACTGGGAGAATTCTAGCTATGAACTTTTTGATGAATTAGGACCAAAAGGAAATAAAGTAATTCGGGATTTAGTCAAAATGGAGCTCATCGATGCGCAAATCAAAGGTCGGAAGCTTTTCTCGTTATTGAATTTTGAAGGAAATGCAATTGTGCATATTGATTTTGTAGAACAAATGAAAGCGGAAGGTTTGACAGGAATTTTGATAGATCCACTTTGGGGACATTCAAAATAGGTAGTATAAATAGTTAAATAAATTTAAGATGCATTTCAATCATTTAAAAAATTATATTCTTTCATGCCTAACAACAGGTGAAATACCAGTTATTAATTTTCAAGGCGCTTTTTCTGAAGTTTTGGGAAGAGAAACGACTCATGAAGAGGCTTTTATTCTTTGGATTGCCTTAATTCCGCATATTCATCCTGTTTTTTTTGATGAAATAGTAAAAGAAATTTATCCGGAAGGTGGTGATCTTCCAGAACTTGGAGGCGTTAGGGAAGGAAGTCACCGAGGAATGATTCCTACCGGAGAAACTGCTTTGTATTTATTAGCTAAAACGGATTTGAATTATCGGTTGAATGTTCAACAAGTTTTTGCTCCTGATCACTGGTTTTACAAAGAAAGTGTTTTGTTTTTGGAAGAAGTGAAAGAAGGCAGCCCAGCAATGAGTGGAAAGATGATGTTGCCGAAAGAAATTGTTCATTTACTTTGTTATGGGGAAAAATTAAAACCGAAGTTCGGAATTAATTTTCCTGCCAAGGAAACTAGTACTTTAATGGAATGGGATGATTTAATTGTAAGCGAAGCAGTGCACGAACAAATCAATCAAATTAAACTTTGGATTAAGCATCATAAAACATTGTTGAATGAGTGGGAAATGAAGAAAAAGATTTTGCCAGGCTTCAGAACATTGTTTTACGGCCCTTCCGGAACAGGAAAAACGTTAACAGCGACTCTTTTAGGTAAAGAATTTAATCGTCCGGTATATCGCATCGATTTATCTCAGGTAGTTTCCAAATACATTGGAGAAACTGAGCAAAATCTTGAAAAAATATTCAATTTGGCCGAACATAAGGACTGGATTCTGCTTTTTGATGAAGCGGATGCCTTGTTTGGTAAAAGAACAAGTACAAAATCATCCAATGACAGGTATGCGAATCAAGAGGTAAGTTATCTTTTGCAAAGAGTAGAGCAATTCAGTGGATTAGTCATTTTAACCTCAAATTTCAAAAACAATATTGATGATGCTTTTCTAAGACGATTCAATTCAATTATCAAATTTTCCAAACCTACGATAGAAGAGCGTTTGAAGTTATGGATGAAAGCAATACCTAAGTCTGTATCGGTAGAAAGTCTTCTTATAGAGCAATTGGCGGCTTATTATGAATTAACCGGAGCGCAAATTGTTTCGGCGGTAATGCATGCGTCTCTTTTAGCTTTAGAGGAACAATCCAATGTTTTGTCCAGTGAAAATCTTTTGTCGGGAATAAAAGCAGAGTTTGATAAAGAAGAAAGACATTTTAATGCAATTAAAAATCAATTGGAACTCAATAAAGATTTGAATTAATGCTAGTGAATTCTTGAAATAGACATAGAATCTTCTATGAGTTTGTATGGATAAACGTGGTAATCTTGAAAGAAATTATTTCCAATAGTTATTCGGGGTAGTTTTTTAATAATGTTTTAGAAATTTTTTCAAATGAAAGAATAACGATTTTGGGTTTGTTCTCCCTTTCCTTCTCTTTCTTGAGTTCACTTTGACAGATTGGGGATAAGATACCCTTTTGATATATAAAATAAAAAAAGCCTCTACATTGCTGTAAAGGCTTTTTTTGAAGCTCCCCCTCTTGGGCTCGAACCAAGGACCCTCTGATTAACAGTCAGATGCTCTAACCAACTGAGCTAAGGAGGAATCACCTAAAAGGTAAATATGTTTGCTAAAAAGTTGCTCCCCCTCTTGGGCTCGAACCAAGGACCCTCTGATTAACAGTCAGATGCTCTAACCAACTGAGCTAAGGAGGAAGATTAATATCTTTTTAGCGAGTGCAAATATAATTGATTTTTTAAAATCTCAAATAAAAATTGCACTTTTTTTACGATTATTTTTTAGGGATCACTTCCATGACCCATTGGTAAATGTCTTTTCCGAAGGTAAAAGCCATCAAAGTCAGCAAGATAATCATTCCGACAGTTTGAACATAACCTGCCGCTTTATCATTTAATTTTTTTCCAGTTATCATTTCAACAATGGTAAATAAAGCATGTCCGCCATCCAAACCTGGAATAGGTAATAAGTTCATGAAAGCCAAACCAACAGAAAATATTGCGGTAAAACCCCATACAAATTCCCAATCCCAAGTGTCAGGCAATTGTCTTGCAATACCTATTGGGCTTTTAAGTTGCATGATCGCACCTGTTTTAGGGCGCAATAGAAGTTTGAATGAATTGATATTGTAAACAAACATATCCCACGTTTGTGAAATTGCTTCTGGAATCGCTTGTCCTATAGACATTTTATGTCTCTGAATATATTTTTCTTCTAAACGTTTGTCAGAAAGTGCAATGCCTACTTTTGCATTTTTGTCTAAAGTTACCTTTAATGGTAGTACATTATTGTTTCTAAGTACTTCGATTGTAATGATTTGATTCGGCTTGTATTTAGCAATTTCTGTTTTGAAAGCTACGTAATCGTCTATTGCATGATTGTTTACTTTGGTAATTTTATCATCAAATTGAATACCTGCTTTTTGTGCTCCCGAATCTTTCGCCATTCCTGCTATGACAGCATTTTTCATGTCGAAATTAAAATTCAATAGAAGATTTTCTTTATTGATTCCGGTTTTGCCAGTACTGTCTATTTTAACATTGGCAAGAACTTCTTTGCCGTTTCTAGTTATAATTAATTCTACTGTATCATTTTCTCTGTTTCTTAGCACATCTGCTAATTCATCAGTATAGGTGAATTTTTTATTGTCAGCACCAATGATTCGGTCAAAACGCTCAATACCTGAATTTTTAAGACCGATAGAGTCAACAAAAAAATCATGGATGGAATTTCTTCCAGCTACAAATCCTCTACCTTCTTTTTTAATGATTTCACCTTTCTCTTCATCGGTTAAAGTAAGTTCTACTTTTTGACCTTTCCTGTCAAGTACAACTTTGTCACCAAACAAAACGGCCATAGTAACGAATTTGAAGTCGTCGTATTTTTTTCCATCAATTGTTACAATTTTGTCACCATTTTTGAAACCTACCTTATGACCAACTTCTCCAAATGACAAACCATTTTCTTGTACTTTATTAGTGTCAATCACCTTTTTCCCAACTGTTGAAAACATCGCAGAATAAATTAGCAATGCCAATAGAATATTAACAATAATACCCCCAAGCATAACAATAAGACGTTGCCAAGCTGGTTTTGATCGGAATTCCCATGGTTGAGGTTCTGATTTTAGTTGTTCACTATCCATACTTTCATCCATCATCCCTGAGATTTTTACGTAACCTCCCATTGGAAGCCAACCAATTCCCCATTCTGTATCTCCAATTTTCTTTTTTACCAAAGAAAACCAAGGATCCATAAAGAGATAGAATTTTTCCACTCTCATTTTAAACATTTTCGCTGTGATATAATGTCCAAATTCGTGTAGAATAACTAAAACGGAAAGGATAAAAAGTATTTGCGCTAATTGAATCATTTTTAAATTGGTTTGGTATTAAAACGACAAAAGTAAGGTTTTCGCCTTACTTTTTATGTCAATATGTATGCCGAATTAATTTTTTATAAATTTTTTAAGAGCTTTGCCTTCTGATGTTTCAATAATGATATTGTAAATTCCATCACTCAGGTTTGAAATATCAATTCTATTTGTGTTGTTTTCATAGGCTTTCTGCCCTAAAACAGTATAAAAGTTGACTTTAAGTAACTCAACTTGAGCTGGTATATCTATTGTTATATAATCATTCGAAGGATTAGGATACAGATTGACTTGATTACTAAAGGTAAAGTCATCACTAGACAAAGTGGCAGTGCTGTTTCTTGAAATAATGTCTTTATTAGGATCGAATAGTACACCTGTAATTGTTGTACCTGCTGGAAGAGCTACATTAAAACTTTGTCCTCCAAAAGTGTTGGTTAATCGAACATCCAGCGTTGTACTATTGCTTAAATTTAAACGAACTGTTACTGGCATTTCGAAGTAAGATACATAACCAACTTGTGAAGAATTAGTGATGGATTGTGTTTGATTAATGACTACTGTAGCCTGATTTACGCCCGAATTATAAGCATTGATGCTGTAAGTTGGGTAACCTTCATTGTAAACCCAGTCATTAAAAAACTCTTGAAGACTACTACCATGTACCGCTTCCAAATGGGATTGAAATTGTGGAGTTACAGCATATTTATAAGCCAATGCCGAATCATTTAAGTAATTACGTAAAGCCAAAAAGAAGTTGTCGTCACCCATGATATAACGCAACATATTGGTTACCATGGATCCTTTGTTGTAAGTTAAACGACTACTGAATATACGACCCACATCTGTCAGTTGTGAATCATAAAGATATAAGTTGCCTGTTGGTTGACCAGTAATGCTATTGATTTTATTAGTTTTCCAAGTTATAAATGCGGCTTGGCCGTCTAAATTTTCAACCACACAACCCGACATATATTCCGTAATTCCTTCATTTAACCAAATGTCTTTCCATGTTCCGCAGGTAATTTTGTCTCCAAACCATTGATGAGCCAATTCGTGTGCAATTAGGCTTCTACCGAAATTTCCCATGTAAGAGTTTGTTGCGTGTTCCATCCCTCCGAAAGTCGGTGCCCATTGTGTATGACCGTATTTTTCTGTATTGTAAGGATAAGCTCCAATTTTGCTTTCAAAAAAGTTAATGATTGGTGCTGTTATCGCTAAACTTGACGCTGTAGTTGCATTATCAATTTCAGGATAGATATAGTCAATAATTGGGAAAGTTGTTGTTAGTCCAGCTGTCCCTGTATTTTTTTTAGTATAATTGGTAACTGCAATGGCAACCAAATAGGCTGGTATTGGATAATTGTGTCTGAATCGTGTTGTAGCATTCGCCCCATTTATAGTTCTTGACATTTCAACACCATTAGAGGAACTTAAATATTGTGAAGGTGCCGTAATGTAGATGTCAATGGAATCAATTTTATCATTTAAATCTTGTTTGCATGGCCACCAATCTCTAGCGCCATAAGGTTCGGATAGAGTGCTTAGGATAGGTATATTACTACCATGTGTTCCTGTGTAAAAAGCGCCATTGCCTGTAGCAGGTGTTCCACTGTAATTGATTTCTACAGTTTCGGAATTCCCTGTTGTTACTGTTGTTGGTAAGGTGATTACAACCTCGTTATCTGCATTTTGTATAAATGTTAAATCAACAGCTCCTTTTTTCACTGATGATACTGTAAGTTGATTGGTCAAGTCAAAAGTTACGGTTGACATATCAGACAAAGCAGAGAAAGTAGTAGTCACTTTTCCAGAAATAGCAAAGACAGCAGGATTAACTGTAAATTCTAGTTTTGAGTACGTTATGTCGTAATTTAAGGTGTTGGGATTCACTCTGAGATCTATTTTTTTGGAGGCTGATTTCATTTCAGTTTCAACCATTTTATGAAAATCGTCATCTTGTGCGAATCCAGCTACATAAAATAAAATTAATAAGATTTGGGTGGTTTTTTTCATTTTTTTGATTGTTATTTTCCACAAAAGTAGTGAAATGTGTATTTTTTTTAACAAAAATGTTGTTAAATTAAAACAGAGGGTTTTAACCCTCCGTTTTTTATTTTCCTAAAAGCAGCAGTTCGTTGGCTATTATTTCTGTTGAATACCTTTTTTCACCGGTTTTGTCTTCCCAGGTGCGATACGTTATTTTTCCTTCTACTGCTATTTCTTTGCCTTTGGAGACGAAATTTTCTATTATGTCAGCAGTTTTACCCCAAGCGGTGATGGTATGCCATTGGGTGTCAGTAACTTTTTCTTTTTTGTCGTTGTAATACGATTCGTTGGTGGCTAATGTAATTTTGGCTACTTTTTTTCCTCCGTCAAGGTTTTTGATTTCTGGTTCCTGACCCACATGTCCGATTAATTGTACTTTGTTTCTTAGTGTACTCATGGCTTGTAATAATTTTAGTTAATGTTTATACGATGTCGTTTATCGATTTCGACTTGGCAAATATCTGTCCGCCGAATTGCTCTATTCGGTTGTAAAATATTTATTATCGTTTGTAACCATTTGTTGTCGTTTGTAATCGGGATTTTAACTATATTTGAAGGAACAATTATTTCTCAATGCAGAATTTGTTAGCCGGGTGAGGAGAAATACAACTTTTTTAGGACAAACTAAAATCATTGATGATGAAAAAAGTATACTTACTCGCGCTTCTTTTTAGTACACTACAAACTATAAAAGCACAAAATACCATTCGTTTAGAGGAAGGAAAATCGAGTCCGTCAGCCACTTTGCATGATGTTAAATGGATGAGCGGTAATTGGGTGGTCGATTCTCCCATTGGTTATTGTGAAGAAAATTGGGGGGTACCTAGTGGTAATACTATGATGTTCTGCTTCAAAATGGTAAGAAACGGTGCCGTTTTCTTTTATGAATTAGGACATATCGAACAAAAAGACACTACTATTCTTTTAAAAATAAGACATTTCGATTCTGTATTGCAACCGATTTCTCAATCTATGCAAGAAGAATTCAAATTAGTAAAAATTGAAAAAAATCGAGTATATTTTGAAGGCATAACCTATGAAAAATCCTCAAATGGAATGAATGTTTATGTCTTTGAAGAAGACGCTAAGAAAGAACTGAAATTTGAATTCAAAAAAGCAAAAAAATGAATCTTGACAATTTAAAATTTCCAATAGGTCAATTTTCTTTTCCTGAAGATTGTAATCAAGAATTAGTTGTCAGTTGGATTGAGACAATCGCTTCATTTCCGATGCAACTCAAACAAGTAGTTGGTCAATTGTCATGTGTAGAATTAAATTGGAAATACCGACCAGAAGGTTGGTGTATCAAACAAGTGGTACATCATTTGGCTGACAGTCACATGAATGCATTAATCAGAATTAAATTGGCATTGACTGAAGATTCACCCGTAATACGACCCTATGAGGAAGGATTATGGGCCCAACTTTCCGATGGTTTAAACGACGATATTTCCGCTTCTTTAAAAATTATTGAAGGTGTTCACATACGCTGGTCACAGCTTTTAGAAAATCTTACCGAAAAAGAATGGAACAAAACGTATTTTCATCCGCAACATCAACGATTATTTTCTGTTAAGGAAGGATTAGGGATTTACCAATGGCATTGTAACCATCATTTGGCGCATATCAGACAAGCATTGAATAATAAAGGAGAATTCGAGCTATGAGAAATTGTTTGGAATGTGGAGAAAAAGTATTAGGACGCGAAGACAAAAAGTTTTGTAGTGATGGTTGTCGTAATGCTTATAACAATAAAATGAATAAAGACAGCAATAATTTAATGCGAAACATTAATAATAAGCTGCGTAAAAACTACCGAATCTTAACCGAGTTAAACCCTGAGGGTAAAGCGAAAGCAACTAAGAGTAAAATGCAGAGTAAGGGTTTTGATTTCGAATTTTTCACCTCTATCTATACCACTAAAACAGGTAACACGTATTATTTTCTCTATGATCAGGGCTATATGGCTATTGAAAATGAGAGTTATGTGTTAGTAAAAAAAGACAGTTAATTATGCAAAAATCTCCTATTACCGTATTTACTTCAATATTTTTTTTAGTTGCCGTTTTGTTTTTTGTTTTCTTTTCGATGACTCCACAGTATGATCCTTTGGATAAAGTTACTATTACAGAGTTTTCGACAAAAAGAGCATTGGAAAAGGTTAAAGCAATGACACAACAACCTCATTATGTAGGTTCTCCCAATCATGAAGTCGTCGCTCAATATTTGAAGAAGGAATTGCAATCGCTGGGATTACAGCCCCAAATTCAAGAAGGTTTTACTCTTTCAGATGGAGGTACTTTGGTCAAATCAAAAAATATTTTAGCCCGAATTAAAGGTTCTTCCAACTCTAAAGCATTACTGTTATTGTCACATTACGATAGCGCACCTCATTCGAAATCATTAGGTGCCAGTGATGACGCAAGTGGAGTAGCTACGATTTTGGAAAGTATCCGTGCCTATCAAGCCAATAAAGAACAGCCCAAAAATGATATTATTATTTTATTTACCGATGCGGAAGAATTGGGACTAAACGGTGCGGCTCTTTTTGTAACTCAGCATCAATGGGCCAAAGAAATTGGTCTTGCCATTAACTTTGAAGCACGCGGATCAGCGGGTCCGGCTTATATGCTAATGGAAACCAATCAAGGAAACGCCAAAATGGTGGAAGCTTTTCAACAAGGAAATTCAAAATTTACGGTTTCCAACTCTCTAATGTATAGCATTTATAAAATGCTACCGAACGATACTGATTTAACAGTTTTTAGAGAACAGGGCAAAATTCAAGGGTTTAATTTTGCCTTTATTGATAATCATTTTAACTACCATACTGCGCAAGATTCTTATGAAAATTTGAATCCAAATTCTTTAATGCATCAGGGTGCGAATCTGATGTCGTTACTACGCTATTTTGCCGATGCCGATTTATCCGATTTGAATTCTGCGGAAGACAAAGTATATTTTAGCCTACCTTATGCTTTTGTTACTTATCCTTTTGATTGGATTTTTCCAATGTTGATTATTACATCAGTATTATTTATATTCTTTGTTTTCGCTGGAATGGGGAAACAGGTTTTACTTCCGGCAAAAATGTTGGGTGGATTTTTACCTTTCTTGGGTGCTTTAATTGTCTCAGGGGCACTAACTTTCTTCGGTTGGAAGTTATTGTTGAAATGGCATCCGGAGTATTTGGATATCCAACAAGGTTTTACTTACAACGGACATGATTACGTTTTTGCTATTGTAAGTTTGACGCTTGCCATCTGCTTTTTGTTTTATCACTCTAATGAACAAAAGCCTTTAGAATACAACCAACTTATAGCGCCATTAGTATTTTGGTTGTTAATTAATACTGTTATTGCTTACAAATTGAAAGGAGCCGCTTTTTTTATCATTCCAGTTGTGGCTAGTGTATTGTTGTTGGGTTATCATGTAATTACTCAAAGATCTAAAGGGATACTGAATCTAGTCTTAGTAATTCCGACTTTAATTTTAATCGTTCCTTTTATACTTATGTTCCCGATTGGATTGGGATTGAAAATTTTAGAAGGAAGTGCCGTATTGACCGTTCTGGTGTTTGGATTGATGTTACCTGTTTTTGGTTCGTTTCCCCGTAAAAAAGCATGGTCAGGATTGTTTTTATTGTTGGCAGTTGCCTTTTTGGTGAAAGCCCACCAGTCGTCAGGCTATGAAAAAGGAAAAGCAAAACCGAACAGTTTGGTCTACCTTTATAACGCAGATCAAAACAAAGCCTATTGGACAACCTATGATAAGAACTTGGATGAATGGACTAAAGGGTACTTGGGTGAAAAACCCGACACAGCAACGGTTTTGAATAAAAATAAAATGTATAGCAAATACCAAGCAGGATTTACATTTATGGCTAAAGCACCAATTAAAAATATTGCAAAACCAAGTATCGATTTTGTGAAGGATTCGATTATTGGATCTAAAAGATATCTTAAAATTAGTATTACGCCAAACCGAAAAGTAAATCGTTATGATATCTTCTCAAACGGAACCACAGTCAGTAATTTGAAGGCTAACGGAGTGCAATCTTTGGATTTGAAAAGTAAAATATCGGGTTCAGAGAAAAATAAATTGATTACCTATTATGTGGTTGATCAGATTCCGTTGATTATGGAATTTACAATACCGAGGAATCAAAAACTGAATTTGGAATTAAAAGAAAGTTCGTTTGATTTGTTGGACAATCCAATGTTCAGTATCGCGAAAAGAAGAGATTGGATGATGCCAATGCCTTTTGTTTTGAATGACGCGATTGTTATTGAGCAAAAGATTATGCCAACTCCAAAAATCATTACTACCACTAATTTAATCACAACTCCTAATGGCACAAATTAGTATTCTAGGTTGTGGATGGCTAGGGTTGCCATTAGGCGAAACGTTACATTCGAAGAATTTTACCATAAAAGGTTCTACAACTTCTCCAGAAAAAATAGAGCGACTAATGGAACGAAACATTGTTCCATATTTAGTAACTATTTCTGAAAATGGAATTGAAGGTGATCTTACAGGTTTATTGAATGGCTCGTCGATTTTGATTATTGATATACCGCCTAAATTACGAGGTACGAATGCCGAAAATTTTGTCAAAAAAATACAATATTTAGTCCCATTTATAGAAGCATCTACAGTTGAAAATGTGGTATTTGTTAGTTCTACCTCGGTTTATGGTGAATCTAATGCTTTGGTTACAGAAGCCACTAGTCCAAACCCTGATACTGAAAGCGGAAAGCAATTATGGGAAGTTGAAAAAATGCTGCAAAATAATTCAGTGTTTAGCACTACTATTCTTCGTTTTGGAGGATTAATAGGAATAGACAGAAATCCTATAAAGCAATTGGCAGGAAAAGTAAACCTAGAAAATCCGGCATCGCCAATTAATTTTATTCATCAGGAAGACTGCATTGGAATTATTTGTTCAATTATAGAACAGCAAAGTTGGGGAGAAACATTTAACGCTGTGGCACCTTTTCACCCTTCAAGAGCAATCTATTACACTCAAATGGCCAATAGAATGGGGCTCGTTCCTCCTCAATTTTTAAAAGACAATAGTTCTACTGGAAAGGTAATCGGATCAGAGAAAGTAATCAATAAATTAAAGTATTCATTTAAGTTAGAATTGTACTGATGTTATCCAAAACTAAAAATAGTATTCTTCAAAAATCAGCATCTATAGGTTTGCCAATGTTGGCTTTGTTTTGGGTTTGCTTTTTTTGGGGCACTACTTGGTTGGCAAGCAAAGAAGGGGTAAAATATATGCCTGCATTGCAATTGGTAGCCATTCGTCAATTTATTGGAGGACTGTTTTATGTTCTCTATTTTGTTTGCAGGAAAGAACCATGGCCGAAGAAAAAACAATGGAAAACTATCTTTATCTTGAGTATTCTCAACTTTGTATTGAGTAATGGTTTAAGTACATTAGGGGTCAAATACATCTCTAGCGGATTGGGCGCAGTGATAGGAGCTATATTTCCTTTGTGGATTGTCATTATCAGTTTTTTTCAAGGGCAACGATTGTCGAAACTTGCCGTAGTTGGACTATTGGTGAGTTTTGGAGGAGTGTGTGTGGTTTTTTCCGATTATTTAAACGATTTGTTACGCCCGGATTTTCAGTTAGGTATATTATTATCATTGATCGCGACTATGACTTGGGCAGCTGGTAGTATGTATACTAAAAAGAAAGCGGCTAGTTTTAATCCCTATTTTAGTTTAGGATTACAGATGTTAATATCATGCATTATGCTTTTTGCATTTAGCGGAGCGACTGGAACTTCGGTTCCATTAACTGAAGTGCCTTCTCAAGCATGGTGGTCTATTGCCTATTTGGTGATTTTTGGATCCATAACCACTTTTATTGCATTCATTTATGCTCTGCAGAAATTACCCACAGAATTGAGTAGTATATACGCGTATGTAAATCCAATAATAGCGGTGATTCTCGGAAGTCTTATTTTTAGTGAACCTTTAACAATTGCTATTATAATAGGAGTAGGATTAGTAATATTGGGTATTTATTTGATCAATTATTCCTTGCGGAAAATAAAATAAAAAAGGCGCTATAACAGCGCCTTTTTAGTACAGTATTGTATAAATTACCAGATTTTAACTCTGTTTTCAGGTTTTACATACAATTTGTCACCTTCTTTGATACCAAATGCTTGGTAGAAAGTGTCAACGTTTTGTAGTGGTACATAAGCACGATAAATACCTGGAGCATGCGGGTCTGTTTTTACCTGGTTTTTAACCGCTTCGTCTCTCATTTTCGAACGCCAAATTGTTCCCCATGAAATGAAGAAACGTTGCTCCGGTGTAAACCCGTCAATGTCTGCTGGTCTTCCGTTTTTGTTTAAGTACAATTGTAAACCATCATAAGCAGCATTAACACCACCTAAATCACCGATGTTTTCACCCAAAGTGAATTTACCATCCACGAAAGTTCCAGGAAGTGGTTCCAATGCAGAATATTGATCAGCTAAAGCACCTCCTAATCCAGTAAATTGTTTCAAATCATCCTCAGTCCACCAGTTGACTAAATTCCCGTCAGCGTTGTAGCGCGATCCAGAATCATCAAATCCGTGAGAAATTTCATGTCCTATTACTGCACCAATTCCTCCATAGTTAACCGCCTCATCAGCTTTGTAATCGTAAAATGGTGGCTGTAAAATTGCAGCTGGGAATACGATTTCGTTGTACGAAGGGTTATAATAAGCATTTACTGTTTGTGGAGACATTCCCCAACGAGTTTTGTCTACCGGCTTTTTAAGGTCAGCAACATTTTCGGCAAATCCCCAACGAGCAACATTTTTCATGTTGTCATAGTAGTTTCCTCCTTTGTCCAGAGCAATAATTTCTAGTTTTGAATAATCTTTCCATTTGTCAGGATATCCAATTTTTACAGTAGATTTTCGTAATTTTTCGATTGCACCTTTGCGTGTAGCTGGTGTCATCCAAGGTAAATTGTTAATACGGTTTTCAAAAGCAAGGAAAACATTGTCAATCATTGCTTTAGCTTTTTCTTTAGCTTCAGCTGGGAATTTTTTCTCAACATATAACTTTCCTAAAGCTTCTCCAACAGTTCCATTAACAACTTGTAAAGCTCTTTCCTCACGAGGACGTTGTTTTAAAGCGCCTGTCAATGTTTTGCTGTAGAATTCCCAATTGGCAGTTTCAATATCAGTGGTAAGTACACCTGTTGATTTATTAATTAAAGTCCAACGTAAATAGGCTTTCCAATCTTCTATTTTATTTGCTTTGAAAATATCTTCTAAAGCAGTCATATATTTTGGTTGAGAAACCACCAAAGAATCTACTTTCCCGATACCGATACCTTGTAAATAATTCTCCCAATTGACAGATGGAGTTAATTTTTGCAAATCAGCAACTGTCATAGGGTTATAGGTATTTCTTCGGTCACGACGTTGAACGCGATCCAAACGAGGGCGAGACATCTCAATCTCTAGCGCTAATACTTTTTCTGCATTTTTTTGAGCCACCTCCGGTTTTTCTCCTAAAAATGTTAGCATTCTAGCCACGTGAGCTACATATTTATCGCGTTTTTCTTTAGAATCTTTATCTTCGGATACATAGTAATCTCTGTCTGGTAGACCAACGCTTCCTAGTCCGATGTAAACTACATTTCGATTCGAATTTTTAGCATCCGGTCCAACACCGGCTGTATAGAACCCAATACCACCTTCCGGCGTCATTTCAGTAATTAAAGCATTGATGTCTTTGACTGATTTGATGGCATTAATCTTTGTTAAATACGGTTTTAAAGGTTTAATTCCTTTTTTATTTCTGGTAACAGTATCCATGTACGTTTTGTATACATTTACCGCTTTTGCTTGATCCGATTTAGGATCTAAATTTTTAGAAGCCGCTTCTTTTAAAATGGCCAAAACATCGTTATCTGTATTTTGACGTAATTCGTCAAAACTTCCCCAGCGGGTTTTGTCGGCAGGAATTTCGGTTTTTTCATACCAAGCTCCGTTTACAAAACGGAAGAAATCATCACCGGGTTTTACAGAGCGATCCATTAAGCTAAGATCGATTCCTGGGTTTTTGGTGTTAAGTTTTTTGATATCCAGCTTGCTGTCTTGTGCATAACCTTGCGAAGCTGTGAAGCATAGTAAGGCCAATAAGCCAAATTGAGTTGGTCTTTTCATACTAATTTTTAATAATTCGTTTAACAGTACTTTGGTTGGCTGAAGTTATTTTTACGAAATAAATTCCGTTGGCAACAGCACTCAAGTCTAATGAGTATTCAAAATTTGAATTTGTTACATTTTTGCTGTTGAAAATTATTTTTCCGCTTAAATCGTAAACTTCCAATTTATCTATCGTTTTATTTCCGGAAGCTATCGAGAAAATACCATCAGAAGGATTTGGATAGATGCTAACATTCTGTAACTCAAAATCATCATTGGCAAGTGTTCCTTCAATTACAAAATCATCGACAACTACTCCTAATTGATTGGCACTTTCGTCGGTATGAAAAACAATTCTGAATATTACATTAGATTGCCCAACAAGGGTATTTAGTGGGTAAAAATAAGTTTTAAGCGTGTTGTCAGTTCCAGTCCATTGACCACCAGGACAATTGTTGCAATCAGTGCCTGAAGTTGCAGGTGTTCTGTTGCTGTTGTACCAGTTGGCGCCTTGACTACCTAATAAGTTCCAATTTTGTCCAAAATTGGTAGAATATTGAACATAAACAACATCCCAATTGTTTTCTAAATTATAAGCTAATTTGAATTTAATTAAAGGGTTAGTTGCGTTCGTTAAATTGTAACATTGAGAAATCAGATAGGCTTTCGTATTGTCTGGATAATTTCCTGTAAAGTTGGTTGTATATACATTGTTAGTTCCGGTTGCTAATGCACCATTGGTATTTACACCTCTTTGCCATTGGCTTGAAGTACTTCCTTCAGTATACGTTAATAAATTTTCAGGAGTGGTTTCGAACGTGTTTACCAATCCAATTGTTCCAGAATCGTTCACGTAAAATTTGGTTTTCCCTTTGTTGTTGTCTGAATAAGCATCACTTACAATTGTTGAAGTAACATTCAGTGTATAAATACCTTTCGATGCAACGACGAAACTTGGAATTGTAATGGATTGAGTTGCTCCAGGTGCAATTGTACCGTTCCAAGTCAAATTTTGAGGTGTACCATTATATTCATAAGTAATATCTACACTAGAAACGGGATTTGTACCACTGTTTTTAACACTGATTTGTGGTGAAATAGTCCCATTACAGGTAATGCTTTCTGAAGGTGCATCAACTGAAACCAATTTCAAATCGTTGGCAGGTACTTCTACAGGTATTGGCGATTGCCAGATTCCTCTTCCGTAAGTTGCTGCTGTAATTGTATTGTCTTCGATGTTAATTTCTAAATCGGTTACCGGAACGTTCGGCAAATTAATATCGAAAGGTTCCCATTGCGACATAGAATCGTCACGGTAATACACACCAAGCGTGGTGCCCAAATAAAGTGGGTTAAGCGTGTTTCTTCCTTGATGTCTGATTACATTTTTTCCAATAGCTGGTAAATTGGTTGAGAAATTCGTGAATGTCGTACCGCCGTCAATCGATTTTTGAGCTTGTCCACCTGTGCCCGATGTAGTTAAATAGACAATGTTACTGTTTGAATAATTTACACAGATAGAGGTTATTGTAGAACCAGCTGTATATGTATTCACAAATGTTACTCCTCTGTCAGTACTCTTGTACAATCGGGTTCCATTAGAAACATACATTGTATTGTCATTGCTTGGATCTACCGCAACCAATTCAATATCACCTGTTCCTATTGTACCCGTTGATTGTTGTGTCCATGCACTACCATTAAGTCGGTAAAGTCTACTGTAACCTGAAAAAATTTCTCCAGCAGAATTGGTCGCCAAAGGCGTTACCCAATTTCCTCCATCATCATTGGTTCCTTTTTCTGCAGCAGGAGCACTTACACTAGACGAGTTTGAATTTCCGGCATTGTTACTAATATACATTGTGCCGCCATATTGTATAAAACCATAGAATTTATTGCTGTCATTAGGATCAACACCAGTATCCATTCCATCGGCGCCATAATAATTTTTCCAAACACTACCACTGTAGGCATGTCCACCATTATCTTGTAGTCCACCCACTAATTTACCTGAAGATTGTTTCGAAACTGCTACTTTGTAGAATTGACTGATTTGTAATCCTGCAGTTAAGCTGGTAAAATTAACCCCACTATTAGAAGAAACATAAATCCCTCCATCTGTTCCGGCAAAAAGGCGATTCCCATAGAAACCCAAATAATGAATATCTGCGTGGGTATAACTTGCACTTGAAGGGGAACTCCAGTTATTTACTTTTACGGCTGTTGCACCACCATCGGTAGATTTCCAAACATTTAAGCATCCAGTAAACAATTCATCTGCATTGGTAGAAGATACGGCTAAAGCCAAATCATACCAAGATTGTGTTGATTCTAAAACATTAGTGGTTACATCGGTTTTTGTCCAAGTAGCCCCACTGTCAACGGAACGATAAATGCCTTGAAAACCATTTCCAGTAGTTGAACTTAAAATATAAATATAGTTTGAATTGGCAGGAGTAACATCCATTACTAGTCGTCCAGATGCTGCTGGTAAACCAGCCGCACCAGTGTTCATTGTAAAGGTTGCTCCCGTATCGGTACTTTTGTAAAAATTATCGCCATCTACAGCATATACTGTTGTGGGATCTGAAGGTTTTAATCGCAATGATCCTTGTGCGAAATTACCCGCTCTAACATTCGTCCATGAGGTACCTCCATTTGTTGTTCTGAAAATTCCTGAATTGGTAATGCACCAAAGAATTTGATTGTTTGTTGGATGGATAAATAAATCACCGGCTAGAGTTGTTCCTGAAAGCGCTCCAGTATTGGTCCAGGTTGTTCCTCCGTCTGTAGACTTAAATACACCGGCAAAATTAGTATCACTTGAGTCTTTGTCTCCTGTAGCAATATAAATTGTGTTTGGATTGGAATAATCTACAGCAATCCCCGAAACACCAATTTGTGGTAAATTATCGGTTAGTACTGTCCATGTAGAACCATTGTTAGTCGATTTCCAAAGGCCACCTGCTGGCGCACCTATGTATATTGTGCTTGGATTTGATGGGTCTACGCAAATGAAATTTACGCGGCCTTGACCAGAAGACCATGATCCTGTATTGGTATGTGTGAAAGGTCCAGTTGGAGTCCAGTTGCTTGTTGGTAATGCAAGACGAGCATTTTTGGAATTGTTTTTTTGTACCCAAGCCTTCCAAAGATCTTCCGAAGACATCAAGGTTCCATCTTCTTTAACTAGATTCTGCCAATAGTTTTCCCAACGTTTGAATGGCTTATGTCCAGAGCCTTTTGTATTATGATCTTTGTCTTCCCAATAGGTATTAAAAGCGGATACAATATCGTTAAATGTTTGTTCTTTTTTTGCGGTGCTATTTGGTTGCATCCAAGGAGCTTTGTCATTGTATTGTGAAAAGCCGGAGAATGAACCTAAAATAATTAGGGTTAACTGGTAGATTTTTTTCATTTTGGTTTAGTTTTGCCAAAAATAAAAATGTTTTGTTGTAATAGGAAAATTTTAACATTGTTTTTTCTTACAACAAAGAAACTAAGCCATTGATTTTTAATATTTTTGATAAAAATTCATTTGAATGACTTCTCAATTAAGAAAATACAAGACCTTTATTGTAACGTTAAGTTTGCTTTCAATTCTTTGTATCGTCCTATTTTATTTTGTTTTAAAACCTAAAAAAACCCTGCCAATTTACACTCCGTCAATGGTAAATCCAGAATTGGTAGATACAACGATCCAGCATATTGCGAACGAACATTATATTGCAGATTTTTCATTCCTTAATCAAAATGGAAAGAAAATCACCCAAACGGATTATGAAGGTAAAATCTATGTAGCTGATTTCTTTTTTACCACTTGCCCCACTATTTGTCCGAGAATGACTAACAATATGGCGTGGCTCCAGGATCAGATTAAGAATAATCCAAAAGTAATGTTGCTTTCCCATTCTGTAACCCCAGATATTGATAGCGTACCAGTATTAAAAGAATATGCGCAAAGAAATGGAGTACTTGACGCAAAATGGAATTTGGTTACAGGAGATAAAAAGGACATTTATTACATAGCCCGAAAATCGTATTTAGCTGTAAAAACGGGTAGACCAGAAGAAATGTACGATATGGTGCATACCGAAAATTTTGTTTTAGTAGATCAGAAAAGACGCGTTCGTGGATTTTATGACGGTACTAAAAAAGAAGAGGTTGAGAAGCTATTGCAAGACATTCTATTTTTAGCTGAAAAAGAATAATTTCAGTTGTTTGATATTTATCATATTTAGAATCGTTTTAATTAGTATTTTTGCAATCTTAATTCAATCTAAATAAGTGGAAGTTAATTTAGCACAACTACAAATTGGCCAAAAAGGAATCATACTGGATTTTGACATCGATTTAGTTCCTTTAAAATTATTGGAAATGGGTTGCTTGCCTGGAAACGAGGTGCAATTACTTCAAGTGGCTCCTTTCGGAGATCCTTTGTATTTGAATGTCAATGACTCTCATTTAGCAATACGTATTGAAACGGCTAAAGCTATTATAGTGCAAATTCCTAATGAAAACCTATAATGAAAGTTGGGAATATTAACATAGCACTTATTGGTAATCCTAATGTGGGAAAAACTTCGGTGTTTAATCAACTGACAGGCTTAAATCAACAAGTAGGAAACTATCCCGGAATTACCGTTGAAAAGAAAGTTGGCGTTTGTAAATTGGCTTCCAATCTTAAAGCAACTATTCTTGATTTACCAGGAACCTACAGTTTGAATGCAAGTTCTTTGGACGAAAATGTGGTAATCGAATTATTGCTCAACAAAAACGATAAAGACTATCCAGATGTGGCCATTGTGGTTACCGAAGTCGAGAATCTGAAGCGAAATTTACTGCTTTTTACTCAAATAAAAGACTTGGAAATCCCTACCATTTTAGTGATTAATATGGCTGATAGAATGTCCTACAAAGGGATTGAATTGGACATTCCATACCTTGAAAAAATACTGAAAACCAAAATTGCTCTTACCAGTTCTAGAAAAAAAGAAGGTATTGAAGATTTGAAAAACCTTATCATCAATTATAAAAACTTACCAACCGAACCTTGTTTGAATGCTTCGGAAATTGATCCGGTTTATTTTGGTAATCTTCGCAAAGCTTTCCCAAATCAGTTGTTGTATAAACTTTGGTTGGTAATTACACAGGATGTCAATTTTGTAAATTTAGACCGAAAAGAATTACCCAATCCTTCGTTTACCAAATCGAAAGACGAATTAAAAAGATTGCAGCATAAAGAAACGATTAAACGCTATCAGTTTATCAACGAAGTACTCAAAAATGGACAAACCATCAACACAAGTACGGCCAAAGATCTTCGCAGTAAGTTGGACCGTATTCTGATGCATAAAGTGTATGGTTATTTGATTTTCTTCGGAATTTTAATGCTTATTTTTCAATCCATTTTCGATTGGTCGAGTGTTCCGATGGATTTTATTGATGGTAGTTTTGCAACGCTTAGTTCTTACGCTAAAAATAATCTTCCGCCAGGAATATTAACCGACTTAATTGCCGAAGGGATCATACCGGGATTGGGTGGTATCGTCATCTTTATTCCGCAAATTGCCTTCTTGTTTCTCTTTATTTCTGTATTGGAAGAAAGTGGTTATATGAGTCGCGTGGTGTTTTTGATGGATAAAATCATGCGCCGATTCGGACTTAGTGGCAAAAGCGTAGTGCCTTTAATTTCGGGTACTGCTTGTGCTATTCCAGCGATTATGGCTGCCCGCAACATTGAAAACTGGAAGGAAAGATTAATCACTATTTTGGTAACACCTTTCACTACATGTTCGGCAAGATTACCCGTATATGCTATTCTGATTTCATTAATCATTCCTGATAGACGATTGTTTGGTATATTTAATCTGCAAGGATTGACATTAATGACGCTTTACATGCTAGGTTTCGGTATGGCGATTTTTTCAGCCTATATTCTGAACAAAGTTCTCAGAATTAAATCCAACAGTTATTTTGTTGTTGAGATGCCAGGTTATAAAGTGCCAATGTTTAAAAATGTGGCCATTAACGTTATAGAAAAAACTAAATCTTTCGTTTTTGGTGCCGGAAAAATCATATTGGCTTTGTCTGTTATTCTTTGGTTTTTAGGTTCCCATGGCCCTGATGCTACGTTTCATAACGCCGAAAAAATTATAGCGACCCAATTGCAAAATAAAAAAATTAGTGGTGATAAAGACGACTTAGTGGCTTCTTATAAATTGGAAAATTCATACATCGGAATTGTGGGTAAAAGTATTGAGCCTGTTATTAAACCTTTGGGTTACGATTGGAAAATTGGAATTGCCGTAGTAAGTTCTTTCGCTGCACGTGAAGTTTTTGTGGGTACGCTAGCTACAATTTATAGTGTGGGAAGTCATTCAGATGAAGAGACAACCATAAAAAAGAAAATGGCAGCTGAAGTGCATCCGGTAACTGGAGATAAAATTTTCAATTTCGCTACAGGTATGTCGTTGCTGTTGTTCTATGCTTTTGCGATGCAGTGTATTTCGACTTTGGCGATTACTAAAAAAGAAACAAACTCATGGCAATGGCCAATGGTTCAGCTGTTCTTTATGAGTGGATTTGCTTATGTTGTCTGTCTAATCGCCTATCAATTACTAAAATGATACAACAAATTATAGCTTTTGGACTTTTAGCAATAGCCATTGCTTTTTTGGTTAAGAAATTCTTTTTCAAAAAGAAGAAGAAGAACGATAAGAATTGCGGCAACGATTGCGGTTGTCACTAATAAATTAATTGAATATAATAATCTTTCGGATCAATTTGCTGATCTTGTTTCGGGTAAGGAGAGATGCTAATTTCTTTTAAAGGCGTTTTGCTTTCCGGTAAATGTTTGACAAACCATTCAATTACTTGTTTTTCTTTATTGGGCGTTATTGTTAATTGGGTCTGTTCAATTAATTTTCCGTTTTCGAAGGCTGCCGCTTCAAAGGTGATCTCGCCTGCCCAAATGCATTGCACTCCTTGTGGGCATCTTGAGTCATTGATGACTTTTACCAATACAATTTCCTTGTCTTTTTTTGAATCTAGTTTCTGGTTGATAATGTTGTCGTTTTGTGCAGTGGCACACCCGGCAAGTAATAAAGCGCTTGTAAAAAATTGTAAATACTTTTTCATAGAATGTTTTTTTATGCAATCATAAATGATTCACAAATTACACTTTTTTTACAAAAAGGTTGGCGGCTATTTTATTGGAAATCATCAGTTCTTTGTGACTGACTCTTATTCGTAATGACAAATCAAAGCTTTCTTTGGAAAGTACTTCAATTTTAGAACCTAAAGCAATTTCCTGTTTGTCCAAATACTGTAAAAATTCTGAAGAAGTGTCTTTTACTCCCACACAAACGCCTATTTGTTTTTCGGATAACTCGGAAAGCAATTGTTTTTCTACTTTAACAATCATTCCGTCGGCATTAGGGATGGGGTCGCCGTGCGGATCTTCTGTCGGATAGTTCAAAAACTCATCCAATTTATTGATTAACTTTTCTGATTTGATGTGTTCCAATTGTTCTGCAATATCATGTACTTCATCCCATGGAAAATCCAACTTGTCTACTAAAAACACTTCCCACAATCGATGTTTTCTGACAATCATTTTGGCCGAATGCAATCCTTTTTCG
Source organism: Flavobacterium sp. GCM10023249 (assembly GCF_042653365.1). Lineage (NCBI taxonomy): Bacteria > Pseudomonadati > Bacteroidota > Flavobacteriia > Flavobacteriales > Flavobacteriaceae > Flavobacterium > Flavobacterium sp. GCM10023249. The sequence goes on from NZ_JBHSHZ010000006.1 coordinate 794,756, forward strand.
GTTAACGAAACGCCTTGGTATTTTTTGTAATTGACCAAATTCTTATCCGCTAATTTTTTTAGCATATCGGTTACCGATGATGCCTTCGTTTCCATCTTTTCGGCAATCGCATTGGTACTGATTTCCGAATCGAGTAGCGTCGTCAAATGGTATATGGTTTTTAGATAATTCTCCTCTGAAAATGTCATGCTTTACTTCTTTACTATGAACAAAGGTATAGAAATTTGATGGCGTAAACGATCAACAGTCGTTCCAAAAAGTAAATCGCTTAGGCCGGTATGACCGTGAGTTCCCATTACCAAAACATCAAAAGTACCTTCGTTGATAATCTTTGAAATGGCTTTGTTCGGTTTGCCGAAGCCTAAAATGGTATTCACATGGAAACCTTTTTCAGTAAGCATTTGTTTGTATTCTTCCAATAGTTTTTCATCTATAGAGGTTTCGCAGTCTTCTATATGTTCACCATACATCATGGCTCCAACGGTTTCAACAACATGAATTAACGAATATTGTGCTTCTTTTCCACCCAATTCAAATGCTTGATTGATTGCCGCTTCGTCAGCATTGGAGAAGTCAACCAAAATAGCAATGTCTTTTTTTGAATTACTGGCTGATGGCGAAAAATGTAATTTTAAATTATGCGGCGAATGATTGAGTAGGTCGGTTTTGGATTTTGATATAAAGGGTTTGAATACGATGTACAAAAGCAATAGTAAAAAACCAATTGCTAAAGGAACTACAGTAAACCAAAGTATTGTTGGGTTTTCCGAAGATTCTAATAAACCAACAATTTCCGAAAACACCAATTTAGCATTCAATGAAACGATAATAGTGGCAATTATCCATGCAGCAATTTGAGTTGGTTTACTAATGTGAAATCCTTTCATCTTGGATTTGTCACTCACAAAATGGATTAATGGTATAATTGCAAAACCCAATTGTAAACTTAAAATTACCTGACTCAGAATAAGTAGCTTACCGGTTACACTTTCTCCGAAAATTGATATGACAATGACAGCGGGTACTATTGCAATTAATCGGGTTAAAATGCGTCGAACCCAAGGTTGAATTCGAAGATTTAGATAGCCTTCCATAATAATTTGCCCGGCTAGTGTTCCTGTAATCGTCGAACTCTGTCCCGCTGCAATCAAGGCTACCGCAAATAAAACAGGCGCCCATTTGGTTCCCAACAATGGCGCTAATAATTGATGCGCATCCTGTATTTCAGCGACTTCAAAATAACCGTTTTTATGGAATGTAGCGGCAGCTAAAATTAAAATGGCAGCATTCACAAAAAAGGCCAAATTCAACGCAATGGTAGAATCAATAAAGTTGTATTTTAATGCTTGTTTGATACCTTGTTTACTACGATCAAATTTTCGGGTTTGTACCAAAGAAGAATGCAAATACAAGTTGTGCGGCATCACAGTAGCTCCAATAATTCCAATAGCAATGTATAAGGCAGTATCATTTGGAATAGAAGGAACCAAACCGGAAATAATTTTGCCTACTTCAGGTTGTGCAAATATCATCTCAAATACAAATGAAAAACCGATGATGGCTACCAAGGCAATAATGAAAGCTTCCATTTTTCGAATGCCTTTGTTGATCAAAAACAACAACAAGAAAGTGTCTAAAACGGTGATGAAAACGCCATTGATAAGCGAAATGTCAAACAATAAGTTCAAACCGATGGCCATTCCTAATACTTCTGCCAAATCACAGGCCGCAATAGCTATTTCTGCTAAAAAGTACAAAATGTAATTGACAAACTTGGAATAGGTTTCCCTAGAGGCCTGCGCTAAATCACGCTGCGTTACAATTCCTAATCGAGCACTTAAACTTTGTAAAAGCAATGCCATGATATTACTCATCAATAAAACCCAAAGTAAAGCATAACCAAACTGACTACCGCCAGCTAAATCGGTCGCCCAGTTCCCCGGATCCATATAGCCGACACTTATTAAGTAGGCTGGACCAAAAAAGGCTAGTATTTTTCTAAATAGGGAAGTTTTATTTTGTGTCGAAACCGATTCGTGTACTTCTTCTAACGATTTACTCATTTCTTTTATAATTGGTTAAGGCAAATTTAATTAAAATATTTGCTTTCTAAAATTTAATTTTTAGCTTTGTCTAAAAATTAATTTAAATATATAAAAATCACAATTGTGAAAAAGCTAATTATAGTTGTAGGAATCCTTTTGTGCAACTTATTGAACGCACAAAGCGTTAAAGGAACGGTGTCGTCGGATGGAATAACTTTTGAAAATGTTGTCATTACTCTTGATAAAATAAAAAAGGTAAAAACAGATAGTGAAGGGAACTATGTGTTCGAAAATGTAAGCCTTGGAAACCACGAAATCAGTGTGGTTTTTGAAAGCTTTCAAAGTCAGAAAAAGAAAATTGAAATTAAGGATACAATAGGTTTAACGGTAAACTTCGATTTGATTCCACAAAAACAAAAGCAGAATGAACTAGATGAAGTTGTGGTAACCGGAACGCTTAAACCGGTAAGCCGATTGGAAAGTGCAGTTCCTGTAGAAGTGTATAAGCCTTCATTTTTTAAAAAAAATCCAACAGCAAATATCTTTGAAGCGCTTCAAAATGTCAATGGTGTTCGTCCACAGCTCAATTGCAATGTGTGTAATACGGGCGACATTCATATCAACGGTTTGGAAGGACCTTATACCTTGGTTCTAATTGACGGAATGCCAATTGTGAGTGGATTGTCAACAGTGTATGGATTATCAGGTATCCCTAATTCACTATTGGAAAGAATCGAAGTCGTAAAAGGTCCTGCATCTTCGTTGTATGGTAGTGAAGCCGTTGGAGGATTAATCAATATCATTACTAAAAACCCTAAAAATGCTCCTTCTTTTGCCATCGACGGTTTTTCTACGAGTTGGGGTGAAGCCAATTTGGATTTAGGCTTGAAGGCAAATATTGGAAAGGAAATTTCGGTTCTTACGGGAGTTAATTACTTCAACTATTCAAAACCAATCGATAACAATGACGATAATTTTACCGATGTAACTTTGCAAGACAGAATATCGGTTTTTCAAAAATGGAACTTAAACCGAAAAAGTAAAAAGCTATTCTCTATGGCTGGACGTTATTTTTATGAAGACCGCTGGGGTGGCGAAATGCAATGGAGAAAAAAACACCGCGGTGGGAATGAAGTCTATGGAGAAAGTATTTACACAAGCCGCTATGAAATCTTAGGGGCGTATGAACTGCCGGTAAAAGAAAAACTACTATTTTCATTCTCGTATACAGACCACGATCAAAATTCGGTCTACGGGACCACTCCCTATTTAGCGAAACAAAAAATCGGTTTTAGTCAACTAACGTGGGATAAAAAAATAAAAAAACATGATTTCCTTTTCGGAACGGCAATCCGTTACCAATTGTACGATGACAATACTCCGGCTACCGTGAAAAAAGATGAAACATGGATTCCGAGTCTCTTCGCTCAGGATGAAATTAAACTGGCAGAAAAACATAGTGTATTATTAGGTGCTCGTTACGATTACAACAACAATCACGGTAACATTTTTACACCACGATTGGCTTATAAATGGAAGAAAAATGATAATACTATTTTCAGATTCAATGCCGGAACGGGTTTCCGTGTGGTGAATTTGTTTACCGAAGAGCACGCAGCACTTACAGGTTCTCGTGAAGTAATTGTTTTGGAAGATTTAAAACCGGAACGTTCCTACAATGCCAACCTGAACTTTCTGAAGAAGTTCTACTTGAACGACGGTAGTTTCATCGGTTGGGAAACGACAGCTTGGTATACGTATTTTACCAATTCAATCATCCCGGATTATGATACCAATCCAAATCAGATCATTTACAAAAACTTAGATGGTTTCGCTGTTACGCAGGGGATCAGTACCAATATCGATATGGTGTTTACCAACGGACTCAAATTCATCCTGGGAGCTACTTTTATGGATGTCAATAAAACGGAAAACGACGTAAAAACACGTCAGATTTTAACCGAAAGATTCACCGGTACTTGGTCGGTTTCGTATCGTATTCCGAAGTTTTATCTAGACATCGATTATACCGGAAATGTTTACGGACCAATGCGTTTACCTCATTTGGGCGAAAACGATCCAAGAAAAAAATATTCTCCGGTATGGAGTATTCAAAACATTCAGTTTACATTTAATAAGTTGAAGAATTGCGAGGTATACTTCGGAGTGAAAAACTTGTTGAATTGGACACCAAACAAAGGAAATCCTTTTATTATCGCCGGAGCAGATGATCCATTCGATGAAGATGTACAGCCAGGTGAACTAAGCTTCGATCCGGGTTATGTGTACGGCCCCAATCAAGGCATCCGAAGCTTTTTAGGTGTGCGATATACTTTAAAATAATGAAAAATTGTTGCATCATACTATTGTTTTTGTTGGCCTGGACAGGATTCGGGCAAATAAAAACGCATACTTTTCAAGAAGTCGAAACATTGAATAAAACAACACCAAAACCGACTTTGGTTTTTATACATACTTCTTGGTGTAAGTACTGTAAAATGATGGAAAATAGTACCTTCAAAAATCCGGAAGTGATGCAACTGTTAAATGACAGCTTTTATTTTGTTTCGCTCAATGCGGAGGAAAAAGCAGACATCACTTTTCTCAATCGTACGTTTCAGTTTAAGCCTTCGGGTACTACTACTGGTGTACATGAATTGGCAACCGAATTGGCCACAATAAATAATGAAATAGTATACCCAACAATTGCTATTCTAGGCACTGATTATTCCTTGCTTTTTCAAAAGCATTCTTTTACCAATGCAAAGGAATTGTTAGCAATACTACAAAAGCTCAAATAATTTTTACATTTTATCAGCATTGCATCGACTAATTCTTAAATTTGCGTTCTTATAAAAATTTAAGTCATGTTACAAATCGCAGTTATTAGAGAAAAAAGGGAAGAAGTGATTAAAGCGTTGGCCAAAAGAAATTTTGATGCAACCGCTATAGTTGATTCTGTAATTGCATTAGACGAAAAACGTCGTGCAACACAAGTGGAATTGGATAACATTTTAGCCGAATCTAATAAACTGTCCAAAGACATTGGCGCTTTAATGAAATCGGGGGAAAAAGCTAAAGCCGAAATCCTAAAAGAAAAATCAACGCAGTACCGTGAAAAAGGAAAAGAACTTTCGGAAGTGTTGAATGCGGTTTCTGAAGAATTAACGCTAGAATTATACAAATTACCCAATACACCGGCTGCTATCGTTCCGGAAGGAAAAACAGCAGACGATAACATCAATGTATTCGAAGAAGGTGAAATCCCGGTATTGCACGAAGGCGCACAACCACACTGGGAACTGATCAAAAAATACGATATCATCGATTTTGAATTGGGAACCAAAATTACAGCTCCAGGTTTTCCTGTGTATAAAGGAAAAGGCGCCAAGTTACAACGAGCGCTGATTGCTTATTTCTTAGATAAAAATACAGAAGCTGGTTACGAAGAAGTACAAGTACCTCACTTGGTTAACGAAGCTTCGGCTTATGGTACAGGACAATTGCCGGACAAAGACGGACAAATGTACCACGATGCCAAAGATGATTTGTATTTAATCCCTACGGCTGAAGTTCCGGTAACAAACATCTACCGTGATGTTATCTTACAGGAAAGCGAATTGCCGGTAACTGTTACAGGATATACGCCGTGTTTCCGTCGTGAAGCTGGTTCTTGGGGAGCACACGTTCGTGGATTGAACCGTTTGCACCAATTCGATAAAGTGGAAATCGTTCGCATCGAACATCCGGATAAATCACACGAAGCCTTAGATGGTATGGTGGAGCACGTAAAAGGAATCATGCGCGAATTGAAATTACCATTCCGTATCTTACGTTTATGTGGTGGCGACATGGGATTTGCTTCGGCTTTGACTTATGATTTCGAAGTGTTCTCAACAGCGCAGGATCGTTGGTTGGAAATTTCATCAGTATCTAACTTTGAAACTTTCCAAGCCAATCGCTTGAAATTACGCTTCAAAGGAAAAGATGGAAAAACACAATTGGCACATACATTAAACGGAAGTTCATTAGCATTGCCTCGTGTCTTAGCCGGAATCATTGAAAATTACCAAACGCCGGAAGGAATCGTTATCCCTGAAGTGTTACGCAAATACACTGGTTTCGATATCATCAACTAGAAGTTTAACGAAAACATAAAATGTACTAAAGTGGCAAAATTATTGCTACCTTAGTACATTGTTTTTTTATACCCATGAGAAATACTGTTCAAATCGTAGTGTTGCTAGTAAGCGGAATCGCTTTTGGACAAACGTATACTGTTACTCCTCCTAAAGACGGAAATCCTCAAGCGCACATGCAACAACAAGGTGGCGGTAACGAATTTCTGGCACAAAATTATTTTGACCGTGGCGAGTTCGATAAAGCCATTCTGATTTACGAAGACTTGATTCGTTCTCAACCCAATAACCACCAGTTTTTTCAAAGACAAATCGTCTGCTATCAGCAACTCAAAGAGTTTGTGAAAGCCGAAAATGCCATTAAAACGAAATTAGATAGAACAAAAGCACCGCAATTCTACGTAGAGTTGGGGTACAACTACCAATTGCAAAACCAATTGGACAAAGCACAAAAAAATTACAAACTGGCACTCGATAAAATCCAAGAAAATCCAAGTCATGTTTATGGTGTAGCGCGCGAATTTGAAAACAAAGTGCTCATTGCTCAGGCGATTGAAGCCTATACCTTGGCGCAACAATTGAATCCAAACAATAACTTCGATTACCAAATTGCGCTCCTGCAAGGCCAACTCGGTAAATTCGATCTGATGATTGATGCACTAATCGATTACGGTTATAAGTATCCCAATAACTTACTATTGGTACAAAACCAACTCAACCGATTCCTTGCCGAAGACCATAGTAAAGTATTTGCTGACTACCTGCGCAAGGCATTGTTGGTAAGAACACAAAAAAATCAAGACTTGTTCTGGAATCAATTCATGAGCTGGTTTTTTGTACAGCAAAAAGAATTCGGAAAAGCATTCATTCAGGAAAAAGCAATCTTCAAACGCAATCCGGATAATTTCAGCAACATTCTAAACCTGGCTCGCCTGGCTTCAGACGAAAAAGAAAAAGAAATCGAAAAGGAAATTTTAGAATTTGTCTTGGCCAATACACAAGATCGAGGTATTCTTATCGGGGTAAATCATGCCCTGCTGAAAATGGATATCGAAAATGCAACTCCAGCCGAATACCCAAAGCTTTCTCTTCGAATCAATCAACTGTTGGAACAGTACGGAATGTCAGGAAACACCTTACCGTTGCAACTCCTCAAAGCGCACTTCGATGCCTTTTATCTGAAACAGTTCGAATCGGCAAAAACAATACTCACTCAAGCATTAGATTTGCCTTTGGATTTATACCAAAAGGCAGAAATCAAACTGGAATTAGCCGATGTTTTATTGCTCAATGAAAAATTCAACCAAGCCATTATTTACTACGCTCAGGTAGAGGAAGAATTGGCCAATGACGAAATAGGCCATCAGGCTAGCTTGAAAATGGCCAAAGCAAGTTATTATAAAGGCGATTTTGAATGGGCGCAGCAACAGTTCAAAGTATTGAAATCGTCTACGTCACAATTAATCGCTAACGATGCCATGCAATTGTTTTTGTTAATCTCGGATAATACGGTGGAAGATTCTACACAAATGGCTTTGAAAAAATTTGCAAGAGCCGATTTCTTAACGTATCAAAATAAAAATGCTGAAGCATTGGAACAATTCAAGGCCATTCTGGAACAACATAAAGGACAAGCTATAGAAGATGAAACGCTGTTGCAAATCGGTAAAATTTACGAAAAGCAAAACAACTACCAACAGGCGTTAACCTTCTACCAACAAATCATCGACAAACACGCTGAAGATATTTATATTGATGAAGCCTTGTTCTTCTCTGCCGAGATTTACAGAAAACAGCTACAGGATAATGAAAAAGCAAAGAGTTTGTACGAGAAAATCTTGTTCAATCATCAAGATAGTATTTACTTTGTAGACGCTAGGAACAACTTCCGAAAATTAAGAGGAGACACTAATTTATAAATAGACTGGCTTAGACTAACTTAGGCATCTTGGAAAAAGAATAGATTGAAAGAATCTACTATTCTAACAATCTAAGAAGTCTAACAATCTAAGAAGTCTAATAATCGAAAAGAAATGATAATCTATAACGTTACTATAAACATCCATGAAAGTGTTCACGACCAATGGATGAACTGGATGCAAAACAAACACATCGCAGATGTGTTGGCTACTGGAAAATTCTCAGCAGCTCGAATGGTGAAAGTTTTAGTAGAAGAAGAAATGGGAGGCGTTACGTATTCCATCCAATATACAACCGACAGCAAAGAAATGTTGCAACGCTACTACGACGAAGACGCCGATCGCTTGCGAATGGAAGGACTGCAACTTTTTGGTGATAAAATGCTAGCCTTCCGAACAGAGCTGGAACTAATTTCAGAGCATTAATAAAAGACAGTTAGACTTACTTAGACTACTAAGATTTATGTATAATTTCTAAGGAGTCTAACAATCTAAGAAGTCTAAAAATCCAAACAATGCATAACAAGCTATCAGATTCTAAAGTGAATGTAAGAGGTCAATTGAGTGTCAACATTCCGGTTGCCCTAATAATCTGCTTTTCACTTGTTGTTTTGTCTATGTTTATGCAATCTAGGATGGCAGTTATCTTGGGATCAGCTATCGGATGGCTTTACTGGAAATATGCTACGCCAAAATGGATAAAATGGGCACACTCCAATGGCGTTGAGGCAGAACGAATTGCCGCAATCGGAAAACGCGGTTTCCTCGTTTGGAACAAACAATACGTAATTGATGTTATCGAAGGCAATAAAAAGCCTTGGTTCTAATTCTGACTTACTGTCTTTAGATTACTAGAAAGTCTAATAGTCAAACAGTCTAAAAATCTAAGAAGTCTAAGCAGTCTAAAAATCTAAGCAGTCTAAAAAAAATGGATAAAGTAAAAGCAAAAAAACACCTCGGTCAGCATTTCTTAAATGACGAAAACATCGCACAAAAAATAGCCGATGCACTTACCTTGGACAGGTATAATAAAGTATTGGAAATTGGTCCGGGAATGGGTGTGCTTACAAAGTACCTTCTGGAGAAACCCATCGAAACTTTCGTGATTGAAATCGATACCGAATCTGTGGAGTATTTGCAAAACCATTATATCAAACTGAGCAACAAAATCATTTCTAAAGATTTCCTGAAATACAACATCAACGAAGTCTTTCAAGGGGAACCGTTTGCTATCATCGGTAACTTCCCGTATAATATCTCGTCGCAAATCGTGTTCAGAACACTGGAAATGCGCGACCAAATCCCAGAATTCGCCGGAATGTTCCAAAAGGAAGTAGCCGAGCGTATCTGCGAGAAAAAAGGAACGAAAGCCTACGGAATCTTGTCGGTATTAACCCAAGCTTTCTACGATACCGAATACCTATTTACCGTATCAGAACACGTATTCACTCCACCTCCAAAAGTGAAATCCGGAGTAATGCGTATGAAACGTAAAGAAAATTATAAGCTGCCTTGCGACGAGAAATTGTTCTTCAACGTAGTAAAAACAGCCTTCAACCAACGAAGAAAAACACTCCGAAATAGCTTAAAAAGCTTTAATATGTCTGTTAATTTAAGAGAAGATAGTATCTTTGACCTGCGTCCGGAACAAATTTCGGTAGAGCAATTCATAGAACTCACTCAAAAAATCGCAGCCGATGGAGTTTAAAATCAGTAGAGACTTTCTTGTTCAAATCGAACAACTCATTAGTGAAAACCGTGCACAGGAACTCGAAAACTTGTTGCAGGATATTCACTTTGCTGATATTGCCGATATCATGGATGAGCTTGACGACTACGGTGCAAGCTACATCTTTAAGGTATTGGATTCCGAAAAAACAGCCGAAGCGCTTCTGGAATTAGACGAAGAAGTTCGTGTCAAAATCCTTAAAAACCTCTCGGCAAAAGAAATTGCAGAAGAATTAGATGAGCTGGATACCGATGACGCTGCCGATATCATCGCAGAATTACCGCAATCCAAAAAAGAAGAGGTAATCTCTGAGCTGGAAGACGTCGAACACGCAAAAGACATTGTCGATCTATTGCGCTACGACGAAGATACCGCCGGTGGTCTAATGGGAAAAGAGCTCGTGAAAGTAAACGAAAACTGGAACGTTTTAACCTGTGTTAAAGAAATGCGTATGCAGGCCGAACACGTTACCCGTGTGCATTCTATTTATGTAGTCGACGACGACGACCGCCTGAAAGGCCGATTGTCCTTAAAAGATTTATTAACCACTTCTACTAAAACACCAATTAGCGATGTCTACATCAAAAAGGTGGATTATGTAAAAGTGGATACCAAAGATGTCGAAGTGGCACGTATCATGCAAAAATACGACTTGGAAGCCATTCCGGTCGTAGATGAAATGGGACGCCTTGTAGGCCGTATCACCATCGACGATATTTTAGACGTGATCAAAGAGGAAGCCGACAAGGATTACCAGTTGGCTGCCGGTATCTCGCAAGACGTAGAAGCAGATGACAGCATCCTGCAACTTACCCGTGCTCGCTTGCCTTGGTTGGTCTTGGCCTTATTCGGCGGATTCATTAGCGTTCGTGTGTTGGGCTTCTTCGAACCGGCCATGAAAACGCATCCCGAATTGTTTTTCTTTACTCCACTAATCGCCGCAATGGGCGGAAACGTCGGAGTACAGTCGTCCGCAATCATTGTTCAAGGTTTGGCCAACAACGCCATCACCGGAAGTATCGTGGAACGCCTATTGAAAGAATTATCCCTGAGTTTGTTAAACGGCGTAATTTTAGCTTCCATATTGTTTCTGGGAAGTTATTACTTGCTCAATTTCGAAGCACACATCGGTGTAACCGTAACCGTAGCGCTCATCTCGGTAATCGTTATCGCATCACTCAACGGAACGTTTATTCCAATCATCTTGAACAAATACGGTATCGATCCGGCTTTAGCTACCGGACCTTTTATTACAACCAGTAACGATATCTTGGGAATCTTAATTTACTTCTCTATCGCTAGAATTATTCTTGGATTTTAAGTTAGACAAGTTAGACTTCTTAGATCAGTTAGATAGTTTAGATTGTTAGACTATCGATGAATTAAACACTCCAAAAGTCTCAGAAATCCAAGCAGTCTAAGTAGTCCAAGAAATCCAAGAAATCCAAGAAATCCAAGAAATCTAAAAATCTAAGCAGTCTAAGTAGTCTAAAAATCCAAGTAGTCTAAAAACCTAAGTAGTCTAAGCAAGTCTAAAAATCTAAGCAGTCTAAGTAGTCTAAAAATCCAAGTAGTCTAAAACAAATTCTTTTTCTTAAACAAAAACGCCCCAACCATAGCCAAAAATCCAGATACCAATACGATAATTAGCAATCCGTTCGGGTTGTTTTCCAATGCATTCGGTACATTCATCCCGTAAATACTTGCAATTAATGTCGGAATCATCAAAATAATCGAGATCGAAGTCAAACGCTTCATAATCACATTCAAATTGTTCGAAATCACAGAGGCATATGCATCCATCATCCCTGATAAGATGTTGCTGTAAATGGTAGACATCTCTTGTGCCTGCTTCAACTCAATATCTACATCTTCTAAAAGGTCTTCATCAAAGGAGTCTTTTTCGGATTTGACGTTTTTAATCTTATGAAATAAAATATCGTTGCCTTTGATTGAAGTGATAAAATACACCAAACATTTCTCCAACTCCAACAAGGCTTGTAGCTCCTCGTTTTTAATCGATTTCTCTAAGTTGTCTTCCGCTAATTTGATGCGCTGATTGATTTGCTTTAAGTATTTCAAATACCAAATACTCGATGATAACAATAGTTTCAATACCAAATCATAATGGTTGCGTACCACCAAATGCTTGCGTTGGGTATACACTACAAAATCATCCAAGACTTCGGTTTTGTAAAAACAAACCGACACAAAACAGTTGTCTTTGAAAATAAGACCTAATGGAACGGTGGTAAAGGGTAATTTCGAATCGGTATTCTTATACGGAATGCGCATAATAATCAAATGCCACCCATTTTCTTCCTCAATACGGGGTCTTTCATCAACGTCTTCAATATCATTGTAAAACGCTTCAGGAATTCCTAAAGTGTCCAATAAAAAGGCTTTGTCGTTCTCGGTAGGGTTTTCTACGGCAATCCAGCAGTTGTCGTTTAGGTTCTCAGTACTGTCTAATCCTGAAACACCATTGCGGTAAAAGTTTCTCATGCTTAGGGCTGTTGTTTGACGAACAAAGCACTGGCATGGCTTTGCTCTAAATTAATTGTATTTCCTCTGGGAGTCGTCCATTGTAAATTATGAATAGCAAAATTTGGCGCAAATGTAGGTTTTCTTAAACGGAGAAAACTTAAAATTGACTTAATTTTTATGGAATAATGAAATTGGTTCTGAAATCATGATCCAAGCCAACAAACTATGCCTCGGAAGTAGTCAAGTACGCCTCGCTCGAACAAAATATGGCGCGGAAGAGATGAAGTAAGGCTTGGGAAAAGCAAAGTAAGCTTTGGGTTGAGCAAAGTAAGGCTTGGGAAAGACGAAGTAAGGCTTGGGAAAAGCAAAGTAAGGCTTGGGAAAAGCAAAGTAAGGCTTAGGAAAGACAAAGTAAGGCTTGGGAAAGACGAAGTAAGGCTTGGGAAAGACGAAGTAGACCTCGGGAAGAGTGAAGTAAGTCTTGGGTGAAAAAAAATTGCTGTCCCATGCAACCATTTTGTAAGAAAATACGTCTTTGTTGATAGAGGTAATAATCTAATAACAAACACTATGACTATTAAACAAGAAGAAATCGTTCCGTTAGCAGACATGCTAATCGCAAGCTTTGAAAGAGATCAAGCAATTTTTCAAACAGAAAATGTAGGGTACTCACTACCGTTCTTACAAGAATTCAAGGCACAAACCGAATTGGTTCGCCAACTTGAAAGGGCTGACACTCTTCTCATCCAACAAAAAATGACCACACGGGAATTGTACCAATTGGCCGATGAGTTGTACCAACCGCTAAAGGTTTTCGGAATCGTGGTGAACAAATCGGGTTTACCCACTAACATTGTTCAGGAAACCATCTTCAATTTAAAGAAACGAAATATTGAAGGGGCGCTGGTGAACTTAAAAGCACTCAATCAGGTGGTAAACGAAAATGCAGAGTTGTTAACCGGTAAAGCAATGAAATCCAATTTCCCCGATTTGCTGGAAACCAAATTCGAAGAAATTACAATCAAAAGTAATCTGCAAAGTAAAATCATGCAGCAACGACAACTACGAACCAATACAAATGTCGAAAGCTATAACAAACTGTACAATGACTATATTCTTGATGTTTGCAAAATGGGGAAAATACTCTTTTATAAGAGTCCAAAAGTAAAAGAGTATACCATAAGCAATCTGGTAAAAAAACTTCGAGTTGCACCTGTCGCCAATAAAAGAAGTACTATAGCCTAAAAGTAAACTCCCGAATTGTCGGGAGTTTTTTTATTACGCCATTCAAATTTGTAACTTTGGAAAGATCAAAATCAATCACTTTGAAACCACAAGACGTTACTATACTACACATCGACAGCAATCATCCTTTACTTTGGAACCAATTGCAGGAAGCCGGATTCAACAACGAAGAAGATTTTTCTTCCTCTAAAGAAGAGGTGGAAGCTAAAATAGCCCACTACCACGGTATCGTAATTCGAAGCCGATTTAAAATAGACCAAACGTTTTTGGATAAGGCAACCAATCTGCAATTCATCGCAAGGGTAGGGGCCGGACTCGAAAGTATCGATTGCGACTACGCCGAAAGTAAAGGTATTCATCTGATCGCCGCGCCGGAAGGCAACCGAAACGCGGTGGGAGAACATGCTCTTGGAATGCTACTGTCCTTACTCAATAAACTGAATAAAGCGGATAAGGAAGTCCGCTCCGGACAATGGAACCGCGAAAGCAATCGCGGTCATGAACTCGACGGGAAAACGGTGGGTATCATCGGCTACGGGAACATGGGAAAATCTTTCGCCAAAAAACTACGCGGATTCGATGTCGATGTCTTGTGCTACGATATTCTAGACAATGTAGGCGATGAAAATGCCAAACAAGTCACTTTACAGGAATTCCAACAAAAAGTGGAAGTACTCAGCTTGCACACGCCCTGGACACCCGAAACGGATAAAATGATCAATACCGAATTCATTAACGGTTTCCACAAACCGTTCTGGTTCATCAATACGGCTCGAGGCAATAGCGTGGTTACTGCCGATTTGGTTCAAGCACTACAATCAGGAAAAATACTTGGCGCCGGACTCGATGTACTGGAATACGAAAAACTTTCTTTCGAAACCTTGTTTGATGAAACAAAACCCGAAGCATTTGACTTTTTGCTAAAAGCAACCAATGTGCTGCTTACGCCTCATATCGCCGGATGGACATTCGAAAGCAAGGAAAAACTCGCACAGACTATTGTTGATAAAATAGTTAAAATCTATTCCTGACGGAAGGGTTTGATATACAGTGTTGTAAGGAATATTTTACTACATTTAGCACTACTAAAAAACTAAACAATGAATAAAGCTTCGTATTATTTGGTGCTGGCCATAGGGGTATTGTCGGTACTGAGTTTCTTTCCGCACGCTTTCTTGGGGATGAAAGACGTGATGGAATACATTGAAAAAGGGGTAATACAGGAACCTGCTGCCAACGGCATGCGAATGATTTGGTTGTATTCGTCGATTATGATGCTACTCTCCGGATTGAATTTACTTATTCTCGCAAGTCATATTCTCATCGGAAGCCACAAAGCAAGAGTGCAAGTATTAATTTTAGGCATCGGATTGGTTATCTTCGGATTAGGTTGTACCTACATCTCCGGAAAAATAGACGCCATGTCGGTTTTTACCTTCGAAGGAATAGTGTTAATAATGGCGACTACTATATTGTACAAAAAGGCACACCACCTTCATGATGTAGAACCTCACCGGGTGTGAAAATAAAAGTGAAAATTTTCGTATAAATTTTTATATTGCACACCCATTAAAAAGGAATAAAATTAAATCAAAAAAGGAAGTAGTTGTTGAAATGAATGTGTTCGATTGGTATAAGGAAGTAGTGTTTAATAACTATGCAAATTTTAATGGTAGAGCCAGAAGAAAAGAGTATTGGTACTTTACCTTGGTTCATGTTTCAATCATGATTCTAGTGGTTCTTATTGGTGGAGTTTTGTCTGGTGGAAAGGAACCTAATGGTTTTTTTGTCGCACTACTTGGTGTATATTTATTACTAACTTTTATACCTAGTGTAGCGGTGACTATCCGTCGCCTTCATGATGTAAACGTGAGTGGATGGTTTTATTTGATAAATATAATCCCATATGTAGGAGCCTTTATACTGTTTGTCTTTGCCTGTACCAATGGTATAACTGGAACGAATAGGTATGGTCCTGATCCCAAAAAACCGATAGATGAAATCGACGAAATAGGACAAGAACAATAATACATAATGAATAATGGAGGTACCGAAAATCCAAAACAGAGTAGGAATTAACTAACTAAAACAAAATGTTATGATTCAATGGTTTAAAAAAGTAGTTTTTGAAAACTATGCTAATTTCAAAGGAAGAGCAAGAAGAAGTGAGTATTGGTATTTCTTTTTGACTCAATTTCTTATCACAATAGTATGTTATATTTTGTTCGGTGTATTTGCTGCAATGGATAACTTAGGAGTGGGAATGATTTTTTATGCAATTGCAATGTTATTCTCTTTGGCAACAATGATTCCTGGATTAGCTGTTGGTGTAAGAAGAATGCACGATGTAGGTAAAAGCGGTTGGTTCTTGTTAGTGCCAATTTACAGCTTGATTTTAGCGCTTACTGAAGGTGAAAAAGGAGCGAATGCTTGGGGAGAAGATCCAAAAGCGGTTCTAAATGAAGTAAACGAAATCGGAAACGAATAATCAAATAAATAATAAACAATAATTAATAACTAATGGAAACATCAAGACCAACAGAAGAGTGGAATAACCCAACGCCACAAGCACCACAAGAAAACAAAAAAGTATTAGCGGGTGTAATGGGGATTTTATTCGGAGGATTCGGAGTGCATAAATTTATTTTAGGATACACAAACGAAGGATTAATTCAAATCGGAATTACAGTTGTAACGTGTGGAGCAGGTAGTATTTTAGGATTCATCGAAGGAATCATCTACTTGACCAAATCAGACGATGAATTTTACCAAACGTACCAAGCCAACAAAAAAGCATGGTTCTAATAGAAAAGGTATTAAAAAAAGCCGGGGATTATTCCTCGGCTTTTTTAGTTGTATTTTGTTGTTCTTTTTGCTCTTCTAGTTTGCGTTCCAATTCAGCTTGAAACTCTTCCATAACCGGCTTCACTGTGCTTTCTGGTAAATCCGCAATTCGGATGTACATCAAACCGTCTACCGCATTATTAAACAAAGGATCCACATTGAAAGCTACCACTCGGGCATTCTGCTTGATGTATTTCTTAATCAATACCGGTAAACGTAAATTCCCCGGTTCCACTTCGTCAATAATCTTGTCGAACTTATTCAAATCGGCTTCCGTTTCATTAAAGATGAAATCTTTGTCCGCATCTTTTAACTTCACTCTGAACTCCTTCTTCGGATGCACGTACTGCGCAATATAAGGATCATAATAGTGTGACTTCATGAATTCAATCATCAACGACTTCGAAAAATCGGAAAACTGATTACTGATACTCACACCGCCAATTAAAAACTTATGTTCCGGATAACGTAATGTAGTATGTACGATACCTTTCCATAATAGGAACAAAGGCATCGGTTTTTGCTGGTATTCCGAACGAATGAAAGCACGACCCATTTCAATGGATTTGCTCATCATGTCATACAATTCCGGTTCAAATCGGAACAAGTCCTGAAGATAAAATCCGTTGATACCATACTTTGCATAAATCTGACTACCCAATCCCATACGATACGCTCCAGCAATCTGTTTGCTTTCATCGTCCCATAAAAACATATGGTGGTAGTATTTGTCAAACTTGTCAATATCTATCGATTCATTGGTTCCTTCACCCACTTCTCGGAACGTGATCTCACGCAAACGACCGATTTCATGTAAGATGTTAGGGATTTCATCAGCAGAAGTCAAAAAGACTTCGTAATTCTTACTTTGTAACAAACGGGCATCCTGGTTGCGAAGTTTATCCACTTCGGCAATCATTTTTTCTTGATTGGCTCCGGTAACAATAGTTTTGGCAGGCTTGCTCGGTGCTTTTAAAATAGGAGTCTGCAATAGCTTGGATTCCTTTTCAAAAGCATTCGATAACATGTAGGTTTTTTTACGCAAAAACTCGGCGTATTCTTCAATCGTTTCGTATTCGTTTTGTTCCGCAACTGAAATCGGTTTACCAATACGAACTTTGATTACGCGGTCTTTCTGTGTTAACAACTCAGAAGGTAATTTCGCCGTACGAAGTGTATCGCTAATTTTAGACAAGAAGTAAAACAACTTACTATTTTTAGCATGGAAATAAATGGGAACCACAGGAACCTGTGCCTTACGAATAACTTTGATAGCGCCTTCTTCCCATTGTTTGTCTACTACCAATTTGTCGTCTTTGTAAGTAGAAACTTCTCCGGCAGGGAACATCCCCAACGGTTTGCCATCACTTAAATGACGAAATGTTTCTTTCAATCCAATTACACTCGATTTGGCATCCTTATGATTTTCAAAAGGATTTACCGGCATAATATACGGCTTCAACGGTTCGATACGATGCAATAGGAAATTGGCAATGATCTTGAAGTTAGGT
Source organism: Flavobacterium sp. GCM10023249 (assembly GCF_042653365.1). Classification (NCBI taxonomy): domain Bacteria; kingdom Pseudomonadati; phylum Bacteroidota; class Flavobacteriia; order Flavobacteriales; family Flavobacteriaceae; genus Flavobacterium; species Flavobacterium sp. GCM10023249. Next base: position 812,675 of record NZ_JBHSHZ010000006.1, read on the forward strand.
TCTCTTTCCAACATCAATTTCAGTAATAAAATACCGTCAATACCTCCCAGTGGATGGTTGGATATGGTAATATACGCTCCGTCTTTCGGTAAGCGTTTTAAATCTTCTTCCGGAATTTCAAACTTTATCTGGAATTCATCCAAAATAGCATTTAAAAACTCGACGTCTTTAAGATCCTTATTACGGTTGTATATTTTATTTAATGTGGATATTTGAAGTACTTTCATTAACAGCCAACCGGAAAAAGTACCTAAAATTCCGTACTTATCCGTATTAATTGCTTTGGCAACTTCTTTTGCGGTAACTAAACCCATTCAGTCAATCATTTTTAAGCGAATCACAAAGATAGAAAAACTTATGGTAAATTAGGAAAAAGATTTAACATTAGAACTTGTACAAAATAGCAGGTTTTAATTTAAATATTTGGTTTGTAATTAGTTAACATTTAATGGTGGTTTTGGTTTGTTGACGAATGTTTTTTCAATACTTTTGAAAAAATTGAATTGCCAAATTAATGAAAATCATTTCTTACAATGTAAACGGAATAAGAGCGGCCATTACTAAAGGTTTTTTAGATTGGTTGCAAGCTGCAAATCCGGATGTCATCTGCCTACAGGAAATCAAAGCAGTACATGACCAAATTCCCATGATGGATATCGAAATGGCAGGGTATCCTTATCAGTATTATTTTCCTGCCCAAAAAAAAGGATACAGTGGTGTTGCCATTTTGTCTAAAGTGGAACCGAAAAACGTAGTGTACGGAACCGGAATCGAACACATGGACCATGAAGGACGTAACTTGCGTGTGGATTTCGAAGATTTTTCGGTGATGAGTTTGTACCTGCCTTCGGGAACCAATATCGACCGCTTGGATCACAAATTCAAATACATGGATGACTTCCAAGAGTATATCAATACGTTGAAAAAAGAAGTTCCTAATCTTATCATTGGTGGTGATTACAACATTTGTCACGAAGCCATCGATATTCATGATCCGATCAGGAATGCAAAAGTTTCTGGGTTTTTACCAGAAGAACGGGCTTGGCTCGATGCTTTTATGCAATCCGGATTCATTGATAGTTTCCGTCATTTCAACAAAGAACCGCACAACTACAGTTGGTGGTCGTACCGCGCCAATGCTCGTGAAAATAACAAAGGTTGGAGAATCGATTACAATCTGGTTTCCCAACCCATGAAAGACAGAATGAAAAGAGCGTTGATCCTACCCGAAGCCAAACATTCTGACCATTGCCCCATCTTAGTAGAAATTGAATAAATAAATACCACATCATATGATAAAAAGAGTTTCCCTTGGACTATTGGTATTGGCATTAAGCACGTCTTGCGTGTCTAAAAAAATGTATACCGATTTAGAAAATAAGTTCGCCGAACTTAAGAAAGAACGCAACGCGCTTTCTGATGAAAACGAAGGATTGAAAACTTCCAAAACGCAATTGGAAAACGACAATGCAAACCTTAAAAGTGAATTGGAAAAGACAATCGCGGAGAGAAATAAATTGGCTTCTGATTATGCAGCGGCAAGCAATAGCTTAAAAGCATTGAAAGATTCGTACGATGCTTTGGAGAAAAACAGCAGTGAAGCATTAAAAACCAACATGGATAAAAACCGTGATCTTTTGGCTCAACTGGAAGCTAAAGAAAAAGCTTTGGCTGCAGAAAAAGCCCGTTTGGAGAAATTAAGTGCCGATTTGAAAGACCGTTCTGAGCGTGTGAATGAACTGGAAGGTTTGATTGCTGCGAAAGAAGCTTCTCTGAAAAAATTGAAAGAAACACTTTCGAAATCATTAAAAGCTTTTGAAGGTAAAGGATTAACCGTACAACAAAAAGACGGGAAAGTATATGTTTCTATGGAAAATAAATTGCTTTTCGAATCGGGTAGCTGGACTGTTGGTGCCGAAGGTAAAAAAGCGGTTGATTTAGTGGGGAAAGTTTTAGCTGACAATCCTGAAATTGCGGTTTTGATTGAAGGACATACCGACAACGATAAAATTACAGGAACGTTAACTGGTGGTGTTGAAAACAACTGGGATTTGTCTACCAAAAGAGCAACTGCCATTGTAAACATTTTATCAGCAAATGCTAAAGTGAAAAAAGAAAATCTGACAGCAGCAGGTCGTAGCGAATATTCTCCGATTGTGAGCAACGATACTAATGATGGTAAAGCGAAAAACCGTCGTATCGAAATCATTTTGACTCCGAAATTGGACGAATTATCAAAAGCATTAAACGAAATTTAATGACATTATAAATCCATAAAAAAAGGTTCAGTAAAGCTGAACCTTTTTTTTATTTTGTTATTTGAAGTTTTTCATCACCATGTCGATGGTAATCGCACAAGAAACAATAGCTATTTTATTGGTGTCTTCCGCATATTCCGGTACAATAGATGCATGGTATTTATCAGCACGCGTAAAAAACTCTTTCATTACACCACCCCATTTTTTGTTAATGGTTCCAATTTGCTGCTCTTCGGCATTCACAATTTTAAAATCCCACGCTTTCCAGTCGCCTGTAATTTTAGCAATATTCTCTTCCGCTGCATTAGCAATGGTAAAAGTAGGTTTGAATAATTTGAATTTTTGCTTGATAGTACCAATTACTTCATCTTTGGCGTCGGAAATCGTAATTTTACTCATCCAAAATGTCCAGCCTCTATGGATAGTAACCTGTAAGTCATTGTCCATGTTGTACACTTCCAAAGTAAAAGGGAATAAAGCTTTGTTTAAAAACAAGCGTAAAAATTTATGCCATCCTGAAACGTTCTGTTGGATAATACCCACTTGTTCTGCCTCTTTGTTGTATACTTTGTAGGTATTTCCAAATTTGAAATAGTTTACATTTTCATCAATGAAATAATCATTGCTTTCAAAAAATTTAGGGATCATTAAAGATTCTTGTGACATGCTATTTGTTTTTTTTTATTCGGATGCGATATTACAAATTTTTGAAGAAAACCGCTACACTATTTACAGAAATAAGTTGGTAAATCTAATGCCCAAGATTGTATCTTTGCTTTCTGAAATTTTACGACTTTAAATCATTACCATGCGACAAATTATTTTACCCAATACCAATTTAGAAGTTTCAGAAATTTGTTTGGGCACCATGACTTTCGGTAATCAGAATTCGGAGGTAGAAGCACATGCACAAATGGACTATGCTTTCGAAAGAGGTATCAATTTTTTTGATACCGCCGAAATGTATCCTATCGGAGGAAACGAACATATTTTTGGTAGTACAGAACGATACATTGGTTCTTGGTTTAAAAAATCAGGAAAGAGAGATCAAGTGGTTTTAGCTACTAAAATTGCCGGTCCTAATCGAGGTATGGGTTACATTCGTAAACCTTTGGACTTTTCTAAAAAAAGTATTCACGAAGCGGTCGATTTGAGTTTGAAAAATCTGCAAACCGAATATATTGATTTGTATCAGATGCACTGGCCGGAACGTGTGATGAATATGTTTGGAAAACGTGGTGTTTCCGAGTTGGACGAAAAATGGCAGGATAATGTATTGGAAGTCTTAACTGTTTTTGACGGATTAATCAAAGAAGGTAAAATAAAACATATCGGTGTTTCAAACGAAAACCCCTGGGGCGTAATGAAATTCCTAAATGAAAGTGAAAAGCATAATTTACCAAGAATTGCAACCATTCAAAATCCGTTTTCGTTATTAAATCGTTTATTTGAAGTCGGTTTATCTGAAATCTGTATGCGTGAAAATGTAGGATTATTGGCGTATTCACCTTTAGCCTTCGGGTTTTTAACCGGTAAATATTTGAAGGGAACACCTGAGAATTCACGTATGGGAACTTTCCCTCACTTTGTGCGTTATACCAATGAGAATTGCTACAAAGCAACTCAATTGTACCAAGAATTGGCACATGGTTTAGGATTGACATTAACCGAATTGTCTTTGGCTTTTGTGCGTCATCAAAAATTTGTGACTTCTACTATTATCGGTGCAACGAATTTAGATCAATTGGAAGAAAACATCAATGCTTTTGATGTGCGTTTGACCGATGATGTTTTACAACAAATTGAGAAAATTCAGGAAACAATTCCGAATCCGGCGCCATAATTATTCGATAGCCAATTTATGGGTAAGTGTTAATCCGGAATTGGTTTTAATTTTCATAAAATACAAACCTGTTGATAAACGTTCTGTATTCAGTGCGTTAATTGACAGGTTTTCTGTTTTCTGATGTAGAACCAATTTGCCATCTATATCAAATACATCCACAGTGGTTGGAAAACTGGTATCCGATTTCTTGATGAATACGGTTTCTTGAGCTGGATTCGGATAGATCGAAAAATGAGATTTGGTTTGTTCTTCTGTACTTAGTGAACTATCAATTATTTTGTAAATCGTGCCATTTCCAATGGAAGCAACATACAATTCACCGCTTACATCTTCTCCAAAAGTGACAAAATTATTGCCCGAAAAAGTGGAAGAAAAAGTAACAGTATTCAAATTGTCCACGATTCCAATTCTCGCCAGACAGTAATCGGAAAAAAAATACTTGCCTTGAAAATTAGGATATGTTGTGCCACGATACACATAGCCTCCGGTTATCGAACAAGCACCACTGGAATGATTAATAACGGCTACTGGCGACTTCATGGTGGCTTGGGCAGGACACCCCGATGTGTTATAAGCGGTATTGCCTTCATAACAACGCCAACCATAATTGAGTCCGGCTTCGGTTGATGCTGCTTTGTTGATTTCTTCGTAAACATTCTGACCGACATCGGCTATCCACAAATCTCCGGTTTGTTTGTCGAACGAAAACTTCCAAGGATTCCGAAGTCCAATTGCCCAAATTTCATCAGCACCAGCTACTCCAACATAAGGATTATTGGAAGGAATTGAATAAGGACTTCCCGAAATAACATCAATTCGAAGCATTTTGCCTAATAATTCTGTGGTATTTTGTGCTCTGTTTCCAGGATCGCCTCCACTTCCTCCATCGCCCATACCAATATATAAAAAGCCGTCGGGACCAAACGCTAAAGTTCCGCCATTATGATTGCTAAAGGGTTGTGCTATGGTAAGTAGGATTGTGGCACTTGCAGGATTAGCACTGTTCGGGTTTCCTGAATCAACGGTATAACGTGCTACAACGGTAGCTCCATCACTAATTCGGGTGTAATTGACGTAGAAAAAACCATTTGAAGCATAATTGGGGTGGAATGCCATTCCTAAGAGTCCTTGTTCTCCATTGGCATTAGTCAAGGTAGTAATGTTCAGAAAAGAAGTAGGATTCACTGTGCCATTACTGTTAACCACTTTAATGATACCATCTTGTTCGGCAACAAACAGACGGGAATCTCCGCAATTTGCAATGGCGATGGGAGAAGAGAAACCAGTAGCAAATGAGGTCAGTTGCACAACGCCCGATTGCGAATGACAATTCAATTGAAGAACAAATAGCGCGATGAGTTGGAAGATAGTTTTCATTGTGTAGTAGTTTGATTATCATAAATTTATAAAAAAATCCCGACGTTTTTTGTCGGGATAGTATTTATAAGTTTTCAATGATTTTATCTTTAGGATATTTGACCACATAACTGATTCTTATTTTTTTGGTCTCGTTTGGTTTGAGACTAATGTCCCAAGTGAGTATTCCCGTTTCAAGATTGACCTTTGCTCCGTCTTTTTGTACCAATTCAATTTCAATCTCTTTGTCGGAACTTAATGGATATTGATCTTTTAATACCATTTCAATTGCCTCTTTTTTATTGTTTCGAAGGGTTATGTCATAGGTAAACGTTTGTTCTTTTTTAGACGAAAAGAATTTAGTGCCCGATTTGTCTACTACTTTTTCGCGCTTGATTGCTACTTTTTTATCGCGTCCCATACTCAAATTCAAGGTGTCAGATGTTTGCCCCGGATTGATATACGTTTTGCCTACATACATGCCTTCAAAAATAATATTGGCATCGCCTCTTAATAAATTGTATTTACCATATTCGGATATTTCAGCGAGTAGAAATGCTTCTTTATCGGCTTTCGGTGCTGCATAGTATTTATAAGTTGCGGGTATTTTCATTTCTTTCAATGCAACACTGTGTGCTTTACCATTGGATAAAATGTCATAAGGAATATCAATATCAAAAGAAATGTTGAGTTGGTTTTCCACAATGGTGGTATAATTTGAAATGGATTTATCTTCCATCATAGGAGCTGCATCTGCTTCTGCATTTTTAATTGCTACTCCAGCTACTTTTCCTCTCAATTGATTTACAACTTGATTGTTTTTATAACCATAGTCAGGATAACCATAACGCAAAAACCAAGAACTTAAAAGAGGTGCCTGATTATTCTGGTTCGGATTGCCGGAAGACAAAGTTAACTTTACTTTTTTCCAGTCGATTCCCGTATTTTGTACCACTTGGGCTTTGTACATCATGTTGATAGATTCTTTGACACTTTCGACACGTAAATCATAAAATGGAGCCCAACCTGCGTTTTGCGTCAGATATGAAATTTCTAAAGGAACTGGACCAGCCGAAGTATTCATAACCTGCAAAACCAATTTTCCCGAAGACAGTTTTTCTTCCTTATTGGTATCTACTTCCAGTTTATTGTTGAGTTGAGCCAGCAGTTCATTTAGTTTGATTTCTTTTTCTTCCAATGTATTGATGGTATTGCTGATTTCGGTTCTTTTGGATTTATAATAATCGACCATTTTGGTTAATTCGGTCACGCTTAAACCTGAATTCTGTCCAAATACCTGCTGATTTTTATCTAATAATTCGATAGTTTTCTGTTCTGCATTTTTGGTATTGACAATACGCTTGATTTCCTTCTGAACCAACACTATACTGTCTTTGACTTTTTTGATTGCCGGTGAATTTTCATCGATGTCGTATTCTGCAATGTAATCGTTGGTAAACTGTACTGAAAGCACTGTAATATTTGACGGAGCACCAATTTGAACCGAATTTTCATTCAATTGGTTGGCCACATTCTTTATGACAATTTCGCTGGTTCCTGCTGTAAGAGTAACATTCGCAGTTTGTGTGATTTCGGCAGCATTAAAATAGACAGTTGCCGCCTTAATTTTTGCTTGGGTGAAAAATGGTTTTTGAGCCATCATATAACCCGAAGTCAAAAGCAAGAAAAAAGTAAGTAGTTGTTTCATAATGATTTTTTTATACTGATAAGAGTTTCGTTTTGTTAAAAAGGTTGGAAAAAGTAACCGCAAACCTGTAATTTCCAGCCCTATTCAGAAATTAGCAGGTTCGCGGCAATCATCAACCCTTTATTTTTCTACAGTGTATCCTTTTGTTTTGGCAAAGCCTATGATCGAAGTATTAATGGCATTTCCTAAATCGTCCTGCGATTTGGTTTTCTTCATTTCGGTATCAATATAAGCCTGGCGTTTTTTACCCAATTCATTGATTTCGTTTTGAAGTGCTTCACGTTCTTTCGATTTTTTATCCACATATACTTGAATTTCTTCTTTTGATTTGTTTTGTAATTCTTGAGGTAATTCTTCTTTTTTCAATTTGGCTACAACATCTTTGTCTTTTTTCGCTCTGTCTACCAAATCCCAACTTTCGTTTTTATAGGCTGCTTTAGATTTGCTTACCGCCCTTTCGGCATAATTTGCTGAAGAAACTCCTTTGGCATTAGCATCTTGGGTTACTTGATTCATTTTCTTTTCATAGCCCATGCTTCCGTAGCTAATGTATGTATCGTTTATACGAACATTGCATTCTGAAATTCTAACATCATATGGAGTAACAATGTATTGCACGGCCTGATTGGAATCGATATTGAAGTATTTGCCTTTTCCGGCATCAGCACCGTCTTTCCAAAGTGTTTGAATCCCTTCCATTTGATTTCCGCAGAAAATAGTATTCACATAAATGTCGCTGCGTAGAGCATCGCTAATAGCTTCTTTGTAGTTGATTCCGCCTTGATTAAAAGGTTCATTTCCTGCTATGTAGATCAATTTCATATTGTTGTTGTCTCTTCCCCAAGACAATTGTCGGGTAGCATCCGAAATTACTGCGCCACAATATTCTGATCCGCCATTGGTTCGTAGTGAAAATAATTTTTCGGAAATTAAATCCAAATCGGTTGTCAAAGGCGTCACTTGTCTAATGTAATTGGATTGAGCAGAAAGGCCATCATTTCCATATTCATACAAACCAATTTCTATATCGGGCGTTTTTCCATTGTATTTTAAAGTAGTTAAAGTGTTGACAATATTCCACAAGCGCGATTTGGCTTGCTCGATTAAACCATCCATACTATTGGAAGTGTCCAATAATAGAGCCACTTGAATTTTGGTGTTTTCATCTGCTACTTGTGTTGTATTACTATGTTTTGGCTTTGCAGTTGAGGTATTGCAAGCAGCAAATGATATTGATGTAGCTAATAATGCAGTAGTGAATAAGATTGACGTTTTCATGATAATTTTGTTTTAAGATTATGAGTCAAAATTATTTGAAGAAATTGCACGTTTTTTGCAGAATGGGTGAAAGCGGGAGTTGACTTGGTGAAATCGTTTTGATGTCATTTTTTAAAATAGTTTCTTTACATTGTCAAATATTTACAAAGATGAAACCGGTAATTTGGATATTTTGGGCTGTTGTTTTTGTGTTGGGATTTCAATCTGAAATGCTAGCTCAACAAGATAGTATTGTCCCTCAGCCCAGGAGTAAGAAAGCATCTTCTGCAAAAATTAGTAAAGCAGCAGCTGATTTGAAAGAATCTTTGGATTCTAACGATGAATTGAAGATTGCCAAGAATTATGAAGTTTTAGCGAAAGGTTTTACTGAAAAAGAAGATTTTGTACGTGCCGAAGAATACTTAAAAAAAGCTTTGACAAGTTATACTAAACTCAATAGAAGTACTGACAAAACTAGAGTTGCAAGAAATCTCGCTAAAGTACAGGAGTCACAAAACAAGTTAAATGCCGCGATTCAAAGTTACGAAATGGCGGGTTCTGCTGCCGAGCAAAAAAAAGACATGCAACTCAATTCAAACGATGCGGAACGTTTAAGGAACAGTTATAGTCCGGCAGTTCAGGCTACTTATGCCAAGAAAAATATTGCAATTCTTGAAAAAGAAAGCGATAAAAAAGAAGAAGTAGCTGATGCTTATAAACAGCAAGCTACAGTAGATTTGAAACTGATGGATAAAGAATCGGCTATTGAAAACCTTGAAAAAGCGATTTCGTATTCGAAAGAGAAACCAGAAGAAGTTGTGAAACTGCGGAATGAAATTGCCAAGGTTTATGCTGCCGATAATCAGTTCGATAAAGCCATCGCAATCAACCAGAAGTTATTCGACGATGCTGTAAAACAAAACGATTTAGAAACACAGATTAAACAGTTACAATCCTTAAGTGCGATTTATTTCAAAAACGAAGAACCGGAAAAAGCGGTAACTTCATTAAAAAAGGCGTATGGTTTGGCTTCACAATACGGGAAAACCGACGAGGTAAAAAGGAGTTTGAATCAATTACTTCAATACTATAAATCGAATGGAAAAGACAAAGAAAGCATGGCTTTGTATGAAGATTTTTTCAAGAATTTCGACCAGTTAATTCAAAAGGACAGTACGCTTATCGACGAGAAAACATTTCAGGTTACCGAAGAAAAAATCCGTCAGTTGGAAAAAGAAAAAGCATTGAAAGACGAACTGATTTCGAAGAAAAATACGTTCAACTATGTGTTGTTGGGATCGATTGCATTGCTTTTATTGTTTTTCGGATTTATTGTGAAAGCGTTATATTCGATTAAAACTAAAAATAAGGAGATTGCCTTGCAGTCGTTGCGAAGAGAAATGAATCCGCACTTTATTTTCAATAGTTTGAACAGTGTAAATCAGTTTATTTCTCAAAACAAAGAACTTGAAGCCAATAAATATCTATCGTCGTATTCTCATCTCATGCGGAATATGATGGAGAATTCCAACAAGGATTTTATAAGTTTAGGTAATGAAATCGAACAGTTGAAAAAGTACTTGGATTTAGAACATTTACGATTTCAGGACAAGTTTGAATATCAGATTATCATCGATGATGCGTTGGATGCCGAAACGGTTTTAGTGCCGAATATGTTGATTCAGCCACATCTGGAGAATGCCATTTGGCATGGTTTACGTTATCGTGAAACCAAAGGCTTGTTACTATTGCAATTTGAGTTGAATAGAGGGAAAGTAAATGTTATTATTGATGATAACGGAATTGGATTAACGCAAAGTGCCGCACTTAAAACGCGCAATCAAAAAGTACATCAATCAAGAGGTGTGACCAATACCAAAGAAAGAATCAATTTATTGAACGAGTTGTACAAATCGAACATTTCGTTTTCGATGTCCGAAAAAAATAACGGAAACACAGGAACTGTTGTAGAAATTACCTTTCCAAAGATTGAAAAAATATGATGACATTCCAAAAAATACAAGCGGTTATTGTTGAAGATGAATTGGCGGCTAGGGAAGTGCTCAAGAATTATTTGAGTAAATATTGTCCGCAAGTAGATGTAATTGGCGAAGCGCAAAATATCAAAGAAGCGGTTCCATTGTTGCATGAAGTGAAACCACAATTGGTTTTTTTGGATGTTGAGATGCCTTTCGGAAATGCTTTTGATGTGTTGGAAGCCTGTAAAGATTTGCATTTTGAAACCATTTTTGTAACCGCCTTTTCAGAATATTCATTGAAAGCACTGAATCAAAGTGCTGCATATTATCTGCTTAAACCGATCAGTATCGAGGAATTGATAGTTGCCGTGAATAAAGTACAACAACACATTCTGAATCACGAATTATTCAATCGTAATAAAATTATAGTAGAAAATTTCCGAGAAACTCAACCCGAGAAAAAGCAAGTGATTTTGCCTACTTTGGAAGGTTTTGAAGTGGTAAAAATGGAAGACATTGTTCGACTTCGTGGAAATGGAAACTTTACCGATTTGCATTTGGCTGACGGTAGTAAAAAAATGGTATGCCGCTTTCTGAAACATTTTACCGAAATTTTGCCGTTTCCTTTTTTACGTGTTCACAAGTCACATATTATCAACATCAATTACGTGAAATCGTATAATAAAGGTGGCTATGTGGTACTCAATGATGCTGCTGAAATTGAAGTTTCTCCAACGTATAAAGAACAGTTTCTTAAAAATTTCAAATAGTTAAAAGTCAAATTCGTTTATCGAAGTTGCTGATGAATCAATGGTGATTGTATCTTGAACTTTCTTGATTTTCAAAAACGAACGTGCTCTTCCCGAAACATAAATGGGTATTGATTGTCCAATTGTATCATCACCAGTGATCAAAGCACGGCGTAGCATTAGATTTTTGATGAATTTTTGATTCTTTTCCGCGTATGATTTCTGATAACCTTCATCGTTAAATTGATACATGAATTTTTTAGGTTTTGGAACAATGGATGCAAGGAACAAACATTCGTTAAGCGTCAAATCAATTGGTTTTTTCTGGAAGTAAAATTCTGCAGCTTCACCAATACCATATACGTTTGGTCCCCACTCAATAACATTGAAATAGACTTCCAGCATGCGTTCTTTGGAAGAAATACGATTGTTTTCCAATATATACACTAAAAGTATTTCTTCGAGCTTTCTAGATAGCGTTTTTTCACGTGTTAAGAATACATTTTTAACCAATTGCATACTAATCGTACTCGCGCCTCTTGAGAATTTCTTAGTTCGAATGTTTTTTGCAATAGACTGTTTGAATGCCTCGGAAATAAAACCGCGATGACGCATGAACGAAGGATCCTCATTCGTTAATACCGCATGTGTTAAATAAGGTGAAATTAATTCCAATGGGGTAAAGTAAGGATTGGAAGCGCCTACAAAAACGGGTCTTTGTGGTACGCCGTTTTCCATTGCGCGATAGGTAAAATCGGTGTTGAGTTTTTCCAGATTGGCTTCTCCGTATTTTTTGATGCGGAGATTATTTTTATTGAATTTACTATCGAAGACCAATTTGTGCGGTTTGTTTTTGTTGAATTCAAAATTAAGGTTGTAATCGAATTCTCCTTCGGCTTCCATACCCACAAAATGTGAAAATAAACCATTGGGTAATGAAGTAATGAAATCTTGCGCTTTCATTTTTTCGATATTGATCTTCAGCTTATAAATGGTATCTTCTTCGGTATTGTATTCCAAAAATGGCTTCACTTTAATTTTGTTCAATTGTGCTGTAGATGTACTGTCGACTGCAATAAAATCACTTCCCAATAAAAAACGATAATCGAATTGTGCATTTTGAATCACCACATCTTTTTTAGCAATTTTTGGGTGATTGATGGTGAAATTTTCAATCGATGCGACACCATCTATATGTAAATTGCCAAAGCTCATATCAAGATTATCCAATTTCAGTCTGATTTTGTCAAAGCTTGATTTCAAACCAAATTTTTCATCAATGTAAGGCACTTGAATTTTGGAGGTGTCTGCAGAAGCAAAAATCAAATCCGCTTTTTTATCCCTCGGATTAGCATAACCATTAATGGTCCAGTTTTGTGCAAAGGTATTGGTTGTTACTTTTATTTTTGTGTTCAGTTGATGATTGACCAACTGTAAATCGTTCATGTGGAAACTTACCTTTTTACCCATATCGTCAATACGTAAGGATAAATTTTCCAAATTCATTTCCGAGGGTACTAAATTCAATACTTTGGTCAAAATACGATTGGCTAATTTGGCATAATTGCGTTTTTCATCCGTCGATTTTTCGGTAGCATCTTTTTTTAGAAAAGCATCAAAATTACGTCCGTTTTTCGTTTTTACCAATTGGATAAAGCCATTTTGCATTTCTAGATGTTGCAGTTGAATTTCTCCGGTTAGTAATTGCATTAAACTGACTTTAGTTTTAATTTTATGAACAGACAACAGTGTGTCTGCGTTATGCGGTACCAAATGTATGTTGTCTAATTCTACACTTGTAGTTCCTACAAAAGCAGCTTTTCCAACCGAAAAATCAGCATTATATTCGGTGTTGAATTTAGTTTTAGCTTTCTCCAATGCTTGTTGTAGAATGGTATCTCTGAAAAAATAAATAGCAGCTACGGCCAGTACGAAAAGTACTAGTATTATTTTAAGAATCAGAAAAAACCATTGCTTTTTGGTTCTCATTGTATATTAGATTTGGAGTTTTTAGGAAAGCGAAGCTACAAAATCTTCAACTTCTTTTTTTTGTTCGGCGTATTTTTCTTGTAATGGCGAATTTTCTCCCATTTTCCGATAGTAATCTAGTGCTTTGTTGGCAAAAAACAATTGTTGGTGTTTCGCTACATTAGGAATTTGTGGATACACTTTATGAAAAAGCATTTCATAATAAGCCTGCCATTCTCTTTCGTTGCGATCTTCTACAAACTGTCCCGGAACTTTTTGTCCGACATGAATCATTTCATGGGCTATTAAATTTAGCATTAGGACAAATTCGAATTCGAAAGTATTTTCCGGAATTCGGATGATTTGTTTTTCTCCGAAAACGCCTTCGGTTGTCATTAAAATATAATCGGCTTTTGCTTTTTCGCGAAGTTCAAATCCTTTAAAATTGGAATGTTTGATTCCGTATTCTTCAATAACAAAGTTAGCTGCAGCAATTGTTTCACCTAATTCGTGATAGGTTTGAATCAATTGGACTATTTCAGCATACGGTTTCATGGTTATCCGAATAATTCACTTACAATTTCTTCAATTTTACTTACTAGTACAACTCTTATTCCTGGAAATTGGGTAGTAATTTTGTTGTATTTCGAAATATAAATTGTTCCAAATCCCAATTTTTCGGCTTCCTGAATGCGTTGTTCCACTCTGTTTACTGGTCGAATCTCGCCGGAAAGTCCAACTTCACCTGCGAAGCAAAAATCTTTACCTACAGCGATGTCTTCATTGGAAGACAGAATGGCCGCCACAACGGCTAAGTCAATAGCTGGATCGTCTACAGAAATTCCACCGGTAACGTTGAGAAACACGTCTTTGGCGCCCAAATGAAAACCGGCACGTTTTTCCAAAACCGCCAAAATCATATTCAAACGTTTGGCATTGTATCCCGTCGTACTTCTTTGCGGTGTGCCATATACTGCTGTTGATACCAAGGCTTGAATCTCAATCATTAGTGGTCGCATTCCTTCTAATGTGGTTGCAATGGCAGTTCCTGATAATTCTTCCTCTTTATGTGAAATTAAGATTTCAGACGGATTGGCTACTTCTCGTAAACCCGATCCTTGCATTTCGTAAATCCCTAATTCGGCAGTAGAACCAAATCGGTTTTTGAGTGAGCGTAAAATTCTATAGATATGATTTCTGTCTCCTTCAAACTGAAGAACGGTATCAACCATATGCTCCAAAATTTTAGGACCGGCAATATTTCCGTCTTTTGTAATGTGACCAATTAAAATAACGGGTACATTGGTTTCTTTCGCAAATTTGATCAATTCGGCGGTGCATTCCCTGATTTGTGAAATGCTTCCTGCGGATGATTCAATATAATCCGTATGTAAGGTTTGAATTGAGTCAATAATTACAATTTCTGGTTCGATTTCTTCGATTTGACGAAAGATATTTTGTGTTTTGGTTTCTGTTAGGATATAACAGTTGTCGCCGTTTGGTGTAATACGTTCTGCACGCATTTTTATTTGCTTCTGACTTTCTTCACCAGAAACGTATAATGTTTTATACGGTAATTTTAATGAAATTTGTAATAATAACGTGCTTTTACCTATACCGGGTTCGCCACCTAGGAGTGTCAATGATCCTGGTACTAGTCCGCCACCCAAAACACGATTTAATTCGCCATCGGTTGTGTCCATGCGAATTTCTTCAGCCGAATCAATTTCGTGAATGCGTAAAGGTTTCGCTGCTTTTTTTACTGCAGAAGTTTCTGTTTTCCAGACTACTTTTTCCTCTTTCTGGATGATTTCTTCTACAATGGTGTTCCATTCTTTGCAGGCATTGCATTGTCCTTGCCATTTGGCAAATTGAGTGCCACAGCTTTGGCAAAAAAAGGACGTTTTTATTTTAGCCATTTAGCAGACTTTATTCGGTGTTATTCGCTTTTTTTCTCTTCTGTTGGGGTTTCTGTTGGTGCATCAGCTGGGGTTTCAGAAGGTGTTTCAGCTGGTACTTCTTCAATTACCTGCTCCGTTCCGTCTTTGGCTTTTCCACCTTTAAGTTTGTCTTTTTTAGGAAGTTTGCTTTTTAAATCTTCTGCCTTTATCATCATCATTTCTTTAGTCAAATCACCAATTGGTTCTTTGGCAAATGCATCCTGATAGAATTTGATGGCTTTTTTGAATTCGCTTCTTTTTTCCCAATAATTACCCATATGGTAATCATATAGTAACGTTTTTTCGTATTGCTGACCTGATATTTGTGCAAGTTGCTCATATTCTTCGAATCGTTCTTTCTTATTGATGGCCGTTTCGATGGCTTTCATGTCGCGGTAACGAACTGTCATTTTAATTCCAAGATTTTTTTCAATGGCGTCGTATTTGTCGGTAAGATATTTGACATAATCCTGCTCTAACACCACGATTTTTTCCTGATATTCCTTAGGAGAAATAGGTTGGTAAATTTGAAAAATTTGATTCAAAGCCTGCGGAATTCCCAACATAGCAATTGTGTAATGATTCGAATTTTTAAAGTCATCGAATTTGTAATTCACTAAATCATTTTTTACAGCCTGCATATTTTGATTTAGTGTTTTGATCTGTTTTTGGAATTTTTTCAAATCACCGTCACTGGTTGCAGAATAGTAGTATATTGGTTGCTGAATTTGACTCAAGCGATTAGGTACTCTTTCTTCCATTCCTAATTGCAAATCAGGACTTAATGAAATGTACGCCGTGAATAATGGGATTTCTTTGTATAAAAATGCATTTAAAAGTCCTGCAGAAGAATCGATACCGGCTATGGCTTTAAAAGGACCAACTTGGTATTTCTTTTCAAGATGAGGAATAAGTTCAGTTCCTATGAATTCAAAAAAAGCACCGCCTTTTCCGGCAGGAAGTCCTGTTCTTGGGTCAAACTCGCAATCTGCCTCTCTTTGGTTGTTTTTGTTTTGATTGATACCTACTAATATGGCTTCCGGAATATCATCCCAATAATTTCCAAACTGCAAGTTGCCCTCAAATACAGGGAATAAAAATTCGCTGTCTAATACCAAAATTAAAGGGTACTTTTTTTCGGGATTCGATTTGAAGGAAGCGGGTAGTTTTATTCTGATATCGCGGGTTTCGTTTAATTTAACCGATTTGATCTGTTCAACAAAAGATTGGGAAAATGCTGAAAATGAAAACAATAGTATTGCTATACGGATAATATTTTTCATAACTAATATAGTATTATGATTAATTAACGGACAAGATAATAATTTATTTCTTTCGGCTTATGATTGCCAGAACTAAAAAAGAGAAAAGTCCTAAAAAAACGGTAATGATAAGCTGTGAAGTCCAAATGATCCAACCTAATGCAGTTCCGGCTTCATCCGGGACGTGGTATAGTACAAGTATTTTGGAGATAAGCGGAGGAAAAAATCCAAAGCCACCATTGGTAAAAGTCATTACCAATCCACCTATAACAAAAGCAACAATGGTAGTTCCTAATGTGATGTTTTTAGTTGCGTCTAAGGAATATACCGTAAGATAGAACATGGCAATGTATGAGGCCCAAATAAGAATGGTGTATATTAGAAAAGGCCATTTATTTGGCATATGCCACACGCTGAATATTCCTTCTTTCAAACCGTTAATTTTCGATTTTAATAAAAGAGTGTATTTCCATTGGGAATATTTATACAGATAAAGAAAGCATAGCATGCCTATTATTCCCGTGCCGACTAAAACTATTAGTAGCTTAACCGGAATATTGTTTAATAAGAAAGTTTTTAATGTGGAAAATTCAAGAACTACCGAAGTAATAATCAGAATTAAAAGTATGATAAAATCTACAATACGTTCTGCGATTATGGTGCCGAAAGCCTTGTCGAAAGGAACTTCTCTGTATTTTTTTAAAATTAATGCCCGGGAAACTTCACCTGAGCGCGGAATTCCTAAATTAACGAAATAGCCAATGCTTACAGCTAGAAAATTAATGATAAAGCCTGGATGACTCCCTATTTCGGCAAGTGTGTATTTCCAGCGATAAGCTCTGAATACATAACCCAGAAATGCTATAAAAAGTGCTATGGATACATAGTTGTAATTAGCCGTTACAAAGTGTGATCTCACTATTTCAATCTCTTCCGGTGTGAACGAAAAATAGATGTATACCGTAAGTAGTGCTCCAAGCACAAGTGGAATAATTACGCCTAAATAGGAGCTTAATTTAGGTTTCACGATTATTGTAACGAATTGGTTTCTTCGTTAGGGAAAACGATGGCTGGTTTGAAGTTTTTTGCTTCTTCCATATCGATGCTTCCATACGCAATAATGATGATAATATCATCTTTATGTACTTTACGGGCTGCCGGGCCGTTTAGGGTGATTTCACCGCTGTTTCTTGGTCCGGTAATGGCATAAGTTTCTAGTCGTTCACCATTGTTGATGTTAACAATTGAAACTTTTTCACCTTCAAAAATATTGGAAGCTTCCATTAAAGCTTCGTCAATGGTAATACTGCCGATGTAATTTAAATCGGCACCGGTTACTCTAACTCTGTGGATCTTAGATTTTACTACTTGAATACGCATGATGCAAAGTTAAATTATTTTAGTGAAATGTTATCAATGAGACGAATATTGTTTACAAAAACAGCGATAAAACCTCGGTATTTTTTGGTTTTACTTTTGCGTTTGCATTCCAAAAGGGTTTTTTCGTCGGCAATTTCAAAGTATTCCAATTGAAATAAATCCTGTTTTTTAAATTGGTTGGTTACCCAATTAGTGACTTCTTTAGCGCTTTTTGTGCCGAATAATTTTTTGGCTTCCTTTAATATTTTGTAGATGAAAGATGCTTTTTCGCGTTCTTCCTTGGCAAGTCTTTCGTTACGAGAGCTCATTGCTAAGCCGTTGCTTTCCCGGTGAATTGCGCATCCAATAATGTTTACAGGGATTTTGTATTTAGTTGTCAACTTTTTTACAATCTGTAACTGCTGAAAATCCTTTTCACCAAAATAGGCATTAGTTGGCTGAATTATTTCGAATAATTTTTTAACTATTGTTCCTACGCCATCAAAATGTCCAGGGCGGTGTTTGCCTTCCATTTGAAATTCCAGTCCGTCATATTGAAAATGCTGCGATTCTGTTTTTCCTTCATAAATATCGTCGACACTTGGAGCGTAAACAATGATATTAGGATTTAAGGATTCTATTTTTTGAACATCACTTTCTAGTGTTCTAGGGTATTTTTTTAAGTCGTCTGCATTATTGAACTGTGTTGGGTTGACAAAAATGCTGACCACGGTAACTGCATTGTTTTTTAGCGATTCAGACATTAAGGATAAGTGTCCTTCATGAAGGGCGCCCATCGTAGGTACGAATCCTACAGTGTTTTTGTTGGAAATGTACTGCTTTAAATAGCGTTTTAAATCGTTTTGTTGGACAAAAACAGGCATGAGTGTTGGTTTAAATTCTATGCAAACTTACTATTTTAGTCAATATCTCGGTAAAATTTTGTAATTTTGCATGGATTTCTGTCCAATAAACAAAACTAATATAATAACATGGAGGATAAAAGGATTTTATATGTATCATCCGAAGTAGTGCCCTATCTGCCTGAAAATGAGGTTTCTTTAATGTCGTATGATGTGCCCAAAATGATTAATGATCAAGGTGGTCAAATACGTATTTTTATGCCTCGATACGGCAATGTGAATGAAAGAAGACACCAGTTACACGAAGTAATTCGTTTGTCGGGGATGAACTTGGTGGTTAATGATGTGGATATGCCGTTGATTATTAAAGTTGCGTCTATTCCAAAAGAGAGGATTCAGGTTTATTTTATAGATAACGATGAGTATTTCAAGCGCAAAGCAACATTTACAGATGAAGAGGGTGTGTTGTTTCCAGATAATGACGAGAGAGCTATTTTCTTTGCGAAAGGGGTAGTGGAAACGGTTAAAAAATTGAATTGGGTTCCTGATATCATCCATGTACAAGGATGGATGGCGGCAATGTTGCCTATTTATATGAAGCACTATTACAAGAATGACGCTTTATTTGCGGATACTAAAATAGTAACTTCTGTTTTCAATCACGCATTCGATGGTACTCTTGATGTCGATATGAGTAAAAAAGTACAGTTTGATGGTATTCCACATGAAGCAATCAAAGAGTTGGATAATCCCACTTTTGAAAATATCATGATGGCGTCAATTAATCATTCTGATGGTGTGGTAATTGCTTCAGAAGAGGTTTCAGCAACTTTAACAAAATTTATAGAAGCTTCCAAAAAACCTTTATTACCTTTCACCCCGAAAGAAGCATTTGCGGATGCTTATACTAATTTTTACAAAAATCAAATTTTAGGTTAACAGAATGAAGAATTCCATTTTTACAAAATACTTTGTAGTCGCTTTTTTTTCTCTTTTTTTACTGTCATGTGATAAAGATTTTAATACCATCGGTAGTGATATAATTGAGGGAGAAAACTATGATTTTTTTTCTGGACAAGATTATGGAGTGAAAGCTTATAATCAAAAAGTAACAGCGCTGCAAACTAATAATTTGCCAATCAATCAGCTGGGAATTACCAATAATGATCTTTTTGGTAAAACTGTAGCTAATTTTGCTACACAGTTGATTATGGTAACACCTGATCCAACCTTTGGAAACAATATTGAAATAGATAGTGTTGTTTTGAATGTACCCTATTTTAGTAAGGTTGTAAAAACTGAAACTTCAGGTATTGTAAAATACAAATTGGATTCAATTTATACTACAGATCCCACAAGTAGTTTGGATACAGTTTATAAACCAATGAATCTCAAGATTTTTAGAAATGGATACCAATTGAATGATTTCGATCCAGACAATATTGAAGTTGCTCAAAAGTATTATTCAGATCAAGACGCACTTTTTAGAAATAATATTGCAAGCATGCAGTTGAATAACAGTCTAAATGTTAAGGAGAATTCTGCATTTAAGCCTAATCCGCGTGAGAATGTTCGATATAAAGTGAAGAGTGAAAAAAACACTACCAATCCGAATTTTTATATCATGAAGCATACGAGAACAACTGATGTTGAGGCAAGAAGAGCTCCGTCAATGCGTATTCATTTGGATACTACTTATTTCAGAACACATATTATAAATGCCGCTAAGAGTAATTTAAAAAACAACAATATTTTTAAATCGTATTTCAGAGGCTTGTATTTTCAAATTGAAGATGCAAATGTTGGATCGATGATGAGTCTTGATTTTACTAAAGGTAGTATTACGATTTATTATAAAGAAGATTTAATTGTAACTAAAACGACTGATGGGGTTACGACAAATGTTGGAAATGACCGACCTTTAAAAGAATTTACATTGGCAATGTCTGGCACTTCGGTTAATTTATTAAACAAAACAGATGCAACAGGGTATACTACTGCGATAAATTTACCTAAAACTGAAGCTCATCCTAATTTATACTTAAAAGGAGGTGAGGGATCTACGGCAATTTTAGATATTTTTACAGATACAGCAGAGTTAAATGCATTAAAAGCGAAGAAAGTTCTAATTAATGATGCTAGTCTTTACTTTACAGTAAATCAAAGTTTGATGAATCAAAAGTATGAGCCTTTGCGTGTTTACCTTTTCGATATTGATAACAACAAAGTGCTTTATGATTATAATTTTGATAATTCAGTAAATGGGTCTAATCCAAAACGCAATAAGTTTGTCTTTGGTGGAATGTTGATGGATGCAAAAAATGAAAATGGAGATGATGTTAAGGTGTATAGAGTTCGAATTACTGAACATGTAAATAGAATTCTTAATGACGACCAGGAGAATGTTCGACTGGGGCTTGTTGTTACAGAAAACATTAATAACCCATCGTATGGTTTTTTGAGAACACCTATCTCCAGTACAGATGACAATTCAAAATTCTTAAAAACCTTGCCTTTGGGATCTATTAGTAGTCCATTAGGGACCGTTCTTTACGGAAGTAATGCAGGCGTTAACAGAGTTAGGTTTAAAATCACTTATACAGAACCAAAATAACTAGAAAAGTATGTGTGGAATTGTAGGATATATCGGAAATAGAGAAGCTTATCCGATAGTAATAAAAGGATTAAAGCGATTAGAATATAGAGGTTACGACAGTGCCGGTTTGGTTCTCTACGATGGAGAAAACATGAAATTGTCTAAAACCAAAGGAAAAGTTTCAGATTTAGAGGCTAAAGCTGAAAAAGAAATCACATTGAATGGATCAATTGGGATTGGCCATACACGTTGGGCAACGCATGGAGTACCCAATGATGTAAATTCTCATCCGCATGTATCCAATTCGGGTAATTTGGTTATAGTTCATAATGGAATTATTGAAAATTATGAGCCGTTAAAAAAAGAATTGATTAAAAGAGGTTATGTTTTTGCCTCAGATACAGATACCGAAGTTTTGGTTAATCTGATAGAAGATGTGCAAAAGAAAGATAATCTGAAATTAGGTAAAGCGGTACAAGTTGCGCTAAACCAAGTGGTTGGAGCTTATGCGATTTGTGTTTTCGATAAGCAAAAGCCAGATGAAATTGTTGTGGCGCGTTTGGGTAGTCCATTGGCAATTGGTGTTGGAGAAAATGAGTTTTTTATTGCTTCTGATGCATCGCCGTTTATCGAATATACTTCTAATGCAATTTATTTAGAAGACGAAGAAATGGCAATAGTACGTCAATACAAGCCTTTGAAAATCCGTAAAATTAAAGATGACTCATTGGTTGATCCTTATATTCAAGAGCTTCAAATGAACTTGGAACAAATTGAAAAAGGGGGCTATGATCATTTTATGTTGAAGGAAATTTATGAGCAACCTAATGTGATTAAGGATACCTATCGTGGACGTTTGCATGCCAATGAAGGAATTATTAAAATGGCAGGTGTTGAAGATAATTTAGAGAAATTCAACAATGCGCAAAGAATCCTAATCATTGCTTGTGGAACATCATGGCATGCTGGTTTGGTAGCAGAATATATTTTCGAAGAGTTTGCAAGAATTCCTGTTGAAGTAGAGTATGCTTCTGAATTCCGATATAGAAATCCAATTATTAATGACAAAGATGTGGTGATTGCTATTTCACAGTCTGGTGAAACTGCAGATACTTTGGCAGCTATTAAGTTGGCGAAAGAGAAAGGTGCTTTTGTTTTTGGGGTTTGTAATGTGGTAGGTTCGTCTATCTCAAGAGAATCGCATGCAGGTGCTTACACACATGCTGGACCTGAAATTGGAGTAGCTTCTACTAAAGCTTTTACAACTCAAATAACGGTTTTAACCATGATTGCTTTGCGTTTGGCTAAAATAAAAGGGACTTTATCGCATTCAGAATACCATAGATACTTATTGGAATTGGAAACAATTCCTGAAAAAGTAGAAGAGGCCTTACAAACCAATGAAGTTTCAAAACAAATAGCCGCTGTGTACAAAGATGCAACCAATTGTTTGTATTTAGGAAGAGGTTATAATTTCCCAGTTGCGCTTGAAGGAGCTTTGAAATTAAAAGAAATATCCTATATCCATGCTGAAGGATATCCGGCTGCGGAAATGAAGCATGGGCCAATTGCTTTGATTGATGAACAGATGCCGGTTGTTGTTATCGCACCTAAACAAGGACATTATGATAAGGTAGTGAGTAATATTCAGGAAATTAAATCACGTAGCGGAAAAATTATCGCAGTGGTGACTAAAGGAGATGAACAGGTGAGAGCTTTAGCTGATCATGTAATTGAAATACCTGAGACATCGGATGCATTATCGCCATTGTTGACCACAATTCCGTTGCAATTACTTTCTTATCATATTGCTGTAATGAGAGGTTGTAATGTAGACCAGCCAAGAAATCTTGCGAAGTCCGTTACTGTAGAATAATGTAAAATTTTAGTAAAATAATTGTAAAAAGCGTGGTTTTTCCACGCTTTTTTTGTTAAAACAATATTTTTATTTTTCTTTCTTTTTTTTATTTACTATGTACGCATAATATTTATTTTTATGATTTAGTGTTAATTTTTTATTAAATACATAAAAAAAGAGTTGTTTTTACGATTATGGACTCTGTTAAAATGCTTAAAAAGTTGGAAAGTTTTATCGTACTTTTTTATATTTTACAATTATTGTTGTAATTTGGCTTCATAAACCAACAAAATTCAAAGAAGAATGAGAATCTATTTTACTATTTTGTCATTGTTTTTTAGCGTGTTAACTTTTGCGCAAACAACAATTTCAGGAACAGTTACAGATGATAAAAATTATCCTGTACCTGGGGCAAACGTTAAAGTAGCAGGGGCCAATTCGGGAACCTCGGCTGGATTTGACGGAAAATTTACTCTAAAAACCCAAAATGCTTTTCCGCTGACTATCGAGGTAAGTATGATGGGATTTAGCACACAGACAATTCAGGTTAACTCCAAAGAACAAGAAATTGTTGTGGTATTGTCTGAAGAATCTACAAAATTAAATGAAATCGTAATTTCCGCTTCAAGAGCTCCGGAAAGAGTTTTAGAGTCTCCGGTAACAATCGAAAGAATGGGAATTAAAGATATCAAGAATACTACAGCCGCTACTTTTTACGACGGTTTGGAGAATATGAAAGATATCCATTTCAATACGAGTAGTTTCGGATTTAAGTCGGTTAATGCGAGAGGTTTTGCTACGGTAGCTAATACTCGTTTTATGCAGTTAGTTGACGGTATGGATAACTCTTCGCCAGCCTTGAACTTTATCTTAGGAAACTTGTTAGGTTTGAATGATGTCGATGCAGGTAGCGTTGAGATTTTGCCAGGAGCTTCTTCTGCTTTATATGGTGCAAATGCGTTCAATGGAATTATCTTTATGAATAGTAGAAGTCCATTTACGAAAGAAGGAATTTCTACTTATTTTAAATATGGAAGAACTGTACAAGAAACAGCTGGGGATAATCCAGTATATGATTTCGGTATTAGAGCTGCTAAAAAATTCAGCGATCATTTTGCTGCAAAAGCAAATTTCTCTGTTTTATCTGCCACCGAATGGATTGCGAATGACAGAAGAGATCTAGCTCAAAATTTCACAGGATTAGATTTTAATCCAAATTATGATGGTTTGAATACTTATGGAGACGAAGTTTCTACTAATATCAAAGGTGTTGGTCAGACTTTGGCAGGTTTAGGGCTTATTCCTGCTGCAGCGGTAAACTTACTTCCAAACTACAATGTGGCAAGAACAGGTTATGCTGAAAAAGATTTAAATAACAATAATGTAACAAGTATTAAGTTTGATGCTTCATTGCATTTCCGTCCTTGGGCAACTTCGTCAAGTACTTTTGCAAAAGATATTGAAATTATCGCACAACATAAATTAGGTTTTGGTAATACAATCTATCAAGGTGCGAACAGATATTCGTTAAAAGATTTCTACATGGATCAAACCAAGTTAGAAATTAAAGGTAGAAATTTCTTTGCAAGAGGATATATGACAACTGAAGATGCGGGTAACTCATACGATATGCGTTTTGCTGCTTGGAATGTGAACCGCGCTTGGAAATCTGATTCTACGTGGTTTGGGCAATATGCGGGTGCTTATATTCAAGCTACTTTGGCGGGTCAAACACCAGAAAATGCTCATATTATTGCAAGACAAACTGCTGATACAGGTAGATTTGAGCCAGGATCTCCTCAATACAATGCTGCTTTAGCATCTGTAACTAAAGATCCGAATTTAACAACTGGTGCTAAATTCAAAGACCAATCGAAATTGTATCATACGGATTTGAATTATAACTTTAGAGATTTAATCAAATTTGCTGAAATTCAAATTGGAGGTTCTGCAAGAGAGTATGTGATGAATTCTGACGGTACAATCTTTACAGATTTTGATGGTCCTTTGAAATATAGTGAGTATGGAATGTATACTCAGGTGCAAAAGAAATTTATGGATGAAAGAGCAAAATTTACTGGGTCTCTTCGTTATGATAAATCTCAAAACTTCGATGGAAATATTTCTCCTAGAATCTCTATGACTTATGCAGCTGGAGCTGATAAACAACATAACTTCCGTGCTTCTTACCAAACAGGTTTCCGTAACCCTACTACACAAGATCAATATATTGGTTTAGATTTAGGTCCTTTCGCGTTGATTGGTTCAGCACCAGAAAACTTAGTGCGTTTTCAAGAAACTGTGAATGTGAGTCCTAATGGACAAGCATTAGGTAATCCAGCAACTGTAGATTTGAATGGAGAAAATGCGTATTATAATTCATTTACAGTAGCATCTGTTCAGGCGTTCTCAGCAACAGGAAATCCTGCGGTGTTAGAAAAATCTACTTATGGATTAGTGAAGCCTGAAAAAGTTCAAGCTTTTGAATTAGGGTATAGAACGAATGTTCAAAAGACAGGGGTTGATATTAATGGATACTATAATATGTATAATGATTTTATCAATACTGCGAATGTTATAGCGCCATATTATGGAACGGTAGGTTCTCCTCAGGCGGTAGCTGCTTTGGCAAATGGCGATAGAAGGGTGTATCAAGTATATACCAACTCTAAAGCGGATATTACATCATTAGGGTTTGGTGTTGGTGTAAACAGAAAAATTGGTGTATTTGATTTGGGAGCAAGTTATAACTTTACAGATTTCAAATTTGATCAAGCATCGGATCCTAGTTTTGAAGCAGGATTTAATACGCCGAAACATAGAGTAAAAGGTACTTTTGGTAGTGAGAAGTTGTTTAAAAACTTTGGTTTTAATACAAACGTAAGATGGAATTCAGAATATTTATGGCAGTCTTCTTTTGTTGATGCGATGGTTCCTGAAAATGTGGTATTTGATGCGCAAATTAATTACACGATTCCATTTTTGAAATCAGTAATTAAAGTGGGTGGGGCAAACATCGGAGGTAAAGATTATATTCAAGTTCCTGGTGCTGGTAATATTGGTCAACAGTACTATGCTTCTTGGACTATTAATCCGTAATCAAGTTAAACTTATTAAAAGTAAAAGTATATGATTAAAAATTTCAAATGGCTATTTTTGGTTTCATTAACCTTTATGGCATGTAGTGATGATGATACAGCGGTTGAAGAGCCTGTATCACCAGGAACAGCGGATTTTTCAAAATATGTAGCATTAGGTGATTCTTTTGCTGCTGGTTTTAGTGATAATGCATTATTTAAATTAGGACAAGAAACATCGTATCCGTCTATTTTAGCAGGACAATTGTCTGCAGCTGGAGGTGGTGAGATGACAATTCCTTATATGAATGATAATTTAGGTGGACTTTTGTTGGGAGGTAATCCAATTCAAGGAACGCGTCTTTATTTCAATGGAACGGCTCCTGTTAATGTTGCCGGAACACCTACTACTGAAGTTACAGCTCACTTGTCGGGTTCTTTTACTAATCTTGGTGTGCCTGGAGCGAAAAGTTTTCATTTAGTAGCTGCGGGGTATGGAAATGTGTCTGGTTTAGGTGCGGTTCCTCCAACAGCAAACCCATATTTTGTACGATTTGCTTCGTCTCCTAGTACTACAGTTTTAGCGGATGCTTTGACACAACAGCCTACTTTCTTCTCGTTATGGATTGGTGGTAATGATGTTTTAGGGTATGCATTGTCTGGAGGTGATGGGACAAATCCAATTACTCCAACTGCTACTTTTGATGCGGCTTATGGTGCTTTGACTTCTCAGTTGGCAAATGGTGGCAGAAAAGGAATTGTAGCGAATTTACCTTACGTAACTAGTTTGCCTCATTTTACAACGGTGCCTTATAATCCAGTGGTTCTTAACTCTACTCAAGTTACACAATTGAATAGTGGTTATGCTACTTATAATGGAGGTTTAGCTGTTGCTGTAGCTAATAACTGGATTACTCAAGCTGAAGCGGATAGAAGAAGAGTAGTTTTTCAGGTAGGTGCAAATCCAGTTGTTATTGTGGATAGTTACTTGACAGATCTTTCTGCTTATGGTATTCCTTCATATAGACCGGCGACTGCACAAGATTACCCGGTATTGCCTTCAAGAACATTTATTGGTACTTTGGTAGGTGGTAATCCTGCAGCTATTAATGGAGTATCTGTTCCTTTGGCTGATAAATGGATTGTAAGTAAAAATGAAGTAGATGAAATTATTGCTGCTACAGATGCTTATAATGTTACAATTGAGGCTGCTGCAAATGCAAATGGTTTGGCTTTTGTTGATGCAAAATCGATTATGAGCCAGTTAACAAGTGCAAGCGGTGTAGTTGCTAATGGATATACTTTAAAAGAAGATTTTGTAACTGGTGGTGCTTTCTCTTTGGATGGAGTTCATCCTTCACCAAGAGGATACGCATTAATTGCTAATAAATTTATTGAAGCAATTAATGCCAAATATGGCTCTACGGTTAAAACAGTTAATGTTGGAACCTACAGAGTCTTATTCCCTTCAGTATTATAATAGTAATAATAGATAATGAAATAAAAACCATCGGAATTTCCGATGGTTTTTGCTTTTTATGCTACTCAATTTTCATGGAGCTAAAAAAACCAAAATTTTGTATTGTAAATCACAATTATAAAATTATCTTTGCACTCTGAAAAAACACTTTGTTTTTGATAACTAAATAGCTATTTAATAAATACATACAGCATGTCTAAAGTAATAGGAAAAGTTGCTCAAATTATTGGTCCAGTGGTAGATGTTGTGTTTAACACGGCGGATGCTGAATTGCCAAAAATTTACGATTCATTAGAAATCACTAAAAAAGACGGTACTAAATTAGTATTGGAGGTTCAATCTCATATTGGAGAAAATACGGTACGTACAATCTCTATGGACTCAACAGATGGTTTGAGCAGAGGAGCTGATGTTACAGCTACAGGAGCTCCAATCCAAATGCCAATCGGTGGAGATATCTACGGGCGTTTATTTAACGTTGTTGGTGATGCTATCGATGGTTTAGGTGATTTACCAAAAGAAGGTGCAAATGGATTACCAATCCACAGACAAGCTCCTAAATTCGAAGATTTATCAACTTCATCAGAAGTTTTATTTACAGGTATTAAAGTAATCGATTTGATCGAACCTTATGCAAAAGGAGGGAAAATTGGATTGTTCGGTGGTGCTGGTGTAGGTAAAACAGTATTGATTCAAGAGTTGATTAACAATATTGCAAAAGGTCACGGTGGTCTTTCTGTATTCGCAGGAGTAGGGGAAAGAACGCGTGAAGGAAATGACTTACTTCGTGAGATGTTAGAGTCAGGAATTATTAAATATGGTGACGATTTCATGCACTCTATGGAAAATGGAGGATGGGATTTAACTAAAGTTGATAAAGTGGGAATGAGAGATTCTAAAGCAACTTTCGTTTTCGGTCAGATGAATGAGCCACCTGGAGCACGTGCTCGTGTAGCTTTGTCTGGTTTGTCAATTGCAGAATATTTCCGTGATGGTGCTGGAACAGACCAAGGGAAAGACGTACTTTTCTTCGTAGATAATATCTTCCGTTTTACACAAGCGGGTTCTGAAGTATCTGCGTTATTAGGTCGTATGCCATCTGCGGTAGGTTACCAACCAACATTGGCAACTGAGATGGGTGCAATGCAAGAGCGTATTACATCAACTAAAAAAGGATCAATTACTTCAGTACAGGCAGTATATGTACCTGCGGATGACTTAACTGACCCGGCGCCGGCTACAACTTTCG
This sequence comes from Flavobacterium sp. GCM10023249, assembly GCF_042653365.1. Classification (NCBI taxonomy): domain Bacteria; kingdom Pseudomonadati; phylum Bacteroidota; class Flavobacteriia; order Flavobacteriales; family Flavobacteriaceae; genus Flavobacterium; species Flavobacterium sp. GCM10023249. Next base: position 841,480 of record NZ_JBHSHZ010000006.1, read on the forward strand.
CGCACTTAGATGCTACAACAGTATTGTCTCGTAAAATTGCTGAGTTAGGTATTTACCCAGCGGTAGATCCATTGGATTCTACTTCTCGTATCTTGACTCCAGAAATTTTAGGTAGCGAGCATTATGACTGTGCTCAAAGAGTTAAAGAGATCTTACAAAAATACAAGCAATTACAAGATATCATCGCTATCTTAGGTATGGAAGAATTATCAGAAGATGATAAATTGGCTGTATCAAGAGCGCGTCGTGTTCAACGTTTCTTGTCTCAACCTTTCCACGTGGCGGAACAATTTACAGGTATCCCAGGTGTATTAGTTGATATCAAAGATACGATCAAAGGATTTAACATGATCATTGATGGTGAGTTAGACCACTTACCTGAAGCAGCTTTCAACTTGAAAGGTACCATCGAGGATGTTATCGAAGCTGGTCAGAAAATGTTAGCTGAAGCATAATTTTAATTATGAATTATGAATTATAAATTATGAGTTTCATCTCATCGAATTATAACTCATAACTCATAACTCATAACTTAAAAAGATGATTGTAGAAATTGTATCACCAGAAGCCACTTTATTTACAGGAGAAGTAACTTCGGTTGCGGTTCCAGGAATAAATGGTGAGTTCCAAATGTTAAATAACCACGCGCCAATCGTGTCGTTATTAGGTAAAGGAAATGTAAAAATTGTTGGTTCTAATATTAAAATTGCAAAAGAATTTGCTGCAAAGTTTAATAAAGTAAACGAGCAAACATTTTGGTTGCCTATCAATTCTGGAACTATCGAAATGAACGATAATAAAATAATTGTATTAGCCGACTAATACAATTGGATACGAGCGTAATAAACTGTACGCAGTAAAATAAATTAAAAAGCTCAACAGTAATGTTGGGCTTTTTTTATACTTTTAATACTCTTAATCTACCTTATTATGAAAGTCAAAATTACATTGTTATTACTGTTTTTAAGTAGTTTTTGTCTAAATGTTATGGCACAGCAAAACAAACCGGTTTTATTATTAACCAATGCGAAAACCGGTAAAAGCATCAAAGTTTGTGAACCAATTAATCCAGATAAAGTGGAAGCAATATTGGGTAAAGCAATTACTTTAGAGAAAGAAGTTCCAGACGATGGTGATCCACCCTATTTTGTTTTTAAATATGATGGATTGTTAATAGAATTACAAGACGATAAAATTAAAAAAGTAGACATTACCAATAAGAAATGGAAATTGAATTCATTCACTACCGGAAATTTATTGGAAGATATTGCAGCGAAGCACGAAAAACACGATGCAAAATTCGTATACGACAAACGTTTTAAAGTTAAAGATTCAAAAGCAGTAATTTTTGTAGAAATTGATAATTTGCAAAGAGTTACTAAATTGGGTGTCGTTTTTCAATAATGGAAAATAACAATATAATTACCGTTTTTGAAGATACGATGTCAAAAGTACATATGGTTATGGCAGCAATTATGTACACTTTTGCTGTGTCACCTTTTTTAGCATATATCTATTTCATTGTCGAATACGATTTGAATGCCGTTATTGTAATTAAATTTTTGGCTTATGCAATCAGTCTCTCGGCTCCGTTTATTGGTCCAGCAATTAACATTTCTGAAGAAAATACTGTGAAAGTTGATGCCAAAAATAAAACATTGATTACCGAGCAAAAGATTGTTTTTTATCAAAAAACCAAAATTACGGAAGTAACCGATTTTGATTACGTTGCTATTAATAGTTTTGGTTTTGGATATACAGTAACACTTTGGTATCAGAATAATGGATACAGACATATACCTTTAGTTAGCTTTTACAAAAAGAATAAAGCATTTCTTTATGCCAAATCTTTATGTAAAGTGATTGATGTGGATTTGTTGGATAAAATTGACACTAATAATCCTGTTTGGATTTACCGTTCAGAATTATGAAGCTGCCAGTATCTCTTTCTTCAAAACTAGAGCATCGTAAGCAAAACAATGCTTTACGTAGTTTGCCAAAAACAAATAATTTAATTGATTTTGCATCCAACGATTATCTTGGCTTTGCCCGTTCTGAAGCGATATTCGAGGCAACTCATGAGTTTCTTATGCAAAAAGGTATCAAAAGTAATGGAGCAACCGGGTCCCGATTGATTTCCGGTAATCATTCGCTATACGAGGAAACAGAAAACTATATTGCCGACTTTCATAAAAGTGAATCTGCTTTAATTTTTAATTCGGGTTACGATGCTAATGTTGGTTTTTTTAGTGCTGTGCCACAACGTAACGATGTAATATTGTATGATGAATTGTGCCATGCTTCAATACGTGATGGGATTCGGTTGTCGCAGGCAAAATCATTCAAATTTCAACATAATGATTTTGAAGATTTGGAGCAAAAACTACGCAAATTTCAATCTCCTGACTCCTCGGTTTTTATAGTTGTGGAATCAGTGTATTCAATGGATGGCGATGCACCAAATCTGGAAGAATTAGTATCGGTTTCAGAAAAGTACAATGGATTTCTGATAGTAGACGAAGCACACGCTTTGGGTTTATTTGGTGATGTAGGAGAAGGTTTGGTCCAAAGTTTACATCTTCAAGATAAATTTTTTGCCCGAATTATGACTTTTGGAAAAGGTCTCGGTTGTCATGGTGCTGCCATTTTAGGAAGTCGGGATTTAAAAGAGTATCTGGTTAATTTTGCTAGAAGTTTTATCTATACTACTGGACTTTCTCCACATTCAGTAGCTACCATTTTTATGGCATACCAACAGTTGATTAGTGGAAAGAATTCTATTGAAAAACTAAGAGATAATTGTATTCATTTCAATCAAACAAAAAACCTTTTGGGATTAAAACCAATGTTTGTCCGAAGTAAATCAGCAATACAATCTGCGATTATTCCGGGAAATGACAAAGTCAAAGCGGTAGCATTACAATTGCAATCCAAAGGATTTGATGTCAAAGCCATTTTATCACCCACCGTGCCGGAAGGACAAGAAAGGCTTCGATTCTGTTTGCATAGCTATAATTCGACAGAAGAAATAACAGAAGTTTTGCAATTTTTAAGTCAATTAATTTTTTAAAGTTTCCGAGCTTTGTGAACCGTAAAATAAAAGATTAATTATGAAAGTATTTATTACTGGTATTGGCACCGATGTTGGAAAGACTATTGCCTCAGCGGTTGTGGTTGAAGCTTTGGAGGCAGACTATTGGAAGCCAGTTCAGGCTGGAGATTTGGACTATTCTGACACCCACAAAATCAAACAGTATGTTGCCAATGACAAATCGTATTTCCACAAAAACAGCTACGAATTGAATACACCTGCAAGTCCGCATTTGGCTGCTAAGCTTGACAATATTGAAATTGAACTCAATAAGATAAAAGAACCTATAACCGAAAATCATTTGGTTATTGAAGGTGCTGGAGGTGTTCTTGTGCCTTTGAATGAAACGGATTGTGTAATTGATTTAATTCAACCGGATTATAAAGTGATCGTTGTGTCCAGACATTATTTGGGAAGTATTAATCATACCTTGTTGACAATCGAAGCGTTAAAAAGTAGAAAAATCGAAGTGGGAGGAATTATTTTTAATGGTGACAAAAATGCTTCAACGGAATCAATTATTGTAAGCAAAACTGGGGTAAAAATGATTGGGCGCATCGAAAACGAGCCGTATTTTGATACTAATGTAATTGCGTACTATGCCGATTTATTTCGTGACAACTTGTTAACATTGTGAAAAGAATGAAGTAATCGATAGCATACTTTGTATCTTTGTGCTTTAATTTTTAGAGTAAAGTTCCATTACTTTACTCTGTTTATTCTTCAAAAATGAATTTCTCTCAAAAAGATAAATTATACAATTGGCATCCGTATACCCAACATCATACAGTAAAAGATTTTCCGGCTATTGTAAAAGGAAAAGAAGCTTTGTTGTGGGATGAAAACGGTAAAGAGTATATTGACGCAATTGCTTCTTGGTGGGTAAATCCCTTCGGGCATTCCAATACATTTGTTGCAGATGCCATTTACCAACAATTAACTACTTTAGAACATGTTTTGTTTGGTGGATTTACACACAATAAGGTAGTAGAATTAGCAGAAAAACTTATTGAAATACTGCCATCAAATCAACAGAAATTTTTCTATTCAGATAATGGGTCTACGGCAGTAGAGGTGGCTATTAAGGCTTCATTTCAGTACTTTTTTAATAAAGGAATTCAGAAAAATACGATTATTGCTTTTGAAGATGCGTTTCACGGTGATACTTTTGGAGCAATGGCTGTTAGTGGTATTTCTTTATTTACCGAAGCATTTCAAGGATCTTTACTGAAAGTTATTCGGATTCCTATTCCTGTAAAAGGAAAAGAAAACGAAACGAGGGAAGCGTTGCAAAACACTTTAGAAAACCATGAAGTAGCGGCCTTTATTTTTGAGCCTTTGGTGCTAGGCGCAGCGGGAATGGTCATGTATGAACCTGAAATTTTAGATGAACTCATTGAAATTTGCAAAAAAAAGAACGTGTTTACTATTGCAGATGAAGTGATGACTGGTTTTGGAAAGACAGGAAAACTTTTTGCTAGTGATTATCTGCAACAACAACCGGACATGATGTGTCTTTCAAAAGCACTGACCGCTGGGACGATTCCAATGGCCATTACCACATTTACGAACGAAATTTTTAATGGTTTCAAAAGTGAATCGGTAAGTCATGCATTGTTTCATGGGCATACGTTTACGGCCAATCCAACCGGATGTGCAGCAGCATTAGCCAGTATTGCCTTGTTGCAAAAGGAAACAACCCAACAAAATATAGAGAGGATTTTTCAAAGTCATTTGAATTTTAAGGAGCGTATCCAAAATCATCCGAAGGTGAGTGCAACAAGAGTGCTGGGCGTTATCTTTGCTTTGGAAGTAAAGACTGATGGTGAAACCGACTATTATGGTAATTTGCGTAACACACTCTATGATTTCTTTATCGATAATGGAATTATTCTCCGTCCAGTTGGTAATATTGTATATATTTTACCACCCTACATTATAACCAACGACCAATTGGAAAAAGTCTACCAAACGATAGAAAAAGCATTAGAAATAGTTTAATTTTGTAGCTATTCCCGTCATTCGCTCTATCTTTTATTGCCATTTGTCAAAGCAATAAAAGGATGCCGCTACTACCGGGGCTAAAATATTCCCATTGAAACAAAAAATTGCCATAACCGCTCTTTCTTCTGTATCGGCTTTAGGTCATCAACCTGAAACCATATGGAATAATTATTCATTAGATTCATCTTGCATTAGTCTGCAAAAAATAGGAGATCAGGAAATCGCTGTCGCACAATTACCTTCAGAAACTAAAAAAGAAATTGAAGCGTTACGACTGTCTGAAGCAAAATACAAGAATTTAGATCCTTCTGTTTTATTTGCGATTTACACTGCTCGTGAAGCAATAAAGCAAGCCGGTTGGAAACAGAATGACCATTTTGGGATTAATATAGGTTCTTCTCGTGGCGCCACTGAATTGTTTGAAAAATACCACCAGGAATTCATCGAAACAGGCCTTTCTTCTACTTTAGCCTCGCCCACTACCACTTTAGGTAATATTTCTTCATGGGTAGCACACGATCTTAAAAGTAAAGGGCCAGAAGTGTCACACTCTATAACTTGTTCTACAGCATTACACGCTTTGTTAAATGGCGTGGTGTGGCTTAAAGCCGGCATGGCAGATAAATTTTTAGTAGGAGGGAGTGAAGCACCTCTTACGCCTTTTACCATTGCTCAAATGCAGGCGTTAAAAATTTACTCATCATCGGCAGAATGTTTGTCTTTCGATTTGGAGAAAAGTAAAAACACCATGGTACTTGGTGAAGGCGCCGCTATGATTTGTTTGGAAAGCGGAGAAAAAGAAAACGCCTTGGCTTATGTCGAAGGTGTTGGTTATGCAACGGATATTTTAGAACATAGTATTTCTATTTCCTCGGAAGCACAATGTTTTCAGGACTCGATGAAGATGGCTTTAGGTGAGATGAATCTTTGTGAGATAGATGTTGTAGTAATGCACGCACCGGGAACAGTAAAGGGCGATTTGTCAGAATACAAAGCACTTCAAAAAGTATTTGGAAATGATTTACCCATGTTAACCACCAACAAATGGAAAATCGGACATACTTTTGGTGCCTCTGGGATGTTGAGTGTTGAGTTAGCCATGATGATGCTTCAACACGATACATTTATTAAAGTGCCTTTTGCAACAGAACAAAACCTTAAAAAACCGATACGAAAAGTATTGATTAATGCTGTTGGTTTTGGTGGAAATGCCGTATCAATTGTTATCGGAAAATAACAGGATACTATTTGTCTTTTGATTCCAACTCATTCAATTTGTCGAAAACCAATTGGCTTTCCCAGCCTTTTCGAAGTAGAAAATCACAAAATTTACGTTTCTTTTTTTGAATGTTTGTTTCTCTGATTGTTTCCCATTCTTTTTCGGCCAATGCAGTAAATGTAGCAAAATAGCTTTCCGAAGAAATCTCTTTTAAAGCAATGTCAATATTGTATTTGGAAATGTTTTTGAATTTGAGTTCATTAATCAATCTGATTTTCCCCCACTTTTTTATGTTGTGCTTTCCTCTTACAAATGAGCAGGCAAATCGTTCCTCATTAAGATAATTGTTTTCGATTAGATGGACCAAGTATTCGTCGATTTCGTCTGTAGTTAATTGGAAAGATTTTAGTTTAGAAATGACTTCTTCATGGCAGCGCTCTTGGTAGGCGCAATAGTATTCTATTTTATTTTGGATTGAAGGTACAAGCATAATTTGTGACTCAAAGATATAATAAAAAGCCTAAAAAATTAATTTGTAAGATAAAGACTATGGTTTTAAAAACGCTTGAGGTCACTAATAATGAGCACTCGCTGAAAAATAACGATAAGTTTAACGTCTAAAAATTGCAAGCTTTAAAAACTTTTCTATTTTTAATGGCTTTATTTTAATTTTTAACAATTAATTCACGATAAAGCATTGAAATAAATAGGTTGTTATGAAGATTAAATTAATTGCTTTTTCTTTTCTTTTTCTTTTTTTATTGACGTCTGATTGTATCCATGCTCAGTTATTACAATGGAATACCTTTGGGAATACTGGTACAGAAACTACAGAGCCGAGCGTTTCAAATAATGCTAATATTTTACCCTCGAATCTTATCATTGGAGGGGGTGTTTCGCCAGCAGCTAATGGAAATCGCTTTGGTGGAAATAATTGGTTTGATACTGGAAATACTGTAACGGGAAGTTCTTTAACCGAAGCGATGGCTGGTAATAATTATATCGAATTTACCGTCACGCCAAATTCAGGTTTTTCATTTACACCTACCTCTTTTTCTTTTAGTTGGGACAAGTCTGGAACTGGTCCTCAAAATGTAGCATTACGATCTTCAATTGATGGATATTCTTCAAACATTGGAGTAATTGCGCCAACAGCTCCTATTGGGACTTTTAATGTTATAACCATCACAGGATTACTGAATATAACATCAGTCACTACATTTAGAATTTATGGTTATGGAGCAACAGGTACTGGTGGAACAGGAGGTTTTGATATCGCATCGAATATAAACAATATTATACTTAATGGAACTACTGCTTCTTCGGTATTGCCTAATATAAGCGTTTCGGCTTCTTCTTTGTCAAATTTTACTTATGTAGTTGGTTTAGGTCCATCGGCTGAACAAAATTTTGAGGTTAGTGGTTCTAATCTAACTGCTAATCTAACTTTGAATGCTCCAACAGACTACGAAATATCGACAACTTCAGGGGTCGGCTTTAGCAGTTCAGTTAGCCTCACGTCTACATCTGGAACCGTTGCCTCAACATCGATATTCGTAAGATTAAAATCAGGACTTGCATTAGGGAATTATAATTCAGAAAGTATTATTTGTAGTTCAACGGGAGCAACAAATCAAAGCGTAATCTGTAGTGGCAGTGTGACTAATCCATCTACAGTTTTTTCTAAAGGTGATTTTGCCGTTATTGGAATCAATTCAAATATTTCTTGCTATGCAGGAGGTTATGCAGCTGGTGATGACGAAATTAGCTTTATTACGTTTAAAGCAATTCAAAATGGAGATTCTTTTTATATCACCGATAATGGCTATGAACGGACCAGTTTAGGAGCTTGGGGCGATACAGAAGGTGTTTATCAGTTGACAAGGACCGGAAGCATAATTCCGGCAGGTACGGTTGTTACTATTCGATTGAAAACGGCTGCTCCAAATGTTGAATTTGTTTCTCCTGATGCCAATTGGGCTTATTCGAAACCTACAGGTTTTACAGGGAGTGTTGTGTTGAATTCTGGTGGAGACCAAATTTTTTTCATGCAAGGAGGAAGTTGGAATAATCCCGCAGGAGCAAATGATGCGATTTATACACCTGGAAATTATTTATATGCCTTTAATACGGCTACTACCTGGGAATCTCTTGGTGCAAGTACTCAAAAGTCAGGATTGCCAATAGATTTGCAATGTTTTAGTTTGGCTCCTGGTTCTGCTACTGATTTTTTAGAGTATACAGGACCTACAACTGCTGCCGATAAATTAGAGTGGATCGCGAGATTGAATAATTCTTCTAATTGGACCAATAGAATTTCTTGTGCAGGTTATCTTAGAACACATGTGGGACAATTGTATGTTGTGACAAATACCGGAATTTATAGTAATGGAATTTGGACAGGGACAAAAAATACAGATTGGTTCGACTGTTCCAATTGGCAAACGCTTAATGTTCCTGATAATACCATCGATGTTGAATTGAATGGAACATATGCTGTCAGAGATGCAATAATTGATATTTCTTCTACTAATGCTTCTATTTATGGAGGGATTGCAAAATCTAAGAATTTAACGATTTCAACTCATAAAGTTCAGTTGGAAAGCAACGTCAATAATAAATTGGAAGTTTATGGTGATTTTTCTATTATCGGAACTGGCTCTTTGGATATGGATGATGCCAACAATAGTACTGCTGATGGACAACTATACTTACATGGTAACTGGACAAATAATGTAGGTAATGTAGCTTTTTCTGAAGGAAATGGAACTGTTCTGTTTTCAGGAACAACTCCTCAAATAATCAATACTGTAACACCCGAAGGGACTGAAACATTTTATAATGTAGTGTTGAATAACCATTTTACAACGAGTGTTTCAAATGATCTATTAGCAAATGGAGATTTGACAATCAATGCTTCAAAAACAGTAACTATTTCTTCAAATGATTATATTCAGGTAGGAAAAAATGTAGTAAACAATGGCACTTTAACGATTCAGGATGATGGCTCGTTACTACAGGTGGACGATGCAGGAACCTATTCTGGAAGTGGCTCTAATTCGTTAACTAGAGTTGCGGAAAACTTGAAGTTGTTCGATTATGTCTATTGGTCCTCTCCGCAAAATAATTCGCTATTTGCAACAATTCCGAATAGTAGGTATTATGAATGGGTGCCTGATTATGCTAATCCAATAGGTTATGGTTATGGAAACTGGTTTACTCCTTCAGGTAGTATGATGACCAATGGGAAAGGTTATATTTTTAGAGTGCCAAATGGTAATCCAACACAAACGGTTACTTTTACTGGAAGCCTATTCAATACTGGAGTTATCACTTCACAACTAAAAAAAGGGCCATATACTTCAGCAACCGTTATTCCTCCAGGAGTGAATGGTCCGATAACAAGTACTGATGATAATTGGAATTTACTAGGGAATCCGTACCCATCTGCGATAGATGCAATTGAGTTCGCCAGCGATAATAGCGGTGTTCTGGAAAATGGAGAGGTTTCCTTGTGGAGACATTTGACAGGGATTAGCGATACAATATTGAGTCCGTATTATCAGTCTTTTGTTTATAATTACACATCGAATGATTATGTGACTTATAATGCTTCGGGATCGGTTCCAGCCGGTGCTTTTGACGGGAAAATAGCTTCTGGTCAGGCATTTTTTGTGCGAATGAAAGATGATGTGGCTGTTCCAAATACATCGAATGCAGTGTTCAACAATTCGCAAAGAAGCAGAATTCATAATAACAGTCAGTTTTTCAGAACTACAAACACAACGGCTGAAGTAGCAACAGAAAAACACAGGATTTGGTTGGATTTAGTTAACCCCAATAATAGAGCAACTAGCCAGATGATAGGTTATGTTGAAGGCGCTACTAACGCTGATGATTTCTTGTATGAAGCAAAATCAAGTTTGAAATCGGGTTTCCAGTTCTATTCATTAATTGCTGATAAAATATATAAAATTCAGGGAAGACAATTGCCTTTTGACCAGAATGATACAGTGCCTCTTGGTGTAATTGTTCCCACGGATGGTAATTATACTATTGCTATTAATTCGGTGGATGGTCGATTTGCAGAAGGGAATCTTAAAATTTATCTGGAAGATAAATGGACAGGTGTTATTCATGATTTAAAAGCATCGCCGTACCAATTCAATGTGGCAAAAGGGAATTATACTAACCGTTTTCTTCTTCGTTACCAAGAACAAAGACTTTCAGATGAAGATTATGTGGTAAATGATACTACAGTTCGTGTTTTTGTTACCGATGAAGTAATTAAGATTACCTCCGATAAACAATCTATTCATACATATGAAGTGTACAATCTTCTCGGTCAGTTATTAAAAATAAAAACAGATTGTAATGCTTTAGAGGTGAATGTGTCTGATTTTGGTAATAAAAACCAAACATTAATTGTCAAGGTTCTTTTGGATAACGGAACTTTGATCAGTAAAAAAATCATTTTTTAAAATATCTAAAAAACAACTACGATAAAACCCTCAAAAAAAGATATTCTTTTGAGGGTTTTTTAGCTAAAAATTAATAGTTTGAAATTGTATTTTCTTTTAACGAATTGATTATGAGTAATATTGTAAATATTTCGTAATTTTAATCCAGTTTCTTTACAAAGTTTATCCCGCTTTTTAGTGTAGTGTTTTCTTCCTTTCAACTTTGGACGTTTATTTCTTACTGTCCAAATTAGCGCATGCAATGATAATAAGTTGATTGAAAATCATCGTTGGTATTTATACATGGAAAAAAGCCATGCGAACTATATCATTGAAGCTGTTGTTATTTCCTTTTTATCAGTCTTATTTTGGGAGTATTTGCTTTTAAACCAGAGCTTTGAAATTGACAAATAGGACCAAAAATTCATAAATACGAGAAAATACATATTCTAAAAAATATCTAAAAAAGTCAAATTTCATCGACCATCGGCAAAAAACATCGATAAATTTAACTTTTTTGTTATTATGTAAAGAAATAGTAATATATTTGACGGCTCTATTTTGAACTAAGTGGTTGGTTTTCAGTAGAGAATTTTACACAATTAAAACATATACAATGAGAATTAGATTACTTATTTTTTCTTTGCTCTTTAGTATAGTAGGTTGGTCACAATTTAATATTTCTGCTGGCTCTACAAATTACACACAAGATTTTAACACTCTGACTGCTGGCGCTTGGGCTGACAATACTACTCTTTCAGGATGGTATGCTAGAACAGATGCAACTGCTTCAATAGCCACTTATGCTGCCAATACTGGCACAACAACAGGAGCAGCTTTATATGCTTTCGGTGTTGGGGCTACAAATCCATTGACAGATCGAGCATTAGGCTATTCTCCTTCAAATGCTTACACCGGTGCTGCAGGCGTTGGGAAAGGGTATTTAGGATGGAGATTAAGGAATAATACAGGGTCTACAATATCATCAATAACAGTAACTTGGACTGGTGAACAATGGAGAAGAGAAAATAATGCAACTGCTCATTCAATGAGTTTGTTTTATCAAACGGCGACTACTGTAAATAGTTTAACAACAGGTACCTGGATCGCTGCACCTTCTAGTTTTACTACACCAATTACAGGAGCTGTTGCTGGGGTGGCATTAGATGGAAATGCAAATGCAAATCGTACCGCAAATATTACAGTTACTATTACAGTTACTATTGTACCAGGTGATGAAATTATGTTGAGATGGGAAGATCTAAATGATGCAGGGAATGATCATTATATGGCGGTGGATGATGTAACGGTTAATGCAACTCTAGCTAGTATCCCTGAAATCAACATTCAAGGAAATTTAGCAACAATTAACGATGGAGATGTAACACCAGCGCTTGCGGATGATACTGATTTTGGAACAACTACTACATCAACAAACGTAGCAAAAACCTACACCATTCAAAATACTGGAACCGCTGATTTATCGGTGACCAATGTTGCTATGACTACAGGCTCAGTTTTTACAGTTGGTGGAATTACTTTACCGGCTACAATTCCTGCAGGTGGTTCAACAACTTTTACAGTAACATTTAACAGTCCTGCTACAGGGACTTTTACTGATACTGTTGTAGTGACTAGTAATGATACTGATGAAGCTACTTACAACTATGATGTGACGGCAAATATTCCTTCTGGTTCATCACCTGAAATCAATATTCAAGGAAATTCAACTACGATTGCTGATGGTGATATAACTCCGGCTGTTGGTGATGATACCGATTTTGGTACTACAACCACATCAACAAATGTCGTAAAAACCTACACTATTCAAAATACAGGAACGGCTAACTTATCGGTAACCAATGTAGCTATGACTACAGGTTCTGTTTTTACAGTTGGTGGAATTACTCTACCCGCTACTATTTTGCCGGGTAATGCTACTACTTTTACAGTTACTTTTAACAGTGCTTCTACGGGTGCTTTTACTGATACAGTTGAGGTTACTAATGATGATGCAGATGAAGCAACTTATAATTATAACGTAACTGCTAATATTCCTGCACCTGCACCTGAAATAAACCTTCAAGGAAATTCAACCACAATTGTTGATGGTGATCTTACACCTTCTGTTGCAGATGATACTAGTTTTGGAAGCACAATCGTTTCGACTAATATTGTAAGAACATTTACAATACAAAATACAGGTTCGGCTAACTTAAATGTATCGGCTATTGCCATGACAACTGGAACGAGATTTACAGTTGGAGGTATCACATTGCCTGCGGTAGTAGCCTCTGGTGGATCTACCACATTTACGGTAACATTTAACAGTGCTACAGTTGGTACATTTAATGATATAGTAACTGTTACTAGTGATGATGCTGATGAGACAGCGTACGACTTTGCTGTTACGGGAACAGCTACGCCTGCTCCTTGTGGTGATTTGTTTATTTCAGAATATATTGAGGGTTCAGCTAGTAATAGAGTTATTGAAATTTATAACCCAACTGCCTCCACTATAACATTAACCGGAAACTATGATGTTTCAATGTTTGTAAACGGTTCTTCTACACCAACTGTGATTGGATTAACAGGTTCGATAGCTGCATATGGAACTCATGTGCTTTGCCATACGTCTGCAAATACAAGTATATTGGCAGTCGCTCAACAAACATCAGGAACTTTAACATTTAATGGTGATGATGCTATAGCTTTGCGTAAAGCTACAGTTGTAATTGACGCTATTGGACAAATTGGTGTTGATCCTGGTACCCAATGGGTTACGGGAGGAGTTTCAACTCTAGATCAGACTTTAGTAAGAAACTCAACTGTTCAAGCGGGTGACAGTAATGGCTCCAATGCTTTTGATCCTTCTGTGGAATGGACCACTAATCCAATTGATACTTTTGCGAATCTAGGAAGTCATGTGTCTACTTGCTCGCCACCTACTCCTGAAATGAACGTGCAAGGGAATGCAGTTTCTATTGCTGATGGTGATGTAACGCCCGCAACCGGAGATTTTACAGATTTTGGTTCAGCTTTATCGCCTACAGGAACTGTTGTGAGAACTTTTACTATCCAAAATTTAGGAACAGGAAGTTTAAATGTGGGTGCAATTACGATTTCAGGTACGAACGCAGCGGATTTTATTGTAACAGTTCTTCCAGCTTCAACAGTTGCAGCATCAGCTTCAACCACGTTTCAAGTTACTTTTCAGCCTTCGGGACTAGGTGTAAGATCAGCAGCGATTTCTATTGTGAATGATGATACAAACGAAAACCCCTATAATTTTAATATTCAGGGAACTGGAGTTCTTTGTGCAGATACAACAACATGGAATGGAACTGCATGGAGTAATGGAATACCTAATTTGACTAAAGAGGCAGTTCTTACTGGCAATTACTCAACTTCAGTTACAACTCCTAGTTTTGTTTGCTGTAGTTTAGTGGTGAATGTTGGTGCTACATTGACTATTGCTTCAAATGATTACATAGAGATAAATAATAATGTAACGAATAACGGCGCAATAACAATTCAAGATGGCGGTTCATTAATTCAAATGAGTAATACCGGAACGTATTCCGGAACAGGAACGAATTCGATGGTAAGAGTTGCGTCCAACTTAAAATTATTTGATTATGTATATTGGTCTTCTCCATTGACAAGCGCACCTTTTACATCAATTCCTAATAGTCGTTACTACGAATGGGATGCAGATGTTGTAAATCCTGCAGGTTTTGGTGAAGGTAATTGGGTAGCAACAGCAGATGCGAATATGGTTCCTGGAAAAGGTTACATTTTTAGAGTACCAAATGCTGATCCAACACAAACGGTTACTTTCTCAGGAAGCCTATTCAATAATGGTATCGTAAACAAAACTGTAAATAAAGGTACAATTACTGCTCCTTTTGCGGGAACGAATACTACGATTACAGAGTTTGATGACAACTGGAATCTTGTAGGTAATCCATATCCTTCGGCAATTGATACGCAAACTTTTGCTACAGATAACAACGCAGTACTTGAAGATGGAACTGTGTATTTGTGGAGACATTTGAATGCGCCCGTTCAATCAACTAGTCCATATTACTCAACATTTACGTACAATTATACCACTACGGATTATGTGAAACATAATGGAACAGCTTCAATTCCAGGGGGTGCTTTTGACGGAAAAATTGCATCGGGTCAAGCTTTCTTTGTGAAAATGAAGGAAAGTTTAGGATCGAACTCAGCTAACCTTGAATTTAAGAACGGACAAAGATCAAGTGCTCACAATAACAGCCAGTTCTTTAGAACAGGTGCTGGACAAACAGAAAAGCACAGAATTTGGTTGGATTTGATTAGTCCTGATCAATCCGTGAAAACTCAAGTTGTGGCTTATGTGGAAGGCGCAACGAATGAAGATGATTTTTATTTTGACTCTAAATCGAGTTATAAATCAGGATTTGGTTTCCATTCTGTGAACAACAATGTGATTTTTGATATTCAAGCGAGAGCATTGCCTTTTGCAGATAATGATTTGGTGCCGCTTGGAGTGCAATTGCCTACAGCCGGAACGTATACCATAGCTATCGGTCAAACGGATGGTGTTTTTGCTAATAGATCAAATAAAATTTATCTAGAAGATAGAACAAATAATACAATTCATGATTTAACAATGTCACCTTATCAGTTTACAGCTGCACAGGGTATCATTAACGACAGATTTGTATTGAGATATACGGATAACAGACTGAATAATGATGATTTTGAATCATTGAATAATTCGGTAAAAGTATTTGGCAGAAACAATGCAATTGCAATTTCGTCAGGAATCGAAAGCATAGCTTCTTATGAAGTGTATAATGTACTTGGTCAATCGATAGCATCTAAAAACAAAATTGATAGACAAGAGATAGAAGTAACTTCGGTTCAAAGAAATAATCAGACATTAATTGTAAAAGTGAATCTTAAAAACGGTCATACAGTAACTAAGAAAATACTTTTTTAGAAGATTAATTCAACTGTTTTATTACAAGTCTCTCTTTCAAATTTTGGAAGAGAGACTTTTTTTTTGTTGAAAACTTATTCGTTTAGAGTGATAAAAAAAATCTATTTTTACTAAAAATAAATCGCAATAAAATTTAAGGATAATGAGTTCAGAAAAAGAAGCTAAACTAAAAGCACTACAGCTTACTTTAGATAAATTAGATAAGGCTTACGGTAAAGGAACCGTAATGAAAATGGGGGATAAAGCTATCGAAGAAGTAGAAGTAATCGCTTCTGGTTCGCTAGGTTTAGACTTGGCTTTAGGTGTAAATGGTTATCCTAAAGGAAGAATCATTGAAATTTTTGGCCCTGAATCCTCTGGTAAAACAACATTGACTTTGCACGCCATTGCCGAAGCTCAAAAGGCAGGAGGAATTGCGGCTTTCATTGATGCTGAACACGCATTTGACCGTTTCTATGCTCAGAAATTAGGCGTGGATATCGACAACTTAATCATCTCTCAGCCAGACAATGGAGAGCAAGCATTAGAGATTGCTGAAAACTTAATCCGTTCTGGAGCTATAGATATTGTGGTTATTGACTCAGTTGCTGCATTAACGCCTAAGAGTGAAATCGAAGGAGAAATGGGAGATTCTAAAATGGGACTTCATGCTCGTTTAATGTCTCAAGCATTACGTAAATTAACAGCTACAATCAGTAAAACACATTGTACGGTTTTCTTCATTAACCAGTTACGTGAAAAAATTGGTGTAATGTTCGGAAACCCTGAAACAACAACCGGAGGTAATGCATTGAAATTCTACGCATCGGTTCGTTTGGATATTCGTCGTTCTTCACAAATTAAAGATGGTGAAGCGGTTTTAGGTAACCGTACTAAAGTGAAAGTAGTTAAAAATAAAGTAGCACCACCGTTTAGAACGGCAGAGTTTGATATCATGTATGGAGAAGGAGTTTCTAAAACTGGAGAAATTTTAGATCTTGCTGTAGAATTCGAAGTGATTAAAAAATCCGGATCTTGGTTCAGTTATGGTGATACTAAATTGGGGCAAGGCCGTGATGCTGTAAAATCCTTAATTAAGGATAACCCTGAATTAGCCGATGAATTGGAAGCTAAAATCAAGGAGCTGATTAAGCAAAACGATAATTAAAATAAAAAGCCATTCGGAAGAGTGGCTTTTTTCTTTTTTATGACGCAACCCTTTTAGCAGTTTTGTATCTTTAGTTTATAAAGAACCATTTTAAGATGGTAGAAATTGAATCTAGCTGAAATTTTGATTTTGATGAATAAATTAACACATATATGAGAAAAGTATTTTTATTGTTAGTTGCTGTGATTTTATTAGGAAGTTGTAGTTTAGGTGATGATAATGGAACAAAATTCCACACCGAATTATTGCCTATTGAAAGTGCCGATTTGCCCGATGAATTCAAAAATGACAGTATCTATGAGTTGCCTTTTACTTATGTTAGACCTTCCACTTGTCATTTGTTTGAAGGGTTTTATTATGCAAAAGACGCCAATATAAGAACCATTGCAATTCATACCAGTGTTATTGAACAAGGAGGTTGTACTACACCTACAGTGAATCCTATAACAGAAAAGTTACAGTTTAGGCCCTCATCAAGTTACACTAGTTACATTTTTAAACTTTGGAAGGGTGAAGATAGCAATGGAGTTGATGTTTTTGAAGAAGTTGAAATTCCAGTAGTACCTTAAAAAAATAGAGTAAATTGAGTTTACCAATACTCATACAAGGATGTGTAGAGAAAAATACCAAATCCCAGGAACAACTATACCAGCTGTATGCAGGAAAGTTGTTTGCTGTCTGTTTGAAGTATTCGAAGAGTTATGCAGAAGCTCAAGATAACCTTCAGGAAGGATTTCTTCTTATTTTTGACAAAATTGGTCAGTATAATTTTAAAGGTTCATTTGACGGTTGGGCTAAGCGGGTTATGATTAACCATGTGCTTCAACAATATAGGAAGACGACTTTCTTGGAATTGGTGAATGATGTGGCTGATGAGAAAGAGGTTGAAATTGATGATGATAACATTAGCCTTGAATTTTTGCTCAAAATCGTTCAAGAGTTGCCCGATAGATATAGGTTGGTGTTCAATTTATATGTATTAGATGATTACTCTCACAAGGAAATCGCCGATATGTTAGATATTTCAATTGGCACAAGTAAATCGAATTTGGCAAGAGCAAAAATGATTTTGAAAGATAAAATTGAAAAAAACAATCAAAATAATTTACCCTCGGTAAAATGAATGATAAAAAAAATATAGAACGTTTGTTTCAGGAAAAATTCAAAGATTTTGAAGTGAATCCTTCTCCAGAACTATGGGGAAATATCGCTTCTCAATTGGAGAAAAAAAAGGAAAAAAGACGAATTTTCCCATTTTGGTTTAATGCTAAAGCAGCCGGTATTGCCGCTGCTTTAGTGTTAGGCTTTTTTACATTGAATACAAATTCCGATTGGTTGAATAGGACTAGTTTAACTGATTCGGCTGTTGAGAGTCAAACGAATTCAACAATTGTTGAAAAAAGTAATGTAACGTCAAATGAGATCTTGAAAAAGTCGCCGAATTCGACTTCTTCGTCATCCAGCGAAAACCAAGAATCCGGAGTCATTTCAAGTAATGAAAATGGAATAGAAAAGCGAAACAAAACTTCTCAAAACGTAATAGTTTCCTCTGCGTTAGAAAACAAGCTTCCGTCCAATCAAAATCCTGTAGCATCCAATGTGATTAAACCTACAACCACTAAATCCAAGAATACCACTTCGTATACTAAAAGCACCAATTTGGGTACTGAAGGAATTTTGGTTCAAAACAGTTCAAAATCCCCTAGAGAACAAGGTGAAAAGACAAGTTTAGTATTTTTAGATAACCCGGAAAACGCAAAAAAAATGGCTCAAGATGTTGATGAATCGTCTTTTGATAAGCCAACTTTTATTGTTGACAAGAATAAATCGACTCCAATCCAATCCAATACAGCGCTTGCGAATTCTACACAAAATTTAAATCTTTCGAATACAGAAGATCCAATAGCTAAAGATCTTGATGCCGATAAGAAAACAGTTACTTCAGATAATAAACAATTAATTGTTAACCCTATTGATAAGAATCCAAAATGGGTAAGTCTGAATAGTGTGGTGTCCGATGAAACGGAAAAAGATTCGAACGGTAGCTTATTGCAGGTGAATGAAAAAAATAAAGATAAACTTGTAGTTAATCCTGTAAAATCGGATAAAGGTCTTAATGGGAAGCTTTCAGAAGAAAAGGGTATCAGTACAACTTCGGATTATAGACCGAATTTAGAGAGTCAGTTTAAGGTAATACAAAATGATTCTATCATGGCGGCATTGGCAGCAAATAATCCATTGGAAAGGATTTTAAGAGAAAAAGAGATAGAAAAAAGTACTTCCGAGCAACAGGAGAAAGTTGAACCAACGACTTCAAAATGGGGAATTCGACCAGCCGTAGCAGTGCTTTTTTCAGGCGCATCTCAAGGTTCTCCTATAAGCGAAGAATTTGCTGATAATGAAAAGTCTTTTGAGTCAAAGTTCGGTTTGGGTATTGGAGTTGATTATGCTATGAATAAGAAATTGACCATTAGAACGGGTATCAGTAGAGTAGATATGGCCTATAATACGAATGACATTTCGTTTCATTCCAATCTTTCAGGAAGGGAAACGCAAGAGCGTACTATGAAAAACATCAATAAAAATCCAGCTTCTTCGAATGTAGTTATTGAGGATAAACCCAATACCAATTCAATTGAAGCTTCATCTATAGTTGAAGAAACAGGTGTTTTAAAACAGGAATTGGGTTATATTGAAATCCCTATGGAGATTTCCTATAAACTCATAGATAAAAAATTAGGGCTTAACTTTGTTACAGGAATAAGTACTTTGTTTTTAAGTGGTAATAAAATTTCAATAACTAGTAACGGGATGACCACTGAAATAGGGGAAGCAAACAACCTGAACAAGGTACATTTTAGTACGAATATTGGTGTGGGTATGAAATACAATATCTCCAAATCGTTTGATGTGTCAGTTGAGCCAATGCTTAAATATCAAATCAAAACATTCAGCAACGATTCTGGTAATTTTAAACCCTATGTAATGGGGGTATATTCTGGATTTCGTTACAAATTTTAATATTTAGTTAAGTGTGTTGCTCTTTTGGGCAACCGTGGAAAGTGCCCTACGCCGGGGCACTTTTTATTTTTGATTTTCGAATTGTAGTAATTCGTTATAAATAAGTTCGCGAGCTTCATCACGAATCGCTTTTCTGTCGTGGTGTACTTTGTTTGAAGTGTCCAAAAAAGGAAGGATTTTAACCCTAAGTTTTCCGGGACTACCACTAAAAAAAGTATACGAAAATCGTTTTTTATTATCTGGAAAAATCATAGGTACAATCGGTAAATGATGATCAACAGCCAAGTTGAAGGCACCGGTTTTAAATTCATCTAAAAGAATGCTCTCATCATCAGGGACTTTTCCTTCCGGGAAAATACAAATACTTAAATCTTGATTGATTTTCTTTTGAGCACGTTCGTATACTTGTTGACGGCTTTTCGGGCTGTCTCTGTCTACCATGATTACAGCTCTTTTGTAAAAGAAACCAAACAATGGGATTTTAACCAATTCTTTTTTTCCAACAAAAACAAATGGATTTTTAACGGTTACCAACATTAGCATGATGTCGACCATCGAAGTATGATTGGCAATAAACATATAACTTTTGTGGGGTATTATGGCTTCTTTCGCTTCTACTTTTGGATAGAAACCCATGCCATATAAAATAACTTTGGCCCAAATTCTGGCCATTTTAAAAAAATACGGATACCAGCTTTCTTTCAGAAAAGAAGCGAATAAAAAAGGGAACATTACTACAATTGGTAAAAGTACCAAAATGTAAAACCAAACACGCCAAAGTAGCCAAAGTGGAATTTTAAATAGTTTCATAACGTCAAAAATACGGAATCACTTTAAAAATCTGATAAAAGAATTAACTTTGCTAAAAATAGATTAAAATTTACCATGGCAAAAATACTTACCGGAATACAAAGTACAGGTACGCCGCATTTAGGCAATTTATTAGGAGCGATTTTACCCGCTATTGAAATGGCTAAAAATCCTGATAACGAATCGTTTCTTTTTATCGCCGATTTGCATTCTATTACGCAAATCAAACACGGCGAAACCCTACGAAACAATACAACTAGTACTGCTGCGGTATGGCTTGCTTGTGGTTTAGATCCGTCAAAGGTGATTTTTTACCGTCAGAGTGATGTGCCTCAAACTACGGAATTGTCTTGGTATTTGAGTTGTTTCTTCCCGTTCCAAAGACTAACACTGGCGCATTCTTTTAAGGATAAAGCAGATCGATTGGAAGATGTGAACGCTGGTTTGTTTACTTATCCAATGTTGATGGCTGCCGATATTTTGTTATACGATGCAGAAGTGGTTCCGGTAGGAAAAGATCAGTTACAGCATCTGGAAATCACACGTGATGTAGCGTCTCGTTTCAATCATCAAATGGGGGAGACTTTTGTTTTACCAGAAGCATTGACAGCAGAAGATACTAAGTTGGTTCCGGGAACAGATGGCGAGAAAATGAGTAAGTCAAGAAATAATATCATCAATATTTTCCTTGAAGACAAACCTTTGCGCAAACAGATTATGGGAATTGAAACCGATAGTACGCCATTGGAAGAGCCTAAAAATCCTGAAACTTGTAAAATTTTTGCAATATATAAGTTGTTGGCTTCAGATGTGCAAATTGCGGAAATGGCTGAAAAGTATAAGAACATCAACCGTGATTTTGGTTATGGTCACGCGAAACAAGCATTGTTTGAATTGATTATTGAGAAGTTTGCCGCCGAAAGAGAACGTTACAATTATTATATGAACCATCTGGAGGAATTGGAAGGATTGTTATTGGAAGGCGCTAAAAAAGCCTCAGCGATAGCTGATGGTGTTTTGAAAAGAGTACGAACTAAATTAGGCTATTAATTCTGTTTTGACTTAAAATATAAATCCCGGATTTCATCAATTGAAATCCGGGATTCTTTTTTTATTGCTAAACCTATTATTCTTCTTGTAAAGCGTTCCAGCCTCTAGCTTTTAATTCAATTTTAGTGTTGGCGCGGGTTACTAAATGAATTCCTTCACTTTGTTGTGTCATATGCCCAATTACTGTGAAATTCGGATTGCCTTTGATTTTGTCAAAATCATTCATCGCAATTGTGAATAATAATTCATAATCCTCACCACCATTTAAGGCAATTGTCGTACTGTCAATATTGAATTCTTCACACACATTGATGAATTGTGGGTCTAGAGGTAGTTTCTCTTCGTACAAATTACACCCAACACCTGATTGTTTGCAGATGTGCATGATCTCCGAAGACAATCCATCAGAGACGTCAATCATCGAGGTTGGTTTGATTTCCAATGCTTTTAAAATGCCAGCCACATCTTTACGTGCTTCCGGTTTTAATTGACGTTCGATTAGATAAGTATAATCGTCTAAATCAGGTTGGTTATTCGGATTGACTTCAAATACTTGTTTTTCTCTTTCTAAAACCTGTAGTCCCATATATGCGGCACCCAAATCCCCTGAAACTACTAATAAGTCGCCTTGTTGAGCTCCATTTCGGTAAACAATATCTTCTGCATTAGCTTCTCCTAAAGCTGTAATCGATAGGATCAGGCCTTTTTGCGATGAGGTAGTGTCGCCACCAATGACATCGACTTCGTAGTGTTTAGCAGCCAAAGTAATTCCTTCGTATAATTCTTCTAATGCTTCTAGCGGGAAACGATTGGAAACTGCAACAGAAACTGTAATCTGAGTAGCTTTGGCATTCATGGCAAATATATCTGAAACATTAACCACCACGGCTTTATATCCCAAATGTTTCAACGGCATATAAGCCAAATCAAAATGAACACCTTCGATTAATAAATCGGTAGAGACAATCGTTTTTTTGTCTTTAAAATCCAAAACAGCGGCATCATCTCCAATACCTTTTAAAGTAGATTCGTTTTTTATTTCGAAATGTTTCGTCAAATGATCAATCAGGCCGAATTCGCCTAACTGAGCAATGCTGGTTCTTTGTGGGGTTTTATCTTCTATCATGGTTATTCAATTTCTAAGCGACAAAGGTACAAAGTTTTTTCAGGCGTGAAATTTTTTAAAAATGCAATTTTACTACTGACAAGCAGTTGTCACTAACCCCTATTAATTTTGTTTCAGTAATCATTAAAACACTAATAATATGAACACAGAAACAGTTTCACAGGTAATCAGTCAAGAAGATTTGTTAAAACATTGGCAAGGGCACAGAGCGTTGACAAGACGTGTAATAGAAGCGTTTCCGGAAAAAGATTTCTTTGAGTTTTCAGTAGGAGGATTGCGTCCGTTTGCGAAGTTAACAGATGAACTTTTAGCGATAGCGGCTCCGGCATTAAGAGGAATTGTAAACAAAGAAGTGCAGCCGTTTACAGAAGACTCAAGTAAAGGATTTACAACAAAAGCCCAGTATTTGGAACAATGGGATAATGACACCAAAGAAATCGATGCGTTATGGCAACAATTGACCGTTGAGGATTTTAGCGAAACGTTTAATCTTTTCGGTCAGTACGAATTCCCTATCATTCAAAATATTTTGTATTTCATTGACAACGAAATTCACCACCGCGGGCAAGGCTATGTGTATTTAAGAGCGTTGAATATCGCCCCGCCTTTTTTCTGGGAAAGATAATTTTTCCAATTGGAAGGTGCTTTTTAAAATAGTGAAAGCTTTTGCTAATTAAATTGTGTTTGATCCCGGAGACTTTGGTTTTCGGGATTGTTTTTTAGTAGTTTGGTTTTGCTGCGTTCCAATAAATCCAAAACCCGGGTTTTGAGTTCTTCGGGTTCTAGTATCTCTGACTGATCGGCAAACATTAGAAACCATCGTGGAAAACCTTCCTTGATTTCACTACACATAAAGGTCATTTCAACTTGATTGTCTTGGTTTTTTTCCGAAACAAATCCATATTGTTTGCGTTCCCAACTAAGGTAGCGAGCTATTTTTTTATCAACCAAAACACGCACTTTAATTAGCGTGTCCAGAGGTTTGTCTTTGTGTAGTAACTCCTCAAGGGTTTTGTGTTCAAGGGTGTACTCTAAATCGGTTTTCTTAATCAGCTGAATGCGATCGGTGCGAAACTTTCGGTAATCGTTTCTTAGGTGACAATAGCCCAAAACATACCAAAAGTTATTTTCGTGAAAAATACCTACAGGTTCTATTCTTCTTTCGTTGATTTCTTCTGTATCGAAGGTTTGGTATAAAAGCAGTATTTGTTTTCGTTCCGCAATGCCATCAAAAAACAAGGCCAAAGCATTGGGTGCTTTTTCGTTAAATACTTCTTGGTTGGATTGCATGACGACTTTCGATTCGATAGCATTCAGCCAATCTTTGTCACTGGTTCTTAGTACCGCTTTAAGTTTATACATTGCCGATTTGTAATGTTGGTCCAATGCTGGATCTGTGAACTTTTGCATTAACTTTTCGGCAGCAATAAAACTACTGGCTTCTTCACGAGTAAACATGATAGGAGGTAAACGATAGCCGTCCATTAAAGAGTAACCTATCCCTGCTTCACTGTAGATAGGAACTCCGGATGTTTCTAAAGTACGTATATCTCGGTAAATGGTGCGCAAACTTACATTAAACCGATCCGCTAAATCCTGAGCTCTTACAATCTTTTTGGATTGTAATTGGATAAGAATAGCGACAATTCGGTCAAATTTATTCAGAGTTTCGTCCATGAGATTACCTATAACTTTTCTTTCAAAGATACGGTTTTGGCTAGATTGATTTATAATAAAAAACCCAACAACAGTTGTTATTGGGTTTCAATTATGCAATCATAAAATTTTTAATCATTCAATTTCAATACTGCCATAAATGCGGATTGCGGGATTTCTACGTTACCCACCTGACGCATACGTTTCTTACCGGCTTTTTGTTTTTCCAATAATTTACGTTTACGAGAGATATCACCACCATAACATTTTGCAGTTACGTCTTTACGTAAAGCTTTGATTGTCTCACGCGCAATAATTTTGGCACCGATAGCCGCCTGAATAGGAATGTCGAACTGTTGTCTCGGAATCAATTCACGTAGTTTTTCACACATTTTTTTACCAATATGGTATGCATTGTCTTCGTGAATTAAGGCAGATAAAGCATCTACATTCTGACCATTTAATAATACGTCCAAACGAACTAATTTAGACGTACGCATCCCGATTGGATGGTAGTCGAAAGAAGCATATCCTTTGGAAACCGTTTTCAATCGGTCGTAGAAGTCGAATACAATTTCAGCCAATGGCATATCGAAATTCAATTCTACACGCTCAGTAGTTAAATACGTCTGATTGGTAATCAATCCACGTTTCTCAATACACAAACTCATTACGTTGCCTACGAAGTCGGCTTTGGTAATGATGGTAGCTTTGATATATGGTTCTTCTACACGATCTAATTTAGATGGTTCTGGTAAGTCAGAAGGGTTGTTTACTACGAATGGTGTTTCCGGATCTTTCTTAGTGTACGCCAAATACGATACGTTGGGAACCGTTGTGATTACCGTCATATTGAATTCGCGTTCCAAACGCTCCTGGATAATTTCCATATGCAACATTCCTAGGAATCCGCATCGGAAACCGAATCCTAACGCAGCCGAGCTTTCTGCTGCAAACACTAATGAAGCATCATTTAGCTGCAGTTTTTCCATAGAGGCGCGAAGTTCTTCGTAATCTTCAGTGTCAACAGGATAGATACCTGCGAATACCATCGGTTTCACATCTTCGAAACCATGAATCATATTGGTAGTAGGTACTTTAGCATCCGTAACAGTATCACCTACTTTTACTTCTTTTGCTTCTTTGATTCCCGAAATCAGATACCCCACGTCACCGGTTGAAACTTTATCCTTCGGAACTTGGTTTAGTTTAAGCGTACCGATTTCATCAGCGAAATATTCATTGCCGGTCGCCATGAACTTGATTTTCTGACCTTTTTTGATTTCACCATTCTTCACACGGAAGATTACCTCAATACCTCTGAATGGGTTGTAAACCGAGTCAAAAATCAAGGCTTGTAATGGTTCTTCTGGATTTCCTTTTGGTGCAGGGATTTTTTCAATAATAGCCGCTAAGATGTTTTCTACACCAAAACCGGTTTTACCAGATGCATGAATAATATCTTCCAAATCACAGCCTAATAAGTCAATGATGTCGTCACTTACTTCTTCCGGATTGGCACTTGGTAAATCCACTTTGTTTAATACTGGAATAATCTCAAGATCATTTTCCAAAGCCAAATAAAGATTGGAAATGGTTTGTGCCTGTATACTCTGAGCCGCATCAACAATCAATAGCGCTCCTTCACAAGCAGCAATGGAACGGGAAACCTCATAAGAGAAATCCACGTGACCCGGAGTGTCAATAAGGTTTAAGATATAATCCTCCCCTTTGTATTTGTATTCCATTTGGATGGCGTGACTCTTAATGGTAATACCACGTTCACGCTCTAAGTCCATATTATCCAGTAATTGTGCTTTCTCTTCGCGAGCTGTTACTGTTTGCGTTGCGCCCAATAAACGGTCGGCCAAGGTACTCTTACCGTGGTCAATGTGCGCAATAATGCAGAAATTTCGAATATGCTTCATCTTATACATTTATGGGCATTTGGCTGTGAACTGTAGAATTGATTAGGATTTCAGGACAATTCACGGCCAATGCTCTTAGTCATCATTTTAAGCTACAAAAGTATGAAAATAAGTGAAGCAATTAAAGTCTCTTTTTTTAAACTTTCTTTAGCTGAAAATTTTAGCAAATACAGAAGGCTTTTTAGTGATTTTTCCTCTCGCGATTCTGTATTTTCTGAATTCCATAAGTTGCTTTTGCAATTTCTTTTTAAGACGGTCTAGGTTTGATTCTTTTGCCATGATTTTTTAGTTTTTGAAGTTTGTTTGAAATCAAAAAAACGTGATTTAACGTGTCTTAAAAATAGTAAAAAAAATCCTATAAAAATAAAAATTTTTATAAAAAAAATCTTACATTAGCTAAACTAACTTACTAATAACTAATATATATGAAAAAATTGGACTTGGACACACTTATTGAAGAAACGGGGGTAGATTCAGCATTGGTCTTTAATGAAGATGGAGTTTTGATCAAATCACATTACTTGGATTTTGATGGCAACATTGCAGCAATGGCTGGTGTATTGCTTACAATGTGTAAGGAGTTAGTGGCTGATTTAAAATTTGGAAATTCTAACGAGTTGATTCTTCAGGCAGATAAAGGGCTTTTCTTCGTGCGTAAACTAGAAAAGGATGAGTATTTGGCTTTAATTACTAAAAACGCCAGTAAGCTGGGCTTGATTCATTTGAAATTACAATCAGCACTATAAAAACAATCATTACTAACAAACTAAAACGCTTAAATTATGTCAGAATTTTTAACAACTTTCACTACAGACCTTAAAGATAACCTTAATGGCTTTATTGGTGTTTCCGTAACCGAATTAAAAACAGGAATGTCGTTTGCTTCACTTTCTGTAGATCCGAAGTTCGATCCTGAATTGGCTTCTGCTTATAACCTTGAAGTGGTTAAAGCCAAACTAAGTGCGATCAAAGCATTAGGATTAACAGAGAAAATAGACGATATCTTAATTACATTGTCCAACCAATTGCATATTATCGATTTATCCGATAACGGAGAGTACTTTGTGTATTTGGCTGTAGATTCGAATAAAGTGAATCTAGGTATGGCTCGTGCTACTCTAAAAAAATATAGTAAGGATATTGCGTCTAAAATGTAGAATAGTAGTATCTTTGCGCCGAAAATGAAGCTGTAATTTATTGCAGCTTTTTTTTGTTTTTATACTTAATGAAGTGGACTAATTGAAGAAGCAATGGTTAAAATTGGCAACATAGAATTACCGGATTTCCCTCTGTTACTCGCTCCTATGGAGGATGTGAGTGACCCTCCTTTTCGACGCCTGTGCAAGATGCATGGTGCCGATTTAATGTATTCGGAGTTTATTTCTTCTGAAGGCCTCATTCGTGATGCAATCAAAAGCCGTCAGAAGTTGGATATTTTCGATTATGAACGTCCGGTAGGTATTCAGATTTTTGGTGGAGATGAAGAGGCTATGGCGATGTCTGCCAGAATTGTTGAAACGGTTCAACCTGATTTAGTGGATATCAATTTCGGTTGTCCAGTGAAAAAAGTGGTGTGTAAAGGTGCCGGTGCCGGTGTTTTGAAAGATGTAGATTTGATGGTACGCTTGACCAAAGCCGTAATACGTAGTACGAATTTACCAGTAACGGTGAAAACTCGTCTAGGTTGGGACGAAAGTTCGATCAATATCGATGAGGTAGCAGAACGATTACAAGATATCGGTGTGCAGGCTTTAACGGTTCATGCTCGTACTCGAGCACAGATGTACAAAGGACATTCGGATTGGTCACATATTCAAAGAGTAAAAAATAATCCCAGAATTACCATGCCGATCTTCGGTAATGGTGATATTGATTCGCCTGAAAAAGCATTGGAATACAAAAACAAATACGGCCTGGACGGTATGATGATAGGACGAGCTGCTATCGGTTATCCTTGGATTTTTGATGAAATCAAACATTATTTCAAAACCGGAGAGCATTTACCTTCGCCAACCATTAACGATAGAGTGGAAGCAGCTCGAAACCATTTAATCTGGTCAATGGAATGGAAAGGGGAACATGTTGGTATTGTCGAAATGCGTCGCCATTATACCAATTACTTCAAAGGGATTCCTCATTTTAAAGAACACCGTAATAAATTGGTTACCCTAAACGATCATAATGCATTGTTAGCTGTTTTCGAAGATATCAAACAAGACTACGCAGGTCAGTTATTATAAAAAAGTCCCGATACTATCGGGACTTTTTATTAGTGTCAATTTCTATTTATTTTGATGAAACGACTTCTTATGTTAAATAAACTTAGAATTTTGGTTTATAGACAATTAGAATTGTGATAAAATCTTAAATTATAGGAAAAATCTTATTTTTAATTGAGTTATTTATATATTTGTTTTATTGATAATTAACTATAAATTAAAAAAAATGAAAAACTTTTCCAAAAAGATTATTGGCGCAGGGGCACTAATTGCTTGTTGTGCAATCACTCTATTCTCTTGTAGTACAGATGAACCTGCATCGAAATCAACTTTAGTAAATGAGTCTGCTATTGACGGTAATGCTGCTAGTAGATTTAGAATTAAATTTATGATTGGTTTAAGTGCTAATCTTGAAAAACCAAGTAGAGGTTGTGATTCTGGATGGGGTATCTGTGAAGTTACAATAGGTATTGTTAATATCGGTTTTGACAGAATCAATATGGGTGTTTCAAGTGACAATTATTTGCATTTTGCCTTTGACCGTGATCAAGTTGAAGAAGAAACGTTAACAATCGAATCTGGAGATGAATTAATTAAATTTGATCAAGCAATTGTTGAGGAATTTGCGAAGGAAGACTTTGATATTGCTAACATTGCCTTAGTAAGAGGAACTTATGATGTTAGGTATGATGAAGCTAGTGATAAGTATATTGCTAAAATTCCATTTGTGAAAAAATAAAATAATGCGTAGAACAAGTTCTATGACAAAAAAAAGTCCCGATTGTGTCGGGACTTTTTAGTTATACTTGAATGGTTTTCCATTTTCCTTTTCGGTAAAGAACGATACTCGCCAATGTAATTGCTGTTTCTGCTATGGGAACGGCCATGAATACGCCAGTAGGTCCCATGTTGAGGTGTTTGGCCAATAGATACGCCAATGGAATTTGGAACAACCAAAAGCCTACGAAATTGACTTTAGTGGGTGTCCAGGTATCACCGGCACCATTGAAGGTGTTAATCAGTACCATCCCAATACCGTAAAAAATATAACCCAAGCTCATAATCTGTAAGGCAGAAACGGCTACTTTGTGTACGGCTTCATTATTGGTAAAAAATGAAATGATAGTGTCGCCTAAAACCAAACATAAAACCATGATGGTACCCATGAAAATGACATTGTATTTGGCGGTGGTGTATACGGATTGTACTGCACGTTCTACCTGCTGTGCACCCAGATTCTGTCCAACTAAGGTGGCGGCTGCGTTACTCAATCCCCAAGCGGGAAGAATAAAGAACATCATAATGCGTAAGGCGGTCTGATAACCAGCCGAACCCGTATCATTGCCTGTAGTGGCTACCAATTGAGCTAGGAAGATCCAACTACAAGAAGCAATCACGAATTGTAATACGCCTGGAGCGGCTATTTTTACGATAGCGCCAATTTGTTCGAAATCAGGAATGAAATGCGAAAGGCGGACTTTCAGCATGCCGCTTCCTCCAAACAAATGATAAAATTGATACAACACGCCAATACTTCTTCCGATAGAAGTGGCCATAGCAGCACCAATCAGTCCAAACGCAGGAATTGGACCCAATCCGTTGATCAGTATCGGACACAAAAGGATATTGCATCCATTGGCGAGCCATAAACTGCGCATGGCAATGGCAGCGTTACCCGCGCCACGAAAAATACCATTGATCAGAAATAAAAGCATTATACTGATACTACTTGCCATCATAATTCGGGTGAAATTCACGCCGTAGTTGGCAGCTTCAATCGAAGCGCCCATGATGAGTAGGATTTCTTTGGCATAAATAAATCCTAAAACACTAATCAGTGTATTGATCGCAAAGGCGATGATGATGGATTGCATTCCCGCTTTGGCGGCTGCCTCAGGATTTTTCTCTCCAATGCGGCGGGCTACTACAGCGGTAGCGGCCATACTGATTCCGATGGCCAATGAGTAGATGATGGTGAGTACAGATTCGGTGAGACCCACGGTTTGAATGGCATAGCTGCTGTTTTCCAAGTGGCCCACAAAGTACAAATCGACCAAAGCGAAGACAGATTCCATCATCATTTCCAATACCATGGGAATGGCTAATAGAATGACTCCTTTTTTGATGCTTCCCTTGGTGAAGTCAAAAGTGTCGTCTCCTTTGATGGCTGTTTTTAAAGTGGAAAAAATGCGTGTACTTAGTGCAGTACTGGTTGTTTCTGTCATGATTAATTAGGATAAAATGAATACTGAGCCGGTAGGTAAACTACCAGAATAAATTAAAACGCCCTAATTATCTCCCGATAATAGCAGGACTAGACAAATACAATCATAAGTTTTATTTTTTGTTGTGATCAAAGATATAGAAAAATCCGAAACCGAGTTGGCTTAGTCGAATAATTTCTTGTTCACGTTGCTACTGGCAATGTAAGAGGCTAAGAAACCTAGTACAACGATCGTAAAGAAAACAACCGCACAGTTTTCCATGTTGAATCGAACAGGATAGGCCAGACTTTCCGTAATCATAACCAGTTTGAAATGTTGTTGAATGAATACCACTATTGCGCCCAATACAATTCCTAATAGCCCTCCTAAAACGGTTACCAATGTTCCTTGCAGTAAGAAAATACGACGAATGTCACGAATGGTATTGCCTAAATTGTATAAGGTTTTTAGATTTTCTTTTTTGTCCAGAATAATCATGATGATGGCGCCAGCTAAAGTGAACAAGGTCATGATGATAACCAAAGTGAAAATGAGGTATATTACCGTGTTTTCGGTGTTGAGCATCTTGTGCAGACTATCATTCAGCTGCATTCTGTTTTTGATGGTAACGCTATCACCAAATACCGATTGGATTTGATCGATTACTGCTCCTTCATTGGCAGAGGCTTCTGTTTTGATTTCAATGGCAGAAATTTGATTGGGTTGGTACTCCAGTAATTCCTGGGTTAATTGGATGTCGGCAAATACATATTTAGAATCCAGTTCGTCATTTATAGCATAAACGCCCACCGGAATCAAATTCGATTTGTTGAATGCGGTTTCCGGATTGGTAATAGCGCCTTTTCCAGGTCTTGGTACAAAAATCTCAAAGGTATTGTTGAGGTCATACAGTCCCATGGTTAGTTTTTGACCAATACCAAAACCCACGACCACCTGCGGTGTTTGAGGGGCGATCCAATTGCCTTGGAACATTGATTCTTGAATGTTGTTCACCAAGTTGTATTGGTTGTCCACTCCCTTAATTAGTGCTACCTGTTCTTTGCCACGGTACACAAACAATACTTTTTCTTCTACACAACGGGAATAGTATTGAATGCCTTCAATTTGCTTTAACTTGGTATTTTGTGCTTCGGTAATCAGAAACGATTTGCCTGTTTTGGGCATCACCTTCAAATCCGGATCGAACTTATTGGTGAACGAAAGACTGAAATCTTTCAAACCGCTGAATACCGAAAGAAAGACAAACAGTGCCATAGCGCTTACAATAACTCCAAAGGACGCAATCGCTGAAATAATATTGATGGCGTTGTTTTTACTGGAGGTGCGCAGGTACCGTTTGGCTATGTAAAAGGAGAAATTCAATTTAGGACTTCTTTCTACGTTCTAACAAATCAGGATTTTCGATTGGGTTCTCTTTACCGGATAAGGCGTTGTCGATTTTTTCAATATAATCCAAACTGTCGTCAATGTAAAACATCAAGTTAGGTACTTTACGCAATTGTAGTTTTACACGTTGCGATAAATCGTGTTTGATTAACGGCGTGTTGGATTTTACAGCTTCCAAGATCTCCGGTGCTTTCTCTTGCGGGAATACACTCAGGAATACTTTGGCAATGGACAAATCGGTAGTAACACTTACTTTTGAAACCGAAATAACCAGATTGGAAATACCGTTTTTACGTACTTCACCCTGCAAAATATCCACTAAATCTTTTTGTAAAACGCTGCCTATTTTTTTCTGTCTATTTGTTTCCATAGTGCAAAAATACAATTTTTTAGTTGGATAGTTGCAATGCAGATAGGTTACAAAGTTTTTATATTTGTCCAAACTATTGCAAGATGAGAAAAATTGAACATATCGGCATTGCCGTAAAGAGTTTGGAGGAATCCAATTTGCTTTTTGAAAAGTTATTCGGAGCGCCGGCCTACAAGGAAGAAGAAGTAGCAAGCGAAGGAGTAAAGACTTCGTTTTTTAAGAACGGTCCCAACAAGATCGAGTTGTTGGAAGCTACGAATCCGGACAGTCCCATTGCCAAGTTTTTGGAAAAGAAAGGCGAGGGGATTCATCATATTGCGTTTGATGTGGAAGACATCGTTTCGGAGATAGCCCGATTGCAAGCCGAAGGGTTTACGGTTTTGAACGAAACACCGAAGAAAGGGGCTGACAACAAATTGGTTGCTTTTCTACACCCGAAGGGAACAAACGGTGTGCTCATAGAATTATGTCAAGAAATTGCATAATACGTTTGCAGAAGATAAAAAAATGCAGTAATATTGCAACCTCAAATAAAGCTACGGCTTTACTGAGGGAACACAGCAACGGCTAACGTACTGTGCGCCAACCGGTCCTATAGCTCAGTTGGTTAGAGCACCTGACTCATAATCAGGTGGTCCCTGGTTCGAGCCCAGGTGGGACCACTGGTAAAAAATAAAGCCTTTCAAGCAATTGAGAGGCTTTTTTTATTGTCGGAAATTCAAAAAGGATGAATTGTGATTTCGTTATGTTTTTTTGTTTCAAGGAATTGTTGGTTAAGTATTACCAATCTGGCTTCCAATTTTCTACAATAGTTTTGGGTACATTTACTTTAACATAAACATTGCCATGGTTATTCTTGCCTTCTAATTTTATACTATCGCCCTTTATTTCTCCTGTTTGATTACTTATATACAAGGAACAATCGCCAATAGTGGAGATTTTAGTTTTAATACTTTGTCCTTGTATTTCAAAGTAACCCATTTTTGCTTTTTGTGGATCAAAAAAAGACCTCTCCAAACGTAAAGTATCTGTTTTTGGAACTATGAAAAGACCTAGTTTACCATTTTTATAAAATTTTAAGTAACTCGTATAAGGATAGCTGTTGTTATTGTCTTTTTCAAAATAAATATATTCTTTACTCATTCTATTATAAGCATAATTAATTTGAAGCTTATATAATGCTAGAGTATCTATTTTTTCATGCGAAAAATGGTCA
Source organism: Flavobacterium sp. GCM10023249 (assembly GCF_042653365.1). Classification (NCBI taxonomy): domain Bacteria; kingdom Pseudomonadati; phylum Bacteroidota; class Flavobacteriia; order Flavobacteriales; family Flavobacteriaceae; genus Flavobacterium; species Flavobacterium sp. GCM10023249. The sequence goes on from NZ_JBHSHZ010000006.1 coordinate 875,401, forward strand.
CTCAGACGAGCTATTTTTTTACGAGGTAATCCGTATGCCGACTTAATGTCTTTATAACAGCAGCTAGTTAACAATAGAGGAAACAGAAATAAAAGGAGATGTTTTTTTGCCATATCGTAAATATAACTATTGTATCATATAGTGCAATTTTATAGGTCTGTTTATTGTTTAATCATTGTGACTTTCCTTTATTTTAAAAAAGAGGGTATTCTAAAATAGAAATTCTACCTGATTGGTAGTATTCAGGTAAAATAATAATGTTGCCAATAAAAGATTTTAAGACGTTATTGTATTTCTTTATGGAGTATTTCAATTGCTTTTTCCAATAAAGTATCTTTTCCTCGCGTGATGTCTTCAACTGTCTCTTCTACTATAATATCAGGGATTACACCAATGGAGTGGAATTGGCTTCCATCCGGATTGGTAACTTTCATACCGGTAAAAATCACCTGAAACCCATTAAGCAAACCAATTGGATTTATATTTCCATTTGCACCTGCCGTTGGTCGTCCAACAATGGTGGCAATTTTGTAATGTTTGATAACCTGTGCTAGCATTTCGGCATTACTAACCGTTCTCTCGTCTACTAGTAGCACATTTTTAGTAGTGAGTTGTAGGTTTGCTTTATAATGATTGAGTCGATGTCCTGCACAATATTCCTCGGTTGTAGAATAGTTGGGGGTAAGAATTTTTTCACGGCACAACCATTTTGTACTATCTACTACATTTGTATAGCTTAAGATTCTATGTTCTATGTCATTATAAGGGTAACCACGCAAATCAATAATCAAACCTTTATGTTCATTAATTGTTGGGACGATTGAGTCTATAATTGATGCGTTTAACTTTTCCAGATTGATATAAAAAATGGCATTGTCAATTTTCTTGAATTTTGGGGCTTCTTCTCTCTCAAAAAAGTCTTTATAGGTGTCATATTTGATCACTCTTTTTAAACTAGCAATCGTTCCGTTTTTTGTTTTTAATTGGAGTGAAGAATTTTCTTTTCCAGTAGAGATCTTTTTTAGTGATCGCCATCTTTTCAATTGTTTAGAACCCGATATGTATTGTGAAATACTGTCGTAGGCCACGCTGGTTGGTACATTGTTGATTTCGGTAATGATGTCTCCTTTTTTTAGTTGACTTTCGTGTCCTTTTAAAATAGCTTTTACTATCAGTTGGTCACCAACCCATCGAAAGGTTGCCGGTACCGCATGATTACGGTCTTCTTTTAATTTTGAATGGTAAATTCCAATGTGGGCATCGTCAAAGTTCTCGGTGAATTTCTCCAATGTTAGTTTGTGTTCTGTTATTGAAATGTCATTAAAAGCGTCTTTTAATCCTTCGTTTAAAATTGTGTCCCATTCCACTTTTACTTCCTTTTGGTAAGGGAAAAAGTGTTTGAAAATATTCCAGGTGATGACAATATTGGCTAATGAAATATTAGTATTGAATGCAGTTGTCAAATTGGAATGAATCTCTTGCTTTAATGCATTGAATTTTTGTATTTCACTTTTTGGAAGTGTCCCTTCTTCGTTGGCAAATATTACAATCGGGACTATTACATTCAGGTTGTTGGATAGTTTTACAACAGAAAACTTATCCCAGGTAATTTTTACATCGGTGTTTTTTAATTGGCTAGACTTATTAGTCTCATTGATTACCGTAATTTTTTCATTGTTGAAAGTAAATGTGGCATCATTGATTGGGTACCATTTTTTAGTATCAAATGCAGGAAGTTGGATTTCTTTCCAAGTAAGGTCAGTCTCCTCATAGTATAATTTGAAATTTCTAAAATCACAATTTCCGTCTTTTGCTATAAGTCCTATGGTAATTTGATTCATATTAGAGTTTGGTTCCAAAAGTAATTCCTTTGGAGACCAAGTTTCAGAAACTACAGGATTGGTCTGGTGTGTTGCGAAATTAATAGACTTTTTATTCTTGTCTAAAATTTTTAAAAAGCAATAGGCCTTTCCTTCATTAGTTTGTGCCTCATAGGTTAACTTGATTTTTTTGCCAATTAAGGTACTTTCTGTTAGATTGATTCCAACAGATTTGAATCCTCTGTCCAAAAAAGTTTTATTGTAACGTTCGCTATAATAGCTTTTTTTGTTACTGTCGATTCCTAAGCCTCGGTGTTCCCAAAAAACGGGATATTTGGCATTTTCAGGCCATTGGTAGTAGCTACCATTAAATGAAATTGATGGGGCCAGTGGTAAAAAAAGTTCTTGTAATTTTTGTTCAAATTCTTGTTGAGTCTTCGCTTTGTCAATTTCCTTAACAGCATAGGTAGCAAATGCTTTCCAATCGGTTTTAGCCGCTTCGTCACTTGGGTGGAAGTAGCGTACAACCCCGTAAAGTTTAGCAAAGTCTTCCAGTTTTTGGGTTTGAAATGGGGTTTGCCCGAAAGCAAAAAACTAATAAATAATACTATAGTGGTTAGGAAATTCTTCATTTACAAGATTTGAATTATAGTGCTCTTTTTTAATCGTGTTCTCTGCTTATCAAACGCAATTAGTCTACGGTTTGTTGTTACTATTCTAACCTTACTAATCTATAGCCTAAACTCAAAGTGTTCATTCGGAAAACAGTATTGAAGCTATTCTTTTGGTGTAAAAGCAAATGGGAGTCTAGAAATAAACCCGAAAATAGCAATTAATAGCAGAAAGAATAGTAAAAATTATACAAAAATAAATTACGTTGAATTACGTGTGAATGCCTTAAAATATGTTTTCATTTCCTTTTTAAGGAGTGCGTTTTGTAATTGCAATACTTCAATATCGTGGCTGTGCTTTCGTAAGATTTCTTTTTGTCTCATCAGACTGATTTTGTTTTTTTGCTGTATTACATTTTTAATAGTGATAGTGTTCTCATTTTCAGGTTGGCTATCAAGATAGGCAACAACCTGTAATGCTGCCAAAGCTTCTTCATAAAGATCCTGTGCCCGTTCCATTTTTTTAGTAAGCCGACTCAGTTTATATTCATTCTTTTGTATGTCTTTTTTTAGCTGACCGTACACACGTTTCTCTTCCTCTTTCATAAAATCGGGCATTTCCATTTTCTTTGAATGATTTTCCTGTATGTAATGCAGTAGTTTGGAAAATTCCACTGCGGCGGCAGAAGGTAGTTTTCTCTTCCCTATTTCATGCATAGACCATTGTGTACGTGTGATACCCAATATCATGGCCATTTCTTTCTGAGATAATCCCAATAATTTTTTGAAGGTGTCTTTTGCTTTCATAACATAAAAAGTTGTGGCAAAAAATTCAAGAGCAAAAATTCTGCCACAACTTTTAGCGTGGCAAAATTTTAAAAACCGAAAAAGTTGCCACAGAAAGTGTGGCAACTTTTTTCAAAATTATTTTTTTGCCACAAGCATAAAGTGATAGGAAAAAATATACATTTTTCTTACCTTCTTTGCAGAAGCGTCTTTAAAAAATTCAAACAGTATAAACTCCACAAAGTGTCTAAGTTTTGAGTAATAAGGTTAACACAATAGGTGTTCATTCTTTATTTTGTTACACTTATGGCTGAGAGGATGTGAAGCCTTCATAGCCTCAGTTCCACCACCAAATATCGGGTTGCAACGTATTTCACGTTCTTGAAGTGATTTAGTAAACTAACAAATGAGGATTAAAAAACCCCATATGAGAATATGGGGTTTTAATTTATTGAAAATTTAAGGATTGTTTGATTCTGGTCAATAAAAGTAAGTTGAGATGAATCATAATTACTATTTAACTTTAATATATTTAACTCCGGTATCCGGATTTATAATGAATTCGGTATTGCCAATTCCGGAACTTACAGGAAAGGAAGCTCCCATTAAATCAGTTTCATCATAGTTGAATTCCTCACTAACATTATTATCATTTATCAAGAAATTTTCCAGAAGGATAAAGCCGTCTGCACTTTTCCAACTACCGGAACCTTTATAAATAAGCGAATTACGTTTGTTATAAACACGATGATGGTAAGTGTTTTTTTTCAATACCAATGTGTCTATGTTAAGTGGGGAATTATTTATATAAATTCCTTCTATATTGCCCATATTGCATGAGACAACTAAAGTTGAACTACAAACCAGTAGACATAGCGTTCTGACGACTTTGAATATCATTAGATTCTTTTTTATACATTGTTTTTAAAGTATTTACACTCTCAACCCAAATATAGGTTTGTTTTGTTTCAGCGTACGGCATCAATATACCTGTTGGATTAGAGTCTCTGTTATATCTAGAGGATAGTCCGGGTAGATGGTAAAATAATGATGTTGGTGTTTTTGTATCGGTAAGCATAAAGACCACTTTACCGCCGATTGGGTAGATACTGACTCCGCAAGAGCCAACCATTTGTTCAGTCATGTCAAATTTTGATTTAAAAATGCCTGAAATACCAAAATTATAACCGACATACCCTTTTTTTCCACCATTTGTCATGTATAAATTTCTCCCCAGAAAGGCTGCGTAAGAATCTTTCATGTCTACAGTCATTGGATGATTTGAATTGAATAAACTCCTTTTTGGGCCATATCCTTTTTTGAATTCATTAAAGACATCCATAAAACCTATCGAATTACTTCTGCGCTCAAAGCCATTTAAAACATCACTTCCAGAACTAGTCCATTGTTCATTCCCTTCATTATCAGTTATCAATGTTTGTCCTTTGTGTTCACCTTGAGTATAATGAATAAAATCGATTCCATCTTTTCGGCCTAAATCGCTTAGCCATTCAAAACTTCCGTCTTTTAATTGTCTCCATTCATCGAAAGGTGCATTTCCATCGGGATCAACAAATTTAATTGGATTATCGAAGCAAAAATTATAGGGTGACCATTGCGTCATTTTTTCTGCTAATGCATCAATATTCAGCCAGCGTCCGATTGCTGGATCATAGTTTCTTGCTCCGTGGTCATAGAAATTAAGCCCTAATTCATCCTGGAATTCCTTACCGTTGTATTTGTACTTGTTAGCCAAAGGATTTCCATTACCTGATATAATGTTATTGTATCCTTTATGTTTCATTCCGAACGGATAATAATTGTTTTCTTCCACAATTTCATTTGTAGCGTTCACCCTGCGAATACTAACGTTGTCAAACCAAACGGCACCATTTCCATTAGTGTTGTCAATACGTAAATTCAATTTGGTAATATTGGCAGGAACCGTTACTCTTTTTTCTACATATACCCAACGGTTTTTTTCATTACTTCTTATGTATTCTACATTAGTATAATAATTTGTTTCAGTAGCCGTGTTTTCAAATAAAAACATTTGCGCGATAGGGCCGTTACTGTAAATCCATCCGGAGAAAATATAATCAGTAGGCTGTGTGTTATTGATTGCTATCCAGTTGTTATTGTGTACGGCTTTTACACCGGCAACTAAGTTTTCAACTTTACCGGAGAGGTTTCCAGAACGTTTTTTTGTACTATCGTATCCGCTGATTGGTGATCCCCATGAGAACCCAGTGTTGTCCCAACCGCTGGCTGATTCAAAATCATCAAAAAAGATTTCTGTTGTGGCTCCGGTAATTGAACCATTATCATCATTGTCCGCATAGGATAATCGAACGTTTCCTAAATGATCTTTGTATTGGAAAACGTATTTATAATTCCCGGCATTATAAGTCACATAACCTTCCGGATGTGAGAAAAACTGTAAAACGGGTGTTGCTCCGGTACTGTTTTTTTCATAAATGAAATTTCCGGCGTATTGGGTTTGTATTAGGGTATTTTGTACAACTCCGTTGATAGTTTTGGGTTCCCAAACTGTTTTTGCAAGTTTGATTCCAGATGCATCATAAGTAAATTCGATTACTTTTGGGTTAGCACTGTTGGTATCTGCATTATCAAAAACAATTTTAACTGGTAAGTTCAAATGATTATAAGTGATATTGGTTATTTTCTTGTTATTGTCTACAATTATGTTTCCGTTGAAATCATAAGAGAAATCATCACCTACGGTATTGCCGTCTTTGAAGCCTTCGGATCCGTCAGGTGACAATCCGTAAGCATCGTTTACACCCATAAGCTTGTTTCCTTTATAGGTGTAATTCAGATAATCGATCCCTTTTCCATATAAAGGATTGGAAGGATTGTGGGAAAATCTGCTCATAGTGAGGATGTTACCATTCCTGTCGTACTTGCCTACATTTTCATTGTATGTGTTTAAGACCTCAATATAGGCATTATTCAGAAGACTGCGATCTAGAGAAACACTATTTGTTAAACGGTTCAGATTGTCATAACTATGGTAGTAAGACTTTAAAGAGGAAGATTCGTTATTGGTTTTCCAACTAGTTGAACTGATATTTCCGTTGTACAATGGCTGTCCTGGTGCCCCTACATAATTGTTAGGTGCGGTTTGCTCTTGGTAATTCAAATTTAACGAAAATAAGTCGTTACCCATGTTTGTTATATCATTGATATTTTTCATCCAGCCTCGGATGTTGTAATCAAAATCCACTTTCTGTAATCCCTTTTCACCAACAGTAGGGGTCTTTCCTCCGATATTTTTGGAAACTAGTTTACCTAATTGATCATAGGTGTTTTTCACTATTAGCTGTTCTGGTTGGTTGTTGATTTGCTGCGTATGTTTTAGCATACGTCCAGTATGATCATAGCTAAAAAAGTCTCTGATTAAAATTGAGTTCGATCCTTTTGTGTGGACTGTTTCTGTTTCTAATATTTTTCCGGTAAAATCCAGTTTGCTCTTCAATTTATCAATTGCACTTAAATAAGTATTGTTCGATGCCGTGAAAATAGGCTGGGCCTTTTGGTTATAATAGGTAACTTTAGTCGTCCATAGATTAGTGCCTTGTGTACGTATCTTTGTACCTGTTGTTAGTGTCCTGACATTGTCGGAAGGTAATAATCCGAAGGAGTCTTCGGGATTCATGCCGGAAAGATCAAAGTTATAATCGTCATAATAGTTTATTGCCAATACTTCTAATTCGTCATTTGTTTTAGGGAAAACATTGTTTGAGTATTGGACAGCTACCGCTGTATTTTGTGTTCCAATATTTTGTGCCACTGGCTGTTTAGTTTCATTCCAGACAGGATTTGATTGTGTATTAATCAAATTTAGAACCGCCAATCTGTTTTGTCCTGAAACTGGGTTAGTCCAAATGCCGGTGTAAGCAATCCTGTTAAAAGTATCGTATTTTGTAAACAACCATTTATTTTTGGTTCTCAGTTCGGCATCTTGAACAAGTATGGGTCTGTCAAGTGAGTCGTAAATAAAATATTCCCATCCTTTACCTGGAAGTTTTTTTTCAACGATACGCTGTCTTTCGTCATATTTGTACTGATATGCTAGTTCATCAATTGTTTGTTGGCTAATTGTTATACCTAAATTAGTTGACAAAGTACCTAGATCAATATCAAAATGGAAATAGACACCACTATTAATTGTAGCACTGCTTCCGGTAAAATAAATATCGCCGTTTTTAATGTACGCAGTATAACCTGAAGGAGTTTGTATTCCGTTAGTATAAACAGTTCCCAACTGCATATCAGGTAGTGGTGGGTTGAAATTGAGGTCTATAGCCGGTGTGGTACTATTTAAAGGCACATTTGGCCCGTCACCGTAATTATCAAAATAACCGGATAACCTGTTATTGTATAAAGTTACAGCGACTTCATTCCCTGAATTATTGGTATAGCCTGGAGTAAATGGTGAAGTTATATTGTAGTCTTCATAATATTGATCCGGCCATATCTGTTGTTCTGTTGGGTAAGTATTAACTAATGGAGGCAAAACATACGACAGATTGCCTATATCGTCATATACATAATAGGTATCATGCCATTTTCCTTTTTCATGGGTTCTTTTTAAAATCAGCCTATCTAGTTTGTCTTTAAATTCAATAGTTGTATTATCGTCCAAATGAGTTTGTGTAGGTTTCCAGTTCTCATTTTTTATGATGTTTTTGTATAGTGAATTTGCTGTATAGTATCCGCCATCTTGTGGAATACTTGCAGTAGTGACATTATATATTTTTATTTTATCAGCATCAGTGTTGAATTGACTTAAAAATTTAACGGTATTATCTAAATCACTACCTTGGACTGTTTTCCACGCGTCACCTGGCTGACCTTGTTCAAGTACGCGGTTTAGCGGTGAATCATCATATAGTTTTTCACTATAAGGGTTTAGAGTGTTTTCATACTTTGAAGTATTGTAAAAACTATTTAGATCAGTTAGGGGGTCAATATATATTTTTCCGTTAAGAACTTTATTGATATTATACGGTAAGTATACACGAGCCTGTCTTCCCAATCTGTCGTATTCTGCATGTGTAACGATATCACCAGGATTAAAATCGGATGCTATTACAGCTAGAGGTGGAGAATTTGCATTTATTTTTTGGACAATAGGATTATAGAAATATTGCTTTGTATTTAAATCCGTTGCATAATAGAAATAACTTCTGAAGTATGTTACAGATGAAGTTGTGTTCCATTTGAAATCCGTACCATCAATCACTTTATTTCCTTTTGTGTCGTATACCCCGCTGATGCCTGAATAGCCACCGGTATATGAAGCAGGATGGATGTAACCGACCATTAAATACCAAGTATCCAATTGAGGCAAATCACCATACCAGAAATAAGGATTTGTATTTGTACTACCATCTAAATTCAATACATTGCTTGTGCCATGATGGCTTAAACCGTCATTGCTTCCTGTTCTTTTTACCCAAACTGAATATCTATAAGGTACATTTTTATCGATAGTAATATTCGAAGTATTCCATCCTCCGTCTGGATCAGTATTTGGGCCATTATCACTTCCACACTCCCATATTATGGCGGTTTCATCAAACGGATTTATTCCATTTATCCTTCTGTTTTCATTTACAGTACCATTTACATTGAATGTAGGTATTGTACTGTTGCCAATTACCCAGGAATTTTCCCAGCTGATTAAATTGTCAGTTGATTTATTTTCACCACCTTGACCAATTGCAATACTTTGTTTTTCACGACCTAATCCGTCAAAATAAGTGATGGAACCTACAAAGTCATTTTTAGCAAGAGGAAGAGATGTGTCGCTTACCGGCTTGTTAAACGTACGAGTATAGATGTAATTCTCATTGCTGAAGCTAAAACAGCCGTTTTTTGTCTGTGGGGCGCATTCTGAAGGGCATGCGTCTAGATTGTTATTGGTATATCCGATAGGCCGATTGCATTGTTTTATTGGTGTTGATGCGGGATCCCCGTAACCATCGTTATCTGTATCAGCATACCAAAGAGTGTTTGGATTAATTGAAGGTTCATCATCATTACAGTCTCCATTTAACTTTACATAATTTCCGACAGGCGGTGTACATAGTTTAGTTTGTGTTGGAATACTACCAAAGCCATCATTGTCTATGTCTAAGTACCAGAATATTGGGCCTCCTATAGTATTATCAAGATCATTACAGTCTAGACTAGTTGCTACATGGTTTGGTGGAGGTAAACAAGTTTTGATAGAGGTTCTAACATTACCCCCGTAGCCATCCTGATCATCATCCAAATACCAATATTTAGGGATGTTGATATTTGGATCAAAATCATCACAATCTCCTGTCTTAGTTGAATATCCGAGTATTGCATCAATTGGCACACATGCTCTTTCTGCTGACCCCCAACCGTCCATATCATCATCGATGTATTTCGTTACACAGTCACCGTCACCAGGATCTACAATGCGTGCGGTAGGATCAATTTTACTAGTTTCCTGTCCAAAACCTATATAACAGTTGAGGATTAAAAAGGCTGTATATATAAACTTATTTTTCAATTTTGTATGCATTATTTTTTGTAATAATATTCGTTTTCTGAAAGTATGTTACCATTGTTGTCCCTTACTTCTTTTAATCTCTGAAAGTCATCATAAACATAAAAGGTAGTATTGTTTCTGGCGTCAGTCATACTTGTTACTCCAACTAAAGGATCATAAGTGTAGGTTTTTACCATTGCGTTTGGCATTGAAGCCCTTAAATCACTTAAGGCTTTTCTGAGTAATTGTTCTTTACAGTTGTTATTCCTGCAATTGTCATTATCGGCATCTGATAATGCCTGAAGGTTTGTAATGGTTGTCTGTGGAATAGATGTAAACTCTATATTCTCTATTTCGGCTATGACCTTTGATTTGTTGTATCCCCAGATATAGCAGATATGATTCCCCCCTTTTTCTGAAAATTCAAGTATTTTTCCAGTATTAATATCATTTTTATGAACGTGTTTTTTTAGTTTCATTCTTGAGTCCATTGTATTAAAATCGGGAAGTTGAGCATTGGTCCAGTTAAAATTCTGGAAATCATTGATAGGTTTGTTAATTTCCAGTTGGTACACTTTTTTAAGAGTTATCGGATTATCGATACCAAGTTGACTATTGTTGAGGCTTTCATATTCGTTATAGGTTTTGGACAATAACCAGTTATTTCTGAAATTAGAAGTTATAATAGGATTATTCAATATGTTTAAAGATTTAAGATCTACTATAGGTTGGTTTAACTGGAACATAGGGGAGTTAGGGTAATCATAATTTGTTTGATACACATCCCCTTTACTGTCTGTTTTCTTTTGCTGTAATAAAAGTCCGTTATTGTCATAACTGAATTCTTCCTTTAGATTAAGTGTGTTGTTGTTTTCAGTAAAGAATTCTTCGGTTTTTTTTAGGATATAACTACTGCTTAAATAGCGTAATGTAGTATAACCTTCACCAGGTTGGACATAGTAGGCTTTTGTAATAACGTTGTTGTTGCCGAAAGTATAGTCATTGATTTTTTCATATTTCTTCATTCCATTAGAATCGAAAATGGATTGTTTTAGTATTTTCCCAAAAGCAAAGCCAAGTTGTGTTTCATTCGGGTATGGATAATAATCGTGTAAGTTAGTGGTATAGCCCGGATCAGGATAAGCACTTGAAACAAAAGTACAAGTTGCTTTCATTCCATTTAAAGAGCTCAAAAATATGCTATTTCCGTTACTAACCAATTGGGTGTCTGATAGTTTTACTGGAAAGCTGAATTCGGTTATTTCTTTTCCATAGACACCATTCAGGAATTGTTTTTCTACTTTCTCATATCCGAAATTATTATTGTATGTAGCGTTGAATGAGTTTATTGGTGAAGATGAAACGTAATAAAGTTTAGACATGCTGGATGCTGAACCATATCTGCCTAAACCCGTGAAAGCAGGAAGCTCGCGTACTCTTCCGGTAGTTACTCCATTTTCTTCGTATTTGTAGTTTGTGATAAGTGGAATTTGATCATTGCTTTCTTTTTTTAATGTTGTTTTCATGATTCTGATCCCCGGGCCATCTACAGTTGTTCCTCTGTAAAGAAACTTATTTTGTTCATATTCCAGTAGCAATTCACCTCCGGTAGGATATGTTACCTTTTCAAGTATACCAGCTTTGCTATAATCTTTATTAGGTCTCCGGTCAGCAGCCGGGCCTATATAATCAGCCAGTCTTTTTTCCTGTCCGTTAAATACCGGTCTTGGGTATAATGAAAAAACTCCTTTGTCAATATAATCTCTTTGTTCACTTTCATACCACCATAAATTAGGCAAGAATGAAGTGGCGTTGTTGTTGTTGAAATAACCCCAATAGTCTTGTTCAAATGAGAATTTATAAGGTAGTAAGCTGTTGTTATATTGAAATTTATATTCAGAATTTACTAAATTAGAGTTTGGTTTTTTTATTGATACCTTGTTAAGATATAATCTTTTATATAGCGAATGTTCATGTGTTGGTAAATTGTTGTTGTATCCTTCGGCAATATTATATAGATATGACAAGTCGATTTCCTTAATCAATTGATTGTTTTTATCATAAACTTTTATTTTATCCAATGATTTTGTAGTAGAGATTATATTTTGGTCTGGTTTGGAATAAGTATCCTCTCTTAAATTATTATAAATAAACTCCACACGTCCCTCGGCCCAGGTTATTTTTGTTAATTTGGGTAGAATAATTTTTTCAAGTTTGTTATTCGAAACGAGACCTCCCGTAGTACCACCATATAGTCCTCTATTAATGCTGGTGTTGGATAATTGGAATTGTGAATCATTTTCATATGTAAAAAGGATTTTGCTTTTACCTAAAGTTTCTATTTCGCTCAAATGCCATGCTTTTGGCCATAAACGATTCATGATTGAGAATGTTTCCTGGGTCATTGTGGCAGTACAAGCAGCAGCAGCATAAGCGTCAGTAAAACTATAACCTGCCGGTAAAAATGTGTTATTGCCAATTGGAGTGGTATAAGCTTTGGTTGCTATACCGCTTGTTGAACCGGAAGCAGCATTGTCTCTTTGAAATCTTAAATACTCAATATCTTTAAAACTGTATCTTATTCCGTTACCATCAGTAACCAGAAAATTTTTAATTCCATTATAAGTATCTTCAATAAGCCAGTTGACTTTCGTTGTAGTATTGTTCTCGATGAAGCTAACTTTTTGATTAATACCGCTCAAAAAGAAACTTTCTCCTTTTTTATTGGGAAGAAAAATATTGAAATAATCTGGTGCAAAATCATTTGTTCCATTACCCATACCTTCGTTGAATAAGCGAAGTTCTGAACTTAATGTACCACCATTTTCGTGCCAGTTTAGTACTGTTTCAATTTTTGGTTTAGAATATATCCAGCCGACATCTGTATACGTTTTTGCAGCCATACAAACTGTTTCTATATATTGAGGTTGTCCGGGCATAGCGCCGTAAAGTGGATTGTATGTTGTTATTATCGTAGGGATATAACCGACATTGTATTTCATATCATCCGGTGTTCCTATTTGATTTCTTGATATCATCCCTCCAGCAACTAAAGACCAAGATTGTCCGGTAGGATTTGCTATTTCCTCAACTTTGACTCCCGAGGAATCATATTGGAGGTATATTGGTATTTTAACGCCATCATATACGACATCATATATAGGTATTTTTAGATCAATTGTTCCGTTGAATTCATTGATTTCCGTATTTAGAATTTTTTCGAGTTTTGATGTAGAGGGCGAATTCGGAATTACCGAGTTTTGTAGTGAAGTTTGAGCAAAAAAAGAGCTACTGCCACATATTGACAACATACCTAAAAGTATGTTTTTTCTTGAAGAAAAAACATACATCAAAGTTTTTAAATTCATTTTTTTATTAATGTAAGGGGATTAAAAGAAATGACTTAAGTCATTTGATAAAGTTTTAAAATTGAGTGCAAAATTAATTAAAAAGTTGTTAGATTTCATTGCTTTTTTAGCTAAATCCCAGATAAATTTAACAAAAACCAGAATGTAATGCTTTATTTTTTTATAGGTTGTTGAAAATTAATCTGTTGATAAAATGGAGGTGTTGTTTTTATAGTGCCCTTATGTTGATTTGATTGATGATTTTAATCTATTTAACTAAAAAAATGACTGAAAGTTGGTGTTGGGGCTCTACAGTAGTCGCTGTAGCTTAATATTAACTCTTATCAGAAAATATGCAGCGCAAAGTAATAGTTATTCCCAACGTAGCATATAAGACCGGTCTATGGTTCCTGCTTTTGTTGGTTTTAAAATCAGTATCAGAAGCAACAGGATGATATAGCGGCCCCAATGGAAAGGTAAATACTACGATTGTCTATATAGAGTTCCTTTTTGATTTCCTTTCGGTCGTTTCAGCAGGTATTGACCGCGGGCTTAATTTAGTTCAGAGTTGGATTTAGTGTTTATTGTTTCCAAATTTAGACGTAAAAAATGACGATGATAAACAGATCCTTTACGAAAGTATTTTTTTTGTTTTGGTATGTCCTGTATAAATTATGTAGGCTGTTTTAGATTCAAAAAAGTAATAGATGCCATTCCGCCATCTGAGATGAAATCGCTACGTAAAGTCCCCAACTTCAAGTTATAAAAATACCATAACAGCAATGTTGTGGTTTTTTTGATACTTTTATGGAAGTTATAGAGTAACGAAACTAAAGAATATCCAACATTTTTTCTGTGCTTACGAGTCACCCAAATCCCTTTGTTTTCATGGGCTCTAAGAGGTAACCTTGTACCGAATTCATAAATCACAACCCGGAATTTATGAATTCGGGAGTGATTCATTTGCAATACTGTACAACGCCCTATAGATTTGTCTCATCAGTTTTAGTCAAAAACCCAACGGTTGTTTTCATTTTTTTTCTCGTTGGGTTTTAAGTTCAATAAAGAAATAATATTATCTGATCAGTAATTGCGGTTTTTGTACTCCAAAGAAAAAGTGCAATAGGAGGGATCTTGTATGCCGAAATAGAAGAAGAAACTGTTTTATTCGAAACCGGTGGATAAATCAGTAAACCGAGAGAACCGGTCATAAAAAACAGCCAAACCTTTAAAAATGTTTTCGAAGACACAAAGGAATGACTGTTGTTAATCTAATAAAAAACAAAACTATGAAAAATTCAGACGTATTGAAAGGTTTATCTATCGAAGAGTTGCAGGTGAGAAATGAATTCACTGCTATTGTGGAAGAAGATAGCGGATGTTGTGCTTCAAAATGTGACATCACCGTTGGAGATGTAGGTCTATAGTATGCTTTAATGATCAGGGAAGATGTATCATTTTCCCTGATTGTTTTTATGCTGATTAGTGCTATTATGAATCAAATAAAAGGATTATGAAAAACAGCTATTTAACACCTTTTACAATAGAAGAACTGGAACAAAGAAAAGAGTTTGTAGCAGTGGACGGATTGGTTTCCTGTGCATTTAATAAATGCTTTAACGCTCCAATGGAAGATTCTTATCTCTAATGTAAGAAAATTGGACCAGCTTTGAATTATGAAAAACAATATAATGTACAACGAAATTGAAATAGTAAGCACCGACTTTGAGAATAAGTATTTGGTCCGGTTATATGATAAGTCCATGCACGTCGGATTTATGATTAAGGATATCATTGAATTTCTCAAAGAAGGAAAAGCAAGTGATGAAATGCAAATGCATTTTAAGGAAAGGTACGGTTTGTTTGTGGATAGAAAAACAATAGACGATGTCATAGAAAATAAAATCAATCCGTTCGTAATCAAACAGGATACGGCCTCTTTTCATAAAATAGTGCCGCTGTTTAATCCTTCGGTGGTCCGTGTTCCAAATGTTATTTTGGAGGCGTTCAGCGCTTATTTTTTTTACGGAATGGGTGTGTTCGTACTGCTTATCAATGCTTATTTCTATACTACTTCAATGAAATTGCATTTCAATTCCACTTCAGAAACGATTTTAGGTGGTGTGCTACTTTTTTTGGTTGTGGTGGTTCATGAGTGGGGACATAGCCTCGCAGCGAGAAGATACGGTACGGAAGTGAAAGAAATCGGTCTGGGGTGGTATTTGGTTTTTCCGGTATTTTATGTAGATCTCAATGAAATATGGAAATTAAACGCTTCCAAAAGAATCATCATCAATCTTGCCGGTATCTACCTACAGCTTTTTTGCGGTGTAGCCCTCCTGGTATTGTCAATGTGGATCGATACATTGAAAGGGGTGTTTCTAACGGTATTTTGTATCAATTTCTCCATTGTGATTCTCAATCTGAATCCGTTCCTGAAATTCGATGGGTATTGGGTACTCTCGGATTTGCTGCAAGGAAAAGATTTGTATAAAGTGTCTAATGCAATGGTTCAAAAATGGATGCGTTTTCGAAAAACGGAGGAAGGAATAGTAATGACGATATACACGGTGTTGAGGTCTGTTTTTGTTCTTTTCATCACCCTTACGTTTCTACGCTTCTTGTGGCAAAAAAGTGGCCAACTGTATGCGTCCGGAGAAGTGGATTCGTCATGTATTTTTATTCTGCTGGTGCTGACGTTGTTTTTGTATAGGATTGTTAAAAAAAGAAAATTGAAAGCCAATGAAAACATTATATAAAACAATCAAAGAAAGGATTTTCAATCCAACAGAAGCAGAACGAAAAAAGGCCAGTTACAATCTGGCTTTGTTTTCTGCAAATATCAAACGGTTTTTGCCTTTTGTGCCTGCTTCAGATTATGAAGAATTGTATAAGAAAGTAATCTATTACCAAAAAATATCGGGTCGGGAACAAGCCGATACAACCTACCTGAGAAAGTCAAGAATTATAGACGAAACTACTTTTGGAGTCGCTTCTGCATCAGTTCAGGACAATACCATATTTGCTACCTTTCATTTGGGGTCGTACCGCTTGATGAATTGTTATCTCTATGAACTGGGGTATAAAATTGTATTGATCATTGATGATAGCGTGTTTCAAAAACAGCAAGAGGAAATGCTTAGGGTTTGTGAAGAGGTTTTGCAAAGCAAAACGACTTCCGATATGGTTATTTTAAACATTAAAGACAGAAAATCCATTTTCAAATTAAAACAATTAATCGCAGATGGCTATGTAATGTCGGTATACTTGGATGGTAATTCGGCAATGGTTGATACGCAACAGGATTTTTCCAAAAGCTATATTGGGATTAACTTTTTCAAGAACCAAATATTCGTGAAAAACGGAGTGGGTAAACTAGCGGCCTTATTGCAAGCTCAAATTGTACCAGTAGTCTCTTTTCGGGATGAACCAGAGAGTAGTACTTTGGAGTTTTACCGTGAAATACGACAAGAAGATTTCGAGAATAAAGAGGATTTTGCGGTACAATCCATTGCAACCGCGTACCAAAAATTAGAAGAACGATTGATCCATTATCCGGAACAGTGGGAATGCTGGTTGTATATCCATAAATGGTTTATGCGAGATACTATAGCAACGTACAGTACTCCGGATAGAATTGAAGGGTATTTTAATAAAGAACGATATACTACCTTTAGCCTCGGTGATGCTCCATTTTTATTTGATCTCATCGATTACCAGTCCTATCCAATTGACCAAGAATTATATGAAGCGCTACATGAAAATACCTTTGACACCATCAGTTTAGACACAATGCGGGAGCTACTAAGCAAAAACATAATTGTCTGAGAACAGCTACATGCGTTTTGTCTTCTAAAAGCGGTTCCAATTCACTAAAAAACAATTCAAATCGATTACTAATGCACAATTTTAAATTACCCTATGTATTTCTCGTATTACTTTTTTGTTCTTTTTCCTATGCTCAAGGGAATAAGATAGTTATAACAACGCAATTGGAGTTAGAAGACAAAGCATGTGATCAGGATACAACCCATATTCGAAACATAGACATTCAACTGTGGTACAATGGTTCTTTTGTTTCCGTTAAAAAGTTTGAAACGAATCACTGCAGCAACTCTTATGTTGTGACTAAAATGAATGGGAAGTTTAAAGCGTCCATTGGTTCAGAAGGGTATCTGCCTTCCGATTTGAATTTTGAAATTAATCCAGCTACTAAAGATACGGTGTATCTCAAACTCAAATTGTATAGAGCAGGTAATTTGAAAACATTGGATGAAGTTGCAGTGAAGAGTACTGTTAGTCCGGTCAAGATTGAAGGAAATAAAACATCGTATTCTGTTCAAAGTAATGATGCACTCAATAACGGTACTGCGCTGGAGTCGATCAAGAAGTTACCGGGAGTAATGACAGATTTTAATGGGAACATCAGCCTTAAAGGAAAAGCGGTAACCGTTTATATAGATGGACTACCGGTTAATATGACAGGTCAGGATTTATCGAATTACCTCAATAGCTTGTCATCGTCTTCTGTATCCAAAATTGAAATTATTAACAATCCTGGAGCCAGTTATGAAGCAGGCACTTCGTCGGATGTGATTAATGTAGTAACGAAGATGAAAAATCAGAAAGGAATCAATGGAACATTGTATTCGGCTGTAACAGTGTATAAAATGGATAAATATGAGAATTCGGTAAGTTTAAATGGGTTGTATAAAAAAATCAATTGGAGTGCAAGCTTGGGTTACAATGATGTAGATAGTCAGAATGGAATGAACAAATTGATCAAAGAAAAGCAAAATGATAATTTCATTTCTGATAATGGTAGTAACGATGTAAATCAAAAACCATTGAACTTACGATTGGGGATGGGGTATTCTAAGAGTAATTGGAATTTAGATATGAAGTATTCGTTTGCAGGTATTAATCAAAAGACAATTTCCAATTCGACTTTTATGGGAGAGGAGAACGGAACCCTAATCAACCAAACGAGTCAGGGTAAACAGGATTTGGACAGTAAGCGAAATGAACTCACTACAACCTTGGTGTATAAATTTAAAAATACCGACAAGTCGTTGAAATTGAATTATCAGTATTTCAATTTTGATAGGAATAGTAATTCTTTAAATGAGTCGGTACTGAATTCTACCAACTATAGCAACGAAAATGAAAATGCGTTCAATTCCAAGGTGAATAGAGTTAAATTGGATTTGGTGCTTCCTTATGAAAAATTAAAGTTCAGTACGGGCTTAAAATATGCGAATTCTGATGTGGTTTCTCAAGGTGTATACCAAAATAGCCTGAATAATTCAACCAATTCGATTTGGTTCGATTATAAAGATTATTCTTTGGCTGCTTATACAGAGTTCTTTAAGAAAATCAATAAGTTCGATATTACCCTAGGAATGCGTTATGAGTATCTAAGAATGAACAGTAAATTGGAGCCTTCTCTGGATTTAGAAAAGAGTTTTAGTAATTTCTTTCCAAGTTTTAATCTGGGTTATCATTGGAATTCATTTACTGATATTAATTTTTCGTATTCCAAAAAGGTAAGATTACCGGGATATCAAGAGTTGGATCCGAATTCTGGGGGAATTATCAATAATTTGGCAGGTGATGCGGGTAATCCTTTATTGCAACCTAGTTTTTATGATAACGCAGAATTGAAATTCAGCTTTTTTAAATATATGGATTTGAGTTTTTCCTATTCTAAGGCCAAAACGGATAACTTTTTAGTATTCAATAAAACTGACGAAACCTACCAACAAACCACTGAGCAATTTAATAATGTAAGAACATTCAATGCCGGATTAGGTATTCCCATTCCTTTGGGAATAATCACGAAAGGGATTGGTTACTTGAAAGAGATTAAAAGCATTAATGAAATTAACTATTTGTATCTATTCGGAGGAATAAATAACACCTCTTATGAAAAATCGGGTTACGATAATGATTTTAAAAGTATCCAATTTGTTGGTGCTTATGCTCAGTTTTTAGCACCCTACCAAATAAAGGCCAATCTCCAGCATTCGTATTCATCTCCAGGAAATTTTACTATTTACAATGTTGAGAAGGCGTATCATAAACTTGATCTGACGCTTACGCGTTCATTTTTTAAGAATAGTACTAAAGTCCAATTTTCCTATAATGATCTATTGGGTACAGGAATGAAACGCTATGCTTTGTTTGCCAACAATACTTTGAATGCAAACGTGATGCTTCGCAACGATTCTCAAAGAGTTAAGTTCTCTCTGACCTATAGTTTCGGAAGTTATAAGCCAGCCAGTGAAAAGAAAGAAGAAAATGAAGACCGAGAAAATAGAAAAAATTCATTGGATGTAAAATTATAAGGCTTCTTTATGTTGCAAACAAGAGAATAATTAATCGCCATGTTGACTCTATACAAAGCCACAATAACAGGAGAAGCCTTTTTAATCCAATGAATAAGTTACCAATGCCCCTAAGTGTCATAAAGTTTTGAAACGTTGGTTTCCTTACTTTGAGCTATAGTGGAATAAGAGCTGCAATTTGTGTTGCAGCTTTTTTTATTGACTACTTGTTCTAATTGTGAAGAAGAGGAGTGGTGTATTTTAAGTTTCTGATTTTTAATTATTTCCCTGTGGAAATTATGTAACACATACGCTCTATTTTATAACAGCACTGGGTATTGGTTGACTAATTTTACAACATGCAATCGAGTGGAAGACCTGTAAAGTAATCTATTTAGAAACAAGGAATACTGCCTAATGGTTCAAAACAAATTGGTTTTTTAGGATTGCACAAAAGATAGTATTAACTAAAATTCAATACCATGAAAACATCAATTTTAAAAACAGTAGTGCTTTTTATTTTTAGTGCTATTTCAGTTTCAGCGTATTCTTCGGAAGTGACTACAGATCCCGTGAATACGGCAAAGGTTGTAATGTCAGAGGATGTTAGAGGTGAACAGTTACTTAGTCGTTTGAAGGAAATAAAGGCAATTAAAAAATCAGAACTCTCCCGTGAAGAAAGAAAGGCGCTACGTAAAGAAGTAAAAGCTATTAAAAAAGAATTGGCAGCAGATCATAAAGGGATTTATCTTTCTTTCGGTGCGGCTATTATTGTTTTATTATTGCTGATTCTAATTTTATAATAACAAATCATACAAAATGATTGTTTACCATTTATAGTGATTGGGATTGCTGAGGTTATAATCAGAAATGCAATACCATCTTTCTTAAAGATAACTTAAGTGAGGGAAACAGTGAATTAATTGAATTGGTTGAAGCGTCTAATGCAGATCAATAATTCGAGTGCTAGGTTCTTTTATTTTTTTTAAGCAGAATGTCTGATTGTCAAAGTATTTAAATTATGAGAATGGTTTCTTACGAATGTTTCTTTTTTCCCTAAAAACCAAAAAATTAATTGTATTTTTACCTGAATTAATTTGTATAGTCATTTTTTTCGATTAATATTGCGGAAGAAATATTTATAAGCAATTAGTTAAAATTAATTGCTTTTGGAATACATTTTTTTATATTTTTACAAACATGAAGATTGCTCCAAAAATCACTAACCTAATGATACTTGCTTTGTCAGTGTCATTTTCTACTTATGCAGCGCCACCCGCAGGGGGGCCACCGCCGCCTACACCACCTCCACCAGTTGGATTGCCAATTAATGAAGGAGTGTTGTTTTTACTGGCTGCAGGATTGCTGTATGGAGTTTACTTTATACGTAAGAATAGTAAGGTAGATACAATACGATAATTATTTACATAGAGTTATAAAAAAGTCCCAAACTAATTGGGACTTTTTCTTTTATAAGTGTTTTGCAATAGCGTTAGCCAAATCCTGAAATTCTTCAGGGGTAAGTTTTACTTTGTTGTGGAATCGAGCATCATCCATCATGTTCAATGGAATTAAATGTACATGTGCATGAGGTACTTCCAGGCCAATGACAGTCATGCCAATTCTCTTGCAGGGTACTGTTTTTTCCAAAGCTATGGCTACCTTCTTGGAGAAAGCCATTAAGCCCAAGTAGGCTTCATCTTCCATGTCAAAAATCTTATCGATTTCCTGCTTAGGTATGCACAATACATGTCCTTTCACATTGGGGTTCACATCCAAGAAAGCCAAATAGTTTTGGTCTTCTGTTATTTTGTAACAAGGAATTTCCCCGTTTACTATTTTAGTGAATATTGAGGCCATAGTTTTTTGGATTAGTCTCTGGTGATTTCTAATACTTCAAATTTCAAGATGCCATTAGGTACTTGGATTTCTGCAATTTCCCCAACCGATTTTCCTAAAAGGCCTTTTCCAATTGGAGAGGTTACTGAAATTTTATTTTTTTTCAGGTCTGCTTCGCTTTCAGCAACCAATTGGTAAGACAAAGTCATGCCATTGGTTTGGTTTTTGATTTTTACGTGTGATAACACCAATGCTTTTGAAGTGTCTAATTGAGATTCGTCAATCAAACGGGCATTAGCATATAGTTCTTCCATTTTAGAGATTTTCATCTCTAATAATCCTTGTGCTTCTTTTGCAGCGTCGTATTCTGCGTTTTCTGATAAGTCTCCTTTGTCTCTAGCTTCAGCTATAGCCTGTGAAGCTTTTGGACGTTCAATATTTTTAAGTTGATCTAACTCGTCTTTTAGTTTTTTTAATCCTGCGGCTGTGTAATAAGATACTGTGCTCATAACGTCATTATTTATATAAATAGAAAAAATCCCATCGCGACGGGATTTCTTTATACAAAGATACTATTTTTTTTCAGTTTATAATTTATTTGTTTGTTTGTGCGTTATACAAATGTAAATAAATTAAATTTGTTCTGAACAAGTTTATACAATTAAATGAAGAAGATTTTAATCCTCCTGTGTCTTGTGTTTTTTTCGTGTAGTCCAGATGGAGCGAATAATGGAAATCCGCACTTGCCGAATGTTGGTTTTTCGAAAGAGATCAATACCAATTTTCCCGCTTACAACTCGTTAAAGTTTGTGAGTAATCCTATAATTATTACCGATGTAGGTGTTGGTGTGAAAGGGATTGTAGTGATGAAAGTGGGTGAGGGTGTTTATAACGCTTTTGAGGTGAGTTGTCCCAGCCACGAGCCAAGTAGCTGTTCTCAGATGGCTATTAACGGAATCAATGTGAAATGCTCATGTGAAAATTATGAGTACAGTTTGTATTCCGGAGCTGCTGTCAATGGCGGAACCTATCCACTAAAATACTATCGTACTGAGGTTATGGGTGACATCATTCGAGTGTACAATTAAAAAAGGAGCCAATTGGCTCCTTTTTAATTTTAGAATTTCAATGTTACTCCAGTAAGGAAGTTGGCACCTGCTTGTGGATAATAGTAGATGTAACCTCCACCATAGTCAAAAGCATTTGAAACATATTCTCTATCAAAAATGTTATTGCACAAAGCAGTAATACTAATTTCTTTAAATACATTTTTCACTGGGATATCCCAACTGAAGCTAAAGTCATTGATGAAGTAATCACTCAAATACGAACTTTTGTCATTGTTATTATTCAAGTATTGTTTGCCTACAAATTTCGATAATACTGCAATGTTGATGTTTTTTATTGGGCTAAAATTGATGCTATTCCCCACGATGAATTTTGGAGCATACGCAATGTTAGTATTTCCTAATGATTCTAATGTTCCTGAAGCATCGGTGTAGAAATCTTTATTCAAACTTTCGCTAATACTGATGTTAGGTGCGATAGTCCATTTTTGAGAAAGCACAATTCTTGCATCAGCTTCAATTCCTAAACGATAACTGTCACCACTATTCTCACGAATTGGAGATCCTACATCGTCTAGCTTTCCAGTGAGTACCAATTGGTCTTTGTAGGCCATGTAGTAACCATTTAAGTTTAGTTTTACTTTTTCGTTTTGATATCTCCATCCCAATTCAAAATCGTCTAATTTCTCTGGTTTTGGTGTTCCATTCTCGTAGTCGGTTCTGTTCGGTTCACGGTGTGCCTTAGCGTAGGAAAAATACAGGTTGTTGTTGGCATTGAATTCGTAGGTTAATCCTGCTTTAGGATTAAAGAAGTTGAAATTGTCAGTCACTTTAGAAGCTTGAACACCTGTTGCTTCATAGTTTACATTACGCACCTGAAGGTCGCCATATAAGCTTAATTTATCTAGAACTTTGTAGGTTGCTTTTAAAAAGGCATTGGCGTCGGTTTTGTTGCCGTAATCATCATAGTATTTATCACCTAATTCACTATTGGAGGCATAACGCGCCCAAATTACTTTTCCGAAGTGATCGCCTTCGTATTTGTTGACAGCACCTCCAAAAACCACATCTATTTTGTCATTTTTGTAGTTTAATGAGAAAGTGGTACCGTAAAAATTATTATCTAACCACTTCTGACGAATTAAATCAGTCGTGGTTTGTCCTGCAACCGATGTCATGCCATAATCACTAAAATCGGCATCTTCCTTGTAGTTTTCGTAATAGCCTTTTCCTTTGGTGTAGTGCAAAGCCATCGTAAGGTCAAGATTGTTGTTCAATTGTTGGTTCCAATGCAATTGCGCATGATCTTGTTGGTAGTTGTCGGTTTCGTTGTCATAAAAACGAGCATTGCCTGATTCATCAGTATAGTATCCCGCCCAATTGAAGGTTCGGTCTGCTTTCAATGTGGCAGCATCCAATCCGTTCCAAGCTTGGTAAGTATGTTCTTTTCCGCCAAAAATCAATGCTTTGATTTTGGTTTTTTTATTGCTGTAGTTTCCTTGTAAGAAATACGATTTCAAATCCGAAAAGGCTCTGTCGATGTATCCGTCTGATTTAATTTGAGATAAGCGTCCAGCCAATTCAAAATGTTCGTTCAATAATCCGGTACTGAATTTTACGGTATGTTTATGGGTATTGAAGCTTCCGTAAGAGTTGGCAATTTCTCCACCTGCTTTTGTAGAAGATTCTGTGGCTAAATTTAAGCTGGCTCCAAAAGCACCTGCTCCGTTGGTTGAGGTTCCTACACCACGTTGCAACTGAATGCTTTCTGTAGATGAAGCAAAATCGGGCATGTTTACCCAATACGTTCCGTGGCTTTCCGAATCATTGTAGGGAATACCATTGATGGTTACGTTAACGCGAGTTGCATCGCTACCACGAACTCTGATTCCGGTGTAGCCTACTCCGTTTCCGGCATCGGTTGTGGTAACTACAGAAGGTAGGTAATTCATTAATACCGGAATGTCTTGGCCCAGATTTCTTTTAGAGAAATCTTTCTTGGTGAAATTGGAAAAAGTTACCGGTGTTTTTTCGTCTGCTCTAGTGGCTTTTACGATTACTTCTTCTAAGGATTTTGTTTTGGTTGAATCTTTGGTTTCTTCTTGTGCAAAAGAAGGAGTTGATAGAACAAAAAAGGCAAAAATGAGGAAGCCTTTTCCGACTGATTGTGTGTCTCGTAAGCGGTACGAAATACTCTTGAATACATTTTTCATTCGTAAAATGGTTTACAAATAAAAGGGGTAATTATTCTGTTAAAATTAAATAATGATTTTCTCGCAGAAACGTTAATGGAAAGGCCGCTTTATCAGCCGGTTCTTTCGCTAAATATCCGCTGGACATTTCGTAACGCTCAGCCCTTCCCTAAACAGCATTACCTGTTCCAGGTTCATTGGGTATAATCTCAGCTCGTTATTTAGAGCACCCCTTTGAGACGGCACAAAAGTACTTCAATTTTAAAGAAATAAAAAACGAATTAATATTTTTCAACTTTGAAATTGGTTCCGTCAAAAACACCGTAGGTGAAATGCCCAATCCAGTCGCCTAAATTAATGTATTTGGAATTTTCATTCAGATCTATTTCCAAGGGAAGATGGCGGTGTCCGAAAACAAAATAATCATAGTGTTTTGAGGTAAGTTTTAGTTTGGCATATTGCACCAGCCATTCGTTTTCCTCACCCAGGAACTTCACGTCTTCAGCACCTGAAATCAATTTATTTTTAACCGAAAGGTATTGCGCCAGTTTTACGCCAATATCCGGATGTAACCATCGGAACAACCATTTTGAAAATGGATTGGTAAACACTTTTTTCATCCGTTTGTATCCTTTGTCGCCAGGACCTAAACCGTCTCCGTGTCCAATTAAAAAGGTTTTGTTGTTAAAGTTGAATTCTTTGGTAGTATGGTATACCGGAATGTTCAATTCCATTTGAAAGTAATCGTCCATCCACAAATCGTGATTGCCCACAAAGAAATAGATGGGAATACCGCTGTCGCGAATTTCGGCCAATTTGCCCAAAACACGTACAAAACCTTTAGGAACAACAGTTTTATATTCGAACCAAAAATCGAAGAGATCACCCAATAGGAATATAGCTTCTGCGTCGTGTTTGATTTCATCCAGCCAGGCTACAAATTTTTGTTCACGCGGAAAACTGGCTTCAGGTGTCGGTGCTCCCAAGTGCTGATCACTTGCAAAGTATATTTTTAAAGGTGGGGAAGAAGTCATTCGGTTTTATTTGTTTCAAAGATAAGAATTGTTCCATTAATTTATAGGGTATTCTCACAAAGGAAAAGTGTGATGTTTGGAGATGTTTTTCTAGTTGCTTTACGATTCAAAATAAGATGTGAATTTTTTATCATCACTATAATTGATTTGCTACATACATTAAAGCCTACTATATAAATTGAAAAGCGAGAACGGTTTAATCAAAAGGTAAAGGTTAATGAAATGATAGTTAAGAACGTTGCAATTTATCTTGTATTCTTTTTTTCGGTATCTTTATTCGCTTTAAAATATAAAACCCAATCTATGAAGAAAAACTATCTTGTTGTATTGTTGTTTGTTTTCGGGAGTATACTAACATCATTCGCTCAAATATGTCCTGCTCCTGGTGATTTCAGAATATTTACTACAACCGGAGGACAGATTGTTGCAGATTGGGAACCCAGTACGTTTGGTAGTGATTCATGGCTATTGCTGATAGTTCCTGCGGGTACAACGGCGCCTACAAATAATCCAACGCCTCCTGCCGGGACTATAACGGTTCCTGGCAATTCTTTTATACTCGATAGTGCTGTTCCCAGTACACAATATGATGTATATGTAAGAATGCTTTGCCCGGGAGGTTCCAGTGCCGAATGGGCAGGGCCTTTGACTTATGGTGCAAATTCTCCCTTGTATTGTTCCGCATTTATAACAAGAGATTTAGGCTGTGTTGACAGTGCATCAGTATTTGTGTCTGCTACAGGCGGATCAGGTAATTATGAGTATTCAATCGATGGGGTTACATTTCAATCGTCTAATACCTTTAATGTAGTACAGTCAGGGGTTTATACTTTTGCAGTAAAAGATGTGGTATCAGGAGCTATGACCCTTTCCAGTCCTCTTACAATTGCATCACCTTTCCCGCCGACTGTGACGGCAACTGTGATCAATAACAACATAGTAGCGACTCCTTCAGGCGGACCTGCACCTTTTAGATTTGCTATTGAGTCACCTATAACAACACCTTTTCAGTCATCGGGTGTGTTTACCAATGTTCCACCAGGGACTTACACTATCGTTGTAGTAAGTCAAAATGGATGTAGAGGAACAACTACTGTCACCATACATCCGGTTATTGCCAACGATGATGCGGTTACTGTTTATCCTGTGAACGGAAGTATTTCGACTTCAACTTATTCGGTTTTGAGTAATGACTTCCAGGGATCCAACTTGATAAATCCATCTTCTTTTGTTTTATCGTCGTCCTCAGTACCCAGTGGTTTTATTTTGAATCCAAACGGGACAGTCAGTGTCTTGTCAGGAACTCCAAACGGAGTGTATACTTTTGACTATATGATATTTGCCACGAATAGTCCGGTAATTAATGATACTGCCACAGTAACTATTACAGTGGTCAATGAAGGAATCCTGATGAATGCATTTATAGATTCCAATGCTAACGGAACCAAAGAAGTCAATGAGCCGTACTTTACCCACGGGCAGTTTGGGTATGAACTGAACAACAGTGGTGTCGTGAATCATGTTACATCATCTAACGGAGATTACTTTATCAATGAATCCAATTCGGCTAATTCGTATGATTTGACGTATGCCATCAATCCGGAATTTGCTTCTCAGTATAATTTGACCACAACGGGTTATGCCAATGTTGGTTATATTCCCAATTCAGGAGTAACATTGTATAGTTTTCCGGTAACCCAAGCGCCTTTTTCAGATTTGGAAACGGCAATTTCTCAAAACGGAACTCCGCCGAGACCCGGATTTACATATCAGAATAGAATTATGTACAGAAATAACGGAAATCTAACTGTTGCATCAGGAACAATAAGTTTTACTAAAGATGCTAATGTTACGATAACCACTATTTCAGAGGCTGGAGCAATCAATACAACTAATGGTTTTACCTATGATTTTACCAACCTTTTATCTGGAGAAACGCGATATGTTATTGTCACGATGCAAGTCCCAACGATTCCTACGGCTAACCTAGGGCAACTGCTCACGAATTCAGTTTCAGCAACAGTTCCTGTCAACGATACAAACGCTGGGAATAATTCAGCTACAGTAGCTCAAACTATTGTGGGTTCATATGATCCCAATGATAAAACAGAAGCACATGGTGGTAAAATACTTCATGCCGATTTTACGTCTAATGATTATCTGACCTATACCATTCAATTTGAAAATACAGGAACATATCAGGCTGAAAATGTAAAAGTAGTTGATGTTCTCGATGCCAAATTGGATGAAACTTCCGTTAAGATGGTTGATGCAAGTCATGGATATATGATGAAACGTGTTGGTAATACCTTAAATTGGAGTTTTGAAGGTATTGACCTTCCCCCTTCTGTTGCCAATACAAGGATAGGGCATGGTTATATTACTTTCAAAATAAAACCAAAACCAGGGTATGCTATTGGTGATAATATACCCAATACAGCTTCGATCTATTTTGATTTCAATCCGGCGATTGTGACCAATACGTATACGACGGAATTTGTAAGTGCTTTAAGTACTGATGACTTTGATCAAAGTGCTTTTACACTTTATCCGAATCCTACTACTGGAATGGTTACCATTGCCTTAAAAGATAGTAGTAATAGAATTGATTCACTTAATGTGGTAGATGTAACCGGAAAAACTGTTTTGAAAAAGTCTGTGAACGATTCTGTTGTGATAGCCGATGTCACATCATTGGCCAATGGCTTGTATTTCATTACCATCAGAGCGGGTCAGCAAGAATCGACAATCAAAGTGGTTAAACAATAGTATTGCATACCATAGATTTGACAATAAGGAACTAATAAACGGAATAGCTGTGCTTTATTCTGTTAAAGGGCTCTTTTTTTTGGTACTTTTGTCGGACCTTAAATTGCATAAAACCGTATTTATGATGAAAAAACTATTCTTCTTGTTGGTATTGTTGTGTGGTAATGCCATGTACTCGCAGCTTAATTATTATTTGAATATTCAAGACGCAAGTTGTTTTGGTGCAGACGGAAGTTTAACCGTCACTGCTTTTGGTGGTAGTGCTCCTTATACTATAGCACTAACCCCTCCAGCTGGGGTTACTCAACAAGTGGACGCTTCAACATTCCGATTTGTTGCTCTGCCTCCGGGAACTTATGGGTTTCTTATTACCGATTCCAATGGACAAACAGCATTCGGTTCGGCAAGCGTTAGTCAGCCCGCAGTGCTAGTTGCCACTGCTATAGTCGATGGGAATACTATCACAGTGATTACCACAGGAGGAGTTCCCGGGTATTCGTATACTTTATCCATGAATGGTGGACCTATAATAGGTTCGCAAACGGCTAATGTTTTCACAGGTTTACAATCTGGATATTACCAATTAATTGTTACGGATAGCATGGGATGTAGTTATCATTTGATTGTTCAGATTACTTCTTTGGATATAAATGCACTAGGGGAATATGTCGATTTAAATGGGGACGGATATACAAGCATTGGAGATGTTATCGATTACCAAATAAGTGTAAAGAACAATAGGTCTTCAGATTTGACTAATGTCATGGTGACAAGTTCAAATGCTACAGTTTTAGGTGGTCCTATCGCTACGTTAACTCCGGGAACGACCGATAGTACTACGTTTACAGCACGACATGTGATCACACAAGAAGATATTAATAGAAGAAATACCACCGCTACTTTTAACGTTACGGCTACTTATAATGGTGCGCCGGATTCGAAGCAAACACAAGTGTATACCAATTTGAATATTTCAAGTGGTTTGAAATTGAATGCTTTTGTGGATGCCAATTCCAATGGTACACAAGAGGTTGGTGAAAATAATATTGATGCCGGTACTTTTAATTACCAAGTGAATGGAGGAGCAATGACTTCGGTAAGTTCTGTAACGGGTAAACATACGGTTTATGAATCGAACCCTAGCTCAGTATATAATGTATCTTATACGATTCGCCCTGAATTAGCGGCTCGATATAGCATTGCTACTGCAACTTACAATAATATAACAGTGCCTGCCAATTCAGGAATTACAACACTTAATTTTGCATTGACCGAATTGCCCTATCTTGATGCCAATGTGACGCTTAGAGCCTATGGAACGCCTCCTAGACCAGGATTCACGTATAAAAATCAGATCGTATATACAAACAATGGCAATGCAGTGATTCCTAATGGTACCTTAACGTTTACCCACGATTCGTTGGTGTCGATTACTAGTGTTTCCCAAACGGGAACCTTGCCAACAGCGAACGGATTCACTTATAGTTTTACTAATTTATTGCCTTATGAGACTCGTATGATTACGGTAGAAATGCAGGTGCCTGTTATTCCTATTGTTAGTTTAGGTCAAGTCGTAACCAATACTGTTGCACTAACTGATGTTGTGGGAGATAGCGAAATTCGAAACGATACTAGTTTCATGGGACAGGTTATTGTGGGGTCGTACGATCCGAACGATAAATCGGAAGCACATGGTGGCAAAATTGTACATTCTACTTTTACGGAGAATGATTATCTGAATTATACGATTCGTTTTGAAAATACCGGAACTTATGAGGCGGTTAATGTGAGAGTGAATGATGTGTTGGATAATCAATTGGATGAAGCTACCCTTGAGACGATAAGCGCCAGTCATCCATATATTTTGGAAAGAAAAAACAATGTGTTGAACTGGAAATTCGATGGGATTCAATTGCCTCCTTCTGTTGCCAATTCCGATATCGGTCATGGGTTTATCCATTTTAGAGTAAAACCAAAACCGGGTTATGCTATTGGTGATAGTATCCCAAATACGGCTTCGATCTATTTTGATTTCAATCCTGCAATTGTGACCAATACGTGTACGACTGAATTTGTGAAAACATTGGAGGGGAATTCGACCAATACTGGCGAATTTTTACTGTTCCCTAATCCTGTAAATGGTATCGTTTCGGTGGTAGTTAAAAATAGTGACGCCAAAATTGATACACTTACCATTATGGATCTTTCAGGAAAGACAGTACTGAAAAAAGTGGTAAACGATAGAATTGCTGTTCAAGATGTGACCAACTTGGCTAGCGGAATGTATTTCATTCAGCTTAGAGCCGGTCAACTGGAAAACACCATCAAAATTGTCAAACAATAAATGTGAAGTATAAAAAGAAAGCCCGCCTTGTTTTGGTAACGAGGCGGGCTTTTTTGTTGCTTATAGTTCTTCGGATTCCAGAGTATCGTAAACCAATGCTTCGGGATGGTGTTTCTTTAAGGAAAAGTAGGCAATCAACGTACTGACCAACATTCCGAATCCACCCAATATAAATGGTGCGCCAGCAAATGTAAACGGAGCTTCATTGTGTGTGAAGTAGTAAAACACTGTCGACATTAGCGGTGGCCCAATAATCGCAGCAGCACTCACTAAACTCGTTAATGTGCCTTGAATTTCTCCTTGTTCATTAGCAGGAACCTGAGACGCGATTACTGCTTGCAATGCCGGTCCGGCAATTCCGCCTAAACAATACGGAATCAAAAATGCAAACATCATCCAACTTTGTGTAGCAAAACCAAATAAAAACATTCCCAAAGTATATAAGGCCATGCCAACATAAATACTCTTTACATCGCCCAATTTAGGATTAATCCAACGTATTAATCCACCTTGAACCAAGGCAACCAGTATTCCAACAACGCCTAAAGAGAGGCCTACCATAGTTTCGTCCCATTTAAATTGGTACATGGTAAAATAACTCCAATTACTTTGCACAGCATGAGAAGCAGTATGTAGTAAAAAAACAGCCGCTACTAATCCGATAAGGCTTGGGTATTTTTTTAAACTGATTAAAGAACCAACTGGATTAGCACGTTTGATATTAAATTCGCGACGGTGTTTTTTTGATAACGATTCGGGAAGTATAAAATAGCCATACAAAAAGTTGAAAAGACAAAGTATGGCAGCTGCATAAAAAGGCACTCTTGCACCATATTGGCCAAGTAATCCGCCAAGAACAGGTCCGATGATAAAACCCAATCCAAAAGCCGCTCCAATCATTCCAAAGTTTTTGGCTCTGTTTTCATTAGTACTAATATCACCTATGTAGGCTGCCGCAGTAGTAATGCTTGCTCCTGTAATACCTGCTATGATTCTTCCAATGAATAGCCAAGTGATAGTAGGCGCAAAAGCAAGTAACAAATAGTCTAAACTAAACCCAAATAAGGAAAGTAATAATACAGGCCTTCTACCAAATTTATCACTTAAGTTTCCAACCAAAGGTGAAAAAAGGAATTGTGTAATGGCATAAGCAAACGTCAGCCATCCTCCATATTTTGCAGCTTCACTTACATCACCATGAATCAGTTCCTGAATTAGTTTTGGAACTACCGGAATGATAATCCCCAGTCCGATGACATCTATCAGTAAAGTAATGAAGATGAAACCGATCGCGGCTTGTTTCTGATTTTTTTTCATACTGTTTTCTCGTTGTTTATTTTGGTTGTATGATTTTTACCGAGCCGTATTTTTCGGATAAGTACGCTTCGTAAAGTTTTTCAAAATCTTCAATTTTTAAGTCTTCTATTTCTTCAAAACCGTAGCTGTTGTATAGTTCTTTATCAATAAAATAAGTATTGATTTCTTTTAGTGTAATCATTGTGTTGTTCTCAAGGTATGCTGTTGCTTTGATTTTGACAAGGATTGAGCCTTTAAAACCTTTGGGTTGAATTATGTGTTCAAAATCAGTGTCATTCATTTCCTCTGTTGGCATTAATTCTTCTAATACTGTTTGCTTTTTCGCTGGGATAAGAAATGTTTTTTTAGATTCTAGTTCAATCGAAGTTTGCTTAACTGGAGGAAGTGTGGTGGCTACAAATGAAAAAGCACTGATCAGAACAATTGTCATTTGAATTAACGGATTGGCTTTTAAAGTATAGGCTTTTTTATTTTTGAAGTACAGATAGGAAAATGGTAGTATCAGTAAAGCGATTAAATCGGTAACATCTACAGTTCGGTAAATCCCAAGGTGAGTTATTGAAGAAAGCCAATCAATGAACGGTTGTGCCATTTCCAACTTCCAGTAGATGAAAAATAGGGCAGTTGCCATATAAATGTATTTGGCTTGTTTTTCCATAAATACCGAGAAGAAATACGGGAAGATGAACAATCCGGCAAAATCGGAAAGCTTTCCGGTTATAAAACTTGGGTAAGCATATTTGAAATAGCAATCATTAGTAATGAGTAGCAGTAAGCCAAGTAGGAATAAAGGTCGGGAGAAAAGGGTGAGGTTTGCTTTCATATAGAAATTGTGCTATCCAAGATTATTTTAGAAGGGTTAAACATACAAAAAAACCCGCTTTCTTTTTACGGAAAACGGGATTATCAAACTAAAAAACAGGGATTACGTATTCATCCTTTTTTGTGAAGGTTTTTTGCGGTCGCTTTTCTTGACACCGCCAGCCATTTCATATTGTGAACTGTTCTTGCCGTATTTGGTGGCTACACCAGCCAGAATCCTTTCGTTCCAGTCTTTAATTGCATCAATCTTTGCAATGCAGTTGTTGTACAAATTGTCTACGGTACTCAAAGCGGTATTGTACGCTTGTAAGTCGGAATTGAGTGCGTTGATTTCTTCTTCGTAGTTTCGGGCGGTAAACCCGCTTCCTAAGTCCAATGCGTCATCAATACTCTTGATTGCTGCCAGTCTGGTACGTGCTTTTTCTAAGTCAATTACACGTGATAGTTTTTTTCTTGCCATGATTTTTCGTTTTTTAATTAATAATGATTTAAATGATTACTCATCAAAAACCAAAAACCATTCCAAAATATCAGAATATTCTTATTTTTTATTTTAAAAAAGCAAAGAAAATCAGCAGGTTATCTTTTTGTGTCGATTGTTTTGTTGTGTAAAATATTGTTATTCAGTAATTTATGATTTTTAAATGCGCATTGGTAACGGAATGATAAAAGTTGATTTTTTTTAAATGCAAAACGAAAATGAGAACTACTTACTTGATTAGGAGTTCACCTAACTCGATTCGTAGTTCTCTGTATTTAGTTTGGAGTTCACCTAATTAAGTAAGTAGTTCACCAAACTCGATTCGTAGTTCTCTGTATTTAGTTTGGAGTTCACCGAATTAAGTAAGTAGTTCACCAAACTTAATTGGTAGTTCTCTGTATTTAGTTTGGAGTTCACCGAATCAAGTAAGTAGTTCACCTAACTTAATTCGTAGTTCTCATTATTTAGTTTGGAGTTCACCTTTTAGAGTTGCTTTTTCGGGCCGTCGAGTAAGTAGATCCAAATCATTCGTGACAAGCGGAAGTTGAACGTGCTCCACAAAACCGCCATCGTTGCGATTAACCCTACAATGGTTAAGAAGCTGTCGATGAATTGGTAGGTAATCAAAAAGAAAACCACCATTTCGGCTACTAAAAGTGCGTAGCTCACAAACATCGATCCGAAGAAATACCCCGGTTCTTTTTCAAACTTGTGGTTACAGTGCGAGCAATGGGTATGCATCTTGGGTAATTGCAAAAGGAAGATGTTGCCTTTTTTAGCAAATACCTGTCCTTGATGGCATTTTGGACATTTTTCTCCGATAATATGTAAGAAAGTTGACATGACTTATTTTTTAGGTAAAGGTAGTGCGATGTTTGCATTGGGCTATTGCTAAATCACGCTACTATTTGTACTTTTAGGACATATTGTAAAGGGTAAAGCAATGAAGAATTTGAAAGTGTTGCATTTGGATCAATTTGGAAGTTCCCATACATTGGAGGGTTTTCATACCAATACAATAGAGAGTCATCTGGTAACGGCACATCGCAACATTCATAAACCGCACAAGCATAGTTTTTATTTGACTGTACTATTTACGCATGGATCGGGTACGCACGAAATCGATTTTGAAACCTATACCATACAGCCGGGGAGTTTGTTCTTTCTAAATCCCGGACAAATGCACCATTGGGAATTGTCGGAAGACATTCGGGGTTTTATTTTTTTTCACTCCCAATCGTTTTATGAATTGCCGTTCACCAAAGCCCAATTGCTGCAGTTTCCTTTCTTTCAGCGTATTCAAAATGTACCGGTATTGAATTTAGGGCAGGAGGACTTACCGTATTTTAAGAACATGTTTGCCCTTATTTTGGAGGAAGCTACTTCCGGAAAGGTGTTTCAGGCTTCAAAAATTTTGGCATTGGTCGAATTGATTTATATTGAAAGTACCCGTTTGTATATAGCTGAGGATAGTATAGTGCAAAAGAAGACGCATTCGTATTCGGAGAAGTTTCATGAATTGGAGCGCTTGGTGGAACAGCATTACAAAACCGAAAAGTCGGCGTCACACTATGCGGATTGGTTGTGTGTTTCGCCCAAGCATTTGAACCGAATTACACAAGATCAGGTGAATAAGACCACGACCGATATTATTCTGGAACGGGTTTTCCTGGAAGCCAAACGCGAACTGATTTCGCAAAAACGAAGTTTCAATGCCATTGCCGCCGATTTAGGGTATGCGGATTATGCCTATTTTTCCCGGTTATTCAAAAAGAAATGCGGTGAAACGCCTTCGGAGTTTTTGCAACGGTATAAGTAGGAAATAAAAAAAACAAACCGCACTTAAAAGTATTCTAAGTACGGAAAGAAATTATGTTTTGTTTAGATGGAAAAATTATTTTTGAAAGTGAACCATTGCGGCGTCTAAAAGTTGTTTTTTTAGTGCAACTACACTTTCTATACCTTTCACATCATATTTATTTCCATTAATTTCAAGTGAATAATTATTTCTTGAATTAAGAATTTTACAGATATTTTTTTTGTTGTTATCGTCTACTAATATATTGAAGCTGTTTTTTTGGTCTCTATAGGATATTCTATCGGCATCAATCTCTTTTTTATGTATTAGAATTGTTTTGATAGCATGATATATTTTTAATTCTTCAGCGGTTGTGATTATAAGACTTCCGTTTTTTGATTCTTCTTCTATAACTTTATACAGAGCTTTTTGGATTGAACTCGAATTAATTTGTTCTCTAATTTTTGATTTTAATGGATCTGTTAATCTTTTTCCATTCATTCTGTTGAAAATGGCTTTTAGAAAATCATCTGAAGGATCATATAATTCATTCGCAAATGCAACTGAAAAACCGCGCATGAAATAAAAATCAGTCGCTTCTTCTAATAACTCTTTAACATCGATATTATTCTTATGAAGTTTGGATAAAGTATCAATTAATGCATCATTTATTTCATTAAAGTCTAATACTAAAAATGGATTTACATTTAAAATTGTTTCTTTGTTTGCTTCGTCTGCACTGTATATTCTCCATTCAATACCATTTGTTAAAATACCCAACTTTGAACTAGGTGTATTTATGAAATAACCATTTAACTGTGAGGCTTCTTTATCGGTTAATGTTTTGCCATACTTTTTACATTCAACAATAATTTCTGGGTTTTTTCCCTTTATTAATAGGCCAATATCAGCTCTGTCATTTTTTTGTCCCCAACCAGCATTTATTTCGGTTAGCATATCATCCATTCGGCTGTATCCTAATATTTCAATAATTGGTTCGATTAGATATTGTCTAGTTTGAGCCTCATTAGTACATTTCTCTTCTAGTTTATTGAAATCAAATTTAGAGAGTGATTTTTTAATGACGTTGGCTATCTGCTTGTTTATTGGCATATTAGAATCAAATTAATTTAACTAATGCTAAAGATAAAAAAATCTTTCTATCAATATTCTATTAAAAGGAGAATAACTGTATTCAAAAAAAAATCCCGAACATAATGCTCGGGATTTGTATTGATATAATGAAAACATTATAATTCCAATGCTTTTCTTGGATTACCACCCATTAAGATTTCTGTTGGGTTTTCTAAAGCTTCTTTAACTGCTACCAAGAAACCAACCGACTCACGTCCGTCGATGATTCTGTGGTCATACGACAATGCTACGAACATTACCGGAGCGATTACGATTTGACCGTTTTTCACGATAGCTCTATCCACTACATTGTGCATTCCTAAGATACCTGACTGTGGAGGATTGATGATTGGTGTTGATAACATCGAACCGAAAACACCACCATTCGAAATAGTGAAAGTACCACCTGTCATTTCATCTACAGTGATTTGTCCGTCACGAGCACGTAAAGCCAAACGTTTGATTTCAGCTTCCACACCACGGAAAGACAATAATTCTGCGTTACGCATTACTGGAACCATTAGTCCTTTTGGTCCTGAAACCGCTACCGAGATATCACAGAAATCGTAAGAGATTTTCTCTTGACCATCGATCATAGAGTTTACATCCGGATATAACTGTAAAGCGCGTGTTACCGCTTTAGTAAAGAAAGACATAAAGCCTAATCCCATTTGGTGTTTTGCTTTGAATTCTTCTTTATACTGATCGCGTAATTTATAAATTTCAGTCATGTCAACTTCATTGAAAGTAGTCAACATAGCCGTTTCGTTTTTCGCAGCTACTAAACGCTCTGCCACTTTACGACGTAACATGGATAATTTTGATCGGTCAGAACCACGAGAACCTCCAGTTGGTGTTCCCATAGAAGGTACTGCATTGGCAGCATCTTCTGTAGTGATTCTTCCTGCTTTGCCTGTTCCGGCTACTGTTGTAGGATCGATATTTTTTTCTGCTAATATTTTTTTAGCTGCTGGTGAAGCACTTCCTGTAGCATAGTTAGTTTCTTGAGCAGGAGCCGCTTTTGGTGCTTCTACTTTCGGAGCCTCTGCTTTCGGAGCTTCTGCAGCTGGAGCACTACCTTCTGGTTTTGCACCGTCTGTATCAATTAAACATACTACAGCACCCACTGCTACTGTATCACCTTCTTCTGCTTTAAGCGTAATGATTCCGCTCATTTCAGCCGGTAATTCCAATGTTGCTTTATCCGAATCAACTTCTGCAATCGCTTGGTCTTTTTCTACATAGTCTCCGTCTTTTACTAACCAAGTTGCAATTTCTACTTCCTTGATTGACTCTCCCGGTGAAGGGACTTTCATTTCTAAAATCATCGGTTATAATTTTATAAAGTGTTGTTATATATCAGTTTATCAAAAATACAATTTTTATTGGAATAAGGTTTTATCGAAAACCATAGCGATAGCAGCGGCATGACGTTTTTTAGAACGCACATAACTTCCTGCTGCCGGCGCACTGTAAGCTTTTGGAGACGCTACTCTGAACTTCACTTCATTGAAATTCATCAACATGAAACCGTAAGCTCCCATGTTTCTCGGTTCTTCCTGAGCCCAAACGTAATCCTCTACATTAGGGTATTTCGCTATGATCGCTTTCATTTGTTCAACCGGTAACGGGAACAATTGCTCCAATCTTACTAATGCCACATCGTTTCTTCCGTTGGCTTCTCTTTCCGCTTTTAAGTCGTAGTAGAATTTACCTGTACAGAATACCAATGTTTTTACATCAGCCGCATTTACGTTAGGATCGTCAATCACTTCCTGGAATTCACCGTTTGTGAAATCTGCTACCGAAGAAACCGCTTCCGGATGGCGTAATAAACTCTTAGGCGTCATTACCACTAATGGTTTACGGAACTTGGTTACCATTTGTCTTCTTAATAAGTGGAAGAAGTTGGCAGGCGTTGTACAATCGGCTACATACATATTATGGTGTGCACATAGTTGTAAGAAACGTTCCATACGTGCCGAAGAGTGTTCAGCACCTTGGTTTTCGTATCCGTGCGGTAATAACATTACGATACCGTTCTGATTGTTCCATTTGTCTTCTGCAGCAGAAATGTATTGGTCAATCATGATTTGTGCACCGTTTCCGAAATCTCCGAACTGAGCTTCCCAGATAGTCAAAGCATTCGGGTTAGCCAAAGCATAACCATATTCGAATCCTAAAACACCATATTCTGAAAGGTGAGAGTTGTATACGGAGAAGTTTCCTTTTTTACCAGGGATATGATTCAATAAGATTACTTCTTCTTCAGAATCTTCTACTTTAATCACAGCATGACGGTGAGAGAATGTACCACGCTCTACGTCCTGACCGGAAATACGAACATCGTATCCTTCGGTTAATAAAGATCCGTAGGCTAACATTTCACCCATAGCCCAATCCAACTTATCTGTTTCGGTATACATTGTTTTTCTGTCACCGATTAGTTTTGTGATTTTGCTGATGAATTTTTTATCAGAAGGCAATTCGGTTACCGTTTTTGCTACTGCATCAATAACCTCTTTGCTTACTTTTGTGTCGTATTTTTGAAGCATTCCTTCCGCTTCAACTTGTTCAAAGCCTTTCCACTCGTCTTGCATGAACGGAGAAATTACCGTTAAGTCTTTTTTGCGAGAGTTTTCCAGGTTTTCTTCCAAAGAAGCTTTGTATTCGTCTTCTAAACTTTTTACATAATTACCATCGATGGTACCTTCTGCTTTTAACTTATCTGCATATAGGTCTCTTGGGTTTTTATGTCTAGCAATTGCTTTGTATAAAATAGGTTGAGTAAACTTAGGTTCGTCACCTTCATTATGACCGTATTTTCTGTATCCTAATAAATCGATGAAAACGTCTGTTCCGAATTCCATACGGTATTCTAAAGCGAATAACATCGCGTGTACTACCGCTTCTGCATCGTCGGCATTTACGTGTAATACTGGAGATAAAGTTACTTTGGCAATATCGGTACAGTACGTAGAAGAACGTGCATCCAAATAGTTGGTTGTAAATCCTACTTGGTTGTTGAATACCACGTGGATGGTTCCATTGGTTTTGTATCCGTCTAATTTTGCCATCTGGATGATCTCGTAAACAATACCTTGACCTGCTACTGCAGCATCACCGTGAACGGCAATAGGTAGTACTTTAGAGAAATCCTGTGGATAGTATTTATCTTGTTTTGCACGAGTGATACCTTCTATAACGGCACCTACAGTTTCAAGGTGCGAAGGATTCGGTGCTAAGTTGATGTTGATTTTCTTTCCGTTAGCAGTTTGTCTGTCGGCAGTTAAACCTAAGTGGTATTTTACGTCACCATCAAATAATGCATCATCGTCATAATCTTTTCCGTCAAATTCAGAGAAGATATCTTGTGTTGGTTTTCCGAATACGTTAGCTAACACATTCAAACGACCACGGTGTGCCATACCCATTACGAATTGTTCTACACCTTTATCGGCAGCTGCTTCAATTAAGAAATCTAAAGCTGGAATAGCCGATTCGATACCTTCTAATGAGAAACGTTTTTGACCTACATATTTAGTATGTAAGAAATTCTCGAAAGAAACCGCTTCATTTAATTTCTTAAGGATGCGTTTCTTTTGGTCGGTATTGAAATTCGGTAAGTTATCGTTAATATCCAAACGACGTTGAATCCAATCGATTACTTTCGGGTCACGAATGTACATGTATTCTACACCAATGTGCTGACAGTATACATTGTCCAAATGTTTTACGATATCACGTAAAGGACAAGGTTGTAAGTTAACCACTTTAGCGGCGTCGAAAACCGTATTCAAATCGGCATCCGACAATCCGAAGTTCTCTAAAGATAAAACAGGAGAGTAATTTCTTCTATCGCGTACCGGGTTTGTTTTCGTGAACAAATGTCCGCGAGTTCTGTAGCCGTCAATTAATTTAAGAACGTTGAATTCTTTTTGTAATTTTTCGGCATTACCGCTGATGGGTGCTTCACCATTTGAGATGGCATTTAGTTGATCTACCGGATTTGCAAATTCATTGGCAAAGTCGAAACCTTGAAAAAATGCTCTCCAGCTAGGCTCAACACTATCAGGGTTTTGTAGATATTGTTCGTATAAATCGGCAAAAAATGCCGTGTGTGCTGCGTTTAAAAAGGAAAACCTATCCATAATATTGGTCTGAGGACGATTTAGGTTAAAAAATTTATGCAAAAGTATAAACTTTTCGGCTAATCTTTTAAAGAAATTGGTACATTTATCTCTTTAATTTTTAAATATTTAAAATGATGTTAAAAATTGGTGGAAACTTTGTTAAATTGATTTTTATTTTGGGAATATTTTTCAATAGTGTAATTTCTTCCGCTCAGAATGATAGCATTCCGAAGAGTAAGAGTGCCTTTTGGGAAAGAGTGCAGTTTGGAGGAGGTGTTGGATTGGGGCTTGGGAATCGTTACACTAACATTACGTTATCTCCAATGATGTATTATAATGTGAATGATATTTGGACTTTAGGAGCGGGTTTGAACGGTAGCTATGTTAAAAATAAGGACTTTAATTATAATTCTTGGATTTATGGAGGGAGTTTGGGTGCTATCGTGAATCCTGTAGAGTTTTTACAAGTTTCAACTGAATTGGAGCAATTAAGAGTGAATGCAGAATATGATACGACTTCCGGAACAATAAACGACAATTTTTGGAATACGGCACTTTTTGTAGGAGCGGGTTATCGTAATACTAATTTCACCATTGGGATTCGATACAATGTATTGCACGATGATGACGATAGGATTTATTCGGATGCCTGGATGCCTTTTGTAAGAGTAGTTTTTTAAGACATAAGTATATATCAAAAAAAGGAGAGCAATTGCTCTCCTTTTTTTATTTGCTTAGTTTGAATTGATTTTATTTAGATGTCGTTTTTACGGAAGAACAAGTGGTAAAAGTATTTCTTGGATTACTCGTAAATAATTCTGTTTCATTATCAACTGTTATAGGGTCATTACCAGTGTTGTAATTAGTACCTCCATAAATCGTATGCATTTGTAAGCTGTTTAATTCGACAATTGAAGTCTTTTGCAAGCTTAATTTTTCATTTCTGATTTTTTTCATAATAATAGCTTTTTTATAAAGTTAAAAAATAATGATGTTGAAAATAGGTATTAGGTATTGCGGTCTTTTTACAGTTTATTTTGTTGCTGTTTTAATCGCAGAACAAAGTGTGTATGTATTTCTAGGGTTGTTTGTGTTGTTGTCGTCAGTAGTACAGTTTGTAGTAAAAGGTTCACCATCATCTCCTCCTTTAATTCGAATCAATTGAGAATAATTTAGTTCGGTTACTGTTGCCTTTTGTAGACTCAATTTTTCTTTTTTGATTTTTTTCATAATATTTGGTCTTTATTTGCTGCCAAATGTATTTTAAAAATTTGAAGTTAAGTAAATAGCTACACACTTTTTTATAAAAAAAGGGGTTGTTTTAATGAGTTATTTTCTTGGTTTTGAGGTTATTAGATGTTAAAAATGAAAAACCTTTTTTTTACACTTGTCTTTCTATATCTATCGGTTCCGTTATTAGCACAATCAGCTAGTAATAAAACATTAATTGACTCCATTAAAAAGACACTTTTCAATGATACTAAGAAAGCAAAGAAACTCAGTTATCGACTATTGGCCAAGAGTAAGAAAACAAAAAACCTTAAAGAGCAAGGACTGGCTTATTTTTATTTAGCTGATTTGTCGGGTGCTGAATCACAGATTGATAGTGTTTTTTATTTTTATGAAAAAGCAATTCAAAAAGCAGTTGAAAACAATGATTCTGATCTTGAGCTTAAATTTAAAATTAATAAAGCAGGCTATTTATTTAATCAAAATGATTTTGACAGTGCGTTAGAATTGTATGATGAATGTTTGAGTTTGGCAAAAAAAAACAATGATTCTTATGCCTATGATTTTATTGTTATTCAAAGAGGAAACGTCTATTTTGAAATAGAGAAGTATGACGAAGCTTTAAGTATATTCAAGGCAGGATTACAAAAACAAAATTTCGACAGACTTTCACGTTTGGGAATACAATTAAGTCTTTCAAAGGCTTTTCTTAAACTCAATAAACCCGATTCATCACTAGTTTACATTAACAAAGGGTTAGCGGTTTCTAAAAAATTTAAATATGTTGAATATGAAATTTTCTTTAGAGATCAGTTGGCTACTGCTTTTATTTATTCGAAACGATATAAAGAAGCTGAAAATGAGTTGAATAAGGCGTATTTAATTGCCGAAGAGTATGGTGTTGTTGGGTATTTGAGAATGATACGTATTAGTAGGGCCAAACTATATACGTTACAAAATCGATCAAAAGAAGCCGTAAACTTAATGGAGGAATTGCTTGTTAATAAAGAGAATGTTCCGTTTAGTATTGAAAATAGTATACAAATTGACAATATTCTTGCTGAAAACTATAAGGTTTTGGGTAATTCTGAAAGAGCTGCCTATTATTTTGAAAAGTATGTAGATGATTCCAAAAAAATTGGCCAAAAGAAAATTGAAACGATTGATTATCTGCATAATATTAACGTATCAGAAATAGAAAATGAAAAGAAAGCCCTTAGTTATCAAAAATGGGGATTAACCATTGCACTGAGTGTTTTAAGCCTTTTGCTTGTTGTTTTGTATTTCAGAAAGAAAAAGAAAGAACAGGAAAATCAGGAAAAATTCGATCATCTAATGCGTCGAATCAATGAGTTTGAAGCAGGAGTGAATGTAGAGAAGGAAACGCCAATTGAAGAAGAACTGCATATTGCAAGAAATCATATCGCCGATATTGAAGAAACTACAGAAGAAGAGGTTTCTTTCGAAGCAACTTTTGAAGGTGAAATGGAGGAGGAGAGTATCGAAGAAATGGATTCGGAACCGGAAAGCTACGATGAGGAAATGCTTGCTTCAGGCGCTACCGGATTCATCATAAAAGATGAAAAAGTAAATCAAATACTTGACGGTTTAGTTCGTTTGGAAGAAAAAAAATACTTCTTAAAGCAGGAATGTACACTGCATACTGTAGCCAAAAAATTAAAAACCAACACGGCTTACTTGTCTAAAATTGTGAATAA
This sequence comes from Flavobacterium sp. GCM10023249, assembly GCF_042653365.1. NCBI lineage: Bacteria > Pseudomonadati > Bacteroidota > Flavobacteriia > Flavobacteriales > Flavobacteriaceae > Flavobacterium > Flavobacterium sp. GCM10023249. The sequence goes on from NZ_JBHSHZ010000006.1 coordinate 918,719, forward strand.
CGAGCTGGGCAAGAGTTTCAGTACCTATATTAATGAACTTCGCATCAATTATATTATTGTTGAATTAAAAAACAATGCGAGACTTCGATCTTATTCCGTAAACGCCATTGCAGTGGAAATTGGTTATAAAAGGCCAGATGCATTTACCCGTTATTTTAAGGAAGCTACTGGAATAACACCTACTATTTATATTAAAAAGATCAATCAGCACCTAGAAAACAACAAATAACATAACTTGTTGTAAATGTGATTGTTGCTTTGTTTTTTGAACGCCTTTTTTTATAAAAAGGTGTGTTTCTCATTTTTTTCCTTCCGAAAACCTCTTTTACTTTGGCTCAACGAAAATGAACAAGGCGCCGTTCTATTTTCGTTGAATTAAAACAGTCGTGTAAGATGCTGTTTTAGAAGAAATTGTAACAAAATGCAAACTAAACAAGTAAAGGTTAGGAATTATAATAAAGGGAACATTTCTATAGTTCTAGTTTTCCACTTTGTAGTACTTCTTGCTATTATTTGTTTGTTAAAAAGAACGATTTAATTGCAAACAATGTATCTGAAAAAAGACAAAAGATTAAACCGCAACTCGATTTTTGAATTGAATGATCCGATGAAACGAGGTCAGAAGCACGCAGGATTTAAGCTTTTTATTTTCAGACTGAAAGAGGCGCTACAAAAAATCTTTTAACGCAATCTTTTTCAAACAATTGTTTCCGTTGATTCCTTCTTTTAAGGAAGTACCCGAAAATCCTAGTAAAGAGTAGGGAAAATTCAAAAAAATAAGAAACAATGAAAAAACAATCAGAAAACAACAAATTGCTTTTTGAAAAAACTTCCATCATCGAATTGAATGACAATCAATTGATGTCAATTCATGGAGCAGATTTAGGAGATGCCATTCAATCTGCAGTGGTGTCCTTTGTGCAAAACTTGCCAGCGGGTACAAATGCTGCGGTAGTATCAGCGGCTGTTAATTTCGCACAGACATTGCAAATGCCTTAATTAAGTAACTAATCTAAATTTTATAAACATGAAAAAAGAAAATGCAAACAAGTTGGCTTTTGCGAAAAAAGCCGTGGCCGAATTAAACATTGATGAATTGAACAAAATCCAAGGGGGAACAGGGTATTATCAGAATCAATTTCAAACGAATCCTTTGGGATGTACTTTTTGTGTTGCCAGTAGTAACGGACCTGGTACAATAGGGGATTATTATGAAATCTATCAACCGTAATTCAAGTAGTATGAAAAAACAAAATGTAAACAATCAGTTGGCATTTAAGAAATCTTCTGTTATAGAGTTGTGTACTAATTCTTTAAATCAGGTTGTAGGAGGAAGTAGGACGATTTCGCCCGTTGAAAATCAAATTATTAACGGAGTGAAAGAAATTTATAATGACGTAAAAGAAGGAATTAAAAATCTTTTACCTTGATGATCTATGCCGGATAAATCATTTCGGAAGGAATCAGAGAAACATTAAAAAAACAGGAAAATAAAATCATAATAACATGAAAAAACAAATTGTAAACAATAAGTTGGCTTTTAAAAAAGCATCTGTTACAGAGTTGTGTAATGAGTCTCTCAATCAGGTTATTGGAGGTACCGTGACGGGTTTGACCCTTGAAGCTCATATTGTTGAGGGAGTGAAAGGAGCTTATAATTCAATAAAAGAAGGAATTAAAAACCTTTTGCCTTGATGATTCATGCCGGAAAAATCATTTCGGAAGTAATCAAACAAACATTAAAAAATAAAATCATAATTACATGAAAAAACAAATTGTAAACAACCAATTGGCTTTTGAGAAAAAGTCAGTTGCAGAATTGAATAGCAATGAATTGAAAAATGTTCAAGGAGGTTCATCTCCGATTTGTTTCCCTCAGGCTGTAAGCCAGATGACTCCAGCAATAGTTACTTCTGGGTTAATTGGAGATGAAAGTAACGCAAATTAATTATTAATCAGAATAGTATGAAAAAGAAAAATGGAGCAATTGTTTTAGCATTTACTAAAGCTGCTGTGACCGAATTAAACGAAGCATTATTGTTAGAAATCAACGGAGGATCAACCATCAATGGAGGAATTGACTGTTCCGGATGTTGTTGCGATCCTTTGTTGGAGGCTATGAGAACTAAGGTAGCTTTTTAGCCTATAGCAGTCAATTCGGACTATGGAGTATGCTACCGGTGAACGGAATTATACCTATGTCAAAATGATTTAAATACAAAGTGCAGAAAAGGAGGATCCTGAAAATCCTTTAAAGAGTAAGGGGAAAATAAAAAACTAAGAAAAATGAAAAAACAAAATGTAAAGAACAAGTTGGCTTTTGATAAGCTAGCCATTGTTGAATTGAATGACACTAGAATGATTGGGGTTTATGGTGGTGAATTAACGGATGCAGTAGACGCAGTAAGTAATGTAGTTACCAAATTAATGGATCAGGCCAACGAGGCAGGATACGCAGTTAGCTACGCAATAACAACAAAAATTAGATAAACTAAAAAACGACAAAAAATGAAAAACAAAAATTTAAATCAGTTAGCATTCAATAAATCTACTCTAGTTGAATTGAATGATAAGAATTTAGTAGAAGTTAATGGAGGAGGAACTACGACTCATGTATGTTTGATAGCTGCGTCAGCTTTGAGTGTAGGTAGTTTAGCGGTGACTATGGCTTTTGAATTCGGTCTTTTAGAAGGAGCGGCAGATGCAATGGCTACTAAATAATTAACTTGTGAAAAAGCAAAATATAACAAGCGAACTAGCTTTTAAGAAAGCTGTAGTTTTAGAATTAAACGACGATCAACTGTATAGTATACAGGGCGGAAGTTCTACTGGTTGTGTTTGTGAGGCAGTCGCTGATGCAATTGCTGAACTTACAAAAGATTTTTCACGTCCAATAATTAAATAATAGAATTTGAATTCTCTTATTTTTTGAAGTATGACAATAAAAAAAGCCAGACTCCCCAGTCTGGCTTTTTCTAGTAATAAATAATTAATTAAAGACTTATTTGTATATCAGCCTGTACATTTAGGCAAAATTTACCAGTGAAGATACTTCTAGGATCTGTATCAATTCCACAAGCTGTTCCTCCGTAAATTTTGCTTGCTTCTTCAGAATTTAACTCAACAATGTTAGTCTTTTTGAAATCTAATTTTTGAAATCTAATTTTTTTCATAATCTTTGGCTTTTTAATTTGATACCCAAATCTATTTGAAAAAACTTAGCCAAAAAAATGTACACGCCTTAAATTTATAAAAAATGGATAATTTTAATTTTTTTAAATAAATGATTTTCAGAAGATTAGTCGAATTAAATGGAAAAACATGCCTTTTTGGACTTGTTTTTTTCATTCTCTCAAATGCGTCGATTTATTCACAAAAAAGTGATAGAATCAATGATTCAATCCAAAAATATTTATATGAAAACCCTCAAAAAGCAAAAAAATACGCTCATAAACTATTAACTTCTTTAAAAAGTAGTGGACAAACTAAAGAAATTGTCTTCGCTTATTGTACACTTGCCGATTTATGTGGTGCGTTAAGTGAAAAAGACAGTGTTTTTTATTTTTTCGATAAAGCAGCCCAAGTTGCTCCCAATGACAAAGATTTTGAGTTGGTGGTAAAAGTGAATAAAGGGAATTATTTATTCAATCAGTTTGATTTCGAAGGAGCACTGAATATTTACAATGATGTATTGGCAATTTGTCAGGAAACTAACGATGATAAGACGTACAATTACATTCTGATAAAGAAGGCTAGTATTTTGTTTGAATTGGAAAAATACCATGAAGCACTGGATATTTACAAAAAGAACTTAGACGATAAAAATCTTAATGAGATGCGAATGCTCGATGTTAAGTTGGGATTGGTTAAATCGTATATTAAACTAAAACAACCTGATTCTGCTTTTGTGTATATCAATAAAAGTTTAGAGTTGTGTAGAAGAAATAATCTTAAGGAACATGAAATTCATTTTTTAAAACAGTTAGGACTTTATTTTATAGATAAGGGTAAGCTAAATGAGGCAGAAAAAGCGATGCAAAAAGCCTCACAAATGGCTTATATCACAAAAAACATTAATGTAATTGCTCCTATTCAAATTGATGTTTCTAAAATATATACACTAAAAAAAGAGTACAATAAAGCAATTTCGACTTTATTGAATATGATCAAATCCAAGGATACGGGTATAATGCCTATCGAATACCTTTCTGAAATATATTACTTATCGGCCGAGAACTATAAACTTTTGGGAGATACTGAACAGTCCAATTATTATTTTCAGTTGTTTATCGATAAGTCAAAAAAGATTGGGCAGAAAAAAATTGACACTATTGACCACCTTCATAAGATTGATATTTCAGAACTCCAAAACAGGGAAGCTTCTTTAATTAATCAAAAATGGGGTTTGTTTTTGGTTGTATTGATTTTATTTGCTGTGATTCTGATTGTTTATATGAATAAGAAAGGAATCGAAAAACAAAATCAATTGAAATTTGATGAGTTGTTGTTCAAGATCAGAAATTATGAAGACGAGACTAGAAAAGTGCAATCTTCAATTGGGAATGAACCTATAATAAGTTCATTAAAGGCAGTTGAGGATGGCTTTGAGGATAACCCAAAAGAGGAATTAGAATTTGAGGAAATTGAGGAAATTGAGGAATTTGATGGGGTAGAAGAAATTTCAGAGGCTTATGAAACCTCAGAAGAAGAATTGTATAAGGAAGAAGTAGATAGTCAAAATAATGGATCAGGATTCAATATAAAAGACGAAACGGTTGCTGATATTTTAGAAAAGTTGGTAAAATTGGAAGAGAAAAGACAATTCTTGCGACAAGATTTTACTTTGCATAATGTTGCTAAAAAGCTAAAGACTAATACCGCATACCTATCAAAAATAATCAATTCGGAGCTTGGAAAGAGTTTTAGTACTTACGCCAATGAACTACGTATCAATTATATTATTTTAGAATTGAAGAATAATACCAAATTAAGGTCATATTCTATCAATGCAATCGCAGAAGAAATTGGATACAAAAGTCCAGAATCATTTACAAAATACTTCAAAGCAGCCACTGGAATTAGTCCTTCAGTATATATTAAAAAAATTAATGAAATAAAGTAGATTAAATTGTAATTATCTCTAAATCAGTTAATTAAAATTGAAAAACACGCCCGATATTTTATAAATATGGGGCGTGTTCGTTTTTTTATTCAAAATTAACCTGTTTACTTTGTCGAAGAAATATGAAAGAAATCTGATTATTTCTGCTTTGGACTTTTTATGGTGGTGAAAATTAAAGTAGCCACCTAAAGTCAAAAAAATAAAACAGAAAAAATAAAACAGAGTGTGGAAGACTCTGTTTTATAAGAAAATTTAACAAAATATAAACCTAACAAGGTGTTGCTAGAATTTACATTCTACAAATATAGTATATATTTTTTATTTTGAAAATAGTACTATTCTAAAAATGTCTACACTAGCATTGCTTATTAGGTCGAATTACAGAGAATGAGCAATTACAAAAAAAACAAATTAAGTTCGAATTCAATTTTCAAAATCAATGAAAAGGATTTGCAATATCCGCAAAAGAGCCTTTTAAATCGATTCCAATCCTTTTTTAAATGGATTGTACTCTGGAAATAAATTCTAACCTATAAGTTTTAATCCTGCTTTAGCTTGATTTAGGAATTGCTTGTGCTTACTCTAGATGAGTGGGTCATCATGGTATGCGAATAATTTGATAACTATTAATACATAAACTATGAAAAAGCAAAATGCAAAAAAATTGGCTTTCAACAAGGCTGATGTGACCGAATTGAACCAATCTGAGATGAACGTTATTGGAGGTGGATTACCAACCACATCAACTATAGGTCCAATGACGATAGTGTCCATTAGCTGTACATTCTGTATCTCAAGTAGCAATGGGAATTTCACACAAATCGAATTTTAATTTAAATAGTATGAAAAAAACTGCAAATACTAACGAATTGGCTTTTCTAAAAGCGATTGTAGTCGAATTAAACGATAACACTATGGTATCGATCAATGGGGGAACTTCTGATCAAAATGCCATCGTAGATACTTGTACGATTTCAATTATATGTCAAACTAAAGATTGGTTTTAAAATGAAAAACAACAGTAAAAGCACACTGAATTTTAACAAATCAACACTTTCTGAATTGAATGAAAGTGACATGTTAAAAATTAATGGTGGAACTTTAGAAACATCAGGGTACTGCTGTTTCACAACGAAACAATTAGAATTGGATAACGCTTAAAAAACTAAACATGAAAACAACAAAAGAAAACAACAGTTTGGCTTTCAACAAAGCCTCGGTAACAGAATTAAATGATTTGGAATCAATGGCTATCATTGGAGGTACAGAAGACATGCCAGTGCCAACGGTAATTCAAAATTTGACTAAAATTTCAATCATTAGATTCCATTAAAAGTATGAAAAAGTTTAACGCTAGCAATAAATTAGCATTCAATAAAGTAGCAGTTGCTGAACTGAATGACACTACATTAAACGATGTAAATGGAGGATCAATAACTTTAGGTGTAGCTGTAGTTGTTGCATCGATTATAGTTATGGAGTATATCAAGGAACAACAAAAATAATTCTGGAAGAATTACAGGCAGATAAAGATTCTTTATCTGAATAATCATGAAACATTTGCATTTTGTAAATGGCATGCCAACTATACATTAGTCTTGGTACAGAGCAACTATTGCCTGTAATTTTCTTCAGATTACTCATTTAATAATTTACAATTAATCAAATTTTAAAAACATGAAAAAGCAAAATGCAAACAAGCTGGCTTTTAATAAAGCAGCAGTATCTGAGTTGAATGAAAATCAGTTAACAAAAGTAAACGGCGGAACTTATGTGTATACTTTGCCAAGTGATCTAAGCTGTACTTTTTGTATCTCAAGTAGTAATGGGAACTGGACTAGAGACGAAATTTATTTTAATCAAATTCAATAATGAAAAAAGATAGCCATACAAGTAAGTTACAGTTTGCCAAAACAGTAATTGTAGAGTTGAATGATGACCAGCTTCATGGAATCAATGGTGGTGCAGACGGTTCAATCGACTGGCCTTCGACTGGATGTTTATGTACTTGGATTACAAGAACGATACAACAGATGGCTCAATAAAGCACACTATGAAAAAACAAAATAGTTATGACAAATTGGCTTTTAATAAAGCAGTTGTCGCAGAATTGGACACTCAAACATTAGCTAATGTGAATGGTGGTACTGGGACTAGTTATTTAACTGTAGTAGGACCTACAAGCGCATTCACAAGTGCAACAATAGATATGTCGCAGGCAATCAACTAATCAGGTCGTTTTTAGGATTCGCTGTGATAAATGACAGCACAATGAACTGTAGTCTGGATTTTAAAATCTCAGATTAGAGAAAGGGATAAAATTGCCTGAAAAATGAAAAGTTATCATTGTGCTTTTCAGTTGAAGTCTTTTATGAGTCTGATTTTGATTACCAATCATAAAAATTTAAAAGTTTATAACAACACTAAATCAAGAATTTAAATGAAAAAACTAAATGTTAACAACAAGTTGGCTTTCAATAAAGCGGCTGTTACCGAACTGAATGAAAATTCATTAATCGCAATCAATGGTGGATCTACTATTGTTGGTGGTGAAACATGTACTGGATGTGTTTGCTTTTCCGTAACCACTAAACTAACTCGTCAAAATACACTAATTGAATTCTAAATTATATGAAAAAACAAAATGCAAACAACAAGTTGGCTTTCAATAAAGCGGCTGTTATAGAATTGAATGAAAAGAACATGCACGAGGTAAATGGCGGTACATCTGGAGCATTTACGGTTGGTACAACTTCCTTACTTACTTTAACTGTAAGTAGTGATGTAATCCTTAAAGAATATTAAAAACTTGCATTAAACATGAAAAAACAAACATTAAACAACAAGTTGGCTTTCAATAAAGCGGCTGTTGCAGAATTAAACGAGACATCATTACATGCAATCAATGGAGGAAGTTCTACAGGATGTGTATGTGACGCAGTTGTAGATGCGATTAAAGACGCAATCAGCCAAATGACAAGACCAATAGTAAACTAACTTTAAAATTAGAGAAAAACATGAAAAAGCAAAATATGAACAACAGATTGGCTTTCAATAAAGCAGCTGTTATTGAACTAAATGAAAATTCATTAATCGAAATCTACGGTGGATCTACAATTGTTGGTGGTGAAACTTGTTCAGGTTGCATGTGTGACCCGATTACTATCAGGATTACAATTTACGAAGTTGCTTTTTAATTCACATTTACAACTATGAAAAGACAAAACGCAAACAATAAGTTGGCTTTTAATAAAGCGGCTATTACAGAATTGAATGACACCTCGTTGACAAACGTTCATGGTGGTTCATCAGAAACAGTAAGTATTGCAATCACTATTTATTTGGTGACCATGAAAGTTGTAGAATATGTTCAGGAGCAACAAGCAAAATAGTTTATAAGGAAACTTCACGGCTTGTAGGATCGCCGCTCTCAATCTATTAATTCATATGTACTTGTAATTGAGAATGTCAGAAACGAATTGGTTTTGACACTGGACTTCTATTGTCTTGATTTTCCGAAAATACTATGTCAATAAAGTGAGTTAAATAGCACAAAATGAAGCAATGGATATTTTGGATTCCTCTTCATTAATAAGTGATGGTAGAATTGATTATTGGCTAATAATTGAAATTAAAAAGATTTCAAAATGCTAGCAAAGTCAATTGGAACTGCCAATTGTTTTAACAAAAGCTTTCAATTGACAATTTGCTTAGAATTATTATAAAGGTAATAATAAACTAAACTAAAATAAACATGAAAACTCAAAAGGTAAACAACAAGTTGACTTTTACTAAAGTTGACGTATTAGAGCTTAACGAAGACCAAATGTCAGAAGTTAACGGTGGGGTATTTACTTCTAGATATTGCATAATAATTCTTGAAGATATGTTTTAAGCATTGCATCACTACGTGATACATCTAACAAAAAAATCAAATAAAAAACATGAAAACTCAAAAGATAAACAACAAGTTAGCTTTCAATAAGGCAGCTGTTACAGAATTGAATGAAAATACGTTGGCAGAAATTAACGGAGGAGCTTCTATAGACGATCTTATCGATGCTATTGGTGATGCAATTAAAGATGCGGTTAGACAAATGACTCGCCCAATTGTAGGATAATTAAAAACAAGGAAGCATGAAAAAGAAAAACGCAACGAACAGATTGGCTTTTAATAAAGCAGCTGTAGTAGAGCTAAATGACACCTCCATGTCAAATGTACACGGTGGTTCTACTGAAACTGTAGGTATAACAATTAGCCTTGTCATCATCAGTATGAAAATTATTGACATGATGCAGGAAGATGCAATGAAATAAAATGAAAACAATGAATACGGCTAGTAAACTGATTTTTAAGAAAACAGTTGTTACTGATTTGAAAGATTCTCTAATGCAGCAGATAAATAGCGGAAGTGCATTGAATGATGTGACCATACAGCTGACTATTCTATTGATAAATAGTTGAATATTAAACAATTAAAATTAAATAACAATGAAAAAAGAAAATTTAAACGGAAAATTAGCTTTCAACAAAGCTTCAGTAACAGAATTAAATGACTCAATGTTGAGAAGTATTAATGGTGGTGCAGAAATCATGGCAGAAGATGGTTCAACTATCCTTGGTGGTCCAACTTGTACAGGTTGTGTTTGTTTTGATGTTACAATCAAAGTAACTAAAACGATAGTATTATACTAAAAAATCTTGAAAAATACAGTTTGAACTTAATGAATGATTATGCACAGACTGCTTTAGTCCAATTGATGATTTTACAATCGTTCGAACAAGCATACACAACTGTAATTTCTCTAAAAAAAGATAATGGAGAAAGCTGAAAATCCTAAAAAAGAGTAAGCAATATAAACAATTTACAACATGAAAAAACAAAATGTAAACAACAAGTTGGCTTTTAACAAAGCTGCTGTTATCGAATTAAATGATGCTCAAATGCATAACGTTGATGGTGGAACATCTCCAGTAGCTACTTCTTCTACTTGGTGTTTAGCGGGTGCAGGAGCTGCAATTGGAGCTGCAATTGCGTATTTCGTTGACTAATCAAAATTATCAATGAAAAACGGTGCGTTTGTCTTTGTTTTAAGTATGCTCACTAGTTACATGATAGTTAGAGATATTAAAAAGAGCTATCAGAAAAAAAACGATTTAGAGCAAACAGAGACTTGTAAAAAAAATCAATCTCAAATTAAATAATTTAAGTAATCATGAAAAAACAAAATGTAAACAACAAGTTGGCTTTCAACAAAGCTGTAGTAATTGAATTAAACGAAGCACAAATGTACGATGTAGATGGTGGAACATCTCCAGTATGTGCAGCTGCTGTAGCATCTTCAAACTGGTGTATAGCTGGAGCTGGAGCTTTAATTGGAGCATCAATCGCTTATTTCGTAGACTAACTATCGACTAGTTTCAGTAGTTCATAAATCAATTTTCAAACTAAATAATTTAAATAATCATGAAAAAACAAAATGTAAACAACAAGTTGGCTTTCAACAAAGCTGTAGTAATTGAATTAAACGAAGCACAAATGTACGATGTAGATGGTGGAACATCTCCAGTATGTGCAGCTGCTGTAGCATCTTCAAACTGGTGTATAGCTGGAGCTGGAGCTTTAATCGGAGCATCAATCGCTTATTTCGTAGACTAATTAATAAACTATATCATGAAAAACAACAATTCAAACATCGCATTGTCTTTCAATAAGGCAGCTATTGCTGAGTTAAACGATCAATCTTTAGTTGATATCAACGGAGGAAGTACGCCTCCATGTGCATTCGTAGCTTCAATTGCATTAAGCTACGCGATTACTAAAGACGTTTGGTAAAAAATTATTCTGGCAGGGAATTATTCTCTGCCAGTCTTAAAAATTCCAGAGTGGAATACATAAACAAAGTGGAAAACTAAAAATTAAAGAAAATGAAAAAACAAAATGTAAACAACAAGTTGGCTTTCAACAAAGCTGTAGTAATTGAATTAAACGAAGCGCAAATGTACGATGTAGATGGTGGAACATCTCCAGTATGTGCAGCTGCTGTAGCATCTTCAAACTGGTGTAT